>NZ_JBVISL010000006.1:132655-434277 GCF_055575555.1 Streptomyces sp. NPDC034085 | reverse complement strand
GCGTTGATTTTTGGCACGCTGTTGAGTTCTCAAGGAACGGACGCTTCCTTTGTACTCACCCTCTCGGGCTTTCCTCCGGGCTTTCGTTCTGTGTTGTTCTTGCGTTTCCGACTCTATCAGACTCTTTCGTGTCCGATTTCCTCGGCGCTTTCCAGGTCCTGCGCTTTCGCGCTTTCCCTTTCCGGCGGTTCCGACTCTATCAGCGGTTTTCCGTCTCTCCGACCACTTGCCGTTTCGCCCCGAGGGCATGCGGAAAGAGATCAAGCGGAGTTCGAGATCATCACTGGTTGAGGAGGAGTCCCGGCCCCGGACTGTTCGCGAGGTGTTCACGCGCCACGTCCTGGCGGGACTCACGACAGTACCCCTCCCCTGGGGCGCAGGCAAATCGAATCACGCGTATGGTCTAGTCCACCGGTCTAGTCCACTAGTCTCCGTGCCGAAGGGCCAGCCCGGATCGGGATCGACATCGGGCGAACCCGTACAACCCGTGACATATCCTTCTGACCAGTACGCCGTTCGCCACATGGAGTGACGGCGCCACCAAGAAGCCCCACCCCCTGGGAGGCCCCCATGACCATCGTGACGTCCCCACTTGCCGGGCGCGCCATCGGACTCGCGGCTGTGCCCGATCCGGTCTTCTCCGGCGCGATGGTGGGACCGGGCACCGCCATCGACCCCGTGCGCGAGGCCTCGGAGGCGGTGTCCCCCGTCGACGGTGTGGTCGTCTCCCTGCACCCGCACGCGTACGTGGTCGTCGACGGCGAGGGCCACGGCGTCCTCACGCACCTGGGCATCGACACCGTGCAGCTCAACGGCGAGGGCTTCGAGCTGCTCGTCAACAAGGGCGACACCGTCACCCGCGGCCAGGCCGTGATCCGCTGGAACCCCGCCGCGGTCGAGGCCGCCGGCAAGTCCCCGATCTGCCCCGTCGTGGCGCTCGAGGCGACGGCCGACTCCCTCGGCGGCGTCATGGAGGACGACGACGTCAAGGCCGGCGACCAGCTCTTCAGCTGGCGGTGACGCGTCCGCCCGTCGCGCGGGCGGACCGGAGTCGGATATCCATCGCGGCGGCTGGGCCGCCGCTCAATCGGAGACGGGTGTAATGGAGACAACGCTGCGAGGCGTCGGCGTGAGCCACGGTGTGGCGATCGGCGAGGTTCGGCACATGGGTACGGCTGTGCTCGAGCCGCCGGCGAAGCAGATCACGGCGGAGGAGGCGGTGCGCGAACAGGGGCGCGCCCGTCAGGCCGTGGAGGCGGTGTCGGCCGACCTGATCGCGCGCGGCCAGCTGGCCGGCGGCGAGGCACAGCACGTGCTCGAGGCCCAGGCGATGATCGCCACGGACCCCGAGCTGATGGCGGACGTGGACCGGCGGATCGCCGTCGGCAGCACCGCCGAGCGCGGTGTCTACGACGCGTTCGCCTCCTACCGCGACCTGCTCGCGGGGGCCGGTGAGTACATGGCCGGGCGGGTGGCCGACCTGGACGACGTACGGAACCGGATCGTGGCGCGGCTGCTGGGCGTGCCGATGCCGGGTGTGCCGGACAGCGACGAGCCGTACGTGCTGATCGCGCGGGACCTGGCGCCCGCCGACACGGCTCTGCTGGACCCCGCGCTCGTGCTCGGGTTCGTGACCGAGGAGGGCGGGCCGACCAGCCACAGCGCGATCCTCGCCCGTGCGCTGGGCGTGCCGGCGATCGTGGCGCTGCCGGGGGCCTGCGAGATCGCCGAGGGCACGGTCATCGCCGTCGACGGCAGCACCGGTGACCTTTTCGTGGAGCCGACGGACGGGAAGCGGGCCGAGCTGGAGGCCTCGGCGGCCGAGCGGAGGGCGGCGCTGGCCGCCTCCTCCGGTCCGGGCGCCACCTCGGACGGGCACAAGGTGCCGCTGCTGGCGAACATCGGCGGGCCTGCGGACGTGCCGGCTGCGGTCGAGGCCGGGGCCGAGGGCGTGGGTCTGTTCCGCACCGAGTTCCTGTTCCTGGACGACAGCAGGAAGGCGCCGTCCGAGGACAAGCAGATCGAGTCGTACCGCAAGGTGCTGGAGGCGTTCCCCGAGGGACGTGTCGTGGTGCGGGTGCTGGATGCCGGTGCCGACAAGCCGCTGGACTTCCTGACCCCGGCGGACGAGCCGAACCCGGCGCTGGGCGTGCGCGGCCTGCGGACGCTGCTGGACCACCCGGAGGTGCTGCGCACGCAGCTGACCGCGCTGGCCAAGGCCGCCGAGGGCCTGCCGGTCTACCTCGAGGTCATGGCTCCGATGGTGGCCGACCGTACGGACGCCAGGGCGTTCGCGGACGCCTGCCGCGAGGCCGGTCTGGTGGCGAAGTTCGGGGCGATGGTGGAGATCCCCTCCGCTGCGCTGCGGGCGCGCTCGATCCTGCAGGAGGTGGAGTTCCTGTCGCTGGGTACGAACGACCTGGCGCAGTACGCCTTCGCCGCCGACCGGCAGGTGGGGGCGGTGTCGCGCCTCCAGGACCCGTGGCAGCCGGCGCTGCTCGACCTGATCGCGATGTCGGCCGAGGCCGCCAAGGCGGAGGGCAAGAGCTGCGGTGTCTGCGGCGAGGCCGCGTCGGACCCGCTGCTGGCGTGTGTGCTGACGGGTCTGGGTGTCACCTCCCTGTCGATGGGGGCCGCCTCGATCCCGTACGTGCGGGCGACGCTCGCCAAGTACACCCTCGCGCAGTGCGAGCGTGCGGCCGCCGCCGCGCGCGCGTCGGACACTGCGGAGGAGGCGCGGCTGGCCGCGCAGGCGGTGCTGTCCGGCGAGTAGCCGGCGGTTCGCGTGGTCGGTCCGAGGGGCTCTCGCCGTGGGCGGGGGCCCCTCGGGCGTTTCCCGGTGCTGGCCGGGAAGGGCTACTCGCGGTGCGGGCCCGGGACGTCCACCTCGTAGCCGGGGCAGTATTCGACCCCGGGCTCGGGGGGTACGGGGTCGCCGGTGTCGGCGTCCGTGCAGTAGGCGTCGAAGACGGCCGCCGCGGTGAGGGCGACCAGGCGGCCGCGGTCCAGGCGCCAGCCGTGGACCCGGTCGCGGAAGCCCTCGGTGGTGCTGCGCAGGACCAGCCCCCCGGCGCCGCCGAGGGCGAGGCCGGCGGCCAGGACGGTCACGAAGTCGAGGCCTTCGCGGCCGTCGATGCCGGGCCGGCTTCCGGGCCCGGCGGCCGCCTCGGCGTGCAGGACGGCGATGAGCTGTTCCTGCTCGGCGGGGACGCTGCACACCAGGTGGTGGTGGCCCGGTCCGGCGCCGGTGACGAGGCGTTCGAGCATGTCGGCGGCCCGCTCGAAGGAGGCCCGGCCGATGTCCTCGCCGCAGTCCGCGCAGGCTCCGGCGCCGGTGAGCAGCTCGGTGGCGTACTCCCAGGTGGACTGGCGGACGGCTTCGTCGACGAGGAGCGGGACGAGTTCCTCGACGGGCTGGCCGGCGTAGGGCAGGGTCGGGCCGGCGGCGAGCTCGGCGGTGAAGCGCGTACGGGTGTGGGCGCTGTCGGGGTCGAGGCCGTGTTCGGCGCAGTAGTGCGCGTACTCCTCGGGGTCGAAGAGGGCGACGGTGGTGTGGATGCCCTGGGCCGCGAGGGAGCGGAGCAGGGCGTCGACGTGCCGGAGGTAGTCGGTGTAGTCGTCGTGGTGGTCGAAGCCGAAGCTGGGGTAGTCCCGCATGGCCGCGAAGTCCCCGGGGTCGGTGAGGAGGCCGACGGTGCTGGGGACCTCGCGGCGCAGGTCACGGCGGTGGGCCGGGCGTGCCGGGCCGGGTGCCGTGGGAGATGCGGTGCCTTGGGTCGTGCGTGGTGTGTCGGGCGTGGCGTTCATGGTTCCCCCTGAGTGGAGCGATGGCTTGCTCACTCACGGTAATCGGCGCCACTGACAGTCACCTCCGGGTGCGCGCCAGCTCCTCGTAGAAGGCGAGCAGCTCGGGGTGGTCGACCGAGCCGGGATTCACGGCCTTCGCCATCGGCGTGCCCTGGAGGAGCCGCTTGACGGGTACCTCGATGCGCTTGCCGGTCAGGGTGTGGGGGACGGCCGGGACCTCGATGATCTCGTCGGGGACGTGGCGCGGGGAGAGCTGCTCCCGGATGGTGGCGGCGATCTTCTTGCGCAGGGGCTCGTCGAGGGCGGCGCCGGGGGCGAGGTGGACGAAGAGCGGCATCCAGTAGCCGCCGTTCGGCTCCTCCAGCCCGATGACCAGGGATTCCTTGATCTCCGGGAGACGTTCGACGACCTCGTAGATGTCGGCGGAGCCCATCCGGACGCCCTGCCGGTTGAGGGTGGAGTCGGAGCGGCCGTGGATGACGACGGAGCCGTGGTCGGTGATCGTGATCCAGTCCCCGTGGCGCCAGACGCCGGGGAACATCTCGAAGTAGCTGTCGCGGTAGCGGCTGCCGTCGGCGTCGTTCCAGAAGTGGATCGGCATGGAGGGCATGGGGGCCGCGACGACGAGTTCGCCGACCTCGCCGGTGAGGGGCTTGCCGGCCGGGTCCCACGCCTGGAGGTCCGTACCGAGGCAGGCGGCCTGGAGCTCGCCGATGTGGACGGGGAGGGTGGGGACGGCTCCGGCGAAGCAGCTGCACACGTCGGTGCCGCCGCTGACGGAGGCGATCCAGAGGTCTTCGGCGACCTCGTCGTGGAGCCAGCGGAAGCCGTCGGGGGGCAGCGGGGAGCCGGTGGTGGCGACGCACTTGACGGCCGAGAGGTCGAAGTCGCGCGCGGGGTGGACCTCGGCCTTGCGGCAGGCCATGACGTAGGCGGCGGAGGTGCCGTAGAGGGTGGCTCCGGTGCGCTCGGCGATCCGCCACTGGGCGCCCGTGTCGGGGAAGCCGGGGCTGCCGTCGTAGAGGACGACGGTCGTGCCGGTGAGCAGGCCGGAGACGAGGAAGTTCCACATCATCCAGCCGGTGGAGGTGTACCAGAAGAAGCGGTCCTCGGGGCCGAGGTCGCAGTGCAGACCGAGCTGCTTGAGGTGTTCGAGGAGGATCCCGCCCTGGGACTGGACGATCGCCTTGGGGGCGCCGGTGGTGCCGGAGGAGTACAGGATCCACAGCGGGTGGTCGAAGGGCACCGGCTCGAAGGCCGGCTCGGCGGAGCCGGAGGTCAGCTCGGTCCAGGTGCGGGTGCCCTCGGGGGCGGGGGTGCCGAGGAGCGGGATGTGGACGACCGCGCGCAGCGAGGGGAGCTCGGCGCGCAGCTCGGCGACGGTTTCGCGGCGGTCGTGTTCCTTGCCGCCGTAGCGGTAGCCGTCGATGGTGAAGAGGACGACGGGCTCGACCTGCTGGAAGCGGTCGAGGACGCTGCGGGCGCCGAAGTCGGGGGCGCAGGAGGTCCAGACCGCGCCGACGGCGGCGGTGGCGAGGAGGGCGACGACCGCTTCGGGGATGTTGGGGAGGTAGCCGGCGACGCGGTCGCCGGGGCGTACGCCGAGGGCGCGCAGCTCGGCGGCGAGCGAGCCGACCTGGCGGCGGAGTTCGGCCCAGGTGACGGGGGTGGGTTCGTGGGTCTCGTCGACGTGGAGCAGGGCCGGGTCGCCGCCGCGGGCGGGGTCCTCGGCGGCGCGCAGGGCGTGCTCGGCGTAGTTGACGGTGGAGCCGGTGAACCAGTGGGCGCCCGGCATGGAGCGGTCGGCCAGGACCTCCTGGTAGGGGGTGCTGAAGCGGACCTCGAACCATTCGGCGACGGCCTGCCAGAAGGTGTCGAGCGCGTCGACGGACCACTGCTGCAGGGCCGGGTAGCCGCCTTCGGCCGGGGCGCCGAACCGTTCGGCCGCCCAGGCCTGGAAGGCGGTGACGCGGGCCGCGGCGATCCGGTCGGGGCTCGGGGACCAGAGCGGTTCCGGCTGGGTGGCTGAAGTCATGGGTCGGCTCCCGGTCAAGTCTGCGGCTCGCGCTTCGTGTGCGTAGGGTGCCACCGCGGCGTCGGTGTGCGTGCGGCGGCCCACAGGGACCATGCCATGTGATCGACATCCGCACCAGAGCCGTCCCGGTCCGGGCGGGCTGATCGTTTTCCGGGTGAACGGAAGCTGAACGCCGCCCGCGCGGCCGGGGGCCGGTGGCAGGGTGACCGGCATGGACGGTCGTGATCTGGTGCGTGCGGTGATGGAGATCGGTACGGCGCGCGGGCGGCGGGCCTGGCGCTCGGCGTGGCGCCACCGGCGTGCGGACGCGGAGGGGCTCCCGCGGCGGGGCCCGGAGCGCGCGCGGGTGCCGGGGCTGCTGGCGGGTACGGAGGCCCGGCCGGGCGGGGGCGTGCTGCGGTTCGCGCGCAGTGAGCTGCTGGTACGGGTGACCGTGGGCGGTGCGGTGTTCTGGGGCTGGGACGGGGCCCGCCCGGAGCCGTCGTACGCGGTGGTGGGCGGGGGGCCCGAGCCCGATCCCCGGGCGGTGCTGGAGCCGGACACCGGGGGTGGCTGGCGGGTGGTCTCGGAGCGGGTGACGGTGGCGGTGTCCCGGCACGGGGCGGTGGAGGTGCGGACCCCGGGCGGGGCGGTGCTGCGGCGCGAGCTCCCACCGCGGTGGTGGGACCCGGTGGACGGGCGGGGGGACAGCGGCGGGAACGGCCGGAGGGACCGGCGGCGGGACGGCACGGGGGACGACCGGGCGGGCGGCCCGGGGAATGCCACCGGGGACGGGCTGGGGGGCCGGCGGGGAGACGGCCGGGCGGACGGCGCCGGGGACGGCCGGGCGGACCGGCAGGGGGACGGCGCGGGGGTCGCCTGGGTGGGGCCGGCGGAGGGCGGGTCGCGGTGGCTCCAGCGTGCGGAGGTGCCCGCGGACGCGCGGTTCTTCGGGCTGGGCGGGCGCGCCCGGGGGCCCCGGCTGCGGGACGGGGAGTACCGGCTGTGGAACACGGACCCCAAGGGCGGCTTCGGGCCGGACACCGACCCGCTGTACATCACCATGCCGGTGCAGGTGGTGGTGGCGGACGCGGGGACGCACCTGGCCTTCTACGACAACCCCTGGGAGGGGCGGGTCCTCCTGCGCGAGGGCGAGGAGGGGGCAGGTTCGGGGGCGGACCGGAAGGGGACGAGCGAGCTGCGGCTGGAGGGCGGCCCGCCGAGGTGCTGGGTGCTGGTGGGGACGCCGGCGCGGGTGCTCCAGGGGTGGGCGGGGCTGACGGGGGCGGCCGCGGTCCCGCCGGAGTGGGCGCTGGGGTACCAGCACGCGCGGTGGGGCTTCGGCAGTGCGGCCGAGGTGCGGCGGGTGGTGGCCGGGTACGCGGAGCGCGGACTGGCGCTGTCGGCCGTACACCTGGACATCGACCACTACGACGGGCACCGGGTGTTCACGGTGGACCGGCGGGCCTTCCCCGATCTGCCGGGGCTGGCGCGGGAGGTGGGCGAGCGGGGGGTCCGGCTGGTGTCGATCGTGGACCCGGCGGTGAAGGCGGGCGACCCGGTGCACGCCTCGGGTCTGGCGGTGGGGCCGCGCGGGGCGTTCGTACGGGACGCGCGGGGGCGGGAGGTGCGCGGCGAGGTCTGGCCGGGTGAGTGCGCGTACCCCGACTTCACGGATCCGGCGGCGCGGGAGTGGTGGGGCGGCCTGTACGAGGAGCGGCTGGCGCAGGGCTTCGCGGGCTTCTGGCACGACATGAACGAGCCGGTGTCCTTCGCGCCGTGGGGGGAGGCGACGCTCCCCCGCTCGGCGCGGCACGCGCTGGAGGGGGCCGGCGGCGACCATCGGGCGGGGCACAACGTGTACGGGCTGATGATGGCGCGCGCCGGCTGGGAGGGCCTGGTGCGGTTGCGGCCGGCCGAGCGGCCGTTCCTGTTCTCCCGGTCGGGGTGGGCGGGGATGCAGCGGTACGGGGGGACGTGGTCCGGTGACGTGGAGAGCAGCTGGGAGGGGCTGCGGGCGTCGCTGGCCCTGGTGCTGGGGCTGGGGCTGTGCGGGGTGCCGTACTCGGGTCCGGACGTCGGGGGTTTCGGGGGGTCGCCGTCGCCGGAGCTGTACCTGCGGTGGTTGCAGCTGGGGGCGTACCTGCCGCTGTTCCGCACGCATTCGGCGATCTGGGCGGGGCGGCGGGAGCCCTGGGAGTTCGGGCCGGAGGTGGCTGAGCGGGCGGGGGCGGTGCTGGCGGAGCGGGAGCGGCTGCGGCCGTACTTCGTGACGCTGGCCCACCTGGCGCGGCGGACGGGGGCGCCGTACGTGCGGCCGGTGTGGTGGGGGTCGCCGGAGGACCGGCGGCTGCGGGACTGCGAGGACGCGTTCCTGCTGGGGGACGCGCTGCTGGTGGCGCCGGTGCTGGAGTGCGGGGCGGACCGGCGGGCGGTGCGGCTGCCGCGGGGCCGCTGGTACGACACGGCGACGGGGACGGCGTACGAGGGGCCCGGGCAGGTCCTGTTCGAGGCGCCGCCGGGGCGGATGCCGGTGCTGGCGCGGGCGGGCTCGGTGCTGGCGGTGCGGCGGGCGGACGGGTCGGTGGGGCTGGAGGCGTGGGCCCCGGCGCGGGGCCGGACGGGCGGCGGGGTGGTGATCCGGGATCCGGGGCCGGGCTTCGAGGCGGGCGAGGTGGAGCGGTACGCGGTGCGGTGGGCCGGGGACGCGGTGGTGGTGGAGGACGAGGACGGGGGTGTGGTGAGCGGGGTGGAGGTGCGGGGATCAGGGGTGTAGGCCCGGTGTAGGGGGGAGGAGGAGGCTGCGGTGGGCGGCGGGTGTGCCGTCGGCGGTCGGTGGGAGCAGGGAGTTTGTGATGGTCTTAGCGAGCCCGGCGCGGGCGTACGGGCCGGACCGGTCGGCACTGGGCCGGCGGGTGCCGGCCACCGCGCGGCGGTGGGACCGGGTGCCGGGTTCCGAGGTGGTGGGCACGTGGCAGCCGGTCACGGTGTGGGCCCTGCTGCTGGTGACCGGGGCGGTTCCGGCGGGGGGTCCCGGGGAGTTGGGCGTGGCCGCGGTCTCGCTGGCCGCGGCGGGGTTCCTGCACGGGTTGCTGCTGGTCAAGCCGCTCGCGGCACTGGGCCGCTGGACCGCCCGGGTGAGCGCGTGGCCGCGGCCGGTCGCGGTGGCGGTGCTGGCGGTCCCGGCGTCGGCGCCGGCGGCCGTGGTGGTGCGGTGGTGGCTGGGGACGCAGGGTGCCGGCGTGCCGGGCTTCGGCGTGGTGTGGGCCGGGTGCGTGGCGGGCACGGTGCTGCCGATGGCGGTCGGGGCGTTGCTGCGGGACCGGGCGCGGCCCGTGCCGGCGGGGGTGCTGTGGGCGCGGGGTGCGGTGGTCGCCGGGACGGCGGTGGGGGTGGTGGGGCTGGCTTCGCTGGTGATGGACCTGCCGGTGTAGTTCCCGGGGCCGCGCCGCGGGGTCCCCGCGCCGCGGGGTCCCCGCGCCGCGGTCCCCGCGCGTCACCCGCCGGCGAGACCGGGCGTGCCGCCGCCGGGCGCGTCGTAGCGGCCCGCGAACCAGGAGGCCGCCGCGCGCGTGTGGAGGGGGAAGGCCAGTTCCGCCGGGGCGTGGAGGACGTGCCAGCCCGTCGTCTCGTCGGTGGCGGCCGAGGGCGGGAGCGTTGCGGCCCGGCGGGGCGGGAGGAGGCCGAAGACCAGGAGGTGGCCGGCCGCGGAGCTGAGGACGTCGGCCAGGGCCACGTCGGAGGCCGGGGCCTCGATGCCGGTCTCCTCGCGGAGTTCGCGGACCACCGCCGTGCGCCAGTCCTCACCGAAGTCCATGAACCCGCCGGGCAGGGCGATGCCGCCCCGCGCCGGCTCGATGGTGCGGGTGATGACGACCAGGCCGGTGCCGGCGGCGTCCTCGACCGGGAGCAGGGCCACGGCCACGGGGAGCGGGTTGCGGTAGGTGACGGCTGCGCAGGCGGCGCAGGTACGCGGCCACGCGGCGGTGTCGAACGGAGCTCCGCAGGTGGAGCAGTGCGAGTCCCTCAGCAGTGCCGGCATGCGGCGATGGTATGCCAAGGGGCCTGAGGACGGCGGGGGTTGCGGCGGTCCGGAGGGCTTCCGGGGCCTTGCGGCCTCGGGGCGGACGCGCGGTGTGCGGGACCCCGGAGCGTCGTCGCGGGTGCGGGGAGTCTGTCGCGGTGGGGCGGCCCGTGGCAGACTTCTGACGCTTCGTCAGATACGCCTGTCCGGGAGGGGTTTTGGAACGCACACGCACGCCCGTGGTGAGCGGGTGGTTCACCGGGCCGGATGCCGAGGGCGGCTTCCGCCTGCTCGGCACCCGGTGTTCGGCCTGCACGTCGGTGTTCTTCCCGCGCGAGGACGCGTACTGCCGCAATCCGCACTGTCCCGGCGGCGGCGAGCTCGCCGAGGTCCCGCTGTCCCCGCGCGGCCGCGTCTGGTCGTACACGGACGGCCGCTACCGCCCGCCCGCCCCGTACGTGTCCGATCCGGACGTGCGCTGGGAGCCGTACACCCTGGTCGCGGTGGAGCTGGAGGCCGAGCGGATGGTCGTGCTCGGGCAGGCCGCGCCGGGGGTGACGCCGGCCGACCTGGCGGTCGGCATGGAGGTGGAGGCGGTCGCCGGGGTGCTCGGCGAGGACGCGGCAACCACCTGGCTGACCTGGCAGTTCAAGCCGGTGGAAGGGGCCCGGTGAGCGAGGACGTGGCCGTGCTGGGGGCCGGCATGCACCCGTGGGGCAAGTGGGGCCGCAGCTTCGTGGAGTACGGGCGGGCCGCCGCCCGGGCGGCGCTCGCCGACGCCGGGCTGGAGTGGGGCGACGTGCCGTCCGTGGTCGGCGCCGACACCGTGCGGGGCGGCTACCCGGGCTACGTCGCGGGGGCCACCTTCGCGCGGGCGCTCGGCTGGCAGGGCGCCCGGGTGACGAGCGTGTACGCGGCCTGCGCCTCCGGGGCCCAGGCCATCGGGACGGCCCGGGCGCAGATCCTCGCCGGGCTGGCGGACGTGGTGCTGGTGGTGGGCGCCGACGCCGCGCCGAAGGGGTTCTTCGCCCCGGCCGGCGGTGAGCGGCCGGACGATCCCGACTGGCTGAGGTTCCGCGTCCTGGGGGCCACCAACCCCGCCTACTTCGCGCTGTACGCCCGCCGCCGGATGGCGCTCCACGGGGACACGGCCGAGGACTTCGCGCTGGTCAAGGTGAAGAACTCGGCGGCCGGGGCGCACAACCCGAACGCCCGCTACCGCAAGGCGGTCACCGCCGGGGAGGTCGCGGCCTCCGCGGTGGTGGCCGATCCGCTGCGGCTGCTGGACATCTGCGCCACCTCCGACGGGGGCGCGGCGCTGGTGCTGAGCAGCATGGACTTCGCGCGGGCGCGCGGGGTGGCGGACCCGGTGCGGATCCGGGCGGTGTCGACGGTGACGCCCACGTATCCGCGTACCGTGCTGGACCTGCCGGACATCGCCACCGACTCGGCGGTGGCCGTGGAGCCCGCGGCCGGCTCCTTCCGGGCCTCGATCGCGCGCGCCGCGTACGAGGAGGCGGGGCTGGGGCCCGGGGACCTGTCGCTGGCCGAGGTGTACGACCTGTCCACCGCGCTGGAGCTGGAGTGGTACGAGGACCTCGGGCTGTGCGGGGAGGGCGAGGGGGCCAAGCTGGTCCGGGAGGGGGCGACGGCGCTCGGCGGGCGGGTGCCGGTCAACGCGAGCGGGGGGCTGGCCTCCTTCGGGGAGGCGGTACCGGCCCAGGCCATCGCCCAGGTGTGCGAGCTGACGTGGCAGCTGCGGGGCACGGCGGGGGCGCGCCAGGTGCCGGGGGCGCGGGCCGGGATCACCGCGAACCAGGGGCTGTTCGGACACGGATCGGCGGTCGTGGCCGTGCGGTGAGGGCGTGCGGAGAAGTGCTGCCGTCAGAGTGCTTGACGGCCCCGGGCGGCGGGTTCACACTCTCTCCACAGTCCCGCGGCGACCGGGGCTCCGTGACCCCCCATGAGAGCTGCGGCCCGTACCCCAGTCGGCGGGGGTACGGGCCGCCTCCCTGTGCGGGGCCCTTGCCTCAGGACGAGGCGCTCATGCTCCTGCGGCGGGCCCGCGCGAGCGACATGGCGTGCTCCACGACTCCCACCAGGACGTCCTTGACGGACTCCCGGTCGCGCGCGTCGCACAGCAGCACCGGCACCTCGTGATCGAGGTCGAGCGCCTCGCGTACGGTCACCACCGGATGGCGCTCGGCCCCGTCGAAGCAGTTGACCGCGACGACGAAGGGGATGCCGCGCCGCTCGAAGTAGTCGATCGCGGCGAAGCAGTCGGCGAGCCGGCGCGTGTCGGCCAGCACGACGGCGCCGAGGGAGCCCTGGGCCAGCTCGTCCCACAGGAACCAGAAGCGGTCCTGTCCGGGCGTGCCGAAGAGGTACAGCACCAGGTCCTCGCGGAGGGTGATGCGGCCGAAGTCCATGGCCACGGTCGTGGTGCTCTTCTGCTCCACTCCCCCGGTGTCGTCCACGGCGGCGCCCGGTTCGGACAGCCGCTCCTCCGTCCGCAGCGGCCGGATCTCGCTGACCGCGCTGACCAGGGTGGTCTTGCCCACCCCGAAACCGCCCGCGACCAGGATCTTCAGGGTCAGCGGCTCGACCGGCGAGACGGCATGCATCGCGCCGGTGCGGCTAGAGCGCCCGAAGGCCATCGATCACCTCACGCAGAATGGATTCATCGGGCAGTTCGGCCGGCGGGACCGGCCTGGTCACGTGGACCAGTTCCTCGTCGACGAGGTCGCCGATCAGGACCCGGACGACGCCGATGGCGAGGTCGAGGTCCGCGGCGAGTTCCGCGACCGACTGGGGGCGTTCCCGGCACAGCCCGAGGATGTGGGCGTGTTCCGGGGAGAGGGTCATGTCCCAGACCGGATCGTCGGCCGCCGCTTCCGCGACGACGAGCGCGATCAGGTCGAGGCGGTGCTGGGCGGCGTGGCTGGTCCGGCCGCGGGTCATGGCGTAGGGGCGTACGACGGGACCCGCGTCGTCGTCGAACCAGTGGCCGGGCTCGGGCGTCAGAGGGGCGGTCGGGGGGTGGTCCTGGCCTGGATCGCTCATGCCGTCCGACTCACCCTCCGGCTGGCAGCCCGGAGCGCGGGGCGGTCGCCAGGTGGTCGCCTACGCGCTTGACCATGAGCGTCATCTCGTACGCCACCTGGCCGACGTCGGAGTCGGAGTCGGAGAGCACGGCCAGGCAGCTGCCGTCGCCCGCGGCCATGACGAAGAGGAAGGCCTCGTCCAGTTCGACCACCGTCTGGCGGACCCGCCCGGATTCGAAGTGGCGGCCGACGCCCTTGGCGAGGCTGTGGAAGCCGGAGGCCACGGCGGCCAGGTGCTCGCTGTCCTCCCGGGTCAGGTCCTTGGAGCTGCCCGTCGGCAGGCCGTCGCCGGAGAGGACCACCGCCTTGCGGATGCTGCCGACCTTGTCGACGAGTTCGTCGAGGAGCCAGTTGAGCGGGCCGGAGCCGCGGCCCCTGGTGTCGTTTCCGGTCTGCGGTGCGGTCATCGACCGTCCCCTTCGTTCTCGTGCGCGGGACCGGCGCCGGTGCGGCCGGCCTCGGTCTCGGACTGCTGCTGTGCGTGCTGGTCGCGGCCCGCCGTCCAGCCGCGCTGGAGGGCGGACATGCGCGTGCGTACGTCCTCCGCGTCCCGGTCGGTCACCGGGTCCGCGGCGGGCTGTGCCGCGGCGGGTGCCGGGGCGTTCTTGAGCTGCGGTGCGAGGTTCGCCTGGCGGACCCGCCGGGGCAGGCCGCCCGTGCCGGGGGCGGCCGCGGGCTCGTCGGGGCCCGTGCGCGGCTGGGCCGGGGCCTTCACGGCGGCCGGGCGGGGCTCGACGCGGCGGCCGTGCTCGGCGACCAGGGTGGGCGTGGGGCGCCGGCGGGGCAGCGGGACGGCGCCACCGGTGCGGGGGGCGTCGGGGTGCGCCGGCTCGGGCCGGGGGTGTTCCACGCGGACCGGGCCGGTGGGGGCCAGCGGCTCCCGGTCGCGGTCGCGGCCCCGGTCGCGCTTCCAGGGGCCGCGCTCGGCGTGCCGCTCGCCGTGCGGGCGGCCGCCGTGGGGGCGGTCCGCGGAGCCGGTGCCGAACAGGGCGCTGCGCGGGATGCCGCCGGGCGGGGTCTCGTCGTCGAGGGTGGCCATGGGCGGGCGCCCGCCGACGCCGGTGAGGCCGGATATGCCGGTGGCCACCTCGTCCAGCCCGGCGGCGCCGTGGAGGCCGTCGGGGCCGTCGAGGCCGTCCAGGTCGAGGAGGCCGAGGGGGCCCTCCAGCTCGACGGGGCCGTTGAGCACCCCGGCGGGCAGCGGGCGGGCCGACTGCGCCCGGTCGAGGGCGGTCGGTCCGGGCCGCGCGGAGCTCTTGGCGCCGGGGCCCGTCCGCAGGCCCCGGACGCCCTTCACGGCGTCGAGGCGGATGCCGGTGCCGTTGGTGTCGGGGGCGTCGGTGAGCAGGTCCGCGGGGAGGAAGACCACCGCGGTGGTGCCTCCGTAGGGGCTGGGCTGGAGGACGACCCTGACGTTGTGGCGGCGCGCGAGGCGGCTGACCACGAACAGGCCCAGGCGGTCGGTGTCGGAGAGCTCGAACTCGGGGGTCTCGGCGAGCCGGAGGTTGGCGTCGAGCAGCGCCTCCGGGTTCATGCCGAGGCCGCGGTCGTGGATCTCCAGGGTGAAGCCGTTGGCCACGCGTTCGCCGTGGACCTGGACGGCGGTGTGCGGGGGCGAGAACACGGTGGCGTTCTCGAGGAGTTCGGCGACGAGGTGGGTGACGTCGGCGACGGCGGGGCCCTCGATGCCGATGCGGGGCAGGCGCCGCACCTCGATGCGCTCGTAGTCCTCGACCTCGGCCACGGCGGCCCGTACGACGTCCATCAGCTGGACGGGCTTGCGCCACTGGCGGGAGGGCGCGGCGCCGGAGAGGATCACCAGGCCCTCGGCGTGGCGGCGCATGCGGGTGGTCATGTGGTCGAGGCGGAACAGGTCGGCGAGTTCCTCGGTGTCCTCGGTGCGCCGCTCCATGGTGTCGAGCAGGGTCAGCTGGCGGTGCAGCAGCACCTGGTTGCGGCGGGCCAGGTTGACGAACACCTCGGACACTCCGCGGCGCAGCTCGGCCTGCTTGACGGCGGCCTCGACGGCGGCGCGCTGGAGGCTGTTGAGGGCCAGGCCGACCTGGCCGACCTCGTCCTTCTCGAACTCCAGGCGGGGCGCCTCCGTCTCCACGTCGACCGTCTCGCCGGCGGCGAGGCGGCGCATGACGCTGGGCAGCCGCACGCCGGAGGCCTCGTGGGCCTCCTTGCGGAGCCGGGACAGGTCCCGGATCAGGTCGCGGCCGATGCGCACGGACATCACGAGGGAGACGACGAGGGCGATGAAGCCGAGGACGCCGGCCACGGCGGCCTGGACGACGACGCCGGTGGCGACCGGCTCGACGCGGTGCTGGTAGCGGTCGCCGGCGGCGGTGCCCATGACGGCGAGGTCGCCGAGGACCTTGTTGGCGGCCTCGTCCCACTGGGCGGCGGTCACCCGGGGGTTCTTGCCGGCGCCGCCGGTGATGAACCGTTCCTCCGCGTCGCGCAGCGCCTTGGTCTGGGCGCCGTTCCAGTACTGCCCGAAGAGCTTGCGGTCCTCGGACGGCAGGATCGCGAGGTTGAACTCGTACAGCAGGCGGCGGTTGGCCGCCAGGTCGGAGACGTGCCGGACGTCGGCGGCGGGGACGTTGCCGGCGGCGAGGGCGGAGGCGATGACCGCGTCCTCGCGGGAGAGGGTCTCGCGGGCGCGGGTGATGCCGACGAGGGCGCGCCCCTGCTTGTCCATCTCGACGTTCTCCAGCGCGTGGAGGTTCATCAGGAACTCGTAGCAGGGGTCGACGAGCCGGCTGTAGAGGTCCAGGGCCTGGCCCGGGTTGACGGCGCCCTGGTCGACCGAGCGGCGCAGCGCGGTGATGCCCTGCAGGGCGTCGAGGATCGACTTCAGGCGCTGGCGGGCCTGCGGGCTGAGCTCGTCGGAGACCTCGGGGTCGAGGGCGTTCGCGGTGATGGACCGGACCATCGTGTCGGTCGCGGTGCGGCTCTTGGTGAGTTCGGCGGTGGCGGCGGACGCGCGGGGGTCGCCGAGGACGACCAGGGTCTGGCGGCGTTCCTTCTGGACGACGCGTACGACATCCTCCATGGGGTAGCCGACCTTCTTGATGACATACGCGACGTCGAGCAGCTGCACGGCCTGCCGGCCGGTGATGACCGTCGAGAAGCCCCAGAGGGCGGTCAGGGAGACGAGCGGCACCAGGAGCAACGCCACGATCTTCCGGCGGATGGACTTCCCGCGAAAGCGCATGGCCTCCCCAGCCTCCCCCAGCTCAACCCCGTTGTCAGAGGTCGGTGTTCCGTCATTTAAACGGCGTGAGCCTACTACTGCCACGGAGCGGCTTCGCAGAGGTGTCCGGACGTTTTCGGCCTGCCCTCCGGGCGAAGATCACCAGTTGTCCGACACTTCCGGGCAAGTCCCGCCCGATATGTGGCAGATGACACTTGGTGGGCTGTCAGTTCCGATGTTCGGACGGATGGCTGGAATTCTGTGCTCCGGGTCCGGTATACGGGAATCTCCGGGCGCGTCCGATCGTCTGACAGGTAGGGCGGAGCGGAGCGCCGGGGGCGATCGCGGGCGCGGCGACGGCGGACCGCGGGGCGGGAAGTGAGCGGACGATGAGGATGTACGACGAGGACGGTACGGCGGCCGAGGCTCCGGGACGGGGCCTGTGGGTGGAGGCGCCGGCCCGTCGGCGGCGCATGCCCGATCCGGTGCGGGCGTCGGCGGTGCGGGCGGTGCTGGTCGTGGCCGTGACGCTGACGCAGGCCACGATCGCCTTCTTCCTCGCGGTGACCGGGTCGTGGCTCGCCTTCCCGATGGTGCTCATCGGGATAGCGGCGACGGTCGTGGCCACCTGGGCGGTGCTGGACGTGTGGATCACCCGGCAGATGTGGAACCAGCGGCACGGTGTCCTGTCGGAGCCGGGCACCGCCGCGCGCGAGCCCTGGCGGGGCCGGACGGCCGGCCAGGAGGGCCGTCTGGCGGCCCCTCCCCTGGCCGGGGGCATACCGGTCCACCGCCGCACCGCCCGCTGACCGGCGGCCCGTGCGGGGGGCGGTCGGGCGGGCGGCGCCGCGGGCGGGTCAGGAGGCGCCGGCCCGGCGGAACATGCGGGTGGCGGTGATCTCGCCGTGGATCGTCTCGCCCTCCGGGGACTGCTGCGGCAGGCCCGGGCGCAGGTGCTCCTCGACGCTGATGTACTTCAGCCCCGCGCGCAGGTCGGCGTCGTTGCGCAGCCGGATGACCAGCGGGAACTCGGCGAGGGCCGTGGTGTCGAAGAGGCCCGTCGTGTACAGCAGCTGCACGCCGAGCGCGTCCGAGACGGCCCGCTGGAGCTCCAGCAGGTACGTGGCGTTGGCGCGCCCGATCGGGTTGTCGAGGAAGAGCGTGCCCGCGTGGCGGTGCTTGTCACGGCCCCGGTCGTTGCTGCGCAGCGCGGCCATCGTGCAGTAGAGGGCGATGGCGGCGGTGAGCAGCTGGCCGCCGGAGAAGACGTCACCCATCTGGCCGACGGGGACCCGCTCGGCGCGCAGGACGGCGTCGGGCTTGAGGATCTCGACGGAGATCCCCTTGGGTTCGAGGGCGGCCTGGACGCCCCGCAGGAGCAGGGACATGCCGTCGCGGCGGCCCTCGCCGAAGGAGGCGGCGCTGTTCTTCTTCACGGCCGCGCGGGTGGCCTCGTCGATGACCTCGCCGAGCCGCTCGGTGAGCGTGGCCTGGTCCGGCTCCTCGAAGCGGATCCGCAGGAACTCCTGCCCCGACCATTCGCCGAGGCCCTCGGGCAGCTGGGACAGGCGCTGGGCGGAGCGGAGAGTGGCCAGGGCGGACTCCACGAGGCCGCGCAGCCGGTCGACGATGCTGTCGCGGTTGCGCTCCAGCTGCGCGAGCTCGTCGGTGAGCACGCGCAGCCGCGGGGCGAACGCGGCGGCCCAGGCGGCGGCGTGCTCGGGCAGGGCGGAGGCGGGCAGTTCGCGGATCTGCTGGCGGGCGGGGGTGCGCACCTGCTCGTACCGGGTGGCGTTGGCGTGCCGCACCAGGACGTCGCTCGCCTCGCGCACCGCGGACTCGGCGGCGGAGAGGTCGGCGGCGCAGGCCCGCAGGGAGCGGCGGGCCTCGGCGGCGGACTGCCGGGCTTCCTCCAGGGTGCCGGGGTGAGCCGCGGGCTCCTGCTCGTCCTCCGGGTGGGTGTGGTCGCGCAGCAGGTCCCGCAGCAGGGCGGCGGTCTCGTCGAAACCGCCGGCTCCGTCCTCGGCGGCGCGGTGGGCGCGCAGCAGGTCGGCGTGGGCGGCGCGGGCGGATTCCACGGCGGCGGAGTGCGCCGCGAGCTGGGCGGTGGCGCTGCGCAGCAGGCCCTGGGCCTGTTCGACGTCGGCCGGGACCAGTTCCTCGGGCAGCTCGGTGTGCGCCTCGCCCTCGGCGGGGGCGTGGCGTTCGGCTTCGCCGCGCAGCCGGCCGAGCTGCTCGCTCGCGGCGGACGCGCGGGATTCCAGCATCTGTACGAGGGCCTCGGCGCGGGCGGCGGCGGCCTGCCGGGAGGGGCCGTCGGCTCCGTCGGTGCCTTCGAGGAGCTGGGCGGCGCGGGTGCGGACCTTGTTGGTGAGCCGGTCGAGTTCGGCGAGGGCGGCGCTCTCGTCGCTCTCGGCGCGGGCCTGTTCGGCGCGCAGGTCGGCGCCGACGCCGACCTTCTCGTAGACCTGGGAGGCGGCGCGGTAGGCCTCGCGGAGGTCGGGCAGCGGCGCCCTGACGGTGCCGTCGTCCTCCGGGAGGGGGTCGGGGGCTCCGGCGATCTCGGCGCGTTCGGCGCGCAGGGCGCGGGCGGTGCGGCGGGCGTCGTCGGCGGCGCGCTGGGCGGCGCGGCGGTCCTCGTCGGCGGCGCGGGCGCGGTCCAGGCACGCTTCGGCGCGGGCTTCGGACTCGGCGGCCTCTTCGGCGAGTTCGCGTACCCGGGCCTGCCAGGCGGAGCGTTCGCGCAGGCGGTGGGCGAGGCCGGCGAGGGCGTCGGCGGCCCGGCGGGCGCGCTGGGCGGTGTCCTGGCGCTCGTCGCGGACGCGGGCGGCGTCGGCGGCGGCCTCCTCGGCCTCGGCGCGTACGGTACGGGCTTCCGCCAGCTCGGCGTCGGTCTCCTGCGCGAACGCCCGGGCGACCTCGGCCTGCCGGGCCAGCTCGGCGAGCCGGCCGGCAGGGCAGCCGGTGCGCCAGGAGGCGAGGCGGGCGGCGAGCTCGCGGTCCCCGGCGAGGCGGGCCGCCAGGTCGCGGATCTCGCCGTCGCGGGCGGTGGCCCGGGCGCGCAGCGCCTGGCGCTCCTCGTCGGCGGCGTGCTCGTCGTGCATGGCCGGGTTCGGCGGGACGATGAAGATGCCGGACACCGCCGAAGCGCCGTCGGCCGGCGGCACCGGGGCCAGCAGGGCGGCGGCGGTGCCGACGGCGACGGTGGAGCGGGGCAGCAGGGCCGCTCCGGAGAGCACCTCGCGGGCGCGGGCGTGGGTGTCGGGGTCGGTGATGACGACGCCGTCGACGAGTTCGGGGCGGGCCGCGAGGACGGCGGCGTGGTCGGCGGGGTCGACGGACTGGGCGAGGTAGCGCCAGCCCGGCAGGGCCGGGATGCCGTGCTCGCCGAGGTACTCGACGGTGGCCAGGACGTCGGGGCCGGGCGGCAGCAGGCCGCCGTCGCCGAGCGCGCCGAGGATGCGGGCGTCGTCGGCGGCGGCGGTGCGCAGCTCGAACAGGTGGCGTTCGGCCGAGCCGACGGTGTCGGCCAGCAGTTCGCGGAGGGTGTCGGCGTTGCGGTCGAGGTCCTCGGCGGTGAGCCCGGCGGCCGCGGGGCGGGCGGGCGCACCGGCGTCGGCCGTGGCGGTGGCGCCCCCGCGGCCGGGGGCGCCGGCGGCCGGGGCCGGGTCCTGCCCGGCCGGACCGTGGCCCGCCGGACCGTGCCCGGCCGAACCGCGCCCGGCTCCGGCCGGCGCGGCCGCACCGGCCGGCGTACCGGCCCCCGAACCCGCCCCGGCGGCATCGGCGGAGTCGGCGGCCCGGCCGGCGCGCGGGTGCGGGAGGAAGGTCTCGGGGACGGACGGGAGGCCCAGGAGCTCCGCCAGCCGCGGGGACGCGGCCAGGGACTCGGCGGCGCGGTGCTCCGCGGCGTGCGCGGCCTCGGCCGCGTCGGCGGCGTCGGCGGCGCGGGCCGCGGTGAGCTCGGCGCGGGACTCCGCGGAGGCCGCCTCGCGGGCGGCGTCGGCGGCGGCCCTGGCGGCTTCTCGGGACTCCTCCCACGCCGCCACGGCGGCCTTCTCGGCGTCGCTGGCGGCGAGCGCGGCACGGGCCGGGTCGGCGTCGGGCGCGGTGTCGTCCAGCCAGCCGGCCCGGACGGCGTCCGCGGTCTCCTGCTCGACCTCGGCGAGCCGGGCGCGCAGGTGCTCGGCCTCGCTGCGGGCGCGCTGGGCGGCGGTGGCGGCGGAGGTGGCGTCGCGGTGGGCGCTCTCGCCGAGGGACTGCAGTTCGGCGGAGCGCTCCTCCTCCTCGTTGGCGGCCCGCTCCCCCTGCTCGGCGGCGGTGTGCAGGGCCCGTACCAGCTGGGCGGCGGCGGTGGCGCGCGCGGCCAGCGCCGGGGCGGCGTCCCGTTCGGCCTCCAGGATGGCGGCGGCGACCCGCGCGGAGCGGTCGGCGGCGGCGCGGTGGCGCAGCACGGTTTCGGCGGCCTGCCAGGCGGAGTGCAGGGTGCGCGCTTCGAGGAGTTCGCGGCGCTGCGCGGCGGCGGCCTTGTCGGCGACGGTCAGCGCCAGGGAGGCGTGGCGGTAGGCGAGTTCGGCGGAGACGGCGGCGCTGCGGGCCCGCTGGGCCTCGGCGGCGGTGACCTCGTGGGCGGCGCCGGTGACCCGCTGCGCGAGGTCGGCGGCGCGGCCGCGTTCTTCGGACGCCCGGGCGGAGAGCCGCCGGGCGAGGGTGCGGGTGCGGCGTTCGGCGCCGGCGTGGACGTCGCGCAGCCGGGAGCGGGTCTCGGCGGCTTCCACGATCCGGGTGAGCAGGTCCACGGAGCCGGCGGTGAAGTCGCGTTCGGCCATCAGCTCGGCGCGGCGGCCGAGCTTGTTGCCGAAGCCGTGCACGAGGTCGGCGAGGCCGTCGGTGTCGCGGGTGTCGGTGACCGCGCGCAGCAGCAGGTCGGTGAAGTCGGAGTCCTTCTTGACCGCGAAGAGGCCGGCGGCCTCGCCCTCGTCGGCGTTCATCTCGCGCTGGTAGCGGAAGAGTTCGGGGTCGAGGCCGAGCTCGGTGAGGTGCTCGTTCCACCGGTCGTGGATCTCCTCCCAGTACACCTCCAGGTGCGGGTAGGCCTTCCCGGCCTCGGTGAGGGAGTCGCGGAAGCCCTTCATGGTGCGGCGCCGGCCCTGGGCGCCCGAGGCGCCCTCGACGGGCGGGCGGACGGAGGTGGCCTCGGCGACGGGGAGGCTGTCCAGGCTCAGGCCCGGGCCGGGGCGGAAGGAGTACCAGGCCTCGGCGAACTTGCGGGGGTCGTTGGAGACCTGGCGTCCGCGCCATTCGCTGACCTTGCCGACGACGACGCACTCGCCGGTCTGGGTGTGCTGCCATTCCAGGGCGACGTGCCCGCAGTCGTCGGCGAGCAGGAACTTGCGCAGCACGCCGGAGCTGGCGCCGCCGAGGGTGTTGCGGTGGCCGGGGAGCATCACCGAGAAGATCAGCTTGAGCAGGACGGACTTGCCGCCGCCGTTCTCCAGGAAGAGCACGCCGGCGGGCGCGGGGCGCCGGAGCGGGCCCGTGGGCTCCTCTTCGAAGAACTCCGCCTGGGCAGGCGCCGGATGGGGCACCGGCTCGCCGACTCCGCGCAGGTCGAGCACGGTGTCGGCGTAGCGCGCGCCGGCGGGCCCGATGGAGTAGAGGCGGATCCGGGACAGCTCGTACATGGCGGCGGGTTCTCGCGGTCTCTCGTGGTTTACGGAAGGCTGGGTGCTCAGGCGTGGAAGGGCAGGCCCGCGTCGGCCGCGAGTTCCAGGTCGTCGCCCTCGGGCGGCGGCAGGAGGGTGGCGGAGCCGTCGCTGACGGGGACCACGCCGAGTTCGAGGAGTTCGGCCATGGCCGCGGTGCCCGCCATGTCGCGGACCTGGAGCTGGTAGCGGGGGGTGGTGCGGTAGGTGCCGCCGGCGTCGTCGCCGGTGCGCTGGAGGAACCCGGACTCGGTGAGGAAGGCCGCGGCCTTGCCGACGATGCCGGTGGTGGAGCCGGCCAGGCGGCGGGCGTCCTTCGTGGCGCCGGTCGCGCTGCGGCGGGCGTAGACCCGCCAGGCGGCCTCCAGCTGCGGGGAGCCGGAGGCGGGGTCGGTGTTCTCGCCGAGCTCCTCGGCGCGCTCCTCCAGGCGGCGGCAGGTCTGGCGGACGAACGCGTCGACGCCGTTGACGGTGACGCGGCCGATGTAGCCGTCGTCGGCGAGGTCCTCGGGGCGGGGGAAGGCGAGGGCGGCGACGGCGAGGTGGGCGAGGCCGTGCAGGAAGCGGTCGCCGCCGTCGGCGGAGGTGCGGCGGGCGTAGTCGCCCATGCGTACGGCGAAGACGGAGTCCTCGCCGGCGGCCACGGCCATCCCGGCGCGGGGGGACACCTCCAAGACGACGAGCCCGAGGCCGGTGGCGACGGCGTCGGCGAGCCGCCCGAAGGCGGGGTCCTCGCGGTAGCGGCGCAGCAGTTCGGCGTACTCGGCGTCACGGGCGGGCAGCAGCTTGGGCTGGAGTCCGAAGCCGACGAGCCGGGCCGCGTCGGCGGCGTCGGCCGGCGTGAGGGCCCCTGCGGGGGTGGGCGCGACGGGGGCCGACGGCGCGTCGGGCTCGCTCCACGCGGGCTGCCCCTCGCTCCAGGCGGTGTGCTCGGCGCGGTGGTCGCTCACGGGTGGCTCTCCTCGGCGGTACGGGTGGTGCGGGCACGGGCGGTGCGGTGGCGGGTGGTGGCTCGGGCGGCGGCTTCGGCGGCCGTCGACCGGCCGCCGCCGGGGCGTGCGCGGACGGCGGCGCACCCGGGGTGGCGGGGAGGCGCGGAGGCCGGTGTGCGCCGGGCGTGCGGGGTCATGACGCCTCCGAGCGGGCGGCGGCCATGCCCGCGGCGTCCAGGAGGGCGGTGCCGACGATCAGGTCGGCGCCGCCGAACTCCGGGTCGTCGAGCCGGGTGCCGTCGTCCACCGCGAACAGCAGCCGCTCCTCGCCCTGGCGGTACGCCGTGCCCACCGCCGGGCTCGCCGCGTGGACGGCCAGCAGCGCCACCAGGTAGGGCAGGTCGGGGTCGTCGCGCCTCGCCTCGGCGAGGAGGCCGGAGAGCCGGCGCGGCGCGTCGTGGGGCAGGTCCAGGAGCTGGTTGGCGGCGGCGAGCTGCTCCTCGCTGAAGCGGCTGTCGTCGGGGGTGGCGATGAGGTCCGGCTCGGGCATCTCGGCGCCGAGGTGCTCCCGTTCCACGGGCGGGGTGAGGAGTATGTCCACCAGGTCCGCGACCCGCACCGAGACGGGGGTGCGCAGCCCGGTTCCGGCGGCGAAGAAGGCGTCGGTGACCCGGGTGGCCCCCTCCAGCGGGAGCGGCAGCAGGGGCGCGACGAGCTGCCCGTACAGGTCGATGCCGGAGCGCGCGGCGGGCGCGGCGAAGGCCTGGCGGTCCTGCTCGGCGCGGAAGAGGGGGCCGGCGTCGAGCAGCCGCGACTGGAGCTGGGTGTGCCGGCGGATGCAGTCCTTGACGATGTCGACCAGCTCGGCGGCGCGCCGCTTGTTCCCGGGGTCCTCGGCCTCGTCGCGGGCCCTGCGGATGTTGGTCAGGATCGCGTTCTCGTGCCGGTAGCGGTCGGCGACGTGGTCCAGGGCCTCGGCGATCATGTCGGGTACGGCCTGGAGCCAGTCCACCGCGCGGACGTTGCGCCGGGTCGCGTCGAGGGTGCGGCGCAGGGTCTCGGCGTACTGGACGGTCCGGTAGCGGGCCTGCTCGGCGGCGAGCTGGGCGTCCGCCAGCCGGCCCCGGCTGATCAGCACCTCCAGCTTGACCTCGGCGGCGATCTGCGCGCTGGTGACGTCCGTGTCGAGGGCGCCGACCAGGACGTTGACCGCCTCGTCGGTGGTGCGCAGGTACACCGCGCCGCCGTGGCCGGGCACCTCCTCGATCAGCTTGAAGTCGTAGTCGCGGCGGACGTACACCCCGTCGGGCCCGAAGGTGCCGTAGATCGCGCGGAAGCCGCGGTCCACGCTGCCGACGTTGATCAGGTTCTCCAGCACCCAGCGGGCGACCCGCTCGTGCTCGGCGGCCGGCCTCGCGGGGGCCTGGGCGGCGACGCGCGGCAGCAGCCGGGCCACTATCTGCTCGTGGTCGGCGCCGGTGTCGAAGTCCATGTTCAGCGTGACCAGGTCGATCGCGGACAGCGCGACCTCCGCCATCGCGTAGACCCCGTACTCGCCAGCCAGGTTGGCCTTGCGGACGTCGAGGTCGTGCAGCGGGGCGGTGCAGGCGAGGGCGCGCAGCCGCCGGGCGAGGCCCTCGTCGGCGGCCGGGCCCGGCGCCGGGGACGGAAGGGGTTTCGCCGGGGCTGGGAAAGTCACGACGGAAAGAGTAGGCGGTGACACGGACAACATCCCAAACGGCACGGTTCGGCCGGATCGGTCCCCGGCGGCGGGGGGCGCGGCGCGGCCGCTGTTCTACGCTCACCGCATGGTTGCCATGATCACACCTCGGATCGACCTGAACGCCGACCTGGGCGAGGGCTTCGGACGCTGGACGCTGACCGACGACGAGGCGCTGCTGGCGGTGGTCACGAGCGCCAACGTGGCCTGCGGCTTCCACGCCGGGGACCCGTCGATCATGCGCCGGGTCTGCGAACTGGCCGCCGGGCGGGGCGTACGGATCGGTGCGCAGGTCTCGTACCGGGACCTGGCGGGCTTCGGGCGGCGGTCGATGGACGTGCCGCCCGGGGAGCTGGCGGCCGAGGTGGCCTACCAGATCGGGGCGCTGGAGGTGTTCGCGCGGGCAGCCGGGTCCCGGGTGTCGTACGTGAAACCGCACGGCGCGCTGTACAACCGCACCGTCCATGACGCCGGCCAGGCCGCCGCGGTGGTCGCGGGGGTCCGGCTGGCCGCCGGGGAGGCCGGGCTGCCGGTTCTGGGCCTGCCCGGGTCGCTGCTGCTGGCGGCCGCCGCGGAGGCCGGGCTGGAGGCGGTGCCGGAGGCCTTCGCCGACCGGGCGTACACGCCGGCCGGCACGCTGGTGCCGCGCGGGGAGCCGGGGGCGGTGCTGCACGAGCCCGACGCGGTGGTCGGGCGGGCGGTGCGGATGGCCGCCGAGGGGACGGTGAGCGCCGTCGACGGCTCCCCCGTGGCGGTGCCGGCGCGCTCGCTGTGCCTGCACGGGGACACCCCCGGCGCGGCGGGGCTGGCCCGGCGCGTGCGGGAGGCGCTGGAGGGGGCCGGGGTGCGGGTGGAGGCCTTCGCGTGAGGGCGCTGGCGGTGGGCCGGGAGGCGCTGCTGGTCGAGGTGGACTCCGCCGGGGAGGTGGCGGCGCTCCACGCCGAGCTGCTGCGGCGTCGGGACGCGGGCGAGCTGGGCGGCGTACGGGAGGTGGTGCCGGCCGCCCGGACCGTGCTGCTGGACGGCGTACCGGACCCGGACGCGCTGGCGGCGCGGATCGCGCGCTGGGAGGTGCCGCCGCTCGCGGAGGCCGAGGGGCCGCTGGTCACCGTCCCCGTGCGGTACGACGGCCCGGACCTGGCGGCGGCGGCCGGAGCCTGGGGGGTAGCGGAGCGGGAGGTGGCGGAGCTGGTCGGGGGGATCGTCTTCCGGGTCGCCTTCTGCGGGTTCGCGCCCGGCTTCGGCTACCTCACGGGACTTCCGGAGCACCTCTGGCTGCCCCGGCGCGCCACGCCCCGTACGGCGGTCCCGGCGGGCTCGCTGGCCCTGGCGGGCGAGTACGCGGGGGTCTACCCGCGCTCCTCCCCCGGCGGCTGGCAGCTGATCGGCTCCACGGACGCGGTGCTGTGGGATCCCGCGCGGGAGCCGGCGGCGCTGTTCGCGCCCGGGGTGCGGGTCCGGTTCGAGGAGGCGGGCGCGTGAACGGGCTGCTGGTGGAGCGGGCCGGCGCGCTGACCACCGTCCAGGACCTGGGCCGCGCCGGGTACGCCCACCTGGGCGTCCCCCGGTCGGGGGCGCTGGACGCCGGCGCGCACGCCCTGGCCAACCGGCTGCTGGGCAACCCGTCCGGGGCGGCCACCCTGGAGACCACCCTCGACGGGGTCCGGCTGCGGGCCCTGGCCCCGGTGACGGTCGCGGTGACGGGCGCGCCCTGCGCGGTACGCGTCTGCGGGCGCCCGGCGGCCTGGGGTGCGCCGGTGCGGCTGCGCGCGGGGGCGGAGCTGGACGTGGGCCGGGCGGAGCTCGGGGTGCGCAGCTACGTCGCGGTGCGGGGAGGGTTCGCCGCGCCGGTGGTGCTGGGGAGCCGCTCGACGGACCTGCTGTCGGGGCTGGGGCCGCCGCCGCTGTCGGCCGGGGCCGTCCTCGCGGTGGGTGCCCCGGGCCGGGACCCGGTGTCCGCCGCCGACGCGGTGGCCCCGCCGGGGCCGCCGATCGCCGAGCTGGTGCTCCCGCTGCGGCCGGGCCCTCGGGCGGACTGGTTCACGCCGGCTTCGCGGGCGGCGCTGCTGTCCTCGGCGTACCAGGTGTCCCCGGCGTCCAACCGGATCGGCCTGCGCACGGAGGCCGGCCCGGCGCTGGCCCGGGCACGGGGCGGGGAGCTGCCGAGCGAGGGCATGGTGCTGGGGGCGGTGCAGGTGCCGCCGGACGGGCTTCCGGTGGTCTTCCTGGCCGACCACCCGGTGACGGGCGGCTATCCGGTGGTCGGCGTGGTCCCGCGGGGCCGGGCCCTGGACGCGGCGGCCCAGGCCCGTCCCGGCGTGCGGGTCCGCTTCGTCCCCTGCTGAGGCCCTGCCCGCCCGCCGGCCGCGCCGCTCGCGCGACCGGGACGCCGGCGGGCGCGGGGCGGAGCCCCCGGAGGGGGGCCCGGGGTCACACCGCCGACTCGGGGGTGATGCGGCTGCGGACGGCCGACTGGACGTCCTCCTCCTCCGCCGGGTCCGCGGCCAGGCGGCGCAGCCGGGGGGCGACCCGGGCGTCGGCCGTCTCGGCGTGCCGGGCGGCCACCTCGCGGGTGGTCTCCTCGCAGTCCCAGAGGCACTCGACGGCGAAGCCCGCCGCGAAGGTGGGGTCGGTGGCGGCCAGTGCGCGGGCGGCGCGCCCGCGCAGGTGCGAGGAGGCCGTCTCGCGGTAGACGTGGCGCAGGACCGGCGCCGCGCAGCCGATGGAGAGCCGGCCCGCGCCGTCGACCAGCGCGAAGAGGCGGATCGAGTCGGGGCCCGAGCCGCGGACGGTGTCGCGCAGGGCCCCCAGGACCAGGTCGGCGTCGTCGGGGCCGCCGCGTGCGGCCAGGAGGGCCGCGGCGGCCGCTCCCAGGGCGTCGGGGCGGTGGACCCAGAGCCGGGCCCGTTCGAGGGCGGCGGGGCCGCACATCCGCTCGTACGCGGCCACGGCGGGCTCGTCCCCGGCGGCTTCGATGAGGTCCAGGACGGCCGGGTTCTCCGGTTCGGCCAGGACGAGGTGGTGCAGGGCGGTGGCCCGGGCGGCCTCACCGCCGGCTCCGGCGGCGGCCGCGAGGACGGCGGAGCGGTCCTCGGGGGCGGCCACGGCCGCCAGGCAGCGCGCCGCGGGCACGTGGAGCGGGGTGCCCCGGCGCAGTCCGTCGGCGGCCCAGTCGAAGACGGCCTGGACGCCCCACTCCGGGCGGGGGCCGCTGGGGGTCATCTGGCGCTGCCAGCGGTCGAAGGAGCCCTGCCGGCGGGCGGCGCTCAGGCGTCCCGCGTAGGCGGGCAGCTCCTCCCACAGGGCCCACGGGCGGGGCTCGTAGGCGTCGCGCACGGCGGCGGCCAGCAGCGCCTCGCCCTCGGCGCCGGCGGGGAACCGGGCGAGGACGGGCGCGGCGAGGGACCGCAGTCCCGCGTCGTCGTCGCGCAGGGCGAGCTCGTCGAGGGCCCAGGCCCAGTTGGCCCCGGAGGCGGCGTAGCGGCGCAGCAGCATGAGGGCGTCGTCCCGGCCGTACGAGGCCAGGTGGCCGAGCACGGACAACGCGAGGCCGGTCCGGTGGTCCTCTTCGTCGAGGAGGTCCTCGGCGCCGAAGAGGTGGGCCTCGATCTCGCCGAGGGGGCCGTCGAGGTCCAGGTAGAGGCGTGCGTAGTACAGGGAGCGGTTCTCGACCTGCCAGTCCTGGCGCGGGTCGCGCAGCACGCACTGGTTGAGGGCCGCGAGGGCCTCCGGCCTGGGTGCGGCGAGGGCGTGCAGCGTGCCGTCGCCGCGGCCCCGCTGGAGGAGCCCGAGCAGGGTGCCGCTCGGCGCTATGACTGGTTCGAACATGGGAATGGCCTCAAATCAAGCTGGGGACGCGACCGGGAATCGGGATTCACAGAGCCGCGTAACAGCATGTGAGGACGTCCGCCGTCTGGTTCCGCTCGATGTAGACCATTGCCTTCTCACTCTCGTCGGTGCTTCGCGTCCGTGCCGGCCGGTGCGGCAGGGGTGGGTGGGGACACACCCTTCGTGTCCAGCCCGACCCTGCCCGTCCGTCATGTCCGCGAATCGAATCCGACGCCATGATGACCCAGGCGGTTTGTGCGCCGCGACCACATTTAAGGGCGCCGTGACCAAGCCGTGAGGTCGCGGGGCCGTCGGGGCCGGGCGCCGCACGGGCGGAAGCGGACTACTTGGCTCCGAAGAGTTCCAGCAGGTCGGCCTTGTTGAACATGCGGGCCGTGTCCACGGCGGAGGGAGTTCCGGCGTGGGGGTCGGCGCCGCCGGCGAGCAGCGCGCGGATGACGGCCTCCTCCCCCTTGAAGACGGCGCCCGCGAGGGGGGTCTGGCCGCGGTCGTTGGCGCGGTCCGCCTCGGCGCCGCGCTCCAGCAGGACGGTGACGGCCTCGGCGTGGCCGTGGTAGGCGGCGAGCATGACGAGGGTGTCGCCGCGGTCGTTGGTGAGGTTCGCCGGGACCCCGGCGTCCAGGTAGGCGGCCAGCATCGCGGCCTCACCCTGACGGGCGAGGTCGAAGATCTTGCCGGCCAGTTCGATGACGTCCTCGTCGGGGGCGTCCTGGTGCTCGCTCATCGGTCGTACCGCCTTTCGGTCTCCGGCTCGTCGGCACGCCGCAGTCGGCGCGCCACCCGGTGCGCCGCTCGCGCCCCGCCGCTTCCACCAGGAGTTTCCCCAGGCCGGGAGGGCAGGGCGGCGCACGGCACTGCGTCCGTACGGGTGAATCGCCAGGGTAGCGCCCGTGCGGGGACATGACGGGGCCGGTCCGAGGCAAGGATGCCGGGCGACGGCGCGCCCGCACCGCGGGGTGACGGCGGCGCCAGCCAGAAGCGGCCGGTCAAGTGAAAAAAGACAGTATTCACCCGGATGCACCTTTTATCGCATTGATACTTCCTGTGAGCCTGGAACAACTGATGGTGATCGTTACCACCCACCAGGAGCCTCGACTCGTCAGGAGAACGTCACATGGTCCTGTCCATCTCAGGTGTCGTCCTGCTCGGCATCATCTGCTTCCTGTTCTTCAAGAAGGACGGGATGAAGCTCACGCACGCGTTCGTCTGCGGGCTCTTCGGCTTCTTCCTCGCCGGCTCCGCGATCGCCCCGAGCATCACGGCCAGTACGGCCAGCCTGGCGAGCCTGCTCGGCGGGATCAAGCTCTAGCCGCCCCGGCCCACCGCGATCAGGCCCGCGGCCCCGTCCCCCGGGCTCCGGCCCGTCCCGCAGCGCCCGGGCCCTGACGCCACCGTTCCCGCACCACCACGACTCCAGGAGACGACCGTGGCCCGGCGCCCCCTCCCCCGCATCCTCACCAGCGGCACCGCGTCGCTCACCCGGGGCCGCGACCTCGCACGCACGGCTGCCGACAGCGCCACCGACGTCCTGCATCCGCTCATCGTCATCGGGCGGGGCCTGCGCGTCCTGGCCTCCTCGGCGCGGCGCACGTGGGCCGCGACCCCCAAGGAGCGGCGCGGTCCGGCGTTCTTCCTCGGGGCCGCCTGCGTCCTCGTGGTCGCGATCGTCCCCTACGGCCCCCTCGCCGCCCTGCTCACCCTCATGGCGGCCGCCGCCTGGCACGGACGGGACCGCACCCCGGCCGCGTCCGGGCCCGGCGAAGCCGAGGCCGAGCGGCTCCGCTCGCTGTACGAGGCCCTCGTGCCCTACTTCTCCGCCCCGGAGGACCCGAGCCCGCTGTTCACCCACGGCGGTGCCTGGGAGGAGGCCTTCAGCGGCTACGAGTTCGACGCGGCGGGCCGGGTCAGCCGGCTGCTGATCCGCTACCCCGCCTACTTCACGGACGGCGAGAGCGCCTCGCGCGCCCGGATCGAGGCCCTGCTGCACGCCAAGGCCGGGCGCGGCCGGGAGTACCGCTTCGACTGGGACGAGGAGGGCAACCAGCTGGAGCTGCGGGTGCTCGCCCCGCTGCCCGCGGACATCGCCGCCCAGCCGTACGTGACCTCCCCGGGCGAGATCGTCCTCGGCTTCACCGACCCCGGCGGCGTGCAGCGCACCCTCCCGGTCCTGGAAGGGGAGGAGCGGTCCGACGTACCGCCCGTGATCTGGCGGACCGGCCCCCGCTCCGGCGAACCGCACCTGCTGGCCGTCGGCCAGCCCGGCAGCGGCACCTCCACCCTGCTGCGCTCGATCGCCCTCCAAGCCCTGCGGGACGGCGGCGACGTGATGATCGTCGAGGGCGGCGGCAGCGGCGAGTACGCCTGCCTGACCGGCCGCGCCGGCGTCCTCGCCGTCGAGTGCGGCCCCGGCGGGGCACTGGCCACCGTCGAGTGGGCGGCGCAGGAGACAGAGCGGCGCCTGATCGCCACGCACCGGGCCCGCGAGGCGGGCCGCCCCGCACCCGAGGACTCCCGGCGCCCGCTATGGGTCCTGCTGGACCGGCCCAGCGTGCTCGCGCACCTGGCGGCCGCCGACGGCCGGCCCGATCCCCTCGCCCCGCTCCAGGTGCCGCTGCGGCACGGGCGCGCCGCGCACGTCACGGTGGTCGTGGCCGAGCACTTCGACCACCTCGAACTGCTGAACGACGCCGTCTGGCAGCACACCCGCGCCCGGGTCGTCCTCGGCCCCGCCCCCGTCCAGCAGGTCGCCGACGTGCTGGGGCTGCCCCCGCACACCACTCCGCCCCCGCAGCTGCCGCCGGGCCGGGGGTACGCGCGGCTCGGGACGGGGCCCGTGCACCGCCTCCAGGTGCCGGCCACGCCGGACCCGTACGACGACGCCGCGCACCCCGCCCACCGGCAGGCGGTACGCGAGCTGCTGCCCGAGCGGCAGGCGCCCGGGCAGGGCGGCGGCGGCCCGGCGGTCCCGGGCAGGGCGCTCCAGGTCCGGCCCCAGCCCTCCTCGGCGGATGCCCCGCAGTCGCCGGAGGTCCCGGCGGAGGCGCCGTAGGCGGCCCGGCGGGTCGCGGCTACCAGGCGCCCCAGGGGGTCCCGACGCCCGGCCCGGCTCGGCGACGACCCGGGTGGGGCGCAGGACACCGTCGGAGCGCCGCAGCCACCGGGATCCGTACGGGGGGGGGCTACGCCACGAACGTGCGCGGCGGCTCCGCCCCGCTGCCGCCCGCCCCCGTGGCGACCATGCGGGCCGCCGCCGCCAGCCGGGCGGCGGCCTCCTCGGCCACCGGCCCGCCCACCGTGAAGGGGAGCCGGACGTAGCCCTCGAAGGCCCCGTCCACGCCGAACCGGGGGCCCGAGGGGACGCGGACGCCGACCCGCTCGCCCACCTCGGCCAGCCTGGACCCGGACAGGCCGCCGGCCCGGGCCCACAGGGTCAGCCCGCCGCGCGGCACTTCGAACTCCCAGTCCGGCAGTTCCCGGCGCACCGCCGCGACGAGGGCGTCCCGGTTCTCGCGGGCCTGCTCGCGGCGCATGCCGACGGCCTCCGCCCAGCCGCCGGTCCGCATCAGCCAGTTCACCGCGAGCTGCTCCAGCACCGGGGTGCCGAGGTCCGCGTACGCCCGCGCCGCGACCAGGCTGCGGATGACGTCGGGGGCCGCCCGGACCCAGCCGATCCGCATGCCCGCCCAGAAGGCCTTGCTGGCGGAGCCGACGGTGATCACCGTCGATCCGGCCGGGTCGAAGGAGCAGACCGGGCGCGGCATGTCGAGCTCCGGGTCCAGCCGGAGCTCGGCCATGGTCTCGTCGGCGATCAGCACGGTGCCGGCGGACCGGGCCGCCTCGACCATCGCCCGGCGCCTGTCCTCCGAGGCCAGGGCCCCGGTCGGGTTGTGGAAGTCGGCGACGACGTAGGCGAGGCGCGGGGCCGAGTCGCGCAGCACCTGCCGCCAGACGTCCATGTCCCAGCCGCTGAGCCCAGGGCCCATCGCCACGGGCACGAGGCGGGCCTCGGCCGCGCGCATCAGCTGGAGGATGTTGGCGTAGGAGGGGGACTCGACGGCGATCCGCTCGCCCCGGCCCGCGAAGAGGCTGCAGATGGCGTCGATGGCGCCCATGGCCCCGGTCGTGACCATGATCTGCTCGGGCATGGTCGGGATGCCCCGCTCGGTGTAGCGGTCGGCGAGCATCCGGCGCAGCGCGGGCAGCCCGGCGGGGTAGTCCCCGTGGGTGTGGGCGTAGGGCGGGAGTTCCTCCAGGGCGCCCTGGACGGCCTTGGTCAGCCAGGGCTCCGGGGCCGGGAGGGCGGCGCAGCCGAGGTCGATCATGGAACCGAGGGATTCCGGCGGCAGGGGTTCCAGCCCGCGGGCGGGGAGCGGGTTCCCGGCCGGTACGGAGGTCCAGCTGCCCGCGCCCCGGCGGGATTCGAGGAAACCTTCGCCGCGCAGGGCCTCGTAGGCGGCGGCGACGGTGGTGCGGCTGAGGGACAGGGCGACGGCCAGTTCCCGCTCGGCGGGCAGCCGGGCGGCCACCGGGACGCGGCCCTCGAGGACGAGCAGCCGGATGCCGTCGGCCAGGGTGCGGTACGCGGGCGCCTTGCGGGCGCCGGGCGGCGCGGGCCGGTCCTGCTGGGAGCCGATGAGCCGGGCGAGCTGCGCGGCACCGACCGCTGAGGTCCACTGAGCCATGGCGTCCGGTCCACCTTCGTCGAATTGGCCTCGGCGTGCGGGGGCCGGGGCCGGCATTGGATTGACTGCGCGGCCCCAGAGTGTCATGGAGCGGTCCACGGGGGCCAGGGGGGACCGCACGGGCGTTCCGGGGCCGCCCGTTCACCCGCCGGCCGCTTCGCCGCTCCCTTTTCCCGGGAGGCAGCGGGCATACTGCCGCCGTGACTGACGTACGCCTCCGGCACCCCTACCTGGACCACCCGGCTCCGATCCCCTTCGCCCACCGGGGCGGGGCCGCGGACGGCCTGGAGAACACCGCGGCCGCCTTCCGCGGGGCCGCCGCCGCCGGCTACCGGTACTTCGAGACCGATGTGCACGCGACGGCCGACGGGAAGCTGGTGGCCTTCCACGACGCCACCCTGGACCGGGTCACCGACATGCGGGGCCGGATCCGGGAGCTGTCGTGGAGCCGGGTGCGCGAGGCGCGGGTGGCGGGGACTGAGCCGCTGGCCCTGTTCGAGGACCTGCTGGAGGAGTTCCCCGACGCCCGCTGGAACGTGGACCTCAAGGACGAGTCGGCCCTGTACCCGCTGGTGAACCTGATCGCCCGGGCGGGCGTGTGGGACCGGGTGTGCGTGGGGTCCTTCTCGGAGGGCCGGGTGGCCCGGGCCCACAAGATCGCCGGGCCGCGGCTGGCGACCTCGTACGGGGTGCGGGGCGTGGTCGGGCTGCGGCTGCGTTCCTTCGCGATCCCCGCGGCCCTGCGGGCGGGCGCGGTGGCGGCGCAGGTGCCGGAGGCGCAGGGGGGCATCCGGGTGGTCGACCGGCGCTTCGTACGGACCGCGCACGAGCGGGGGCTCCAGGTGCACGTGTGGACCGTGAACGAACCGGAACGGATGGAGGCTCTCCTCGACCTGGGTGTCGATGGCATCATGACCGACCGGATCGACATCTTGCGCACGGTGCTGGACCGGCGCGGCGCCTGGGCCTGACACCGCCCCGGCCCGCGCGGGCCGGCCGGGACCGTGCGGTACGGGGACCAGCGAGGGGGCTCTCGGTGAGCGCGCAGACAACGGACGGGGCGGAGCCCGGGGCCGAGGACGGCAGACCGTCCGCGGAGGCGGCGGCCGCACGCAGGCGCGAACAGCGCGGCTGGTACTTCTACGACTTCGCCGTGTCCGTGTACTCGGCGAGCGTGCTCACGGTCTTCCTCGGCCCGTACCTGACCTCGGTGGCGAAGGCCGCCGCGGACGCCGAGGGCTACGTCCACCCGCTGGGCATCCCCGTGCGGGCCGGATCCTTCTTCGCGTACGCGGTCTCGGCGTCGGTGATCCTCGCCGTGCTGCTCATGCCGCTGGCGGGCGCGGTCGCCGACCGGACCGGACGCAAGAAGCCGCTGCTGGCCGTGGCCGCGTACACCGGCGCCACGGCGACGGCCGGGATGTTCTTCCTGGGCGGCGAGCGCTACCTGCTGGGCGGCTTCCTGCTGATCGTCGCGAACGCGGCCCTGTCCGTGTCGATGGTCCTCTACAACGCCTACCTCCCGCAGATCTCCACGCCCGACGAGCGGGACACCGTCTCCTCCCGGGGCTGGGCCTTCGGCTACACCGCCGGCTCGCTGATGCTGGTGATGAACCTCGCGCTGTACCTGGGCCACGACTCCTTCGGCCTCTCCGAGAGCGAGGCCGTACGCGTCTGCCTGGCCTCGGCCGGCCTGTGGTGGGGGGCCTTCGCGCTGATCCCGCTGCGCCGGCTGCGGGACCGGTCGGTGGTCCGGGAGGCGGGCGGCGCCCCGGCGGTCAGCGGCTGGAAGCAGCTGGTGGCCACGTTCAAGGACATGCGGCGCTACCCGCTGACCCTGTCGTTCCTGCTCGCGTACCTGATCTACAACGACGGCGTGCAGACGGTGATCTCCCAGGCCTCGGTCTACGGCTCGGAGGAGCTGGAGCTGGACCAGTCCACGCTCATCGGCGCGGTGCTGCTCGTCCAGGTGCTGGCGGTGGCGGGCGCCCTGGCGATGGGCCGGCTGGCGCGGGTGTACGGGGCGAAGCGGACGATCCTCGGTTCGCTGGCCGCCTGGGCGCTGACACTGGCGGCCGGCTACTTCCTGCCCGCCAGGACGCCGGTGTGGTTCTACGCGCTCGCCGCGATGATCGGGCTGGTGCTGGGCGGCAGCCAGGCGCTGTCGCGCTCGCTGTTCTCGCACCTGGTGCCGGCGGGCAAGGAGGCCGAGTACTTCTCGGCGTACGAGATGAGCGACCGCGGGCTGAGCTGGGTCGGGCCGCTGGTCTTCGGCCTGACCTACCAGGTCACGGGCAGCTACCGCGACGCGATCATCTCGTTGGTGGTCTTCTTCGCACTGGGTTTCGTGCTGCTCGCGCGGGTGCCGGTGCGGCGCGCGGTGGAGGCGGCGGGCAATCCTGTTCCCGTACGCCTCTGAAGCGCGGATCCGGGCCCGGCCGGGCCCGGATCCGGCCCGCCCGCCACCCGTCGGCCACCCGGACCCACGAACGAATTCCGAACGAATTTCGACGTTGCGGCAAAGGGCCGGTAGTGTACGCCTTTGGCCTGCCAGGCGGACCGTTACTGCGCGCTTAAGAAGTGTGGACGTTGGGTGACATCTGCTGCCAGATGTGACAAAACGGGCACTGGTGGGTACAACAAGGGGCGGCACGACGGGCGACGCGTGACCCGGAGCGGGAATCTATACCGCCGACCGGACGTTGACCGGATGACGACGACAGCGACACCTGTCCTGTGGGCGACAAGCCCGGGAGGCACGATTCATGAGTGAGCGAGCTCTCCGCGGTACGCGGCTCGTGGTTACCAGCTACGAGACGGACCGCGGCATCGATCTGGCCCCGCGCCAGGCGGTGGAGTACGCATGCCAGAACGGACATCGATTTGAGATGCCGTTCTCGGTTGAGGCAGAGATTCCGCCGGAGTGGGAGTGCAAGGCGTGCGGCGCCATGGCACTCCTGGTGGACGGGGACGGGCCCGAAGAGAAGAAGGGCAAGCCCGCGCGAACGCACTGGGACATGCTCATGGAGCGGCGCACCCGCGAGGAACTGGAGGAAGTGCTGGCCGAGAGGCTGGCGGTCCTGCGTTCCGGCGCCATGAACATCGCCGTGCATCCGCGCGACAGCCGCAAGTCCGCCTGACCGCGGGCACAGCGCACAAGCCGAGGGGCCCCGCCACGACATGTGGCGGGGCCCCTCGGCGTTCCCGGCCCTTCCGCTGAGCCGGCGTGACGGGTTACGGGGCCAGCGGGGGCCGGTAGCCGGTGCCGGGGCCCGGGCGCTGCTCGGGCCGGTCCTCGCGGATGACCTCTCCCTGGACGACCTTGCCGTCGGGGTGGTGGATGCGGGCCTGCGTGAAGGCGTCGCCGAAGCCGCCCGGGACGCCCGCCGCCATCTTCCGCTCCAGGGTGCGCCCGGCCCGCCGGCCCGCGAAGGCCCGTACGGGCGGCAGCAGCAGGAGCAGGCCGGCCAGGTCGGAGAGCAGTCCGGGCATGATCAGCAGCAGCCCGGCGAGCATGGTCATGGCGTTGCCGGAGCCCTTCGCGGGCTGCGGGGCGGCCGGTATGCCGCCCGCCATCGCCTGGTCCCGGGCCTGCTCGAAGCTGCGGGTGAGGTTCTTGAAGGCCCGGCGCCCGGCGCGCTTGATGACCACCACGCCGAGCACCAGCCCGCCCGCGAGCAGCGCCGCGACGGTGAACCCGCCGGCCGCCCCGGCGACCAGGCCGAGCAGCCAGATCTCCAGGACCAGCCAGGCGGCGACCGCCAGGGGGATGAGGGTACGGGCGCGCGAGCGCTGCCGGGAGGCCGTCGATGTGCCGGTCCTCGGGGAACCAGTGCCGGTCGTCATACCCCCAGTGTGCCCGGACCCCCGTAAAAGCGGGCTCAGCCGGAGGTACCGGGCGTCCCCTAGGGGTCGGGGCGGGGGCGGCTCCGGCTACCGGGCGGAGGTGCCTCCGGTGAGCTTGGCCGCGCGCTCCTTCAGGCCCCACTGGGTGACCCGCCACAGGGCCTCGACCACGATGTCCTTGCTCATCTTGCTGTCGCCGAGTTCGCGCTCGACGAAGGTGATGGGCACCTCCACCACGCGGAAGCCCTTACGGACGGCCCTGCGGGCCAGGTCCACCTGGAAGCAGTAGCCCGCCGAGGCGACCTCGTCGAGGCCGAGCCCCTCCAGGGTCTCGCGGCGGAAGGCGCGGTAGCCGCCGGTCACGTCGCGGATCGGGACGTCGAGCATCAGCCGGGAGTACGTGGATCCGCCGCGGGAGAGGAACTCGCGGCTCTTGGGCCAGTTGACGACGCGGCCGCCCGGCACCCAGCGGGAGCCGAGCACCAGGTCCGCGCCGCCCAGCGCGGTGAGCAGCCGGGGCAGCTCCTCCGGCTGGTGGGAGCCGTCGGCGTCCATCTCGACGATGACGCCGTAGCCCTGCTCCAGGCCCCAGGCGAAGCCCGCAAGGTAGGCGGCGCCGAGGCCCTCCTTGCCCTTGCGGTGCAGGACGTGGATGTGGTCGTCGGCGGCTGCGAGCTCGTCGGCGAGCTTGCCGGTGCCGTCGGGGCTGTTGTCGTCCGCGACCAGGATGTGCGCCTCGGGGACCGCGGCGCGGACGCGGCCGGTGATCAGGCCGATGTTCTCGGCCTCGTTGTACGTCGGAATGATCACCAGGGTGGTGCCGAGCGGCCCGTAGGTCCGCTGTCCGCCGTCGCTCACTGGGTCCCCTTGTGTGTTCTTCGTACATCCCGTCACAACAGGACGATTTTAGAACAGCCGGCGACCGGGACCGGCGGCCCTTCGGGCCGGACCGGCTCCCGCTGGCTGCGGGCCGCCGTGACCGTTGTCTACTGGGCCGCCGGGCCCGATCCGGGGCCACCCTCCCCCCGCTGGCGCCGGGGGGTGCCCCCACCGGCGAAACCTTCCCTCGCCCCCGAGGCGCGGGCGCGCTGAGCGGACGGAGCCGTCCGGTGGGGACGTCCGGTGGTGGACCCGGCCGAACCTATCCGGGTCGGGCCGCCCGTACCGAACCGAGGCCCGGTGGATCACCCCTGTGGGCGTACGAATACCTCCCGGCCGCCGACCACCGTCGCCAGGCACACCGGCAGGGGGCCGCCCGGGCTCAGGTCGGGCAGGCCGGGCGTGCCGGAGCGGGGGTCGGTGGACCAGCGGGCGACCCGGTCGTCCGGGGCCTGGACCACCAGTTCGCCGGTCTGCCAGACCGCGTAGTCGGCCGGGGCGCCGGGGACGAGGACACCCGCGTCGTCGCGGCCCAGCGCCCGCCAGCCGCCGCGGGTGTGGGCGGCGAAGGCGGCCCGTACGGAGATCCGGTGGGCGGGGGTGCGGTGGAAGGCGGCGGCCCGCACCGTGCCCCAGGGGTCGAGCGGGGTGACGGGTGCGTCGGAGCCGAAGGCGAGCGGGACCCCGGCCTTGAGCATGGCGGCGTACGGGTTGAGGGTGCGGGCCCGCTCCACGCCGAGCCGGTCCGCGTACATCCCCTCGTCCCCGCCCCAGGCCGCGTCGAAGGCGGGCTGGACGGAGGCGGTGAGGCCGAGCTCCGCGAAGGCGGCGATGGTGGCGGGGGTCATCATCTCGGCGTGTTCGACGCGGTGCCGGGCCGCCCGCACCCGGGCGAGGCCCACCTTCTCGGCAGCCGCCCGCACGCCCTCGGTCACCGCTTCGACGGCCGCGTCCCCGATGGCGTGGAACCCGGCCTGGAGGCCGGCGTCGGTGCAGGCGGCCACGTGCTCGGCGACCTCCCTGGCGTCCAGGTAGCCCGTCCCGGTGTGCGGGGCGTCGGCGTACGGGGCGTGCAGGCAGGCGGTGTGCGAGCCCAGCGCGCCGTCGATGAAGAGGTCGCCCGCGGCGCCGGCCGCGCCGAGCTCCCGCGCCAGGTCGAGGTCCCGGTCGGCCCAGTAGCCGAAGACGCGCGGGCCGGGGCGTCCGGCGGCCAGGGCCAGCAGGCCGGCGAAGTCCTCGGCGGAGGAGATGTCGGGCCCGCCGCACTCGTGCACGGAGCCGATGCCGAGGGAGGCCGCCCGGTCCAGGGCCGCGCGCTGCGCCTCGGCGCGCTGGGCGGGGGTGACGGCGGCCAGCGCGGCCCGGCGGACGGCGTGGTGGTCGTCGCGGGTCAGCGGCTCGTCGCCGTGCGGGTGGACTCCGGGGACGAGGTCCAGCAGGGCGGTGGTGACCACGGCCGAGTGCACGTCGATCCGGCTCAGGTACAGCGGGCGGCCCCCCGCCGCCTCGTCGAGCTCGGCGCGGCGCGGTGCGCGGCGCTCGGGCCACACGGAGGCGTCCCAGCCGTGCCCGAGGAGCACCCGGTCGGCGGGCCGCCGGGCGGCGTACGCCCGTACGAGGTCGAGGGCCTCGGCGAGGGAGCCGGCGCCGGTCAGGTCGAGGCCGGTGAGGGCGAGGCCCGCGGAGGTCATGTGGACGTGGGCGTCGGTGAAAGCGGGGGTGACGAGCGCCCCGCCGAGGTCGACGACCTCGTCCACGCCCTGCGCGAAGGCGTCGGCGGCGCCCTCGGAGCCGACCCAGGCGACGCGGCCGCGTTCGACGACCATCGCGGTGGCGAAGGGGTCGGCGGGGCTGTGCACCTCGCCTCCGCGCAGGAGGACGGTGCGGGTGGGGGCGGAGGCTCCGGCGGCGTCGGCGGAGGGGGTGCGGTCGCTCATGGGGACCAGTCTCGCCCCTGGGCCGGCCGCGGGTTGCCCCGGGTGGCGCGGGGGTCGGGCGGGGGCTGCGGGGTGCCGCCGCGCGGGGCCGGTCCCCTGCCCGCCCTTCGGCTGTTCCCCGGGGCTCCGCCCCGGACCCCGCGCCTCGAACGCCGGCGGGGCCGGAGTCCGACTAGACGCGCGGTGGGCGGGCCTCGTAGGGGGTGGAGAGGACCACGGTGGTGCGGGTGGAGACGTGCGCCAGGGCGCGCAGGCGGCCCAGGAGGTCCTCGAGTTCCAGGGGGGTGGCCACGCGGACCTTGAGGATGTAGTTCTCGTCGCCGGCCACGCTGTGGCACGCCTCGATCTCGGGCACGCCCGCCAGCCGGTCCGCGATGTCGTCCGGCGCACTCGGGTCGAACGGCTTGACCGAGATGAAGGCGGTCAGCGGCAGGCCCACCGCCTCGGGGTCCACGACGGCCGCGTAGCCGCGGATCACTCCGCGCTGCTCCAGCCGGCGTACTCGCTGGTGGACCGCGGACGTGGACAGCCCGGTGGCCTTGCCCAGATCCGTGTAGCTCATCCGCCCGTCCCGCACGAGCAGATCAACGATCTGGCGGTCCAACTCCTCCATTGCGCTCATAGCCGCACAACCTATTGCCCCGAGCGGCTCCAGGCACAGCGGTGTCCACGCAGAAGTGGCACCTGCGGCGGGCATGTGACCAAAGCCACAGGCTTGTACGGGCGTACATCCCGCTCTTGTGGTTACTCGTGCCGCGTGGCGGGAAGTGCTTGGTGTGGCCGTGGCCGAAGAACCTGCCCGCCCGGCCCACCCAAGGGGGAGTACATCCATGCTGAACACCAAGCGCGCCGGTCGCACCGAACCGGAGCCCCTGGAATCCGTCGAGGCCGGCTATGCGGACGACGGGGAGTACCTCGAACCCGGCGACGCCGAGGACTTCGAGGTCCGCCACGCGGTCTGCCCGGACTGCGGGCAGTCGATCGCCCTCGTCGCCGACGAGGAGCACCTGCCGCAGCACGCGCTGTGCCTCACCCCGTGGAACCCGTTCGGGCTCACGGTGTGCGCGGGCACCGGTCGCCCGGTCGCGGACGCGCTGCCGACGCTGGGTGCGCTCCTGCCGGAGCAGCAGGAGCTGGAGCCCGTCGTGCACCTGAGCCTGCCGCAGGGGCTGGACTGGCGGACGCAGCCGTTCTCGCACGTCGGCGGCCCGGGCTCGCGTCCCGTACGGCCGGAGGCGGCCCCGCTGCCGCGCAAGAGCCAGCACGCGCAGGCCGCCTGATCCGCCACCGGGTCCGCCGGTCCGCTTCCTACCAGTAGGTGCCCTGCACCATGTCGGCCAGGCTGGCATGGTGCAGGATCAGCCCGTCGGGGTCGGCGGGGACCTCCACCTCCCCGAAATGGGCCTGCCGGTAGGCGATGCGCAGCATCACGATCCCGTGCCGCAGGGCGGCGTACAGGGTGTGGAACTCCATGTCGCGCGGGGTGTGCCCGGTGAGTTCGGCGTACCGGCGCTCCAGGTCCTCGCGGCGCAGGAAGTCCGGCAGGCCGGGCTGGCCGAAGCCGACGGTGAGGTCCTGGAAGAAGCGGTGCAGGTAGACCGTCCAGCCGAGGTCCACCTCGCGCGGGGCGCAGGCCGCCATCTCCCAGTCGAGGACCGCCACCGGCCGGAAGCCGTCGTAGACGATGTTGCCGATGCGGGCGTCCCCCCAGTTGAGGACCGGCTCGCCCTCGTCGGCGGGCCACAGTTCCTCCAGCCGGTCGAAGGCCCGCTCCAGCAGGGGCGAGCGCGCCAGGCCGGACACCACCCACGCGTAGTAGGCGCGTTGCGCGTCGACGTGGCGGCGCAGCGGGCTGCCCTCGCCCGCCGGGAGGAGGAACTCGGCCTCCTTCGCGGGAAACTGGTCGTGCAGCCGGGCGAGGAGGGAGATGCTCGCCTCCTGGAGTGCGGCGCGCTCGGCGTCGGTGGCGGAGTGCAGCCAGTTCCCCTCGTACGTGTAGGGCATGACGTCGGGCGGTACGCGGCCCTCGGCGCGGGCCATCACGAAGAACGGTGCTCCCAGCGGGGCCGGGTCCTCCTCCAGCCACAGCACCTGCGGGACGGGCAGGTCGGTGTGCTCGGCGACCAGGCTCATCACGCGGTGCTGGCGGGGCATGTCGTAGGAGGGGAAGACGGTGTAGGCGGCCGGGTCGGCGGCCAGGCGCAGGGCGCAGGCGCGGACGGGGGCGTCGGGGTGTTCGATGTCGAAGAGCAGGGTCTCGCTGGACATGCCGTTGGAGCCGGGGACGGATGTGTTCGCGACCTTCGCGCCGGGGAGGCGGCCGTCGAGCCAGGCCGCGAGGCGGCGGCCGAGTTCCTCCGGTTCGCGGGTGGAGGTGCGGGGACGTGGTGCCGTGGCCATGCGGGACCGTTCCTCTCTCGGGGCGGGGTCAGGGCGCGACGGAGGCGTAGTCGGCGAAGCCGCTGGGGTCGTGGCGGCCGAAGCTGCCGTGCTCGAAGATGCCGAAGCCGGTCTGTCCGTCGAGGGTGAAGCGGGCCGAGTGGTCGGTGACGCCGAAGGCGGCCATGGGGTGGGCGGCCGGGTCGGAGAGGTCGTAGGCGCGGCGGTCGGTCCAGCCCCGGCCCTGCCAGGTGCCGTGCTGCCAGTCGGCGGCGGGCGGGTAGCCGGCGCCGACGGCGAGCGGGGAGGAGTTCAGGATCCGCACGCCGAGTTCGAGGGGCTTGCGGGAGGGGTCCGTGAGGTGGACGACCGCGCTCTCGGGGTGGCGGCTCCCGGACCGGTAGTGGATCTCGGTCTGCGGCCAGCCGAGCTGGACGTCGTGGCGGCCGCTGCCCTCGGGGAACACCTGGACCGCCTCGTTGAGGGTGCGGTGGCCGTCGGCGTCCTCCTGGGCGATGACCATCAGGAAGCGGTCCTCGAAGCGGACGGGGATCCAGAGCCAGTGGAAGCCCTCGGGCCGGTGCTCCTCGGCGGCCCGGCCGCCGTCCTCGCCGGGTATGGGGCGCACCCCCCAGCTGCGGTCGCGGGTGCCGGTCCACTCCCCCGGCGTGAGGGTGAGCTCCTCGCCCCGGGCCCGGACGGTGCCGGTGACGTTGCCCGCCTGGACGAAGCGGCGGCCTTCGAGCATGAGGCGGTCGCCGCGGCGCTGGATGTGGTGGGGCTCCCAGACGGCGGGGAACTCGGCGGTCCAGGTGACGTCGTAGGAGAGGCCGTGCGGGTCCGCCGGGTCGGGGTCGCAGCGCAGGGTGAGCCGCTTGAGCGGCTGGTCGACGGTGATCGAGAGGGGGCCGACCGAGAGGTTCATCCGGTCGTCGGTGAGGGCGTCGGAGGCGCGGACGGCGAGGAGCTCGTCGCCCAGGCGCAGGGTCGCGTACGCGTCGATGACGCCGGCGTTGGGGTAGACGCCGAGCCCGAGGATGAGGACGGCGCGGCCGGCGTGGTCGAAGACGTGGAAGATGCAGCGGTCGTAGGCGTTGCGGTCGCCGCTGACGTGGTGCTTCATCGACAGCGGGGCCTGGTGGACGGGGTACTCGTCGAGGGCGACGGGGCGGTCCGCGGGCACGGCAAACCTCCGGGGGGCACAGGGCGGGCAGGGCTGCTGAGCGGATATGACGGTACGTCAGATATCCCGCTCGCGGCCAGATCCCTGGCACATCCTGACAGCACGGCACTCCCGGCCACACCCGGCCGGGCCGCTCCCCGGAGTGCGCCGCCCCGGGCCCGCGGCACCGGGCGCGCGCCCCCGCGCGCGTGGGACGGCTCGAACGGATGGGCGCGGGCGGGGAGGGGTTACCCGTGCGTCGGGTCCTGCGTTGGCGGTGCATGACCACCCTCGAAACGCCTTCGGCGAGAGCGGGGCGCAGGCGGCGCCCCACCCGGCCGGGTTACGAAGAATCGGTTCAGCAGGCGGTCCGGGAGCCGGGCCCGCAGCACGGCCGGCCGCGGCACTCGGACCCGCCGATCTACGGCGACCTGCTGGCCCGATGGGCCGCCGACGGCCGGACACTGCCGGGGCGGCGCGACCCGGAGTGGTCCCGGATCGCCTCGTCGCCGATCTGGCCGAGCGGCCCGCTCTACAACAGCCCCTGACCCCGGCCCGGACGGGCGGACGCCGCGGGGCGCACGCCGGGGGCCGGGTCCGGGGGCGGTGTCAGCGGGTCTCGGGGCCGGCCAGGTGGCGGGCGATGACCATGCGCTGGATCTGGTTGGTGCCCTCCACGATCTGGAGCACCTTCGCCTCGCGCATCAGCCGCTCCACGGGGAAGTCCGCGGTGTAGCCGTAGCCGCCGAGGATCTGCACCGCGTCGGTGGTGACGGCCATGGCCGCGTCCGTGCAGAAGAGCTTGGCCATCGCCGCCTGCCGGGAGAAGGGCTTGCCCGCGTCGCGCAGCCGCGCGGCCGCGAGGTAGAGCGCCCGCCCCGCCTCGATCTTGGTGGCCATGTCGGCCAGCATGAAGCGCAGCCCCTGGAAGTCCGCGATCGGGTGCCCGAACTGCTTGCGGCCGAGCGCGTAGGCGAGGGCCTCGTCCAGGGCGGCCTGGGCCACGCCGATGGCGCAGGCGGCGATCCCGAGCCGGCCGGCGTCGAGGGCGGCCAGGGCGATGGTGAAGCCCTGACCCTCCTCGCCGATCCGCCGGGTGTCGGGCACGCGGACGCCGTCGAAGTGCAGCTGGGCGGTGGGCGAGCCCTTCATGCCCATCTTCTTCTCGGGAACGGCCGCGGTCAGGCCGGGGGCGTCGCCGGGCACGAGGAAGGCCGTGATGCCCTTGGCGCCCGGGGCTCCGGTGCGGGCGAGGACGGTGTAGAAGTCGGCGACCCCGCCGTGGGTGATCCAGGCCTTCGTGCCGGTGATCAGCCAGTCGTCGCCGTCGCGCACCGCCTTCGTGGTGAGCGAGGCGGCGTCCGAGCCGGCGGCCGGCTCGGAGAGGCAGTACGCGCCGAGGAGGCCGCCGCCGAGCATGCCCGGCAGGTGCGCGGCCTTCTGCTCCTTGGTGCCGTAGCCGGCGAGGCCGTGGCAGGCCAGGGAGTGCACGCTGACGCCGAGGCCGACGGTCAGGCGGGCGGCCGCGAGCTCCTCCAGCACCTGCAGGTAGACCTCGTACGGCTGGTCGCCGCCGCCGAACTCACCGCCGTACGGAAGCCCGAGCAGCCCCGACTCGGACAGCAGGGTGAAGACCTCGCGGGGGAACCGGCCGGTCTCCTCCTCGTCGGCGGCGTGCGGGCGGATCTCCCGCTGGGCGATCTCGCGTACGAGCGCGAGGAGGTCCCGGGACTCCTCGGTGGGCAGCTGACGGTCCACCGGCTGCGGGGCGCGGTCTGTCATGGCGGCGCTCTCCTCCCTCGTTCGGGCACGGCGGCGACGCGTGAGGTGTGGGACGCGCCGCCGGGTCTCGGTCTCGCACAGCCGATGCTGCCCTCCCGGGTCGCGGGAGGGCTCGAACAGCGGCTGCGGCGGCTTGAGTATGCCCGATCAGGCGCTTTACGTCACCGGTACATGATTGTCATGATCATCCGGGGGCCTCGCGGGTGCCTCGCGGGCTCCTCGGGGGCCGCTGGAGGAGCCGGACAGTCCGGGACGAACGCCTCGGTGACGCGGAGCCCTCCCCTGGGGAGTGGGCGACCAGCCGCTCGCCGACGCCCGAGGGGCGGGCGATGTCGCCCACGGAGGGGGCGTCGTACGGAGCATCTGCGGGCAACGGGCGGCCGCTTGCTCCGCGTCGGGCCCTACGGGCCCGCACGCCGCCTCGCGATCCCGGCCGGACGCCGGTCCAGGACCGGGGCTACAGCCAGCCGACCTGGGTGACGAACATGGCCACGACGACCACCAGGGTCCAGCCGAGTACGTGCTCCAGCCAGGCGGAGTCCTCCTGGGGGCCACCGGTCCCGACGAGACGGCGGGCGCGGGCGGTGAGGGCGGCGGTGTGTGCGGTCATGCCGTCCAATGTGCCAGCGTAAGAGGCTTTCGCGGTATATGAGGAGGGTCACTGGTGGCACAGCTCACGCCGCCGGGCCCCGGCGGCCTCCGATGTGCGGAGGCGCGGCCGGGGCCCGGCGGGGGATGCCCTCCCGGTCAGGGCGTCGTGGTGCGCTGGTGCGCCGCGCGCTGGTGCGCCGAGCGCTGCCGCCCGCCCATGGCGACCATGGCCAGGCCGAGGCACAGGGCGACGATTCCGGTGATGACGTTGCTGACGATGCTGCGGGTCGTGTCCATCTCACCGGCGATGACCCAGGGGGCCACGATGGTCCAGGCGCCGATCGCGACCGCTGTCCAGGCCATCGCGTGGGTGCGCTCGTACGCCGAGCCCAGCCCGCTCATGCACAGGCAGAAGGCCAGACCGGCGATGAGGTTGTTGATGGCCAGCGGGCCCAGCACGCTGAACCCGGCTATCCAGGGCGAAGCCGCCAGATACAGGCCCGTGATCAGGGCCAGCGCCTCGACGGCCTGCGCGGCGGGAGTGGTCGTCACCCTCTCGAACCGAGTCCGCATTTCGGCAAGGTCCGGGTGGTGTTCGATGCTCGAATGGGTGGTCATGGTGGGCTGCCTCCTAGCGAAGCCTTACATGCCCTTTATGCCCATATTCGGCCCGTTAAGCCATTCGGTTCAGCGGGCTTTTCCGCAGGGCCCCGCCACCCGTCCCCAGGGCGCCCCGCTCACAGCACCCCGACCTCCCGCAGGGCCGTGACCTGCGCCGCGTCCGGCCGGGCCGGGACGTACAGGTAGCAGACGCCGCCGCTGCCCGAGACCGTCTTCCCGGCGGCGTCGTGCCGCTTGGTGCGCAGCCACACGTTCTCCCACTGCCGGCGGGCGTAGACGCGCCGTACGGAGTCGTTGTCCGCCGAGTTCGGGTCGTTGGCGATCACGTCTCCGGCCGCGGTGAAGCCGATGACCGTCATCAGGTGGCCCGCGGTGCCGTAGCCGGCCCCGGTGAGCTCGTGCGCCAGGAAGGACTGCGAGGTGATGGCCGGAATGCCGGCCCGGACCAGGGTCTCCAGGTCGGCGAGGGAGGTCAGCCGGGTGACCACGCCGGCGAGGTCCCGGTAGGTGGCCGCGTAGGCGGCGTTGAAGGGCCAGTTCCCGCAGCCCTTGTACGCGGCGTCGTAGGTGGAGCGGGCCGCGTGGCAGACCTGCGGGTCGGAGTAGCCGGGGCGGACCCAGCCGAGGGACGCGGCGCTGGGCTTGCGGCCCCAGTACTCGATGACCATCTGGGAGGAGGTGGGGCTGCACCAGGCCTCCCCGCCGTTGTCGTACTCCGGGTACCGGCCGGCGTGGACCTCCTGCGAGTAGCGCGGGACCCGCAGCTCGTGGGGCCGCCCCGAGGGGGCGCAGGCGGGGACGGTGAACCGGTCCGGGACGGCGGAGGACATCGCCCCGGCCAGCCAGACGACGGGTCCGGCGGCGGTGCCGGGCTTGCGGTGGAGGGTCAGGCGCAGCTGCCAGCCGGAGATGCGCAGGCCCGCGGCCGCGGCCGGGGCGTCCACCGCCAGGGTGTCCGTCCACACGATGGTGCGGCCGTCGGTCTGGCCGTCCACGGAGGTGCGGCGGATGTCGCCGTCCCCGGCGGCCCAGCGGCCCATCACGTACCAGGGGCCGCGCGAACCGTCGGTGTAGGCGGGGCGCAGCTCGGTCTGGATCCAGCTGCCGGCCGGGGTGCGGGCGTTCCAGGAGGCGACGGCCTCGGTGGCGGGGACCGTGGAACGGTGCAGCGGGGAGGTCCAGGTGGCGTACTCCCAGGTGGACGTCCGGGCCGTGTGGGGGTCGGTGTACTCGGTGCGGCCGGCCGGGGTCGCGATCCGCAGGCCCGGGCGGGCGCCGTCGGCGGCGGCGGTGCCGCGGTGGGTGCCGGCCTGCCAGTGGCCGTACGCGTACCAGAACCGGTTGTCGACCGTCGGGGCGGGGGCCCCGCCGCCGTCGGGGACGTGTACCGGTTCCGGCTGGGGGGGCTGCCCGGCGGTTTTCCCTGGGGCGGCGGCGGGGGCGGAGACGGCCGAGGCGCGGCCGCCGGGGACGGTGGCCGCGGTGGCGGCGGCCAGGGCTACGGCCAGCAGGGCCCTGCGTGGCGTGGGTGCGGTCATCGCGTGTCCCCCGGGGGTCGGTCTGGTGGTCCGGCTGCTCCACCCTCCCAGTTCCCGGCCGCGCGGCGGCGGAAGCCCGGGGCACGTGTCGGCGGGTCGCGCGGCCCGTACTCTGACCGGGTGGAGCCACAGCAGTCACTCGAGTCGCTCGCGCGGGAGCTCGCCGCCCTGCCGCCCTCGCTCGGCCCGGTCCGGGTGATCGGCGTCGACGGGCACGCCGGCTCGGGCAAGAGCACCTTCGCGGAGCGGCTCGCCGCGGCCCTCGGGGGCGCGCCCGTGCTGCACCTGGACGACGTGGCCACCCACGAGGAGCTCTTCGGCTGGCCGGGGCGGCTGCGGGCGCAGGTGCTGGAGCCGCTCGCCGCCGGCCGGGCCGCGCGCTGGGCTCCGTACGACTGGGTGGAGCGCCGCTTCGGCCCGGAGCGGGTGCTGGAGCCCGCGCCGGTGCTGATCGTCGAGGGCGTGGGCGCCGGACGGCGGGAGCTGCGCCCCCATCTGGCGCGGCTGCTGTGGATGGAGACCCCCCGCGAGACGTCGTGGGGACGCGGGCGGAACCGGGACGGGCGCGAACTGTCCGGCTTCTGGGACGGATGGGAGCGCGCGGAGCTCGCGCACTTCTCGGATGATCCTTCACGCCCCTTCGCGGACACCTTGGTGCATCAGAGCGGTACGGGATACGAGTGGACTTCCGGGGCTTCTGTGACCCCGGGAACGGCCCCTTCGGTCACCGGGTGTCACGGACTCCCCCAGGCCTGAGCGGCCGCGCGCAGACGGCCCCGCAGGGCTTCCCCGACCCGCTTGACCCGGGCCCGGGAACCGCCGTACGTTCTGAATGCGCGGCCTGCGAAGGCCGCTGCGGACGCGGAGCCCCCGATTGTTCCCCCGTGATCGGGGGCTTCGTTCTGCCCCGGCGGTGCTTCCGGAGGGGGCCGCGCACAGCGCTCCGCCCGCCCGCCCTCACCCTGAGTGACCGCACACCGGGGGCGGCCGGCCCCGACCCGTCCCCGCCGCACCCTGGGTAAGGTGCGTCACCGCAGGTACGATGCAGCCCTGATTTCATCGGCGGGGTCGGACAACTCGCGTGCGCTAAGCGGAGTTTGCCGCGCACCACGGGGCATGCTTGTGGGGGATGTGATGGACTTCGGCATGCCGGGCAGCGCACACGCTCCGGCCGAACTCGCCTGGCTCCGCGGGGTCGACGCCTGCACGATGGGCGCCTACCCGCAGGCCGAGGAGGAGTTCCGCACGGCCGTCGGGCTGGATCCCGCCATGGCCGACGGCTGGCTGGGGCTGCACGCCCTGCGGGTGGACACCACCAACGCGTTATTGCGCATGTACGCGCACCGGGACCGCTTCGGCGAGCAGCGCGCCCGGCACCGGCGGACGCTCAACTCCTGGTACTGGCTGGGCTGGTGGGTGCAGCCGGTGCTGGAGAGCCGGCGGGACCTGCTGCTCGCCCACGCCTCCCACTGGCTGGACGGGCGGCACGTCCCCGAACTGGACCAGGCCCTCGCCGCGCTGCCGCCGGTGGACACCGATCCCCAGGTGCGGTTCCTGCACGCCTGCCGCGCCTATCTGGTCAAGGACTGGGAGCAGCTCGTACGGCACACCGAGCCGCTGCTCCTCGACCCGCTGCTCGGGATCGAGGCGGGGCTCTTCGGCGGGATGGCCCGGGTCCGGCTGGAGATGTACGGGCAGGCCGAGCCGATGCTGTCGGCGGCGCTGATGCGGTGCCGCAGTGAGCAGCCGCAGCGCAAGGAGCTGCGGTACTGGCTGGCGCGGGCCCGCGAGGGCACCGGGCGCAGCGCGGCGGCGCTGCCGCTGTACCGGGCGGTGCACCGGGTGGACCCGGCGTTCATGGACACCGCGGCCCGGCTGACGGCCATCGAGGACAGCACCGACCCCGACGACATGGCCGGTATGGCCGACGCCTTCGGGTACGGCGGCTACGGCGGCCAGCTCAGCGAGGGCTTGGCCGGGCACTACGCGGCGGTCGCCCTGGGCGGCGGGGGCGGCGGGCCGGGCGGCGGCCCGGTCCAGGACATCGCGCCGGACGAGCAGGTGGACCCCGACCCGCCGACCCCCGGGGAACCGACGGGCACGGACCGGCGCGAGGGCGTACGGCACCGGCTGCCGGTGCCCCCGCAGGGCGCTCCGGGCGGGCTGCCGGCCGGGCCCGCCGATCCGGCGCTGCTCGCCGAGGCGCTGGCGGAGCTGGAGCGGATGGTGGGGCTGGAGCCGGTGAAACGGCAGGTGAAGGCCCTGTCGGCGCAGCTGCACATGGCCCGGCTGCGGGCCGCCCAGGGGCTTCCGGTGCAGCCCCCGAAGCGGCACTTCGTCTTCTCCGGGCCGTCGGGGACGGGCAAGACCACGGTGGCCCGGATCCTGGGGCGGGTCTTCTACGCGCTGGGGCTGCTGGGCGGGGACCACCTGGTGGAGGCGCAGCGGGCCGACCTGGTCGGCGAGTTCCTCGGGCAGACCGCCGTCAAGGCCAACGAGCTGATCGACTCCGCGATCGGCGGGGTGCTGTTCGTGGACGAGGCGTACAGCCTGTCCAACTCGGGTTACAGCAAGGGCGACGCCTACGGCGACGAGGCCCTCCAGGTGCTGCTGAAGCGGGCCGAGGACAACCGTGACCACCTGGTGGTCATCCTGGCGGGCTACCCGGCGGGGATGGACCGGCTGCTGGCCGCCAATCCCGGGCTGTCCTCGCGGTTCACGACCCGGGTCGACTTCCCGAGCTACCGGCCGGTGGAGCTGACGGCGATCGGCGGGGTCCTGGCCGAGGCGAACGGGGACTGCTGGGACGAGGAGGCGCGGGAGGAGCTGCGCAGCATCAGCGCACACGTGGTGGAGCAGGGCTGGATCGACGAGCTGGGCAACGGCCGTTTCCTGCGGACCCTGTACGAGAAGAGCTGCGCGTACCGGGACCTGCGGCTGGCCGGCTTCGCCGGCGAGCCGTCCCGGGAGGACCTGGCGACGCTCCGCCTGCCGGACCTGATGCAGGCGTACGGCGAGGTCCTCTCGGGCCGCGGCCCGAACCCCTCCTGACCGCGGCGCGTGCCGCGGCCGGGAGGGGGGTGCCTCAGAGGGCCCGGACGTAGGGGCGGTGCGACGGGTCGCGGACCTCGCCCACCAGCATCTCCAGGACGTCCTCCAGCGCCACCAGGCCCAGGATGCGGCCCGCGGGGTCGGCCACCTGGGCGAGGTGGGTGGCGTCGCGGCGCATCACGGTGAGGGCGTCGTCCAGCGGGAGGGTGGAGCACAGCGTGGTCATCCGGCGCCACACCCGCTGCGGAACGGCCCGTTCGCGGTCCTCCAGGTCGAGGACGTCCTTGACGTGGAGGTACCCCATGAAGGCCCCGGTCTCGGAGCGGACGGGGAAGCGGGAGTAGCCCGTACGGACCGTCAGCTGCTCGATCTGCCGGGGGGTGACCGCGGGGCCCACCGTGACCAGGCGGTCCCGCCTGAGCAGGACGTCGGTGACCGGGCGGCTGCCCAGTTCCAGGGCGTCCTCCAGGCGTTCCTGCTCGACCGGTTCGAGGAGCCCGGCCTGCCGGGAGTCCTTCAGGAGCCGGCCGAGCTGCGCGCTGGTGTAGACGGCCTCGACCTCGTCCTTCGGTTCGACCTTGAACAGGCGCAGGACGAGGGCCGCGCACGCTCCGAGGGCGGCCGTGACCGGGCCGCAGACCCGGGCGAAGGCGACGAGGCCGGGGCTGAACCACAGGGCGGTCCGCTCCGGGGCGGCCATGGCGAGGTTCTTCGGCACCATCTCACCGATGACCAGGTGCAGGAAGACCACCGCCGACAGGGCGACCACGTAGCCGAGGGGGTGGATCAGCCCCTCGGGCACGTGCGCGGCGTGGAAGACGGGCTCCAGCAGCCGGGCCACCGTGGGCTCGGCGACGGCTCCGAGGGTGAGGGAGCACATGGTGATGCCGAACTGGGCGGCGGCCATCATGCGCGGCAGGTTCTCCAGGCCGTACAGCACCTGGCGGGCCCGCGAGGAGGCGGCGGCCAGGGGCTCGATCTGGCTGCGCCGTACGGAGACGAGCGCGAACTCGGCTCCGACGAAGAAGCCGTTGGCCAGGACCAGGAGCAGGGCGAAGAGCAGTTGGAGGGCGTTCACCGGGCGGCGCCTTCCAGCTCGGAGGCCGGCCGGGCGCTCGCGGGGGCCGGCACCGCCGTGAGGCGGACCAGCCGCACCCGTTCGGCGCGGTTGCGCCGAACCTGGCGGACGGAGAGCTTCCAGCCGGGCAGCTCGGCGCGGTCCCCGGGGGCGGGGATGCGGCCGAGGATGTCGGCCACGAGCCCGGCGACGGTCTCGTAGGGCCCCTCGGGCACCTCGAGGCCTATCCGGCGCAGGGTGTGGACGCGGCAGCTGCCGTCGGCCTCCCAGGAGGGCCGGCCGTCCTCCGCCGGTACGGCGGCCAGTTCGGGGCTGTCGTCCTCGGCGAGGTCGTGCTCGTCGCGGACCTCTCCGACGAGTTCCTCCACGATGTCCTCCAGGGTGACCACGCCGGCGGTGCCGCCGTACTCGTCGACGACCACGGCCATCGGCTGTTCGCTGCGCAGCCGCTCCAGCAGCGGCTGCACCGGCAGGGAGCCGGGCACCAGCAGCGGGGCGACGCAGATCCGGCCGACGGTGGCGCGGGCGCGTTCGGACTCGGGCACGGCGAGGGCGTCCTTGAGGTGGACGACGCCGGTGATCTCGTCGATGCGCTCGCGGTAGACCGGGAAGCGGGACAGGCCGGTGGCGCGGGTCAGGTTCAGCACGTCGGCCGCGGTGGCCGTGTGCTGGAGGGCGCTGACCTTCACGCGCGGGGTCATGACGTGCTGGGCGGTGAGCTCGCCGAGCGACAGGGTCCGTACGAAGAGGTCGGCGGTGTCCTGTTCGAGCGCGCCGGCCTGGGCCGAATGGCGGACCAGCGAGACCAGCTCGCCCGGGGTGCGGGCGGAGGCCATCTCCTCGGCGGGCTCGACGCCGAGGGCCCGCACGAGGCGGTTCGCGACGGAGTTGAGGCCGGCGATGACGGGCCGGAAGGCCCGGGAGAAGACCTGCTGCGGGCCGGCCACGAAGCGGGCCACCTGGAGCGGCCGCGAGACCGCCCAGTTCTTCGGGACGAGCTCGCCGACGACCATCTGGACGGCGGAGGCGAGCAGCATGCCGATGAAGACGGCGACGCCGGAGACGGCGCCCGCGGGCAGGCCGGTCGCGGCGAGCGGCCCCGACAGCAGGGCCGCGAGGGCCGGTTCGGCGAGCATGCCGACCACGAGGGAGGTGATGGTGATGCCGAGCTGGGTGCCGGAGAGCTGGAAGGACAGCTCCCGCAGGGCCTCGACCACCGTGCGGGCACGGCGGTCGCCTTCGGCGGCGGCGCGTTCGGCCTCGGGCTTCTCGACGGTGACGAGGCCGAACTCGGCGGCCACGAAGAAACCGTTCGCGAGGATGAGCGCGAAGGCCGCCACGAGCAGCAGTAGCGGGATGGTCATGCCGCCGTCCTGATGGGGAGGGCGGCGCGGGTACTACCGGACGATCCGTCCATTGCTGGAGGGAGTCACTCCTCTGGTCGCAGGTGCCCACGGGCCACGGGGTCCCGGGGCGGGTGGGAGGGCGCACAGCTGCGCCCCGCCACCAGGGTAGTCATTGAGATCGCCGCCGCAATGGGACGCCGCGACGGGCTCGGCCGGGTCAGTGGCCGTCCGGGCCGGTTCCGCGGGTCTCGGCGAGGGCGCGCAGGGCGCGGGCGTCGCCGATGGCGCGGGCCTTGGCGATGCCGGGCTGGATGCCGAGGACCGGCAGGCTGGTGCCGTCGCTGAGGTCGAGGAACACCCACGGGTCGCCCGGGCGGAGGTTCACCCGCAGGATCTGCGCCCACTCCAGGCGGCGGGTGGTGGTGAGGTTCACCACGGTGACCCCGGCCTCGTCCGCCACCACCTTGGGGCGGCTGAGCAGGACGAGGACGGAGGTCAGCAGGACGGCGGTGAAGACGAAGCTGATCCGCTCGCCGGGGCTGAGGTTCTCCAGGAGCACCGCGATCGCCGTGATGGTGGCGAACATGGCGAGCCCGACGCCCAGCAGCACCGCCCGGGTCCGGGTCGGCCGGAAGGTGACCGGCAGGGCGGGCGGTGCGGGGTGGGCGGCGGACTCGCTCATGGTGCGCTGGGCCTTCTGGGTATGGCGTGACGGGAGGGACGGCGCGGGGGCCGGGTCCGGGCAGGGCCCGGCCGCGGCGGTGGCCTGGACGGCCTAGAGGCGGCAGGCGTGGATCGAGGTGGTGAGGATCGCCCGCGCGCCGAGCTCGTACAGGTCGTCCATGATCCGCTGCGCCTCCTTGGCGGGGACCATCGCGCGGACCGCGACCCAGCCCTCGTTGTGCAGCGGGGAGATGGTCGGCGACTCCAGGCCCGGGGTGAGGGCGACGGCGCGCTCCAGGTGCTCGGCGCGGCAGTCGTAGTCCATCATCACGTAGCTGCGGGCCACCAGGACGCCCTGGAGGCGGCGCAGGAACTGCGCGACCTTGGGGTCGTCGTTGTCGGCGCCGGTGCGGCGGATGACGGTCGCCTCGGACTGGAGGATCGGCTCGCCGACGACCTCCAGGCCGGCGTTGCGCAGGCTGGTGCCGGTCTCGACGACGTCGGCGATGACCTGGGCGACGCCGAGCTCGATGGCGGTCTCGACGGCGCCGTCCAGGTGGACGACAGAGGCGTCGATGCCCTGGTCGGCGAGGTGCTTGGCAACGATCCCCTCGTAGGAGGTGGCGATCGTCATGCCGCCGAAGTCCTCGGGGCCCTTGGCGGTGCCGGGCTTGGTGGCGTAGCGGAAGGTGGAGCGGCCGAAGTTCAGCGGCAGGATCTCCTCGGCGTTGGCGCCGGAGTCCAGCAGCAGGTCGCGTCCGGTGATGCCGATGTCCAGCTTGCCCGAGGCGACGTAGATCGCGATGTCCTTCGGGCGGAGGTAGAAGAACTCGACCTCGTTGTCGGGGTCGACCGTGACGAGTTCCTTGGACTCCTTGCGCTGGCGGTAGCCGGCCTCATGCAGCATCGCCGACGCCGGTCCGGAGAGTGAACCCTTGTTGGGGACGGCGATGCGCAGCATGAGCTTCCTTTGGTGCGTAGAGAGCGAAAGGGGGTGGGCGGGGCGGCAGCCCCGGTGCGAGGGCTCCGGCCTAGAGGTGCGCGTAGACGTCGTCGAGGGAGATCCCGCGCGCGACCATCATCACCTGGACGTGGTACAGCAGCTGCGAGATCTCCTCGGCGGCGGCTTCCTTGCCCTCGTACTCGGCGGCCATCCAGACCTCGGCGGCCTCCTCGACGACCTTCTTGCCGATGGCATGGACGCCCTTGGCGACGAGCTCGGCGGTACGGGAGGTGCTGGGGTCGCCGTCGGCGGCCTTGAGCTGGAGCTCGGTGAAGAGTTCTTCGAAGCTCTTGGTGGGTTTGTTCGCCATGATTCCCTCAGGGTACGGGTTCGGCGCGCACCCCCGGTGCCGGGGTTCACTCCGTGGACTACCGCCAGGGTTCGCTGACGGTGCGCAGGGTCATGGCGGTGGAGACGGCGGCGGTGACCGCTTCGTGCCCCTTGTCCTCGTTCGACCCCTCAAGGCCGGCGCGGTCCAGCGCCTGCTCCTCGTTGTCGCAGGTCAGGACGCCGAAGCCGACGGGCACTCCGGTGTCGATCGACACCTGCACCAGGCCCTGGGTGACGCCCTGGCAGACGTAGTCGAAGTGCGGGGTGCCGCCGCGGATAACCACTCCGAGGGCGACGACGGCATCGTAGCCGCGGCCGGCCAGTACCTTCGCCACGACCGGCAGCTCGAAGCTGCCGGGGACGCGCAGCAGGGTCGGCTCGTCGATGCCCAGCTCGTGCAGGGCCCGCAGGGCGCCGTCGACCAGACCGTCCATGATCTTCTCGTGCCACTGGGCCGCGATGACGGCCACCCGGAGGTCTCCGCAGTTCTTCACGCTCAGTTCGGGTGCGCCCTTGCCGCTCACAGCTCTGCTCCTCGGTGTTTCGTTCCGCTGGGGTGTCTTGAAGGGGGTGGGTGTACGTGCTTACTGGTTGCCGCAGGCGGAGGTGGGTACGGCACCCTCCAGCCAGGGCAGGTCGTGCCCCATCCGGTCCCGCTTGGTGCGCAGGTACCGCAGGTTGTGCTCGCCCGCCTCGACGGGCATGGGCTCCCGGCCGGCGACGGTGATGCCGTGGCGGACGAGGGCGTCCGACTTGTCGGGGTTGTTGGTCAGCAGCCGGACGCTGCGGACGCCGAGGTCGGCGAGGATCTGGGCGCCGGCCCCGTAGTCGCGGGCGTCGGCGGGCAGGCCGAGTTCCAGGTTGGCGTCCAGGGTGTCGCGGCCGCGCTCCTGGAGTTCGTAGGCGCGCATCTTGGACAGCAGTCCGATGCCCCGGCCCTCGTGGCCGCGCAGGTAGACGACCACGCCGCGGCCCTCGGCCTGGATGCGGGCCATGGAGGCCTGGAGCTGGGGGCCGCAGTCGCAGCGCTGGGACTGGAAGATGTCACCGGTCAGGCATTCGGAGTGCATCCGGACCAGGACGTCCTCGCCGTCGCCGATCTCACCGGTGACGAGGGCGACGTGCTCGACGCCGTCGGCGGTGGAGCGGTAGCCGTACGCCGTGAACTCGCCGGCGGCGGTCGGCAGGCTGACCTCGGCCTCGCGGCGCACGGTCGGCTCGGCGGAGCGGCGGTAGGCGATCAGGTCCTCGATGGAGATGATCGTCAGGCCGTGCTTGCGGGCGAAGGGGATCAGCTCGGGCAGCCGCAGCATCACCCCGTCCTCGCCGGCGATCTCCACGATGGCGCCGGCGGGCCGCAGGCCCGCGAGGCGGGCGAGGTCGACGGCGGCCTCGGTGTGGCCGTTGCGGACCAGGACGCCGCCGGGCTTGGCACGCAGCGGGAAGATGTGGCCGGGGCGGACGAAGTCGCCCGCCTCGGAGGTGCCGTTGGCCAGCAGGCGCAGGGTGGTGGCGCGGTCGGCGGCGGAGATGCCGGTGGTGACGCCGTGGGCGGCGGTCGCGTCGACGGAGACGGTGAAGGCGGTCTTCATCGACTCGGTGTTGTTCTGGACCATCTGCGGGAGCTCCAGGCGCTCCAGCTCGGGGCCCTCCATCGGCGCGCAGATCAGGCCCCGGCACTCGCTCATCATGAACGCGACGATCTCGGGAGTGGCCTTCTCGGCGGCGATGACGAGGTCGCCCTCGTTCTCGCGGTCCTCGTCGTCGACGACGACCACGGGACGGCCGGCGGCGATGTCGCGGATGGCCTGCTCGACGGGGTCGAGGCGGAAGGTCTCCTGGGCGGGGTCCGGCACGGACTTGAGGATGGTGGTCATGCCGTTGCTCCTTCGAGGGCCGTGGCGGGGGTGGTGCGCGAGCGCTGGTACCAGTCGTAGGCGCCCCACAGGACGAGCGCGAAGTAGACGACGTAGACGAGGCCGGAGAAGACCAGGCCGCTGTTGAAGGCGAGGGGCACGCCGACGAGGTCGACGAGGAGCCAGGCGAACCAGAACTCCACGAGGCCGCGGGCCTGGGCCACCATCGCCACGATCGTGCCGACGAAGATGTAGGCGTCGGCCCACGGGCTCCACGACAGGGCCGGGTAGAGGGTGAACAGGCCGCCGACGGCGAGGGTGCCCGCCGCCGCCCCGGCCAGGAGCAGTCCGCGCTCCTTCCAGGTGGCGGTGCGCACGGCGATGGAGCCGTCCTGGGCGCTGCGGCGGCCGAGCTGCCAGGCGCGCCAGCCCCAGACCGCGACGGAGATCACCAGCAGCTGCTTGCCGATGCCGCCCGCGAGGTGGGCGGAGGCGTAGGCGGCGACGAGGATCAGGCCGGACAGCAGCTGGGCGGGCCAGGTCCATATGGAGCGCCGCCAGCCGAGGGCGAGGGCGGCCAGGCCCATCAGGTTGCCGATCATGTCGGACCAGATGACCTTCTGGCCGAAGACCTCGAAGGCCTGGGCGTTGAGCCAGGTCAGGGCGGTCACTGGTCCGTCTCCTTCGCGTCGAGGGGGTTCACGCCGGCGGCCAGCAGGCGCTCGACGTACTTCGCGAGGACGTCGACCTCGAGGTTGACCGGGTCTCCGCTCTGCTTGATGCCGAGGGTGGTCAGCGCGAGGGTGGTGGGGATGAGGCTGATGGTGAAGTAGTCGGCGGCGGCCTCGACCACGGTGAGGCTCACGCCGTCCACAGTGATAGAGCCCTTCTCTACGACGTACCTTGCGAGGTTCTCCGGCAGCGAGACCTTGACGATCTCCCAGTGCTCCGAGGGGGTGCGGGAGAGGATCCGTCCGGTGCCGTCCACGTGGCCCTGGACGAGGTGGCCGCCGAGCCGTCCGCCGAGGGCCATGGGGCGCTCCAGGTTCACCCGGGAGCCGGCGGCCAGCGCACCGAGGCTGGAGCGCTTGAGCGTCTCCTGCATGACGTCGGCGGTGAACTCGCCGTCCGCGGTGTCCACCACGGTCAGGCAGACGCCGTTGACGGCGATCGAGTCGCCGTGCTTGGCGCCTTCGGTCACGACGGGGCCGCGCAGACGGAAGCGGGAGGCTTCGGCGAGCTGCTCGACGGCGGTGACCTCGCCCAGTTCTTCGACGATTCCGGTGAACACTCAGTGCTCCTTGGGGGCGTGGGTGGGGACGGCGGTGATGCGCAGGTCGGTGCCGGTGCGGACGGCTTCGGTGATCTCGAGGCGGACCGCGTGGGCGATGTTCGTGATGCCGGCACCGGCGAGGGCGGCGGGGCCGGCGCCGAGGAGGGCCGGGGCGATGTAGCCGACGACACGGTCGACGGCCCCGGCCTCCAGGAAGGCTCCGGCGAGGGTGGGGCCGCCTTCGAGGAGGACGGAGCGCACGCCGCGTGCGTACAGCCGCTCGAGGAGTTCGCGGACGTCGACGCGGCCGTCGTGCAGCGGCAGCCGCAGGACGTCGGTGCCGGGCAGGTGCGAGGTGTCGGCGTCCTCGCCGGTGACGAGCAGGGTCGGGGCGGCGTCGTCCAGGATCCGGGCGGCCGGCGGCAGGCCGGCGCGGGTGTCGAGGGCGACGCGCAGCGGCTGGACGGCCCCGTCGATGCCGCGCACGGCCAGGTGCGGGTCGTCGGCGCGCAGGGTGCCGCCGCCGACGAGGACCGCGTCGGCCTCGGCGCGCAGCCGGTGCACGTCGGCGCGGGACTCCGGGGAGGTGATCCAGCGGCTGCTGCCGTCCTCGGCGGCGCTGCGGCCGTCGAGGGTGGCGGCGTACTTCCAGGTGACGTGGGGGCGGCCCAGGCGCACGGAGGTCAGCCAGGCGGCGTTGCCCTGCTCGGCCTCGTCGGCGAGGAAGCCCGCCTCGGTGCGGACCCCGGCGGCGCGCAGGGTGGCTCCGCCACCGCTGGCCTGGGGGTTCGGGTCGGAGACGGCGTAGACCACGCGGGTGATCCCGGCCTCGATGAGCGCCTGGGCGCAGGGGCCGGTGCGGCCGGTGTGGTTGCAGGGTTCGAGGGTGACGTAGGCGGTGCCGCCGCGGGCGGCTTCCCCCGCGGCGCGCAGGGCATGGACCTCGGCGTGGGGGCCGCCCGCCCGCTCGTGCCAGCCTTCGCCGACGACGGTGCCCGCGGGGTCGGTGATGACGCAGCCGACGACGGGGTTGGGGCTGGTGGAGCCGAGTCCGCGGGAGGCCAGCTCGACGGCCCGGCGCATCGCGGTGACGCTCGGGTCGGGTGCTGCCTGCGCGGCGTGTGTCGCCACCGGGTCCTCCTGCCTCATCGGGCACGGACTCCGGGGCCTGTCGGGATACGACAGATGAAGCGGGTGAGCACACGCGGGGACGCCGAGGCCGGAGATACGGTCCTTCCGACACGTATCCGCTGGGGATACGCCGATGGACCGCCGACGGCGGCGTACCGGTGACTGGCCCGCCGCGCACTGCCTCCCATCCGGACTTTAACCGTCGGTCCAGGAATTTCACCTGGTCAACCGGCCGCTGGATGCGGACGGGTCGCGGACTATACCGCCGGTTCGGAATTACACCGACCCCGGAGTGCGCTGCTACTGGTACTAGGGCCAGTGTGCCACGGGTGATCCGCGGCCATGCGGGTGAAGCGCTGTGGCCTGGCTCACAGGCCGGCCGTTTTCGAGCGCCCCTCGTGCGCCGGTGGCGCCGGGACATCCACCCCGCCCGGCTTTGGTCCAGACCTATTGACGGGTTGGTCTAGTCCTCTTAACGTTCCCTTCATCTTCCCCGGGAGCCGGCCTGCCGACGTGCGCACGTCACGGGCCAACCAGCGCCGCCTTTCCGCCAGTTGCCGCACGTCGGCCCTGCCATCCTCCCCTCCCCAGGAGGCACCATGCCGTCCCCCACACGAACGAGAGCGATGCTCCTGGCATCCGGCGCCGCAATCGCCGCGATGCTGGCCGGCGGGCTCTCCGCGGGCGTCTCGCACGCCGCCGACAACGAATCGTGCCGCCCCGACGGGCTCTACAAGACCGCCGGCGTCGACGTCCCGTACTGCTCCGTCTACGACTCCGAAGGCCGCGAGAAGATGGGCGCCGACCACCAGCGCCGCGTCATCGGCTACTTCACCGGCTGGCGCACCGGCAAGGACGGCACACCCGCCTACCTCGCCAACAACGTCCCGTGGTCCAAGGTCACCCATCTGAACTACGCCTTCGCCCACGTCGGCGCCGACAACAAGATCTCGGTCGGCGCCGACAACGCGAACAACGCCGCCACCGGGATGACCTGGCCGGGGGTCGCGGGCGCCGAGATGGACCCGGCCCTCCCCTACAAGGGCCACTTCAACCTGCTCAACAAGTTCAAGAAGCAGTACCCGAACGTCAAGACGCTCATCTCGGTGGGCGGCTGGGCCGAGACCGGCGGCTACTTCGGCGACGACGGCAACCGCGTCGCCTCCGGCGGGTTCTACTCGATGGCCACCAACGCCGACGGCTCCGTCAACACGGCGGGCATCAACACCTTCGCGGACTCCTCCGTCGAGTTCGTCCGCACGTACGGCTTCAACGGCGTCGACATCGACTACGAGTACCCGACCACCATGAAGGACGCGGGCAACCCGCTGGACTGGCAGCTGTCCAACGCCCGCCGCGCCGGCCTGGTCAAGGGCTACGACGTCCTGATGAAGACCCTCCGCGAGAAGCTCGACCGCGCGGGCGCCGCCGACGGCAGGCACTACCTGCTCTCCGTCGCCGCCCCCTCCTCCGGCTACCTGCTGCGCGGCATGGAGACGTTCCAGATGCAGCAGTACCTGGACTACGTCAACATCATGTCCTACGACCTGCACGGCGCCTGGAACGAGTACGTCGGCCCCAACGCCTCCCTCTTCGACGACGGCAAGGACGCCGAACTGGCGGCCGCGGGCGTCTACTCCACCTCCCAGTACGGCGGCGTCGGCTACCTCAACACCGACTGGGCCTACCACTACTTCCGCGGCTCGATGCCGTCCGGCCGGATCAACATCGGCCTGCCGTACTACACCCGCGGCTTCAAGAACGTGCAGGGCGGCACGGACGGCCTGTGGGGCAAGGCCCCGGCCACCAGCTGCCCGGCGGGCGCCGGTCTGACCAAGTGCGGTGACGGCGCGGTCGGCATCGACAACCTCTGGCACGACCTGGACGCCAACGGCGCCGAGTCCCCGGCGGGCTCCAACCCGATGTGGCACGCGAAGAACCTGGAGAAGGGCGTCGTCGGCGACTACGTCACCAAGTACGGCTTCCCCGCGAACACCACGCTGACCGGCAGCTACGCCCGCAAGTACGACTCCACGCTGGTGGCGCCGTGGCTGTGGAACGCGCAGAAGAAGGTCTTCCTGTCGACGGAGGACGAGCAGTCGGTGGCCGCCAAGGCCGACTACGTGGTGAACAAGGGCATCGGCGGCACGATGGTCTGGGAGCTGGCCGGCGACTACGCGTACAACGCGGCCAAGGGCCAGTACGAGACGGGCGACACGCTCACCTCCCTGATGTACGACAAGTTCAAGGCCGCCGCCCCGTACGGGGCGAAGAAGGCGACCTCGGCCCTGCCGGCGCAGGCCGTGGACATCAAGACGGAGTTCACCGACTTCAAGCTGGGCGACTCCAACTACCCGATCACCCCCAAGCTCAAGATCACCAACAACACCAGGAGCACGCTGCCCGGCGGCACCGAGTTCCAGTTCGACTACGGCACCTCCGCCCCGGCCAACGCCTCGGACCAGTCCGGCTTCGGCACCAAGGTGATCGCCACCGGCCACAGCGGCAGCAACGCGGGCGGCCTCAAGGGCGACTTCCAGCGGGTCTCCCTGAAGCTCCCGGCCTGGCAGTCGCTGGCCCCGGGCGCCTCGGTCGACCTGGCGTTCAACTACTACCTGCCGGTGTCCACGCCCTCCAACTGGACGGTCACCGTCTCCGGCACCGCCTACGCCCTCACCGGGGACCGCGCGCGCGGCGCCACGCCGACGGAGCCCGGCGGCACCCAGCCGCCGACCACGCCTCCCACCACCCCGCCGACCACTCCCCCGACGACGCCGCCGACCACCCCCGGGGCCTGCACCGGCCCGGCGTACGCGGCCGGCACGGTCTACAACGCGGGGAGCGTGGTCGCGCACAAGGGCCACACCTGGAAGGCCCAGTGGTGGACGCAGAACGAGGAGCCCGGCACCACCGGCCAGTGGGGCGTCTGGAAGGACCTGGGCGCCTGCTGACCCACCACCCCCTCCCGGAGCAGCGCAGATGAGGACCCGGCGGCCCGACGGCCGCCGGGTCCTCGCGCGTGCGGGTCCTCCCCGCGCGGAAATTCCCCCGCGCGGGCTGTCACGTTCCGGCGGGCTGCCCTGTCACCTGGAGGCAAGCACCGCGAACAGGGAAGGACCCCACACCATGAGCACGATCCTCGTCACCGGCGGCACCGGGAACCTCGGGGCCCTCGTCGTCACCCGGCTGCGCGGCCGGGGACACGACGTCCGGGTCCTGAGCCGGAGCTCCGCCGACTTCCCCGTCGACCTGCGCGACGGCACCGGGCTGGACGCGGCGATGGCCGGCGCGCAGGTGGTGGTGCACTGCGCGAGCTCGCCCCGCGGGGGTGACGACGTGGCGGCCGGGCACCTGATCGAGGCGGCCCGGCGCAGCGGCACCGTCACGAACGTCGTCTACATCTCGATCGTCGGGGTGGACGAGATCCCGTTCCCCTACTACAAGGTCAAGCTCCGGGTGGAGCGGCTGCTGGAGGAGTCGGGGCTCGGGGTGACGATCCTGCGGACGACCCAGTTCCACGATCTGGTGGCCCAGGTGGTGGACGCGGCCGCCAAGCTGCCGGTGGTCCCGCTGCCCGGCGGCGTGCGGATCCAGCCCATCGCCGTGGAGGAGGTCGCGGACCGGCTGGCCGAGCTGGCCGTCCCGGCTGCGGCGGGCCGGGTGGCGGACATGGGCGGCCCGGAGGTCCGCACCCTCCAGGAGTGGGGCCGCCTGCACCTCGCAGCGACCGGCCGCAGGCGCCGTGTGGTCCCGCTGCCGCTCGCGGGCAAGGCGTACGCGGGCTTCCGGCGCGGCGGCAACCTGGCGCCCGGGCGGGCGGTGGGCCGCGGGACCTACGCGGAGTACCTGGAGCGGCGGGGCTGAGCGGTCAGCCGAAGAGGGCGTCCTGGGCGGCCTCCCGGGCGGCGAGGCGGGCGCCCTCCAGGACGGCCGGGCCGCCCAGGGCGGTGGCGCGGACCGCCGTCGGGACGGGGGTCAGGGTGGTGAGGCGGTGTGCGACGCGGGCGGCGAGGGCCGGCCCGCCCGCGCGGCCGATCTCCCCGCCGAGGACCACGCAGCCCGGGTCCAGGATCGCGGCGACTGCTGCGGCCGCGAGGGAGAGCCGCTCGGCGAGGGCGTCCAGGAAGGCCTCCCCGGCGGCGCCGGCGACGGCCTCCTCCACCGGCCCGGCGAAGCCGTGTTCCGCCGCCAGCGCGGCCACCGCCGCCCGGCCGGCCAGGGCGTGGAAGCCGCCGCCGCAGTCGGTGGCCGAGGGGAGGCCGCCGGTGCCGGGTACCGGCAGGAAGCCGATCTCCCCGGCCCCGCCGGAGGCGCCCCGGCGCAGCCGCCCGTCCAGCACGACGGCGGCGCCGACCCCCGCGCCGAGCCACAGCAGTACGAAGGAGTCCAGGTCGCGGGCGGCGCCGCTGCGCTGCTCGGCCAGGGCCGCCAGGTTGGTCTCGTTCTCCACCACCACCTGGGCGGGCAGCCTCCGCTGGAGGGCGGCCACCAGGTCCCGGTGCCAGGCGGGCAGGCCGCCGGTGTCGCGCAGCTCGCCGCTCGCCGGGGCGACGAGCCCGGGGGCGCCGACGACCACGGTGTGCAGCTGCCGGGCGCCCGCCTCGCGGGCCAGCTCCTCCAGCCGGTCCACGGCCTCGCCGACCGCGTCGACGGGCAGGGCGGCCCGGGCCAGGGGGCGTCCGAGCAGGTCGGTGACCACGGCCGTCGCGCTGTCGGTCCGTACGTCCAGCGCGGCCAGGTGGGCCCGGTCGGCGACGATCCCGTAGAGGCGGGCGTTGGGGCCGCGGCGCTGTGCGCCGGACTCCCCGACGACCTGGATGAGCCCGGCCGCGCCGAGCCGTTCGACCAGGTCGGCGACGGAGGGGCGGGACAGGCCGGTCAGCCGCTTGAGCTGGGCCGCCGTCAGGGGGCCCTCCGCCTGGAGGAGTTCGAGCGCGAGGCGGTCGTTGATGGCCCGGGCCGTGCTCGGCGAGGCGGGGGACGGCACGGTCGGCGCGGTGGCGGGGGTCGGCACCTTGGCAGGGATCACGGCGCCCATCTTAAGGAGGGACGGCCACTAACTATCAGGCAGGCTCCCTGATAGTTTACGTCCATGACCGGGGAATCCGACCTCAGCCCGGCGCGCCTGCGCCATGCCCGCTTCGCGATCGCCGCCGTCTTCTGCGCCCACGGCGCCGTCACCGGCTCCTTCGCCACCCGCATCCCGTGGATCCAGGAGCACGCCCAGCTCGGTGCGGGCACCCTGGGCCTGGCCCTCGCCTTCCCCGCGCTGGGCGCGGCGCTCGCGATGCCGCTGGCCGGGCGGATCAACCACCGCTTCGGCGCCCGCACCGCCCTGCGCGGGATGCTGGCGCTGTGGACCCTGTCGCTGGCGCTGCCGAGCCTGGCTCCGGACCTGTGGACGCTCTGCGCCGCACTGTTCGTCTACGGGGCCACCTCCGGCCTGTCGGACGTGGCGATGAACGCCCTCGGGGTGGAGACCGAGAACCGGCTCGGCCGTTCCGTCATGTCCTCGCTGCACGGCATGTGGAGCGTCGGCGCGCTGCTGGGATCGGCCGCCGGTACGGTCGCCGCGCACGCGGGGACCGACGCCCGGCTCCACCACCTGGTGGCCGCGCTGGCCCTGACCGCGGCCGGGCTGGTGGCCGTACGCGGGGTGCTGGACCTGCGGGCGGAGCGGGAGGCGGAGGCTCCGCCGCGCTTCGCCCGGCCCCCGAAGGCGGCCCTGCTGATCGGCGGGGTGGGTTTCTGCGCGGTCTTCGCCGAGGGGGCGAGCCTGGACTGGTCGGCCGTGTACCTGCGGGACGTCCTGGACGCGGCGGCGGGCCCGGCCGCCGCCTCCACGACGGCCTTCGCGCTGACCATGGCACTGGCCCGGCTGGCCGGGGACCGGGTGGTCGACCGGTTCGGGGCGGTGCGCACGGTGCGCGCGGGCGGGGTGCTGGCCGTCGCGGGCGGGCTGGTGGTGGTCGGCGTGCGGCATCCGGCGGCGGCCATGGCGGGCTTCGCGCTGATCGGGCTCGGCATCGCGGTGGTGGTGCCGCTGGCCTTCGCGGCGGCGGCGCGCAGCGGCCCGGCTCCGGCGCAGGCCATCGCGGGGGTCGCGACGATCACCTACACCTCGGGGCTGATCGCCCCGTCGGCGATCGGCGCGGTGGCGGACGCCAGCTCGCTGGTGGTGTCGTTCGCACTGGTGACCCTGCTGGCGTGCGCGCTGACCGTGGGGGCGGGCGTCCTGCGGCCGAGGCCGGAGCCGGTCGGCTCCGCCAACCGGGACGAACCCGCCCCTATCCGGCCGTAATATATCCGCTGGCCCGCTGCGCGACCGACCGGCAGGCGGCCAGGATGCTTGATCGGCCGACGGAACGGAAGTGGTGGGACATGGGCTTCGGCGTGCGCTGGACCCTGCACGGAGACGGGCGGACCCCCGCTCCCGGCGCGGTGGTACGGCCGGAGGAGCGGCTGTCGTGGCCCCGCACCGCCGGGCTCGGCGCCCAGCACGTCGTCGCGATGTTCGGCGCGAGCTTCGTCGCCCCGGTCCTCATGGGCCTGGACCCGAACCTGGCGATCATGATGTCGGGCGTCGCGACGGTGATCTTCCTGCTCGCGACGCGCGGCCGGGTCCCCTCCTACCTGGGCTGCTCGCTCTCCTTCGTCGGCGTCGCCGCGGCGATCCGGGCGGGCGGCGGTGACAGCGCGGTGGTCACCGGAGCGGTGTTCACCGTCGGCGCGGCGCTGTTCCTGGCGGGCCTGGCCGTCCAGCGGTTCGGAGCGCGGATCATCCACGCGGCGATGCCGCCGGTGGTGACGGGCGCGGTCGTCATGCTGATCGGCTTCAACCTGGCCCCGGTGACGGCGTCGACGTACTGGCCCCAGGACCAGTGGACGGCGCTGCTGACCATGCTGTTCACCGGGCTCGCGGTCGTGTGCCTGCGCGGGTTCTGGTCGCGCATCGCGATCTTCCTGGGGCTGGTCTTCGGGTACGCCCTCTCCTGGCTCTCCGACCTGGTCCTCGGCAGGATCCACTCCCCGGTGGGCGGGACCGCGGCCGTGGACCACTGGCGGCTCGACCTCTCCGGTGTGGGCAAGGCCGACTGGATCGGGCTGCCGTCCTTCCACGCGCCGTCCTTCGAGTGGTCGGCGATCCTGATCGCGCTGCCGGTGGTGATCGCGCTGATCGCCGAGAACGCCGGGCATATCAAGGCCGTCGGCGAGATGACCGGCGACCCCCTCGACGACAAGCTCGGCACCGCCATCGCCGCCGACGGCGCGGCGTCCATGCTGTCCACGGCGGTCGGCGGCCCGCCGAACACCACCTACTCCGAGAACATCGGGGTGATGGCCGCCACCCGCGTCTACTCCACGGCCGCCTACTGGGCGGCGGCCGGCTTCGCCCTGCTCTTCGGCCTGTGCCCGAAGTTCGGCGCCGTCGTCGCCGCGATCCCCGGCGGCGTGCTCGGCGGCATCACCGTGATCCTTTACGGCATGATCGGCCTGCTCGGCGCGCAGATCTGGCTGAACGGCCGGGTGGACCTGCGCAATCCGCTGAACCTCGTACCGGCCGCCGCAGGCATCATCATCGGCGTGGGCGGGGTGAAGCTCCGGTTCACCGACAGCTTCGAACTGGGCGGCATCGCGCTCGGCACGATCGTGGTGATCACCGGTTACCACGCGCTGCGCTACTTCGCCCCCGCGCACCTGAAGGAACAGCGGCCGCTGCTCGACGCCGGCACCTCGGACTACGACACCGGCGCCGGCAAGCGGGGTTGACGGGCCTTTCGCCCGAACCGGCGAAGCAGACGGCCAAGTTCCCCGCGCGGGGCGTCCCGGCTGGGACGCTGCCCCCATGGAAGCGGTACTCGCGCGGATGCGCGCCCTCGACGAGCGGCTCCCCGCGCAGGACGGTGTGGCCGTCTTCAACCGGGTGTACATGACCGTGACGCAGACCCTGCACCGGCGGATCGGGCAGGGCCGGTTCCCGGCGCCCCGGCGCGCCGAGACACTGGCCGTCCGCTTCGCCGAGCGGTACCTGACGGCGGTGGAGGCGGACCGGGCCCCCGCCTGCTGGCGCCCGCTGCTCCAGTACCGCCGCCACCCGGGCGTGCGCCCGCTCCAGCACGCGCTGGCCGGGATCAACGCCCACATCGGGCACGACCTGGCCCTGGCGGTGGTGTCCACCTGCCGCGTGCTGGACTGCCCGCCCTCGGCCCTCGAAGCCGACTTCCACCAGGTCGGCGACACCCTGGTCGCCCTGGAGGAACGCATCCGCGAGGACCTGATGCCGGGCCCGGATCTGCTGGAGATCGCCGACCCGCTCACGCACCTGCTCGGCTCCTGGAGCCTGGAGCGCGCCCGCTCGGGCGCCTGGGCCTCGGCGCGCCTGCTGTGGACCCTGCGCCGCTCCCCCGACCTGGCCGAGGAGTTCGAGGAGTCCCTCGACGCGGGCGTCGGCCTGGTGGGCCGCTGCCTCCTGACCCCGACGGGCGGCCGGCCCGCCGCGCGGAGCTGCCCGTCCGCCTGGTGACGCCGCCGCGCGTACGGGCATGCCGCTGCGCGGGGCCGCCCCCGACCCGCCCTTCCACCGTCCCCCGGGCTCCGCCCGGACCCCTTCCTGGGGGCTTCGCCCCCAGACCCCCGCGCAGCGGAAACACGAACCGGCCCCGCCCCAGCCACGCCGGACGGAGTCCGGCGCAGCGGCGCGAAGCCGGTAAGGCGCCCTGGGGCCGCACCGCGCGGGCGGTGCGTCGAGAGGATCAGTCCTCGGGGAGTTCGACCGGGGCGATCTCGTCGTAGACGTCGCCCGGGCCGGGGTTGGCGGCGTCCGTCGAGCCGCCGAGGTGGTGCATGACGCCCCAGACCGCGTTCAGGGCGGTCTGGACGGCGCCCTCGGCCCAGCCGGCCGTCCAGGAGATGTCGTCGCCCGCGAGGAAGATGCCGCGCTTGTCCTCGGGGAGGCGGTCCTGCATGAAGTGGGTGAACAGGCGCCGCTGGTAGCGGTAGTGACCCGGCAGGTTGGCCTTGAACGCGCCCATGAAGTAGGGCTCGTTCTCCCAGGACACGGTCACCGGGTTGCCGATGATGTGGCGGCGGATGTCGACCTTGGGGTAGATCTCGCCGAGGGACTTCAGCATGACCTCCATCCGCTCGCTCGCGGACAGCGGCAGCCACTTCAGGCTGTCGTCGCACCAGGTGTACGACAGGCAGATGACCGCCGGCTGGTCCGGGCCGTTGTCCAGCAGGTAGGTGCCGCGGGTCATGCGGTCCGTGAGCGTCATCGACATGACGTCGCGGCCCGTCTCCTCGTCCTTGTCCAGCCAGAAGGGGCGGTCGACGGGGATGAAGAGCTTGCTGGACTCCATGTAGTGGGTGCGCTCGATCGCCGTCCAGTGGTCGATCGGGAAGAGCGTGTCGTCACAGGCGATCTTGGACAGCAGCATCCACGACTGGGCCGTGAAGATCGCGGCGCGGTAGGTGCGGATGTCGCCGGAGGCGTCGGTCACGGTGATGCGGTTGCCGGCCGTGCGGTGCAGGCGGGTCACGGCCGGGCGCGGGGCGCCGTCGTGCAGGGAGGACAGGGACGTGCCCTGGGCCCAGTACAGGATCTTCTCGGGCTCGCGCTCCCACAGGCGCAGCGGCAGCTGCTGCGAGCCGCCGACGATGCCGCGGTGGTGGTCGTCCGCCTCGGTGTAGACGACGCGCAGGATCTCCAGGATGGAGTTCGGGAAGTCCGTGTCCCAGCCGCCGGTGCCGAAGCCGACCTGGCCGAAGATCTCGCGCTTGCGGAAGGACTTGAAGGCCTCGGACTTGCAGAGGAACCCGTAGAAGGTCTCGTCGTCCAGCTTCTCGACGAGCTTCGCCCAGATCTCGCGGATGCGCGGGACGTCCCGCTCGCGCATCGCGGTGTTCATGTCGGAGAAGTCGGCGCCCTCGTCGAGGCAGGCGTTCCACGCGGCGGCGACGTCGCGGTAGACCTGCGGGAGGTCGGCGATGGTCTCGGCGTAGTGGGTCTCGCCCTTGAGGTCCACCACCGTGGAGGGGGTGGCCTCGGCCAGCGGGTTCGGGAAGGGCTGGGTCTGCAGGCCCACCAGGTCGATGTAGTGCTGGAGCGCGGTGGAGGACGGCGGGAAGCGCATGGCGCCCATCTCCGCGGTCAGGCCCTCGGTACCTGCGCCCTCGAAGCCGACCGTGCGCAGCCGGCCGCCGATCTGGTCGGCCTCGTACACGACGGGCTTGAGGCCCATCTTCATCAGCTCGTAGGCGGAGATGATGCCGGACAGGCCGCCGCCGATGACGGCGACCTCGGTGCCGTGCTCGGTCGCCGGTATCTGGCCCAGGCCCGCCGGGTGGGCGAGGAAGTCGTCGTAGGCGTACGGGAAGTCCGGCCCGAACATGGTGATCGGGGGCTGACCGTCGCTGTGCGGGACGGCGGTGGTGGGCACCGTGGACGTCATGGGGGTACGTCTCCTTGCGGCAGAGCAGGCGGGGCGGGGAGGGCGGAGCGGGGGCTTAGACGAGGGAGGCGTAGAGCCCCGGGCGGCGGTCGCGCAGGTACGGGTTGGTCTCGCGCGAGGCGGCCAGCAGCTCGGCGTCGACCTCCCCGTAGACCATCTCCTCGCCGCGGCCGGCACGGGTGCGGGTGACACCGTCGGGACTGGCGAGGCAGCTGAGGCCGACGAACTCGAACGCGCTCTCGGGGCCGGTCCGGTTGACGTACGCGATGTACATCTGGTTCTCGAAGGCCCGTACGGGCACGAGCTGTTCGGCGACGAACTGGAAGGGGTGCATCTGCGCGGTCGGGACCAGGAGGAGGTCGGTCCCGGCGAGCGCGTGGGCCCGTACGTTCTCGGGGAACTCCACGTCGTAGCAGATCATGATGCCGACGCGGAGGCCGTTGAGGTCCGCCTGGACGACGGGGGCGTCGCCGGGGGTGAAGGCGTCCTGCTCGAAGCAGCCGAACAGGTGGGTCTTGCGGTAGTTCGCCAGCCGCGAGCCGTCGGGGCCGACCAGCTGCGCCGAGTTGTAGACGGTCTCGCCGTCGCGCTCGGGGTAGCCGTACAGGACGGCGATGCCGTGGCGGCGGGCGATGCCGGCGACGGCGTGGGCGGACTCGCCGTCGGCCGGTTCGGCGAACCCCGGTACGTCCTGGAGGTCCAGCGCGTACCCGGTCAGGAACATCTCCGAGGTCACGAGGAGCCCGGCCCCGCCCTGTGCGGCGCGCGCCGCGGCCTCGTCGAGCCGCTTCAGGTTCTCGGCGGTGTCGCCGAGCCGTCCGGAGCTCTGGAGGAGTGCGGTGCGCAGCGGGGGCATGGGCGTACCTCTGTGACAGGTGGGGCGGGGGGTCGTAAAACGGTACGTTCGGGCGTTCGATCCGGACAAGCCGTGAGCGTTGCGCTGGGCGCATCGATTCGTTGCGCGTTCTGCGGGGTGCACGGCGATTCGTTGCGCGGGCGGCGCGAGGGGCGCCCGGGGCGCCGGAAGGGCAAGCGGGGAGGGCCCGGGCGGGGCGCGCGGCGGGCGCCCCGCCGCGCGTAGCCTGCGGGGCGCCGTCCAGGGAAGGAACCGCACCGGGAGACGGTGCTGCGCATCCCCGGCGTCCAGCCGGACGGCCGGGCGGTACGGGCCGAGCCCGCGCCGGAGGCCATCCGGCTCGGCCCCGCCGACGTGGCGGAGATGACGGCGCTGGTGGCGCTGACCAGCCGGGCCCCTTCCTGCCGCGCGCCGTCGAGCTCGGCACCTACCTCGGGATCCGGCACGAGGGCGGGCTCGTGGCGATGGCCGGGGAGCTGATGCGGCCGCCGGGCTGGACGGAGATCAGCGCGGTGTGCACCCACCCCGACCACCGCGGCCGGGGCCTGGTGGGACGGCTGGTCCGGGCGGTGGCCGCCGGGATCCGCGAGCGCGGCGACCTGCCCTTCCTGCACGCGGCGGCCGCCGACACGGGCGCCATCGGGCTGTACGCGTTCACCCTGCGCCGCGAGCCGGTCTTCATCGGCGTCCGCACCCCGGCGCAGGAAAACGATCATCCGTAACACGCTTTAACACGGGGTTCATTGAGTACCGCCGGAGTTGCCCGTAGCGTCGGCGGAACGGGAGCGCGGGCAGCGGGCGGACGGCCGTGGCGATGAACACGCGGCAGATCAGCGGTCGTCCGGCCCGCCACCGCGCTCCCGTTCCCGCCCGCGTGGCGGTTCCGTGTTTCAGTGCGCGCCGAGCGGTCAGATGCGCTACGAGGCAACGGAAAGGACTCACCATGACCGACCTCTCACGCCTGCCCGGCCCGGCCCTCCACCACTGGCAGTGGCAGTCCCGGGCCGCCTGCCGGGCGCTCGGGCCCAGCCGGTTCTTCCACCCCGCCGGGGAGCGGGGGGAGGAACGCGACGACCGGGACCGGGCGGCGAAGCAGGTCTGCGCCGGCTGCCCCGTCCGCGCGGCCTGCCTGGAGCACGCGCTGCGCACCCGCGAGCCCTTCGGCGTCTGGGGCGGGCTGACGGAGGAGGAGCGCCGGGCCATGCTGGCCCCGAGCGCCCGCCCCGTCACCGTGTGATCACCACGAGCCTGCCTACGAGCGGGCCGCCGCCCAGGCGCGGGCGAACAGCTCGTGCGGGGGCCGCGGCGGCAGCAGTCGCAGCAGTGGCGCGTGGAGCGTCGTACCGGAGGCGGACGCCAGGTGCGCGGCCAGTTTGGCCTGCTCCACCGGCAGGTGCGGAGCCTTGAACTCCGTCCACTGGCCCGGGATGAACAGCGTGCGCCCCGCGCGGGCCCGCTTGCCGCTCTCCACGGCGCCGCAGGCCGCCAGCTCCGCCTGAGCCGCCTTGTGGCGGGCCGCCGTCCAGCCGTTCCAGCGGCGGACGGCGCGGTCCGTCGGGCGGGCGAGGGCCAGCAGCTGGAGGTACAGGGCGGCGGCGTCCGCCCCGACCCCGAGGGTTCCGGCGGCCTCCGCGACCAGGTCGGGGGCGCTCAGCGCCGGGTCGGCCTCGTAGCCGCCCTCGGGGACCGGGGTGGCGGCGGCGCGGGTGGCGAGGCGGCCGAGGCCGTCGAGGAGGTCCCGATGCCGGCGCAGGACCGTCAGCAGGTGGCCTTGGCGCACCGCGCCGGCCACCCGCTCGGCCCGCTCCATCCGCTCCGGGTCGGTGAGGGCGGCCGTCCGCAGGAAGACGTCCCCGCTGGGCACCGCCACCACGAACAGCCCGTCGTCACGGACCGCGGAGGTCCCGGCGGCCCCCTCCCACAGCGGCTGCGGGCAGGGCAGGACGGTCCCCTCGTACGGGGTGAACTCCGGGTCGGCCTCCGCGATCGCGACCAGCTCCTGGAAGAAGCCGCCCAGCGGGAGGAGCGCGCCGGGGCCGTCCAGCTGGGCCCGCAGCCTTCCGTACAGGGCCAGCGCGCCCCGGGCCGCCGGATCCCCGACGGGCCGCTCGGTCAGCGCCCAGGCGATCACGGACGCGGCCTGCCGGTGCGCGGGCCACCGGGAGTCCACCCACTCCCCGGCGCTGCCGTCGGGGCCGGCGTGGTGGAGGTGGATCCCGCCCGTGCGGCTGCCGACGAGCAGCAGGCCGTCCTGGCCGAAGGGCGCGTCGGCGGGCGCGTGCCCGGCGGGCAGGGCCCGCGCCCAGCTGTCGGGCAGGCCCAGTTCAGCCTCCAGGGCGGCCGCCAGCTCCTCGTCCGCGGGCTCCTCGACGCCGAGGAGCCCGGTCCACACGGCGGCCATCCGCTCGGCCGCCGCCGTGGCCCCGCCGGGCTGCCACAGGCCGGCGGGGTCCTGCGGCAGGCCGGCCGCGAGGACCGCGCGCCGTCCGGCGTCGCCGAGGCGGCGGCAGAGGGCGTCGTACTGCTCCGCGAGGGACTTGTTCGCCTTGTAGGGGGCGGACGCCAACAGCTTGAGGTGCTCGCCGTGGTGGTCGCGGCCGGGGAAGCCCGCGAGGACCAGCCGCGCGAGCGGGCCGCGTACGCCGGTCAGCCGGGCGAACGCCTCCACCGCGGCCGGCGGCACCTCCAGCGGGCCCCGCTCGGCGAGCAGGTCCAGCAGCCGGGGCAGGCGTACGGTGTCGTCGTCCTCGACGACGGTGGTGGCGCAGTCCTCCGCGCCCTCCGGGGCGGGATCGCCGGCCCGCTGGAGGAACCAGGCCAGGCCGTCGCGGACGGCGCCGGACGTCAGGGTCCGCCCGGCGGCACGGCAGCCGGCCAGCGCGTCCTCGCGGGCCCGGCCGGTACGCCAGGCGCCGCCCCGCTCGGCGAAGGGCTGCCCGCTCCAGGTCCGCAGCAGCGCGGCCAGTGCCGTGCGGTCCTGGTCCGGGGTGGTCGCGACGGCGGCCCGCCAGGCGACGGCTCCGATCCCGCCGACCAGCGGCTCCCAGGTCTCGGGGGCGGCGGGGCGGGCCAGGACGCGGGCCTCGTCGCCGATCTCGCCGCGCAGGTGGCGCCCGTCGGCGGCGACGGCGGTCAGCAGCGCGGACTGCGGGGCGGGCGCCGGCTCGTCGTAGCGGCGGCTGCGGTGGGGCACCAGCTGGTACAGGGCGGGGGCGAGGACGGAGTCGGGTACCTCGGTGCACAGGGAGACGACCGGGACGGCCCGCATGACGGCCACCCGCCGGGCCAGCTCGCGCAGCCGGCGCAGGGCGTCGGCGGCGAGCCGGGCGGCCCGGCCTACGCCGTCGGCGATGCGGGGTTCGAGGCGGCCGGGCAGGGCGGGGGCCGGGTCGCCCGCGAGGGCGGCGTCGAGCAGGGCCCGTACGGCGGTGTCGTCCACGCGGCGCAGGGCCTTGGAGGAGGTGTCGCAGCGCGGGGTGAGGAAGTGCCAGAAGGCGGGCGGCGGGAACGGGCCCGCGGCTTCTCCGAAGCCGGGGGTGCGGCGGCGGTCGGAGCCGGGGAAGCCGTGCACCTGCCAGAGGAGGGAGTTGTCCTCGGCGGCGTGGCAGCGGACGGCCTCCTGGCCGACGAGCACCGCGTCCTCACCGCCGTGGGGCATGCGGATCACGGCCCAGGGCCGGCGGCCCCAGCGGCGGCTGCGGTAGGAGGCCGTGCGGCCGTCGACGCCCTCCAGGACGAACGCGGTGGGCGAGGGGCCCGGGTACGGGGTGCGGTGCAGGACGCGGAAGCCGACGAGCGGGCCGTCCTGGCCGAGCGGGGAGGCCGGGGCGCCGTCGGGGAGGGCGGCGAGGGTCTGGAGGTCCCCGAAGTGCTCCGTGCCGGGCGGGAGCGGGGCGGCGGTGTGGAAGGGCGGCGCGTCGTGGCCGGGGCCGGCCGCTCCGGTGGCGGGGTCGACGCGGGTCCAGGTGCGCCAGGGGTCGTGGACGCCGGTATACCAGAAGTGCTCGCCGTCGCTCATCTGGACGTCGTGGGAGCCGATGCCGTCGCGGTCGCCCGGGCGCAGCACCCGGCCTTCCTCCAGCCGTCCGCCGTCCGGGGTCTCGAACTGGTAGCCGAGGCCGCCTTGGATCATCCCGCCGTAGCGGCGCAGGCCGAGCTGCCGCTCGGGGGTGAAGACGTCCTCCGGCCGGTCGGCCCAGAAGGCGCGGTCGCCGAAGGAGGCCTTGGGCGTGGTGCCGAAGCCGACCAGGAAGGCGCCGCCGACGTAGTGGACGGTGTGCGCGGTCGCTTCGCCGGGGAGGCGGAAGGTGCAGGAGGCGCGCGGGCCCGCGTGGTCGACGGCGACGGCCCGGTCGGGCCCGTAGACGGTCAGGACGGGCCAGGTGCAGGTCACACCCGTGACCCCGGCGGGGCCGCCGAGGGCGGCGACGGCCTCATCGAGGGCGGGCCAGCCGTACTCCTCGGGCAGTCCGGCGCGCAGGGTGCGGCCGAGCGGACCGGTCAGGTCCGGGGCGGCGAGGGCCTCGTCGAGGCCGTCCAGGGCACGGGCCGTGGGGCGGTCCAGGAGGGTGCGGAGCTCCTCGACGGCCTCGTCGGCCGCGGCGAGGCCGCCGCCGCGCAGGGCGCGGAGCAGGCTCTCGACGCGGCCGTGCACCTCGGCGGTGATGCCCGCGTTGCGCGGGAGGCGGGTGATGGCGCTGCCGGAGCCGCGCAGGCCGGAGTGGACGGTGCCCTCCAGGCGGGGCCCGAAGACCGGGTCGGCGGCCAGGGCCTTGAGGTCGCGCCGCGAGCGGCCGTCCCGGAACACCAGCTCGACGGCGACACCGGGGTCCTCGACGGCGATGCCCTCGGCGAGGCAGGCGTCGAGGAGGTCGGCGTCCAGCCCCCGGTGGCGGTGGCGGTCCTCGTGCAGCCGCAGCGGGGAATCGGCGGCGCGCAGCCGGGGGGCGAAGAGGGCGAGCAGCTCGAACAGCTCGGCGGGCATGGGCCGGCGCACGAGGCCGCTGCCGCTGCGGCCGTGGGCGTAGCGGCCCGCGTACCGGGAGAACCACTCGGTGAGGCCGCCCTCGGGGACGATCCGCCCGGCCGCGGCGGCGTCGGCCGCGCCGCAGCCGAGGAGCAGGCGCAGCCAGGAGGAGGCGTCGCCGCGGCTCTCGGGGAACAGGTCGAGGAGCCGGACCGCGACGTCCGGCGCCGGGGGGTGGGCGCGCAGCAGGGGCGCGGCGGCGTCGAGCAGCCGGTCGGGGACCGCCTTGCCCCGCGCCGCGCCGAGTACGAGGCCCAGTACGCGGGCCTCCTCGGCGGTGTCCAGGCCGGCGGCGCGGGCGGAGAGCCGGACGCGGCGGGCCAGGTCGGCGGGGAGCTCACCGGGCGAGGCGGCCCAGGCGCCCAGGACGCGTACGTACTCCTCGTGTGCCGCGCCGGGCTCCAGGGCGCCGGCGAGCCAGGCCTGGTGCCCGCTGAGGCCGGTCGCGGGCAGGGCGCCCGCCCGGGCGAACAGCAGCACGTTGGCGCGGTGCCAGTCGGGGTCGACGGGGAGGCGGTGGGTGCGCTCGGCCGTGCGGGCCAGGGTGTGGGCGCGGGCGGCGGAGCGCAGGTGCCAGCCGATGAGCCGGTGGCCGACGGTGTCCCAGAACCAGGGCAGGTGGGCCGGATCCAGCTCCCGTACCCGCCGCTCCAGCCCGTCCACGAACCGGCCGGGCTTCTCGTAGGCCTGGTGGATCGAACCGAGGACCTCGCCGAACAGGGCGAGGGCGGCGGCCGCGGCTCCCGGGTCGTGGGCGCGCGCCCAGTCCGGGTAGACGGTCGAGGTCCGCGGGTCGGCCGGCAGCGGGATCTGGATCTTCATGCGCCCGATCCTGGCACGCCGCTGTGACAGGCCCTCCGGCACGCCCTTCGAGACGCCCGGTCAGGCCCCGGTCAGGCCCCGGTCAGGCGGCCGGGTCAGGCCCGCTCAGGCGGGCGCGCCCGACGTGAAGCGCCGCAGCAGTGGGGACAGGACGAGCACGGACTTCGTGCGCTCCACGAAGGGCTCGCCGGCGATGCGCTCCAGGACGCGCTCGAAGTGCCTCATGTCGGAGGCGAAGACCTGGACGAGGGCGTCCGCGTCGCCGGTGACGGTCGACGCGGACACCACCTCGGGGTACCGCTCCAGCCCCCGCCGGATGTCGTCCGGCGAGGTGTTGTGGCGGCAGTAGATCTCGATGAAGCCCTCGGTCTCCCAGCCCATCGCGGCCGGGTCGACGCGGACGGTGAACCCGGTGATGGCGCCTTCGGCGCGCAGCCGGTCCACGCGCCGCTTGACGGCGGGTGCGGAGAGGCCGACCTCGGAGCCGATGTCCGCGTAGGAACGGCGGGCGTCCTCGGCGAGGGCGTGCACGATGCGTTCGTCGAGATCGTTCAGTCGCACTGCGGGCGGATCACTTCTCTGCTGTGGCCACTTCTTCCGTGGCCAGTCGGGAGCGGCGGATGCCGTACAGGAAGTAGAACACGAGGCCCACGATCATCCAGCCACCGAAGACCATCCACGTGGCGGTATCGAGCTCGAACATCATGTAGCCGCAGGCGAGGGCGCCCAGGATCGGGGTGACGGGGAAGAGCGCCACCTTGAAGGTGCGCGGCATGTCGGGGCGGGACCGGCGCAGGATGATGACGGCGACGTTGACCAGGCCGAAGGCGAAGAGGGTGCCGATGCTGGTGGCGTCGGCGAGCTTGCCCAGCGGGATGAAGGCCGCGAGGACGCCGCAGAACAGGGAGACGATCACCACGTTGGCGCGGGGGGCGCCGGTCTTCTCGTCGACCTTGGCGAAGACCTTGGGGACGAGGCCGTCGCGGGACATCGCGAAGAGGATGCGGGTCTGTCCGTAGAGGACGGCGAAGACGACGGAGAAGATCGCGACGATGGCGCCGGCGGCGAGGACGACGCCCCAGACGGTGGTGCCGGTGACGTCGGTCATGATCTGGGCGAGCGCGGCCTCGGTGCCCTCGAAGTCCTGCCACGGCATGGCGCCGACGGCGACGAAGGCGACGAGGACGTAGAGGACGGTGACGATGGCCAGCGACAGCATGATCGCGCGCGGCAGGTCCTTCTTCGGGTCCTTGGCCTCCTCACCGGCGGTGGAGGCGGCGTCGAAGCCGATGTAGGAGAAGAAGAGGGTGGAGGCGCCGGCGGCGATGCCGCTCATGCCCAGCGGGGCGAGGGGGGTGTAGTTGCCCGCCTTGATGCCCATGACGCCGATGCCGATGAAGAGCAGCAGGGTGACGATCTTCACCGCGACCATGACCGAGTTGACGGTGGCGCTCTCCTTGGCGCCGCGCATCAGGAAGACCATCGAGAGCAGGACGACGACCAGGGCCGGCAGGTTGATGAACCCGCCCTCGCCCAGCGGTGCGGAGACCGACTCGGGGACGGTGACGCCGATGGTCCCGTCGAGGAACTCGTTGAGGTACTGGCCCCAGCCGACGGCGACGGCCGCGACGGAGACCGCGTACTCCAGGACCAGGCACCAGCCGCAGATCCAGGCTATGAGCTCGCCCATGGTGGCGTACGAGTACGAGTACGAGGAGCCGGATACGGGGACGGAGCCCGCCAACTCGGCGTAGGAGAGGGCCGAGAACAGGGCGGTCAGGCCCGCGATCACGAAGGAGATCGTCACGGCGGGGCCGGCCTTGGGGGCGGCGGTGCCGAGGACGACGAAGATGCCGGTGCCCAGGGTGGCGCCGATGCTGATCATGGTCAGCTGCCACATGGTGAGCGAGCGGCGCAGCGAGCCGCCCTCGCCCTGGCCGCCCTCGGCGACGAGCCGCTCGACGGGCTTGCGCCGCATGAGCGGGTTCACGGGCTTGCGCGTCTCCGGGGAGAGCGGGGGTGCCTGGCCCTGATCGAGCACGAGGGGACTCCTTTGACACTGCGGATGGGGACGGGTCAGGCGTCGACCGCAGCGGTCCGGAGCAGTTGGCAGACGGGTATGGGCCCGTCTGGGCATGGGGGACCGCCGAGCAGGCGGTCCGCGCCACTCCACGTACAGGGGGTGAGCCTACGAGCTGAGTGATACCGCCCGTAATGCACCATCCTTGCACATTGGCGGACGATCGTTGCGCGGATCCGCTCACCATGGACGTTTGTTGCGCACGGATGATCGATCGCTGCACGGGCCTCCCCGGAGGCCTGTCCTTGACACCTCGTCAGATCTGCCGCAGCGTGCCGCCATGGACCTGGACGGGCTCTACGGGATCTCCGTGCCGCGGCCCCGCCGGCACCGGGGCCGCCCTGTTTCCCCGCCGCGCCGCTGTCCTCGTACGTGACGGGGCAGACGCCGTTCATGGACGGCGGGAGCGGCGTGCGGTTCCCGTACCCGAGGATCGGAGAAGCACAGTGAGACCACCCCTGGGCCCCGACGGGCGCTGGCAGGATCCCGGACCCTTCCTGCGCGGGGTCGCCTGGCTGGACGAGGGCCGGCCGGTGCGCGCCGACCCGGCCGACACCATGCGGCTGCCCTGGGACACCGGCGAGCGGGCCACCCTGCCCATCGGGGTGCGGCTGGAGTTCACCACCCGGACGGCGCACGCCGTGGAGATCCGCTACCGGGCCACCGTGCCCGGGCCCACCGACGCACTGCACGACCTCGCGCACGGCTTCGCCCTGTGGAACCGGCACGGGCTGCTCGCCGAGGTCTTCACCGAGCCGGCCGCGGAGTCCGTCGTACGCCTCGAACTGCCCCGGCAGCAGGCGCCCTTCACGCTGTACCCGCCCGAGGGGCAGTCCCCGCTGGTCCTCGGCCTGCGCGGGGTCGGCGGCGACCTCGCACCCGCCCCCGAGGCCCCCCGCTGGGTGGTGCACGGGGACTCCATCACCGAGGGCTGGTGGTCCACCCGCCCCGCCCACGGCTGGCCCGCCGTCGTCGGCCGGACCCTGGGCTGGGACACCGTGAACCTCGGCTACGCGGGCGGCGCGCGCGGGGAGCTCGCCACCGCCGAACAGCTCTCCGCCCTCCCGGCCGACGTCCTCACCCTCGCCTTCGGCACCAACTGCTGGACCCGGGTCCCGTACACGGCCCCGCTGCTGTACGAGACCACGCGCGTGTTCCTCGACCTGGTCCGCCAGGGCCACCCGCGCACCCCCCTGCTGCTCCTGTCCCCCGTGCTGCGCCCCGACGCCGAACGCGCCCCCAACCGCCTCGGCGCCACCCTGGGCGCCCTGCGGGACGCGATGGAGCGCGCCGTCCGGGACCGGATCGCCGCCGGGGACGGCCGGCTCGCCCTGCTGCCGGGCCGCGACGTCCTCGGACCCGAGCACCTCGCGGACGGCCTGCACCCCAACGACGCCGGACACCAGGTCCTCGGCCTCGCTGTGGTCACGGCCCTGCGGCGGGCCGGGTTCGACGGGGGGTGAGTGAAACACGCCATACCGCTCCCGCTGAACGGGCCCCGCCGTGGCGCCGTGTCCCCCACGAGCAGCCGGAGCGGCGCGACGCACCGGACCGGGCCACGGCCCCGTCGGAGACAGTGGGAGAGAACACCATGGGCATCAAGCGCGGAACGTCCCTGGCCGCCGTCGCGGTCGCCACCCTGGCGGCGACCGCCTGCGGTACGAACGGCGGCGCCGCCGCAACCGCACCGGCCGCAGCCGCCCCCGCCCGCGCTCCTCCTGTTTGCGGCCAGCCGCCGCCCTTAGCCTCTGGCACCTCGGGCCTGACGGTCCAGGAAATCGATCAGTCGCGTCTCCGAACGCAGAAGCCGTTCCCGCTGCTCAGGAGGAAGAGACGCGAGGAGGTCGACCAGAACTCGCTTCCGCGGGACGTGCACCATGTTGCCGGAGTAGATCCGGCAAGTGGAACACCAGGCGAGTCCGATGCACCGCTCGAACATCGAGGACTCTCGCGGATGGAAGCGACGCTGGTACGAACAGACGGGCGTTCCGCAGACGGCGCAGACGCGTCGATCGCCGTCGGGAATCGTGTCCCAGCTCCCGACCTTTCGCCAATTCTGCCGCCCGGCCGGTGCTCTTCAAGTCGTCATGCCGACATTCTCCCTCACAGAGCTCCACCCATCACAGCCTCCGAGCAAGACTCCGGCCGACCACCGAACGCCGCCTGATCACCCTCACGGAATCCGTGCCTGAACCGCCCTGTACCGGATCGACAAGAACACCGCCGAGGCGCCCGCATCGAACTGCGACGGGGACTGCGCGAAGGCCTGGCCGGTGGTCGCGGCGGGCGACGTCACCGCCGCCTCCGGGATGGACCCGGCGCTGCTGGGAGAGGCCGTCCGCAAGGACGGCGGCAAGCAGCTGACGGTGGCGGGCCGGCCCGCGTACCGCTTCGCCAAGGACACCGAGGCGGGCGACACCAACGGCCAGGGCGCCGGCGGCACCTGGTACGCCGTCGCCCCCGACGGCGGGCTCATCACCGCCCCGTGACCCCCGCCCGGAACCGCGCGGCCCCCGCCCCCTCCCCCCGGCGGGGGCCGCGCACCCGTTGGCCCGCCCGCGGGCCTTCCCTAGACTCGGCCCATGCTGCGCGTACTGGCCGTCGACGACGAGAAGCCGCTCCTGGAGGAACTCCTCTACCTGCTGCGTTCCGACCCCCGGGTGCGGAGCGCGGAGGGCGCCTCGGACGCCACCGGGGCGCTGCGCCGGATCACCCGGGCGCTGGAGAGCGGCCCGGACGGGCCCGACGCCATCGACGTGGTCTTCCTGGACATCCAGATGGCCGGGCTGACCGGGCTGGACATCGCCCGGCTGCTGGCCGGCTTCGCCCGGCCGCCGCTGATCGTGTTCGTCACCGCGCACGAGGGGTTCGCCGTGCAGGCCTTCGACCTCAAGGCCGTGGACTACGTGCTCAAGCCGGTGCGGCCGGAGCGGCTGGCGGAGGCGGTCCGGCGGGCCCGCGCGCTGCTGGCCGGGCCCGAGCGGGAGCCGGAGCGCGCCGCCGCGCCGGCGCCGCGCCGCCCGGCTTCCGGGGCGGCCGTCGCCGACCGGGCGCCGGAGCAGATCGCCGTCGAACTGGGCGGGGTCACCCGGTTCGTGGCGATCGCCGACATCGCGTACGTGGAGGCCCAGGGGGACTACGCCCGGCTGCACACCGAGGAGGGCAGCCACCTCGTGCGGATCCCGCTGTCGACGCTGGAGGAGCGCTGGGCGGCCCGGGGCTTCGTACGGATCCACCGGCGGCATCTGGTGGCGCTGGGCCGGATCGACGAGCTCCGCCTGGACGCGGGCGCCACCAGCGTCCGCGTGGGCGCGGCGGAACTCCAGGTCAGCCGCCGCCACGCACGCCAGCTCCGGGACCTGCTGATGCGGCAGGCCACCGGCTGAGCACGGCCCGCAGCCCGGACGACCGCCCGGCGTACCGGCGAGCCGTTCGTCGCACCGGGACGGGCGTACGGCGATCCGCCGGGCCCGTCGGCCGCAGGGGCACGCCCGGCGGCCCCCTCGCCGGGACCGGCCGCGCCTATCGTGGACCATCCGGCCCGGGAGGAGCGACATGTCCGAGATCGAGGCGCTGTTGGACGCGCTGAGCGGCCTCCCCCGCACCCCGCCCTCGGGCCCCGCCGAGGCCGAGGAGCTGCTGGCCCGGCTGCGCAGCGCCGCCGCCCGCTGGGCCGACGTCCTGTACGAGGCGCAGGAGGGCACCCGCCGCCGGCTGCCGCCGCGCGCGGAGGCGGCCCTGACCCTCGCCTTCCGGCGCGCGGAGGAGTCGTACGTGGAGCTGGAGATCGCCCTGCGCGACTGCGCGGAGCACCGCGACCCGGCCCTCTGACGGGCGCCGCGGCGCCCGGCGGACCGGCCCGGGGCGCCTGCCGGAACGGGCCTGTTGTGCCGCCGGAGGCGCTGCGTAGACTCCGAGGATCCCCTCCCCCGTCGAAGGACTCCGGTGAACCAGACGTACGCGCTGACCGCGGTCACCGTCGTCGTCCTGGTGACGGTGCTGGTCGGCGCGCTGGGACTGCGCATATCCCGGACCACCTCCGACTTCTACGTGGCCTCGCGCACCGTGGGCCCCCGGCTGAACGCGGCGGCCATCAGCGGGGAGTACCTCTCCGCCGCCTCCTTCCTCGGCGTCGCCGGGCTGGTGCTGCTCCAGGGGCCGGAGATGCTCTGGTACCCCGTCGGCTACACGGCCGGGTACCTGGTGCTGCTCGTGCTGGTCGCGGCCCCGCTGCGGCGTTCGGGGGCGTACACGCTGCCCGACTTCGCGGAGGCCCGGCTCCAGTCGCGGGCGGTGCGCCGGATCGCGGTCGGGTTCGTGCTCGGGGTGGGCTGGCTGTACCTGCTGCCGCAGCTCCAGGGGGCCGGGCTGACCCTGACCGTGCTGACCGGGGCCCCGGACTGGGCGGGCGGGGTCGTGGTCGCCTTCGTGGTCACGGCGGCCGTCGCGGCGGGCGGCATGCGCAGCATCACCTTCGTCCAGGCGTTCCAGTACTGGCTCAAGCTGTGCGCCCTGCTGGTGCCCGCCTTCTTCCTGCTGGCCGCCTGGGCGGGGGACGGCGCGCCGCGCGCCTCCTTCGACGCCCCGGCGGTGTTCCGCGAGCACACCTCCGTGACCGTGGGGCAGGACGTCCGGCTGTCGGTGGACACCCCGCTCACGCTGACGGTGACGGGCCGGGTGGACGGGCGGTCCCACGCGGGCACCCGGCTGACCCTGACGCCGGGCCGGCACGCGGTGGGGGCGCGCACCCGGCTGGAGTTCATCCCGGGGACCCCCGTCCCGGAGTCCCGTGCGGGCCGGGTACCGGACTCGCCCGGCTGGTCGAAGCCGCTGTCCGGGGGCGGGCGCGAGCACCGGCTGTACGCCACGTACGGGCTGATCCTCGCCACGTTCCTCGGCACGATGGGCCTGCCGCACGTCGCGGTGCGCTTCTACACCAGCCCCGACGGCCGGGCGGCCCGCCGCACCACCCTGGTGGTGCTCGGGCTGCTCGGGGTCTTCTACCTGCTGCCGCAGGTGTACGGGGCGCTCGGCCGGATCTACGCGCCCGAGCTGGCGCTGACCGGCAACGCGGACGCGGCGGTGCTGGTGCTGCCGGAACGGATGCTGGGCGGACTGCTCGGAGAGCTGCTGGGGGCGCTGCTGGCCGGCGGGGCCTTCGCGGCGTTCCTGTCGACGGCCTCGGGGCTGACGATGGCGGTGGCGGGGGTGCTGCACCAGGACGTGCTGCCCCGGCGGGGGGTGGGCAGTTTCCGCCTGGCGGTGGTGGTGGCGATGGCGGTGCCGCTGGCGTGCGGGGTGGTGGCCACCCGGGTGCCGGTCGCGGACGCGGTCGGGCTGGCCTTCGCGGTGTCGGCGTCCTCGTTCTGCCCGCTGCTGGTGCTCGGGATCTGGTGGCGGGGTCTGACCCCGCCGGGTGCGGTGGCGGGGCTGCTCACGGGTGGCGGGGCCGCGCTCGGGGCGGTGCTGGCGACGCGGGTCGGGCTGGCCCCCCGGGGGTGGGCGCACGCGCTGCTGGCCTGGCCGGCGGTGTGGTCGGTGCCGCTGGGGTTCCTGACGATGGTGCTGGTGTCGCTGGCCACCCGGTCCCGGGTCCCGGCCGGGACGGCGGCGGCGCTGGCGCGGCTGCACCTGCCCGAGGACGTGACCGGGGAACGCGCGGCGGGGGGCGCGTGGTGACGGGGGCGCTGGTGCTGCTGGAGGCGGCGGGTGCGGCCCTGCTGCTGGGGCTGGGCTGGGCCGGGGGCCGGTGGCAGGCCCGGCGCGGGGAGCGGACGGCGGGGCTGGACCTGGGCACGCCGGTCGAGCGGGCCACCTTCCACACCCTGCACACCGCTTCGCTGGCCGCTCCCCCGCTGCGGGCGGGCCTGACCGAGGACGCCGCCCGCAAGGCGGCGCGGCGGCTGCGTTCGCTGCTGGGGACGGAGGCGCTGTGCCTGACGGACCGGGAAGCGGTGCTGGCCTGGGACGGGCCGGGCGCCGACCACCACCAGCGGCGGGCGATGGCCCGGGTGGCGGTGATGCTGGAGTCGGGGCGCAGCCAGAGCGTGCGCACGGAGTGCCTGCGTCCCGGATGCCCGCTGAAGTGGGCCGTGTTCGCGCCGCTGACCGGTGAGGACGGGGTGCTGGGGGCGCTGGTCGCGTACGGGTCTCGGGAGTCGGCGGTGCTGGTGCGGGCCGCGACGGAGGTGGCGCGGTGGGTCTCCGTACAGCTGGAGCTGTCGGAGCTGGACCGGGCCCGCACCCGGCTGATGGAGGCGGAGATCAAGGCGCTGCGGGCGCAGATCTCCCCGCACTTCATCTTCAACTCCCTCGCGGCGATCGCCTCGTTCGTGCGGACCGATCCGGAGCGGGCGCGGGAGCTGCTGCTGGAGTTCGCGGACTTCACCCGCTACTCCTTCCGCAGGCACGGCGAATTCACCACCCTGGCCGACGAGTTGCGTTCCATCGAGCAGTATCTGGCCCTCGCCGGCGCCCGCTTCGGGGACCGGCTGAAGGTGACGCTGCAGGTGGCGCCGGAGGTGCTGCCGGTGGCGCTGCCGTTCCTGTGCCTGCAGCCGCTGGTGGAGAACGCCGTCAAGCACGGGGTGGAGGACTCGACCGAGGAGTGCCGGATCACGATCGCGGCGCGGGACGCGGGCGCGGAGGCGGTCCTGACGATCGAGGACAACGGCGTGGGGATGGACCCGGCGCGGCTGCGACGGATCCTGGCCGGGGAGCGGGCGGGCTCCGCGTCGGGGATCGGGCTGCCCAACGTGGACGAGCGGATGCGGCAGGTGTACGGGGACGCCTACGGCCTGGTCGTCGAGACGGGTGTGGGCGCCGGCATGAAGGTCACGGTGCGGATCCCGAAGTACCGCGCGGGCGTGCTCCCCTTCTGACGCGCCGCCCGTTGAAGCGGGCGGGCCGCCGCCCGCACCGCCGCGACCGGGGGTGTGCGCGTGGCCCCCGCCGCGCCCGGGAGGGCGGGGCGGGGGCCACGGGCGGACGGACTAGCTCCAGCTGGCGTGCAGCGGCTTGCCCTCGGCGTAGCCCGCCGCGGACTGGATGCCGACGACGGCCTTCTCCTCGAACTCGGCCAGCGAGCCGGCACCGGCGTACGTGCAGGAGGAGCGGACGCCCGCGATGATCGAGTCGATCAGGTCCTCGACGCCCGGGCGGGCCGGGTCGAGGAACATCCGCGAGGTGGAGATGCCCTCCTCGAACAGCGCCTTGCGGGCGCGGTCGTAGGCCGACTCCTCCGACGTGCGGTTGCGCACGGCGCGCGCCGAGGCCATGCCGAAGGACTCCTTGTACAGGCGGCCCTCGGCCGACTGCTGGAGGTCGCCCGGGGACTCGTACGTACCGGCGAACCAGGAGCCGATCATGACGTTCGAGGCGCCGGCGGCCAGCGCCATGGCCACGTCGCGCGGGTGGCGGACGCCGCCGTCGGCCCACACGTGCTTGCCGTACTTCTTGGCCTCGGCCGCGCACTCCAGCACCGCGGAGAACTGCGGGCGGCCCACGCCGGTCATCATGCGGGTGGTGCACATGGCGCCGGGGCCCACACCGACCTTGATGATGTCGGCGCCGGCGTCGATGAGGTCCTTGACGCCCTCGGCGGCGACGATGTTGCCGGCCACGATCGGGACCTGCGGGTCCAGCGCGCGCACGGCCTTGATCGCGCTGATCATCGACTCCTGGTGGCCGTGGGCCGTGTCGATGACGAGCGTGTCCACGCCGGCGTCGAGCAGCTGCTTGGCCTTGCCGACGAAGTCGCCGTTGATGCCGACGGCCGCCGCGATGCGCAGCTTGCCGTCGGCGTCGGTGGCCGGGGTGTACAGCGTCGCGCGCAGGGCGCCCTTGCGGGTCAGGATGCCGACCAGGCGGCCGTCCTTGTCGACGGCCGGGGCCAGCTTGCGGTGGCCCGCGTCGAGCTGGTTGAAGGCATCGCGGGGGTCGATGTCGGCGTCGATGAGCAGGAGCTCCTTCGACATGACCTCGGAGAGCTGGGTGAAGCGGTCCACGCCGGTGAGGTCGTGGTCGGTGACGACGCCGACGGGGCGGTTCTCCTCGTCGACGACGACGCCGGCGCCGTGGGCGCGCTTGGGCAGCAGCGACAGCGCGTCGGCGACGGTCTGGGTGGGCGCCAGCGTGATCGGGGTGTCGAGCACGAGGTGGCGGGTCTTGACCCAGGAGATGACGTCGGTGACGACCTCGATCGGGATGTCCTGGGGGATGACGACGATTCCACCGCGGCGGGCGACGGTCTCGGCCATACGTCGGCCCGCGATGGCGGTCATGTTCGCCACCACGAGCGGAATGGTGGTGCCGGTCCCGTCGGGCGAAGAGAGGTCCACGCCCTGGCGGGAGCCGACCGCGGAGCGGCTCGGCACCATGAACACATCGTCGTACGTCAGGTCGTACGGCGGCTTCAGGTCATTGAGGAAACGCACGTGCTGAACATCCCAGTCGATCGAAGGATCTTTCTACGGCCTCGACGGGGCAGCCAGCCGAGGAAACGCACGTACTTCATTCTCCCACGGCCTGGCGTTTATGCCGCCCGGGCTGATCGTCCAGGACATTACGGGCCGCCTGGTCGTTTCCTACGGGACCTGCTCCCGCGGGGCGGGAGTGGGCCGGCGGACGGACAGTGGGAGGAGGGGGAACCACCGGCCGGGCAGGAGGAGCCATGGCGAAGACGACGCGGGAGGAAACGCCCGTCGAGATCGAGGACGGCGCACTGGAGGTCCGGGTCAAGGAGATCGGCGGGGACCTCAGCGTGGGGTTCTTCCGCTTCCCCGAGGGTGCGGACCTGACCGAGGCGCTCCAGGGGCTGGAGGGCGACATGTGCCAGTGCCCCCACTGGGGGTACCTGCTCAAGGGCCGCCTCAGGCTGCGCACCGCGGACGGGGACGAGGAGTACGTGGCGGGAGACGCCTTCTACTGGGGGCCCGGGCACGTTCCCGTGGCGCTGGCCGACACCGAGTACGTCGATTTCTCCCCGAGCGGCGAGTTCCGCAGGGTCATCGACCACGTGAAGGGCCGGCCGGGCTAGCCCGGCAGGTTACCCCGGTGCGGAACGCGCTCCCCTCCGTACCGGGGTCGGCGTGCCGCCCGGGGGCATCAGCGGGTGTACGGACGGGGGCCCGGCCGGCTAGGACGACGCCGGCCCGGCCAGCAGCACCTTCAGCGCGGGAGCCCCGTCCTGCTCGCGCCAGAAGCCGGCCGCCTCCTCCAGGACCTCCCGCAGGGTGTCCCAGTCGTCCGGCCGCTCGGCGGCGTAGCCGCGCCACGAGGTCACCGCCAGCAGCCGTCCGGGGGCGTCCGGCAGCCAGGACAGGTCGGTCAGCACGTCGGCCAGCGCGTCCCAGTTCCCGCCGAACCACTGCGGCGCCCCCAGGATCCGCGCGCAGCGCCGCATCAGCGCCGCCTTGCTCCGTACGCCGTCCAGGTCGAGCCGTACGACGCTCCAGCCGGCCTCCTCGGCGGCGGCCAGAGCCGGGGCGAGCGGCTGCGGGTCGAGGCTCATCGGAGAACCGCCTTGAAGGTTTCGTAGTGGTCGTCCGTGTAGAAGAACTCCCCGCCCTGGCCCGTCACGATCCGCCGGGCGCCGCGGTCGTGCTCGCCCGGTGTCCGTACCGTGAACTCGTGGTAGTAGCCGCGCTTCTGCTTCGGCAGGGCCTTCTCGAAGTTCCCGAAGACGGTCCCGTCCTGCCGGTACGCGTACGGCCCGCCCCGGTCGATGAGCGCCAGGACCTCGCGCGCCTGCGGCGGCAGCGCGTCGGCCCGTACGGTGGGCATCCCCTTCGCCCAGGCGGGAGCGGCCGCGGCGGTGGAGCGCGCGGCGGACGGCGCCGGGGCGCCCCCACCGCCGCAGCCCAACAGCGCGGCGGTCAGTGCGGCGCACAGGAACAGGGCTCCCAGCACACGCGCCGGCGATCGGGGCACGTTCCCTAGGATCATGCCCCGATCGTCCCAAACATCCGGTCCGGCCGCTAACGGCCCGACGGCGTCAGAGCGCGGACATCTTGGTGTACGGACTCAGAACTCGTTTTTGGACCGAACCGAAGTCGACGAGGACGGCGACCCCCTCCTCCACACCGACGACACGGCCGAGGCCGTGCTCGTCGTGACTGACCCGGTCGCCCACGGCGAACTGCCGCAACGGCGGTTCCACGGGAGCCTTGAACGGGCTTGACGGCAAATGACGGCGAGGCACTGCAGACTTGGTCATCGGAATCAGTATGCGCCCGCGAGGCCGTCCCGCGCCCCATCGGAGGGTCTCGATTACGGCACCATTCGTCCCGCGGGCCGCCACAGCACCGCCACAGCACCTCCGCGGCACGCCGCGGGGGCCCGGAAGAACCCGGTCCGGCGCCGGCCCGTCAGTCGTCCGGGTCGGCCCGCTCCAGCGCCGGCCGCAGCCCCGGAGCGGACTCGGTCAGCAGGTAGTCGGCGACGGCCGTGTCCGTGACGAGGCTGGTCACGAGCCCGGAGCGGAGCACCGCACCGATCGCGGAGGCCTTGCGCAGGCCGCCCGCGATCGCCACGACCTCGGGGATCCGTCGCAGCCGGTCGGCCTCGACGGTGATGCAGCGCTCGCCCAGGTCCCGGCCGACCCGCCGGCCCTGCGAGTCGAAGAGGTGGGCGGACATCTCGGCGGCGACACCGAGCGAGGCGTAGTGCGCCCGCTCCTCGTCGGTCAGCATGTCGTGGACCGTGGAGATCCCCGGCTCCCAGGAGCCGATGGACACGGCCGCGACGGTCACCTTGTCGAAGTACTCGAAGGCCCGCGCGATCCCGGTCTGGCTGCGCAGCGCGGCCGCGGTCGCCGGGTCCGGGAGGAGCATCGGGGCGTAGATCGGGTGCGCGTCCCCGCCGGAGACCTGCGCGGCCCTGCGCACGGCCTCCACGGAGCCGCGCTCGGCGGTCCCCGCGTCGTAGACGCCGGTCAGCTGGACGACGGTGCAGGGGGGCAGCCGGTGCAGGGAGGCGGCCATGTGGATGGTCGAACGCCCCCACGCCAGCCCGAGCACGTCGCCCTCGTTGACCAGCTCGCCCAGCAGATCGGCCGCGACCGCGCCGAGGTTCTCCGGGTCCGGGGCGTCCTCGCTCGCGTCGGCGGGCGACTCCACCACGACGGCGTGCCGCAGCCCGTACCGGGCGCGGAGCGCGTCGGAGCGCTCCGCGTCCAGTTCCGCCGGCACCCGGATCTCGATGCGTACGAGGTCGCGTTCGAGGGCGGTCTCCAGGACCCGGGCCACCTTGAAGCGGCTCACGCCGAACTCCTCGGCGATCTGGATCTTGGACTTGCCCTCCAGGTAGAAGCGGCGCGCCATGGCCGCCGCCTGAACCAGCTCCGCGGGTCCCATCCGCAGGGCTGACCGTCCCGCCGACATTGCAGACACCGCGCTCTCCTCACTGCTGTTCACACTGTCGTGTTCACACTCTCGACTCGCCGTTCATCCTGTCAGATCCGACGGCCGTTGATCAGCCTGGACGGCTTCCGTTCACCGAGCCGTCCCCCGGGGCACGCCTCAGTGGTCGCACGCCCAGGGCGCCGCGGCGATCGCCGCCCCGGCCTGCTCGCGCAGGGTCCGGACCGCGGCGGCCGGATCGACCGCCCCGTAGACCGCGCTGCCCGCCACGAACACGTCGGCGCCGGCCTCGGCCACCCGCTCGATCGTGCTGGCCGAGACCCCGCCGTCCACCTGGAGCCACAGGTCCAGCCCGTGCTTGGCGATCAGCTCACGGGTCCGGCGGACCTTGGGCAGCATGATGTCGAGGAAGGCCTGGCCGCCGAAGCCCGGCTCGACCGTCATGATCAGCACCATGTCGAGTTCGGGAAGGATGTCCTCGTACTGCTCGATCGGGGTGCCGGGCTTGAGCGCCATCGCCGCCCGGGCGCCCTTGGCCCGGATCTCCCGCGCGAGGCGGACGGGGGCCGCGGCGGCCTCGGCGTGGAAGGTGACCGACCCGGCGCCGGCCTCCACGTACTGCGGCGCCCAGCGGTCCGGGTCCTCGATCATCAGATGCAGGTCCAGCGGGATGTCCGTGGCCCGGCTGAGCGACTCCACGATCGGCACGCCGAGGGTGAGGTTCGGGACGAAATGGTTGTCCATGACGTCGACGTGCAGCCAGTCGGCCCCCTCGACGGCCCTCGCCTCTTCGGCGAGGCGGGAGAAGTCGGCGGACAGGATGCTGGGATTGATCTGAACGGCCATGCCCCAAGCCTGCCATGCCGCCGGGCAGTTCCGGCCACGGCCCCGGCACTCCGATTGCGCGCAGCGGCACGCGGCCGGTCACGGCCTGCCGGCCGCCCGCCGGGCGCGGTGGACCCGCTCCGGCGGGCACAGCGGGCGGGCTGCTACGCCGTGCGCCGCAGCAGCGCCAGGTACATGGCGTCCGTACCGTGCAGGTGCGGCCACAGCTGGACGTCCGGGCCGTCGCCCAGCGCCGGTACGCCCTCCATGTACGGCCGGGCGTCGATCAGTTCCGCCGCCACCGGCTGCGCTCCCGCGCCCCGGCCCCGCAGGACGTCCTCGACGACCACCCGGGTTTCCGCCAGGTGCGGGGAGCAGGTCGCGTAGCCCACGACCCCGCCCACGCGCACGGCGGACAGGGCCTCGCGCAGCAGGCCCCGCTGGAGCGGCGCGAAGCCCTCCAGGTCCTCCGGGCGGCGCCGCCAGCGGGCCTCCGGGCGGCGGCGTAGCGCCCCCAGGCCGGAGCAGGGCACGTCCATCAGGACCCGGTCGAAGGAGCCCGGCAGCCAGGCCGGCCGGGTGCCGTCGGCCGCGATGACCTGGTACGGGCCCGGGTTGCCGGCCAGCGACTTCTCCACCAGGCGCGCCCGGTGCGGCTGCTTCTCGGAGGCCAGCAGGAAGGCCCCGCGCCGCGCGGCGAGGGCCCCGAGCAGGGCCGCCTTGCCGCCCGGGCCGGCGCAGCCGTCCAGCCACCGCTCGTCGCGGCCCTCGACCGGGACCGCCGCCAGGGCCAGGGCCACCAGCTGGCTGCCCTCGTCCTGCACCCCGGCGCGCCCCTCGCGGACCGCCTCCAGCGCGCCCGGCTCGCCGCCCTCGGCCATCCGGACGGCGTACGGGGACCAGCGCCCCGGCAGCGCCGACTCCTCGCCGAGCGCCTCCAGCAGTTCCTGGGGCGTGGACCGGCCCGGGCGGGCCACCAGCGTCACCTCGGGCCGCTCGTTGTCGGCCTCCAGCAAGTCCTCGATCCCGGCGCGGCCGCCTCCCAGCGCGTCCCACAGGGCGCTGACGACCCAGCGGGGGTGGGAGTGGCGGACCGCGAGGTGCTCCTCGGCGTCCTCCTCGTACGGCGGCGCGACCCGCTCCAGCCAGGTGTCGAGGTCGTGCGCGGCGATCTTGCGCAGCACGGCGTTGACGAACTTCGCCCGTCCGTCGCCGAGCACCACGCGGGCCAGCTCCACGCTGGCGGAGACCGCCGCGTGCGTGGGGATGCGGGTGCCGAGGAGCTGGTGGGCGCCCAGCGAGAGCACGTCCAGGACCGGCGGGTCCACCTCGCGCAGCGGCCGGTCCACGCAGGCGGAGATGACCGCGTCGTACGTGCCCTGCCGGCGCAGGGTGCCGTAGACCAGCTCGGTGGCCAGGGCCGCGTCGCGCGCCTGGAACCGCTCGTCCTGCCGGGCCTTCTTCAGCAGCGGGGGCAGGACCAGGTTGGCGTACGCGTCGCGCTCGTCCACCGCCCGCAGCACCTCGTAGGCCAGCAACCGGACGGGGTCCTTCTGGGGCCGGCGGTAGGGCTTGGCCTGCTTGCCGGCGCCCGTCTTGGGGGCGGGACGACGACGGGGCTGTTCGCTCACGTGAAAGGTGCTCCGGGGTTACGAGGTGCGGTTGCGGTGGGGCTCGGGATCAGCCTACGTCGGCCCCGCCCAGGCGCTCGCCGGGAGCGATGCGCACCCCGCGGGCCCAGTCGGCGCCCTTCATCGGCTTCTTGCCCTGCGGCTGCACCCAGAGCAGCTCGACGGCGTGCGAGCCGGTGCCGGCGTAGACGTTGTTCTTGGCGGGGGCCAGCACGCCCGGGGCCAGGTCCGTGCGGTCCGGGACGAGCCCGAGGGAGATCAGCTTGAGGCGCTCGCCGCGGAAGACGGTCCAGGCGCCGGGGGCCGGGGTGCAGCCGCGCACCACGCGGTCGGCGCGCAGCGCGGGGGCGTTCCAGTCCACCCGGGCGTCCTCGACGGTGATCTTCGGCGCGAGGGAGACGCCCTCGGCGGGCTGCTCCATGGCGCGCAGGCTGCCGTCCTCGATGCCGTCCATGGTGGCCGACAGCAGTCCGGAGCCGGCGAACGCGAGGCGGGTCAGCAGGTCGCCGCTGGTGTCGGTCGGGCGGATCTCCTCGGTGAGGACCCCGAAGACCGGGCCGGTGTCGAGGCCCTCCTCGATGCGGAAGGTGGAGGCGCCGGTGACCTGGTCGCCCGCCATGATCGAGTGCTGGACGGGGGCGGCGCCGCGCCAGGCGGGCAGCAGCGAGAAGTGCAGGTTGATCCAACCGTGGCGGGGGATGTCCAGCGCGCTCTTGGGGATCAGCGCCCCGTACGCGACGACCGGGCAGCAGTCCGGGGCGATCTCCCGCAGCCGGGCCTGGAACTCCTCGTCGCGCGGCCGGGCGGGCTTGAGGACCTCGATCCCCGCCTCCTCGGCGCGTTCGGCGACGGGGCTGGCGACGAGCCGGCGGCCCCGCCCGGCGGGGGCGTCGGGCCGGGTGACGACGGCCGCGACCTCGTGCCGCCCGGAGGCGATCAGGGCGTCCAGGGCGGGCACGGCGACCTCGGGGGTGCCGGCGAAGACGAGCTTCACTGGGTCCTACCTCGCTATCTCGGCTGTCAGCAGCACACCAGTCTAGGGGACGTCCACCCCGGCCCACCTGCGGTATCGGGGGGCGTACGGACACCCGCGCGCCCCTCGCATATGCCGACACGCCCCCAGTGCGTGACCTGGGCGCCCGCTGGCGCGTTGGTCAAGTGAGATTGACCGACCCGGGCCGCGATCAAGAACGGTGTCTGCGGCCCGATCCGCTCTCCAGCACCGGTTCGAGAGGCTTCTCCATGGCCGACCACGCCACCCATGACGCCCAAGCACGGGCCAGCCTGCACCTCCTCGTGCGGGACATCGAGCGGGTTCGCCGGCAGGTGGACGCACTGCGTACGCTCACGGCCCAGCTCGGCAACGTCTACCGCCCGCGCCGCTCCGGGCCCTCGACGGGCTTCGTCGTCTACGGCAGGGCCCCCGCCCCCACCGTCCGCCTCGCCCAGGAGCTGAGGGACAGCGTCGAGACGCTGGTCACCGCGGCGGTGGACTTCGACCGCTCCCTCGGCTTCTCCTGGGACGCGGTCGGCTCGGCGCTCGGCGTGACCAAGCAGGCCGTGCACCGCCGCTACGGTGCGCGCCGCGCGCAGGCCGCCGAGGCCGCCGAACCGCTGGCCGAGGGCACCACCACCCGCACCCTGGGACCGCTCCCCACGATCCCGGCGGCCCGCTCGGTGCCCCCGCAGCCCGTACGCGAGGAGGCCCACGCCCCCGTGGTGTCGGCCGCCGCACGCCAGTCGGCCTTCCCCGGCCCCCGCAACGGCTGACCCGTCCCCGCCGCCGGGACGCCGACCCCCGACGGCACGCCACCGCGTGCCCGCCGCCCCCGCACCGTGCCCGGGCGGCGGGCACTCGTACGGCTCAGCCGATGTCCGGAGGGTCGATCCGCACCCGGACCGCCTCCCCCGCCGCGATCCCCCGCGCGAGCCGGGCGGCCTGCGCCTCTTTCAGCGCCCGGGCGAGCGCGGCCCCGCTCCCCGGCGGGACCCGCACGAGCGCCCGTTCCCCCGGCGAGCCCCCGCCCCGCCGCCCGGGCAGCGGCACCGGGCCCAGCACCTCCGCGTCGGCCGGCAGGTCGGCGGCTTCGAGGAAGGCCTCCAGCGCGTCCGCCCGGCCGGCCACCTCGGCCATCCGCGACACCGGCGGGAAGCCCAGCTGAGCCCGCTCGGCCAGTTCCCGTACGGCATGCCCGACGGGGTCCCAGCGCACCAGGGCCTGGACGGGGCGCAGCGTCGGCTCGGCGACCACCACCACCTGCCCGTCGCTGCGGACCAGCGAGGCGGCGGCGATCCAGCGGCGCAGGGCGTCCTCCCCCGCCCGCAGGTCGGGCCGGGTGAGCATCGCCCAGCCGTCCAGCAGCAGCGCGGCCGCGTACCCGGCGCCCGCCGCGACCGGTTCGGCGCCCGGCGTGCTCACCACCAGCGCGGGCCGGTCGGGCACCTCGTCCAGCACGTGGTCGCGCCCGGAGGTGCGTACGGCCACCGCGGGGAAGGCCCGGCCCAGCTCCTCGGCGGTGCGCCGCGCGCCCACCACCTGGGCCCGCAGCCGGAAGGAGCCGCACTCCTCGCAGTGCCAGGCGCTCTCGGTCCGCCCGCACCACCCGCAGTGCAGCTCCCGCTCGTCGGGGGCCTCCAGCGGTCCGGCGCACACCGTGCACCGGGCGGGGGTCCGGCAGCGCTCGCAGGCGAGGCGGGGCACGTACCCCCGCCGGGGCACCTGCACCAGTACGGGCCCGCTCTTCAGGCCCTCCCGGACGGTCTCCCACGCCAGGCTCGGCAGCCGCGCCGCGCGGGCCGCCCCGTCGCGGGCCAGCAGTTCGTCGCCGACGGTGCGGATGCGGGGCGCGGCGGCCCGTACGGTCTCCCGGTCCGCGACGAGCGGCCGGGCCCAGCCGGACTCCACCAGCTGCGCGGCCTCCACCGTGCAGCTGGTGCTCCCGGCCAGGAAGCCGCAGCCGTCGCTGACCGCGCGCAGCTCCAGCACCTCGCGGACGTGGGGGAAGGGGGCGTGGTCGTCGCTGTGGCTGGAGTCGCCGTCGTCCCACACCGCGACCAGCCCGAGGTCCCGTACGGGGGCGAACATCGCCGCCCGGGTGCCGACGACGGCGCGTACGGAGCCCCGGCTGACCGCGAGCCACTGCCGGTAGCGCTTCTCGGGGCCGGACTCGGCGGTCAGCAGCGCGTGCCGGCCCTCGCCGAGCAGGGCGGTGAGGGCGGCGTCGACCCGGGCGGCGGTGCGCCCGTCGGGCACCACCGCGAGGGCGCCGCGCCCGGAGGCGAGGGTGGCGGCCATGGCCCGGGCCAGTTCGTCGGCCCAGCCGGGTCCGGGCAGCGCGGTCCACACCGCGCGGGGGGTGCCCCCGGTGGCCAGGGCCCGCAGGAAGGCGGGGCCGGCGCCGTAGCGGCTCCAGCCGCCGGGCTCGGGCGCGGCGGGCGGCGGCAGCGGCTCCGGCGAGGGCCTGGCCTCGGCGCGGGCGCTGCGCGGGGGCAGGGCCAGCTGGAGCACGTCGGCCAGGCTCCCGGCGTACCGGTCGGCGACGGCCCGGGCGAGGGCCAGCAGGCGGGGGCCGAGGACCACCTCGGGCGAGACGACCTGGGCGAGGGCGGCCAGGGCGCCGTCGTAGTCGGAGTCGGCGCGCCGTTCCACGATGAAGCCGTCGATGAGCCCACCGCCCTCGCGGCGGCCGCCGTGCACCCGGTGGGAGCCGGCTCCGAAGCGCACCCGGACGCGCACACCGGGCTGGGCGGCCTCGGACAGCTCGGCGGGGACGGCGTAGTCGAAGAGCCGGTCGAGGTGGAGCACGCCCTTGTTCACGAGGACACGGGCGACGGGCAGCTGCTCGGCGACGGCGGCCCCGCGCCAGGTACGCGGCTTGGCCTTGGGCGCCTTGGCCTTCGCCTCGGCGACCATCTCCCGGATCAGGGCGAGCTGTTCCGGCGGGGAATCGTTCGCGCTGCTCACACAGGCATTCTTACCAAACGCCACCGACAGCGAACGGCCCCGGACCGCGAGGGTCCGGGGCCGTTCACGCGGAGCGGTACCGCTTACAGGCCGGCGGCGGCGCGCAGGGCGTCGACGCGGTCGGTGCGCTCCCAAGTGAAGTCGGGGAGCTCGCGGCCGAAGTGGCCGTAGGCGGCGGTCTGGGCGTAGATCGGGCGCAGCAGGTCGAGGTCGCGGATGATGGCGGCCGGGCGGAGGTCGAAGACCTCGCCGATGGCGTCCTCGATCTTCTGGACGTCGACCTTGGCGGTGCCGAAGGTCTCCACGAAGAGGCCGACGGGCTCGGCCTTGCCGATGGCGTACGCGACCTGCACCTCGCAGCGCGCGGCCAGGCCGGCGGCGACGACGTTCTTGGCGACCCAGCGCATCGCGTACGCGGCGGAGCGGTCGACCTTGGACGGGTCCTTGCCGGAGAAGGCACCGCCGCCGTGGCGGGCCATGCCGCCGTAGGTGTCGATGATGATCTTGCGGCCGGTCAGGCCGGCGTCGCCCATCGGGCCGCCGATCTCGAAGCGGCCGGTCGGGTTCACCAGCAGCCGGTAGCCCTCGGTGTCCAGCTTGATGCCGTCCTCGACGAGCTGCGCGAGGACGTGCTCGACGACGAACTCGCGGATGTCGGGAGCGAGGAGCGAGTCGAGGTCGATGTCGGCCGCGTGCTGCGAGGACACGACGACCGTGTCGAGGCGGACCGGCTTGTCACCGTCGTACTCGATGGTGACCTGGGTCTTGCCGTCGGGCCGCAGGTAGGGGATGGTGCCGTTCTTGCGGACCTCGGACAGGCGGCGCGAGAGGCGGTGCGCGATGTGGATCGGCAGCGGCATCAGCTCGGGCGTCTCGTCCGTCGCGTAGCCGAACATCAGGCCCTGGTCGCCGGCGCCCTGCCGGTCCAACTCGTCCTCGTCGCCCTCGACCCGGGACTCGTAGGCCGTGTCGACGCCCTGCGCGATGTCCGGGGACTGGGCGCCGATGGACACCGACACGCCGCAGGAGGCGCCGTCGAAGCCCTTCTTCGACGAGTCGTAGCCGATCTCGAGGATCTTGTCGCGCACGAGCTGGGCGATCGGCGCGTAGGCCTTGGTGGTCACCTCGCCCGCGATGTGCACGAGACCGGTGGTGATGAGAGTCTCCACGGCCACACGCGAGGTCGGGTCCTCGGTGAGGAGCGCGTCGAGGATCGTGTCGCTGATCTGGTCAGCGATCTTGTCGGGGTGACCCTCGGTCACGGACTCGGAGGTGAACAGGCGACGGGACACAACGCTCCCTGGGGTTGCAGCGGCTGCTGGCTGATCATTTGGCGGAACCACACCGGAGGCTGCGCCCGGTCACGTTCCAGATGCAGTTTATCGGTCGCCACCGTTCACCGGACCACCCGTCTCGCCTTATGGGAGCCATGTGACCTGCGGCACTCCATTCTGGCGCACGGACCTACCGGCGAGAAGGGCGACGCTCAGGCGCGTCGGAGATCGCGCGGGGGCGCGAGTCGCGGGACGACCTGGTCCCAGATGACGTCCGCCAGCGCTTCCTTGGGACCGTGGGCTACCGGGGTCTCGCCCCCGTCGGAGGCCAGGATGACGGCCTCGTTCTCCTCTGATCCGAAGGTCTTGGCCTCGCCGACCTCGTTGACCACGAGGAGGTCGCACCCCTTGCGCCGCAGCTTGGCCCGGCCGTTGGCGAGCACGTCGTCCGTCTCGGCCGCGAAACCGACCACGATCTGGCCCTCCTGGGGCCGCTCGGCGGAGATCTCCGCGAGGACGTCGGGGTTGCGCACGAGGGCCACGGGCTCGGGATCCTTCCCGTCCTGCTTCTTGATCTTGCCGTCGGCGTACCGGGCGGGCCGGAAGTCGGCCACGGCCGCCGCCATCACCACGGCGTCGGCGTCCGCGGCGGCCTTGAGCACCGCCTCGCGCAGCTGGAGGGCCGTTCCCACCCGTACGACGTCCACCCCGGCCGGGTCGGGCAGCGCGGTGTTGGCGGCCACCAGGGTGACCCGGGCGCCCCGGGCGGCGGCGGTGCGGGCCAGGGCGTAGCCCTGCTTGCCGGAGGAGCGGTTGCCGAGGAAGCGCACCGGGTCCAGGGGCTCGCGGGTGCCGCCGGCGCTGACGACCACGTGCCGCCCGGCGAGGTCGGGCTCCGCCGCCCCGCGGGCCATACCGTGCCTGCGCAGGACGTGGCGACAGACCTCGTAGATCTCGTCCGGGTCGGGCAGCCGGCCCTTGCCGGTGTCCTTGCCGGTCAGCCGGCCGACGGCGGGCTCGATGACGACCGCGCCGCGGCGGCGCAGCGTGGCGACGTTCTCCTGGGTGGCCGGGTGCTCCCACATCTCGGTGTGCATGGCGGGGGCGAAGACGACGGGGCAGCGGGCGGTGAGCAGGGTGTTCGTGAGCAGGTCGTCGGCCAGCCCGTGCGCGGCCTTGGCGAGCAGGTCGGCGGTGGCCGGGGCGACGACGACGAGGTCGGCCCCCTGGCCGATGCGTACGTGGGGCACCTCGTGGACGGTCTCCCAGACCTGCGTGGAGGCCGGGTTCCCGGAGAGCGCGGCCCAGGTGGCCTCGCCGACGAAGTTCAGGGACGCCGCCGTGGGCACCACCCGTACGTCGTGCCCGGACTCGGTCAGCCGGCGCAGCAGCTCGCAGGCCTTGTAGGCGGCGATCCCGCCGCTGACGCCCAGCACGACCTTCGGCTTGTCCACCACGCACTCCCCATTCACGATTCGCTACGACACCTATGACACACCACAGGCCCGGCAGATGTTCTGCCGGGCCTGTGATGAAAGGAATTCCTTGCTGCCTACTGGGCCGGGGCCTCGATGGCCTCGGAGGTCAGCAGACCCGCGTTGATCTCGCGCAGCGCGATCGAAAGCGGCTTCTCGTGGACGTGGGTGTCCACCAGCGGGCCGACGTACTCGAGCAGGCCCTCACCGAGCTGCGAGTAGTACGCGTTGATCTGACGCGCGCGCTTGGCCGCGTAGATCACGAGGCTGTACTTCGAGTCCGTGGCCTCGAGCAGCTCGTCGATCGGCGGGTTGATGATGCCCTCGGGCGCAGTGATGGAAGAGGACACGCTCTACCTTCCGAAGATGGGTGAAGATCGAAACAAATCGATCAAACAACTTTCATCAAGGCTAGCAGCTCACGCGCCACGTCCTCGACGGAGGTGTTCACCAGGGTGGTGTCGAACTCGGACTCGGCAGCGAGTTCGATCTTCGCGCTCGCCAGCCGGCGCTCGATGACCTCGGGCGACTCGGTGCCCCGGCCGGTGAGGCGGCGGACCAGTTCGTCCCAGCTGGGCGGGGCCAGGAAGACGAGCTGGGCGTCGGGCTTGGACTCGCGGACGAGCCGGGCGCCCTGGAGGTCGATCTCCAGCAGCACCGGTTCGCCGTTGTCCAGGCGTTCCAGTACCGCGCCGCGCGGTGTGCCGTAGCGGTTGCCCGCGAACTCGGCCCACTCCAGCAGCTCGCCGTTGGCGATCAGCTTGTCGAACTCGTCGTCGTTGACGAAGAAGTAGTGGACTCCGTGTCGCTCACCGGGCCGCGGCTTGCGGGTGGTGGCCGACACCGAGAGCCACACCTCGGGGTGGACCTTGCGCATATGCGCGACGACCGTGCTCTTGCCGACACCCGAAGGGCCGGAGAGCACGGTCAGCCGCGGACGAACCTCTGCTGCCATAGAGCGATTATCCAGGTTCCCGGGACTGCCTGGGAACGCCGGGAGAACTTCGGGCGGCGCCTCAGGCGCTGCTACCGCCGAACTCACGCTCCAGAGAGGCGATCTGGTTGGAGCCGAGACCTCGGACACGCCGGGACTCGGAGATGCCGAGGCGCTCCATGATCTGCTTGGCGCGGACCTTGCCGACGCCGGGCAGCGACTCGAGAAGGGCGGAGACCTTCATCTTTCCGATGACGTCGTTCTCCTGACCCGTCTTGATGACGTCGTGGAGGGAGGCGCCGGAGTGCTTGAGTCGATTCTTCACCTCGGCCCGCTCCCGGCGAGCCGCGGCGGCCTTTTCGAGCGCTGCTGCGCGCTGTTCAGGGGTAAGGGGCGGAAGAGCCACGCCTACGTCACCTCGGATGTCGAACTGTCGGATACGGACCGGCGGGGAGCCCGTGGGCACCACGCCGGGCGAGGTCCCGAACAGCGATGGAACTGCCTCGCTGCGCGTTCGCTCTGGTCGGAGACTAGCGGCCAAGGCCGCTCCAGTCAGCGAGAACGGACGAAAAGTCCTGGTCAGCCTCCACTGAACCGTACATCACAGACAAACCACCCCGGTTTTGTCCGGGGAAAGACGTTCGAATTTCGTCATCGCGCGTCGCCGGGGTGCCCGGCACCCGCCCGATCAGGCCGCGACGGCCTCGCGGACCTCGTCGGCGAAGCGCTTCGCGGAGGCGCGCAGCGCGGCCGCGTCCGGGCCGTGCCGCAGGACGCCCCGCGAGACGTTCGGGACCACGTTGGCGACGGCGGCGCCGAAGACGGCGGGGAGGTCGGCCGCGGTCGCGCCCTGGGCGCCGATGCCCGGGGCCAGCAGCGGTCCGTTGATGTCCAGGTCGAAGGAGGACAGGTCGCCCAGCGTGGCACCGACCACCGCGCCGAAGGAGCCCATCGGCTCGGCGCCCGCGTTCTCCGCCGCCAGGTGGGCCAGCATGGTCGCGCCGATCGTACGGCCGTCCTCGCGGACCGCGCGCTGCACCTCGGCGCCCTCCGGGTTGGAGGTGAGGGCCAGGACGAAGAGTCCGGCACCCGACTCCCGGGCCAGCTCCACGGCCGGGGCGAGCGAGCCGTAGCCCAGGTACGGGGAGACCGTCAGCGCGTCCGAGAACAGCGGGGACGCGGGGTCCAGGAAGGCCGAGGCGTACGCGGCCATGGTCGAGCCGATGTCGCCGCGCTTGGCGTCCATGACCACCAGCGTCCCGGCGGCCCGGGCGTCGGCGACCGTCCGCTCCAGGACCGCGACGCCCTTCGAGCCGAACCGCTCGAAGAAGGCGGCCTGCGGCTTGAAGACGGCGACGGAGTCGGCCAGGGCCTCGACCACCGTGCGGGAGAACCGCTCCAGACCGGTGATGTCGTCGTCCAGCCCCCAGGAGGCCAGCAGGGCGGCGTGCGGGTCGATTCCCACGCACAGCGGCCCGCGGGCGTCCATGGCGGCGCGCAGACGGGTTCCGAAGGGGGTCACAGGGCTCACAGCGCGGCCTTTCGGGTCTCGGCGCCCACGGCTTCGGCCAGGGTCGCGTACGGGCTGGCGGCCAGGCGCGCGGCCAGGCCCTTGTGGAGGGCGCGGGCGTAGAACGGCCCCTCGTAGACGAAGGCGCTGTAGCCCTGGATCAGGGTGGCGCCGGCCAGGATGCGCTGCCAGGCGTCCTCGGCGTTCTCGATGCCGCCCACGCCGACCAGGACCAGGCGGTCGCCGACGCGCGCGTACAGGCGGCGCAGGACCTCCAGGGAGCGCTCCTTGACCGGGGCGCCCGACAGGCCGCCGGTCTCCTTGACGAGGGCGGCGTCCGACCTCAGGCCGAGGCCCTCGCGGGCGATGGTGGTGTTGGTGGCGATGATGCCGTCCAGGCCGAGCTCCAGGGCCAGGTCGGCGACCGCGTCGACGTCCTCGTCCGCGAGGTCCGGGGCGATCTTGACCAGCAGCGGGACCCGGCGGTCGGTGACCGCGCGGTCCGCGGCCTCCCGTACGGCGGTCAGCAGCGGCCGCAGCGACTCCGTGGCCTGGAGGTTGCGCAGCCCCGGGGTGTTCGGCGAGGAGACGTTGACGACCAGGTAGTCGGCGTGGCGGGCGAGGCGCTCGGTGGAGAGCACGTAGTCGGCCGCGGCCTCGGCCTCCGGCACGACCTTGGTCTTGCCGATGTTGACGCCCACGACGGTCCTGAAGACAGGGTTGCGGGCGGCGAGGCGGGCGGCGACGGCGGCCGAGCCCTCGTTGTTGAAGCCCATGCGGTTGATCAGCGCCCGGTCGGGGACCAGGCGGAAGAGCCGCTTCTTGGGGTTGCCGGGCTGTGCCTGGCCGGTGACCGTGCCGATCTCGACGTGGTCGAAGCCGAGCATCGACATGCCGTCGATGGCCACGGCGTTCTTGTCGAAGCCGGCCGCGAGCCCGAAGGGGCCGTGCATCCGCAGGCCGAGCGCCTCGGTGCGCAGGGACTCGTAGCGCGGCGCCAGGACGGCCGCGACGAGGGTGCGCAGCACCGGGACGCGGGCGGCGAGGCGGATCCACCGGAAGGCCGTGTAGTGGGCCTTCTCGGGGTCCATCCGCTTGAAAACCAGGTTGAAGAACAGTTTGTACATCGTCCGAAGTGTCCCTTCTGCGCTCATGAAGAGGGGGACACCCGGCGCGGTCCGCGCCGTCGGTGTCCCCCTCTCCCCTACGGGCTGCTAGTCGCGGGCCGCGTTGAGGTCCTGCGCGTGCTCCTGGAGGGAGCGCACGCCGACGTCGCCGCGGTTGAGCGCGTCGATGCCCTGGACGGCGGCGGCGAGCGCCTGGACCGTGGTCAGGCACGGGACGCTGCGCGCCACGGCGGCCGTACGGATCTCGTAGCCGTCGAGGCGGCCGCCGGTGCCGTACGGGGTGTTGACGATCAGGTCGACCTGGCCGTCGTGGATGAGCTGGACGATGGTCTTCTCGCCGTTCGCGCCCTCGCCCTCGCTGAGCTTGCGCACGATGGTGGCGTTGATGCCGTTGCGGCGCAGCACCTCGGCGGTGCCGGAGGTGGCGAGCAGCTCGAAGCCGTGGGCGACGAGCTCGCGGGCCGGGAAGATCATCGAGCGCTTGTCGCGGTTGGCGACGGAGATGAACGCGCGGCCCTTGGTCGGCAGCGGGCCGTAGGCGCCGGCCTGCGACTTGGCGTAGGCGGTGCCGAAGACCGTGTCGATGCCCATGACCTCGCCGGTGGAGCGCATCTCCGGGCCGAGGACGGTGTCCACGCCGCGGCCGTGGATGTCGCGGAAGCGCGACCACGGCATGACGGCCTCCTTGACGGAGATCGGCGCGTCCAGCGGCAGGGTGCCGCCGTCGCCGGTCTTCGGGAGCATGCCCTCGGCGCGCAGCTCGGCGATGGTGGCGCCGAGCGAGATGCGCGCGGCGGCCTTCGCGAGCGGGACGGCGGTCGCCTTCGAGGTGAAGGGGACGGTCCGGGAGGCGCGGGGGTTGGCCTCGAGGACGTAGAGGATGTCGCCCGCCATCGCGAACTGGATGTTGATCAGGCCGCGGACGCCGACGCCCTTGGCGATGGCCTCGGTGGAGGCGCGCAGGCGCTTGATGTCGAAGCCGCCGAGGGTGATCGGGGGCAGGGCGCAGGCCGAGTCGCCGGAGTGGATGCCGGCTTCCTCGATGTGCTCCATGACGCCGCCGAGGTAGAGCTCCTCACCGTCGTAGAGCGCGTCCACGTCGATCTCGATGGCGTCGTCGAGGAAGCGGTCGACCAGCACGGGGCGGGTCGGGCTGATCTCGGTGGACTCCGCGATGTACGACTCCAGGCGGGCCTCGTCGTAGACGATCTCCATGCCGCGGCCGCCGAGCACGTAGGACGGGCGGACGAGGACCGGGTAGCCGATCTCGTCGGCGATCGCCTTCGCGCCCGCGAAGGTGGTGGCGGTGCCGTGCTTGGGGGCCGGCAGGCCGGCGTCGGCGAGGACCTGGCCGAAGGCGCCGCGGTCCTCGGCGGCGTGGATGGCCTCCGGGGAGGTGCCGACGACCGGGACGCCGTTGTCCTTGAGCGCCTGGGCGAGACCGAGGGGGGTCTGGCCGCCGAGCTGGACGACGACACCGGCGATCGGGCCGGCCAGCGACTCGGCGTGGACGATCTCCAGCACGTCCTCGAGCGTCAGCGGCTCGAAGTACAGGCGGTCGGAGGTGTCGTAGTCCGTCGAGACGGTCTCCGGGTTGCAGTTGACCATCACGGTCTCGTAGCCGGCGTCGCTGAGCGCGAAGGAGGCGTGGACGCAGGAGTAGTCGAACTCGATGCCCTGGCCGATGCGGTTCGGGCCGGAGCCCAGGATGATCACCGCGGGCTTCTCGCGGGGCGCGACCTCGGACTCCTCGTCGTAGGACGAGTAGAAGTACGGGGTCTTCGCGGCGAACTCGGCGGCGCAGGTGTCGACCGTCTTGTAGACCGGGCGGACGCCCAGGGCGTGGCGGACCTCGCGGACGACGTCCTCGCGCAGGCCGCGGATCTCGGCGATCTGGGCGTCGGAGAAGCCGTGGCGCTTGGCCTCGGCGAGCAGCTCGGGGTGGAGCTTCTCGGCGGCGGCCAGCTCGTCCGCGATCTCCTTGATCAGGAAGAGCTGGTCGACGAACCAGGGGTCGATCTTCGTGGACTCGAAGACCTCTTCCTGGGTGGCGCCGGCGCGGATGGCCTGCATGACGGTGTTGATGCGGCCGTCGGTCGGGCGGACCGCGGTGGCCAGCAGCTCGTCCTTGTCGCCGGGCTCGCCGACGAAGGTGAACTGCGAGCCCTTCTTCTCCAGGGAGCGCAGGGCCTTCTGGAGGGCCTCGGTGAAGTTGCGGCCGATGGCCATGGCCTCGCCCACCGACTTCATGGTGGTGGTGAGGGTGGCGTCGGCGGCCGGGAACTTCTCGAAGGCGAAGCGCGGGGCCTTGACGACGACGTAGTCGAGGGTCGGCTCGAAGGAGGCCGGCGTCTTCTCGGTGATGTCGTTGGGGACCTCGTCCAGCGTGTAGCCGATGGCCAGCTTGGCGGCGATCTTGGCGATCGGGAAGCCGGTGGCCTTGGAGGCGAGCGCGGAGGAGCGGGAGACGCGCGGGTTCATCTCGATGACGATGACGCGGCCGTCGTCCGGGTTGATCGCGAACTGGATGTTGCAGCCGCCGGTGTCGACGCCGACCTCGCGGATGATCGCGATGCCGATGTCGCGCAGCCGCTGGTACTCGCGGTCGGTGAGCGTCATCGAGGGGGCGACGGTGATGGAGTCGCCGGTGTGGACGCCCATCGGGTCGAAGTTCTCGATGGAGCAGACGACGACCACGTTGTCCTTGGTGTCGCGCATCAGCTCCAGCTCGTACTCCTTCCAGCCGAGGATGGACTCCTCCAGGAGCACCTCGGTGGTCGGGGAGAGCGTCAGGCCCTGGCCGGCGATGCGGCGCAGTTCCTCCTCGTCGTGGGCGAAGCCGGAGCCGGCGCCGCCCATGGTGAAGGAGGGGCGGACGACGACGGGGTAGCCGCCGAGCGTCTCGACGCCGCCCAGGACGTCGTCCATCGAGTGGCAGATGACCGAGCGGGCCGACTCGCCGTAGCCGATCTTGCGCTTGACGGCCTCGACGACGCCCTTGAAGAGGTCGCGGTCCTCGCCCTTGTTGATGGCCTCGACGTTGGCGCCGATGAGCTCGACGCCGTACTTCTCCAGCACACCCTGCTGGTGCATGGAGATGGCGGTGTTCAGGGCCGTCTGGCCGCCGAGCGTCGGCAGCAGCGCGTCGGGGCGCTCCTTGGCGATGATCTTCTCGACGAACTCGGGGGTGATCGGCTCGACGTACGTGGCGTCGGCGATCTCCGGGTCGGTCATGATCGTCGCGGGGTTGGAGTTCACCAGGATGACCCGCAGGCCCTCGGCCTTGAGGATGCGGCAGGCCTGGGTGCCGGAGTAGTCGAACTCCGCGGCCTGGCCGATGACGATCGGGCCGGAGCCGATGACCAGGACGGACTGGATATCGGTGCGCTTAGGCACGCTCGGCCTCCATCAGGGATACGAAACGGTCGAAGAGGTAGGCGGCGTCGTGCGGGCCGGCTGCCGCTTCGGGGTGGTACTGGACGGAGAAGGCCGGCTGGTCGAGCAGCTGGAGGCCTTCCACGACGTTGTCGTTCAGGCAGACGTGGGAGACCTCGGCGCGGCCGTAGGGGGTCTCGGAGACCTTGTCGAGGGGCGCGTCGACGGCGAAGCCGTGGTTGTGCGCGGTGACCTCGACCTTGCCGGTGGTGCGGTCCTGGACCGGCTGGTTGATGCCGCGGTGGCCGTACTTCAGCTTGTAGGTGCCGAAGCCGAGCGAGCGGCCGAGGATCTGGTTGCCGAAGCAGATGCCGAAGAGCGGGGTCTTGCGCTCCAGGACGCCCTGCATGACCGAGACCGCGTGGTCGGCGGTGGCCGGGTCGCCGGGGCCGTTGGAGAAGAACACGCCGTCCGGCTGGACCGCGTACACGTCCTCGACGGTGGCGGTGGCGGGCAGTACGTGCACCTCGATGCCGCGCTGGGCCATCCGGTGCGGGGTCATGCCCTTGATGCCGAGGTCCACGGCGGCGACGGTGAACTTCTTCTCGCCGATCGCGGGGACGACGTACGCCTCCTTGGTGGCGACCTCCGCGGAGAGGTCGGCGCCCTTCATCTGGGGGGCGTCCTGGACCTTGGCCAGCAGCACGGCGTCGTCCATGACGGCGTCGCCGGAGAAGATGCCGACGCGCATGGCGCCGCGCTCGCGCAGGTGGCGGGTCAGGGCGCGGGTGTCGACGCCGGAGATCCCGACGACGCCCTGCTTGACCAGCTCCTCGTCCAGCGAGCGCTGCGAGCGCCAGTTGGAGGGGACGCGGGCGGGGTCGCGCACGACGTAGCCGGCGACCCAGATGCGGGAGGACTCGGGGTCCTCGTCGTTGACGCCGGTGTTGCCCACGTGGGGGGCGGTCATCACGACGACCTGCCGGTGGTACGACGGGTCGGTGAGGGTCTCCTGGTAGCCGGTCATTCCGGTGGAGAACACGGCCTCGCCGAAGGTCTCCCCCACAGCGCCGTAGGCGCGGCCGCGGAAGATCCGACCGTCCTCCAGGACGAGTACGGCGGGAGCTTTGGCTGCTCCCCTGGTGGAGGTCGTCATCGTTCGGCGCCTTCCGTCGTGATGGATTGGTTCATGAGGTTGATGGCTTCGACCCAGGCGGCGTGCTCGGCAGCCCGGTCGGAGCGGAATCCGGAGTCGATCAGCTTGTCGCCGTGCGCCCAGGTGACGACGAGCAGACCGCCCTCGGTGAGTACCTTGCCCGCGATTCCCTTGTCGAGGCGGGCGCCGCGCAGCTGCGCGGCCGGTACGAAGAAGTCGGTTGCGCCCGGACGGACCACGTCGAGGCCCGCGTCGGTGAGGGTGAGCTCGACCCGGCTGCGGACTCCGAGTCCGTGGGCGACGATCCGGTCGAGCCACTGCCCCGCGGTGGTGGACCCGTGGTACCGGCCGGTCAGGGCCAGCCGGTGCTCGGGGAGTCCGCCGGGGGCGGCGGGGAGCTCCGGCAGATCGCTCTGCAGTGCGCCGCGCCATTTCCAGCCCTGCCGCATCAGCCAGTACACGAAGGCGATGAAGACGAGCAGGCCGAGCACCCACGCGATGCGGGCGTCCCAGTCCGTCACCTCCGCCGACTGTCGTCCGGCGGCCTCGGCGGCCAGTTGGATCACTGCAGGTGTCACGCCAGTTTCCCGTCCACGACCGTTGCCCGGCCCCGCAGGAAGGTGTGAGTGACGCGCCCCGGCAGCTCACGGCCCTCGTAAGGCGTGTTGCGGCTGCGGGAGGCGAAGTGTGCGGGGTCCACGACACCACGGTACGAGGTGTCGACCAGGGTCAGGTTCGCGGGTTCACCTGCCGAGACGGGCCGGCCGTGGCCCGGGAGGCTGCCGATGCGCGCCGGAGCGTGGGACATCCGCTCCGCGACGCCCGCCCAGTCGAGCAGCCCGGTCTCCACCATCGTCTGCTGGACGACGGAGAGCGCGGTCTCCAGGCCCACCATGCCCATGGCGGCGGCGGCCCACTCGCAGTCCTTGTCCTCGTGCGGGTGCGGGGCGTGGTCGGTGGCGACGATGTCGATCGTGCCGTCGGCGAGCGCCTCGCGCAGGGCCATCACGTCGCGCTCGGTGCGCAGCGGCGGGTTGACCTTGTAGACCGGGTTGTACGAGCGCACGAGCTCGTCGGTGAGGAGCAGGTGGTGCGGGGTGACCTCGGCGGTGACGTCGATGCCGCGGGACTTGGCCCAGCGGACGATCTCGACGGAGCCGGCGGTGGAGAGGTGGCAGATGTGCACGCGGGAGCCGACGTGCTCGGCGAGCAGGACGTCGCGGGCGATGACCGACTCCTCGGCGACGGCCGGCCAGCCGCCGAGTCCCAGCTCGGCCGAGACGACGCCCTCGTTCATCTGGGCGCCCTCGGTGAGGCGGGGCTCCTGGGCGTGCTGGGCGACGACGCCGCCGAAGGCCTTCACGTACTCCAGGGCGCGGCGCATGATCACGGCGTCGTCCACGCACTTGCCGTCGTCGGAGAAGACGGTGACGCGGGCGGCGGACTCGTGCATGGCGCCGAGCTCGGAGAGCTTCTTGCCCTCCAGGCCGACGGTGACGGCGCCGATGGGCTGCACGTCGCAGTAGCCGGACTCCTTGCCCAGGCGCCAGACCTGCTCGACGACGCCGGCGGTGTCGGCGACCGGGAAGGTGTTGGCCATGGCGAAGACGGCCGTGTAGCCGCCGGAGGCCGCGGCGCGGGTACCGGTGAGGACGGTCTCGGAGTCCTCGCGGCCGGGCTCGCGCAGGTGGGTGTGCAGGTCCACCAGGCCCGGGAGGAGGACCTGGCCGGCGGCCTCGATCACCTGGGCGCCCTCGGCGGAGAGGTCCTGGCCGACCTGGGCGATGGTCTCGCCGTCGATCAGGACGTCCTGCGCCTCGCCGCCGAGGACCTTCGCACCGCGGATAAGGATCTTGCTCATGGTTACTTGTTCTCCTCGGTGCGGGCGGCGGGGCTGGTGGTGACGGCGGGCTCGGATCCTCCGAGCAGCAGGTACAGGACGGCCATGCGGATGGAGACGCCGTTGGAGACCTGCTCGACGACCGTGCAGCGGTCGGAGTCGGCGACCTCGGCGGTGATCTCCATGCCGCGGACCATGGGGCCGGGGTGCATCACGATGGCGTGCTCGGGCATCCGGGCCATCCGGGCGGCGTCCAGGCCGTAGCGGCGGGAGTACTCGCGCTCGGTGGGGAAGAAGGCGGCGTTCATCCGCTCGCGCTGCACACGCAGCATCATGACGGCGTCGGACTTCGGCAGCACCTCGTCAAGGCTGTACGAGATCTCGCAGGGCCAGTTCTCGATGCCGACGGGCACCAGGGTCGGCGGGGCCACCAGGGTGACCTCGGCGCCGAGGGTGTGCAGCAGGTCGACGTTGGAGCGGGCCACGCGGCTGTGCAGGACGTCGCCCACGAGGGTGATCCGGCGGCCGTCGAGGCCCTTGCCGAGTCCGGCGTCCCGGCCGACCAGGCGGCGGCGCATGGTGAACGCGTCGAGCAGGGCCTGGGTGGGGTGCTGGTGGGTGCCGTCGCCGGCGTTGATCACCGGGGCGTCGATCCAGCCGGAGTTGGCGAGCCGGTAGGGGGCTCCGGAGGCGTGGTGGCGGATGACCACGGCGTCCACGCCCATGGCCTCCAGGGTCTGGGCCGTGTCCTTGAGGGACTCGCCCTTGGAGACGCTGGAGCCCTTCGCGGCGAAGTTGATGACGTCGGCGGAGAGGCGCTTCTCGGCTGCTTCGAAGGAGATCCGGGTGCGGGTCGAGTCCTCGAAGAACAGGTTGCAGATGGTGAGGCCGCGCAGGGTGGGCAGCTTCTTGATCGGCCGGTCGCCGACGCGGGCCATCTCCTCGGCGGTGTCGAGGATCAGGACGGCGTCGTCGCGCGTGAGGTCGGCGGCCGAGATGAGGTGGCGCTTCATCTGGGTGCTCCGTAAGTCGGGAGGGCAGGCAGGCAGGCGGGGCTGACGGTGGTGCGGGCAGGGCAGGCCGCGGCACGGGCCCCGCGGGGTCCCGTACGCGTGGGGGTTACTGCCCTGCGGCCCGGGCGGTCCGCTGGCCGAGCAGCACGGCGTCGCGGCCGTCCTCCTCCTGGAGCTGGACCATGACGGTCTCCCGCAGCGACGTGGGCAGGTTCTTGCCCACGTAGTCGGCGCGGATCGGAAGTTCGCGGTGGCCGCGGTCGACGAGGACCGCGAGCTGGACGGCGCGGGGGCGGCCGATGTCGCCGAGGGCGTCGAGGGCGGCCCGGATGGTGCGGCCGGAGAACAGGACGTCGTCGAGGAGGACCACCAGGCGGCCGTCGATGCCGTCGCCGGGGATCTCGGTGCGGCCGATCGCCCGCGCGGGCTTCAGGCGCAGGTCGTCGCGGTACATGGTGATGTCGAGCGAGCCGACCGGGACCTTCGTCCCGGTGATCTCCTCGAGCTTGGCGGCCAGCCGGCGGGCCAGGTACACACCGCGGGTGGGGATGCCGAGGAGCACCACGTCGTCGGCGCCCTTGGCGCGTTCGACGATCTCGTGGGCGATGCGGGTCAGGACCCGGGCGATGTCCTGCGCCTCCAGAACGGGGCGCATCGCTTCGTCGGCCGGAACCCGGGAAGTCGTGCTGTCCATGAAAAGGACCTCCTTCTCCGCCTCACGGGACGGACCTTAAAGGACGTCTGATGTACGCCGTCCACGGTACCAGGCGCCGGTGCCCGGCCCCGCACCCGGCCCGGGGACCTCCCCTCGTACGAGGGCGTACAAGAGCATTCGGCTTGACGCATCCACGTAACGCTGCGTAACCTCACAGTGAGTTACCAGCCGCGCGGCGGAGCCGCATGGTCTCCATGTCGTCACAGCGTCACAGCGTCCGGGAGCGTTATGTCCAGCGAATACGCCAAACAGCTCGGGGCCAAGCTCCGCGCCATCCGCACCCAGCAGGGCCTCTCCCTCCACGGTGTCGAGGAGAAGTCCCAGGGCCGTTGGAAGGCCGTGGTGGTCGGGTCGTACGAGCGCGGGGACCGCGCCGTGACCGTCCAGCGCCTCGCCGAGCTGGCGGACTTCTACGGGGTTCCGGTCCAGGAACTGCTGCCGGGCACGACCCCCGGCGGTGCGGCCGAGCCGCCGCCGAAGCTGCGCCTCGACCTGGAGCGCCTGGCGGGCGTCCCCGCGGAGAAGGCCGGCCCCCTCCAGCGCTACGCGGCGACCATCCAGAGCCAGCGCGGCGACTACAACGGCAAGGTGCTGTCGATCCGCCAGGACGACCTGCGCACCCTGGCCGTCATCTACGACCAGTCCCCCTCGGTCCTGACCGAGCAGCTGATCAGCTGGGGCGTCCTGGACGCCGACGCGCGTCGCGCCGTGGCCCACGAGGACATCTAGTCCCACGGGCTCCGGCCCAGCTCAGCAGAAACGTTACCGGCGGGTGCCGGTGCCCCGGCGGGGGCGCCGGCACCCGCCGTTTTCCGTACTCCGAACCGGTGGGGTGACATGCGGAGGGCCCGCGGCGCGATGCGCCGCGGGCCCTCCGCACAGCCGGTTCCGCAGGAGGCTACTCGCCCCGGCGCAGACTCGGCTTCAGGTCCTTGAAACGGCCCAGCAGGCCGTTCACGAAGGCCGGGGAGTCGTCCGTGGAGAACTCCTTGGCCAGCTGGACGGCCTCGTCGATCGCCACGGCGTCCGGGGTGTCGTCCACCCAGATCAGCTCGTAGGCGCCGAGACGCAGGATGTTCCGGTCGACGACCGGCATCCGGTCGAGGTCCCAGTCCACGGCGTAGGTGACGATCAGGTCGTCGATGCGCTTCACCTTGTCGGCGTAGCCCTCGACGAGATCCATCGTGAAGGCGCTGACCGGCGGCTGCCGGTCGTCCGAACGGGCGTGGCGGATCCAGTCCGCGAGGACCTCGCGCACGGGCACACCGCGCTGGTCGGCCTCGAACAGGATCTGGAAGGCGCGCTTGCGCGCGTTGCTCCGGGCAGCCACGGTTAGCTGTTCACCCGGCCGAGGTAGGCGCTGGTGCGGGTGTCGACCTTGATCTTCTCGCCGGTGGTGACGAAGAGCGGGACCTGGATCTCGTGGCCGGTCTCCAGCTTGGCGGGCTTGGTGCCGCCGGTGGAGCGGTCGCCCTGGACGCCCGGGTCGGTGTGCTCGATGGTCAGCTCGACGGCGGCCGGCAGCTCGACGTACAGCACCTCGCCCTCGTGCTGGGCGACGGAGGCGGTGAAGCCCTCGATCAGGAAGTTGGCGGCGTCGCCGACGGCCTTGCGGTCGACCATCAGCTGGTCGTAGGTCTGCATGTCCATGAAGACGAAGTAGTCGCCGTCCATGTACGAGAACTGCATGTCACGCCGGTCGATCGTGGCGGTCTCGACCTTCGTGCCGGCGTTGAAGGTCTTGTCGACGACCTTGCCGGAGAGCACGTGCTTGAGCTTGGTGCGCACGAAGGCCGGGCCCTTGCCGGGCTTGACGTGCTGGAACTCGACGACGGACCAGAGCTGGTCACCGTCGAGCTTGAGCACCATGCCGTTCTTGAGGTCGTTCGTGGAAGCCACGGTTGCGGAATCTCCTGCACTGGAAGACCAAGGACGCGCGCACGGTCCGGCGGTACGGACTAGAGCGCGAGCAGCTCCTTGGTCGTAATGGTGAGTAGCTCGGGACCGCCGTCCGCCTCGGGGCGCACGACGAGCGTGTCATCGATCCGGACACCTCCCCGGCCGGGGAGGTGAACCCCCGGTTCGACGGTGACCGGCACGCAAGCGTCCAGTTTACCCATTGCCGTAGGTGCAAGCTGCGGGTCCTCGTCGATTTCCAGGCCGACCCCGTGCCCCATCCATCCCGCCAGCGCCTCGCCGTACCCCGCCGAGTCCAGTACGGACCGTGCCGCGTGGTCCACCTCGCGGTACGCGGCGCCCGGTACGAGGGCCTGTCGGCCCGCCCGCTGGGCGGCGAAGACGAGGTCGTACAGCTCGATCTGCCAGTCCGCCGGGGTGGTGCCGATCACGAAGGTGCGGCCGATCTCGCAGCGGTAGCCCCGGTAGTTCGCCCCCAGGCAGACGGAGAGGAAGTCGCCCTCCTCGACCCGCCGGTCCGAGGGCCGGTGCCGGGAGCGGCCCGAGTGGGGGCCGGTGCCGACGGAGGTGGGGAACGCGGGGCCGTCGGCGCCGTGGTCGACGAGCCGGCGCTCCAGCTCCAGGGCCAGGTGGCGCTCGGTGCGGCCCACCAGGATCGACTCCAGCAGCTCGCCGAGGGCCTGGTCGGCGATCTCCGCGGCGATCCGCAGGCAGGCGATCTCCTCCTCGTCCTTGACCAGCCGCTGCTGTTCCACGGCCGCGCCGAGGTCCGCCAGCCGCAGCCGGGGGGCGACCGAGTGCACGGCCCGGTGTCGGCCGACGGTGAGGTGGTGCTCCTCCACCGCGAGCGAGTCGGCCCGCCCGGAGGCCGCCAGGTCCGCCGCGGCCACGGCCGGATCGGCGCCCGGGGTGGGCAGCACGGACACCCGCAGCCCCTCGTCCAGCCGTCCTTCGTCCGCCTCGCCGGTGGGCGGCCCGGCGCAGAACAGCACGTCCTCGGCGGGCCCGACCAGCAGGACTGCGCCCAGCGGGGACGCCCCGGCGAGGTAGCGGACGTTCGCCGGACGCGTGACCAGTGCGGCGGAGTTGCCAGCGGCGCCGCAGCGCTCCCGGAGCAGGCCCCTGCGGGCCGCGTACACGTCTGACATGTCTTCGAGCCTACGAGCGCCCCGCGCATCCGGCCCGGCGAGCGCGTCCGGACGGGGCCGCGACCGCGCCCCCCAGCAGGCTCCCTACCAGCGGGGCGGGCTGGCCAGCGCCCGGGCGAGGGCCTCGTCCAGGGCCCGTGCGGTGCCCTCGACGTCCAGCTGGGAGTTGTCGATGATCGGCAGCCCGGACCCGTACCAGCCCGCCATCCGGCCGTGGATGCGGGCGACCTCCTCGTCGGAGAGGCGGCGGTTGCCGGAGCGGGCCGCGTTGCGCTCCAGGACGATCTCCAGGCCGGGCAGCAGCACCACCGGCAGCAGCGCGGGCCCCACATGGCGCTTCCAGCCGCCGAGGCCCACCACGGGACGGTCCGGGAAGACCGCGTCGTCGAGGATGCAGGAGATCCCGTTGGCCAGGAAGTTGCGGGCGGCGAAGCCGCAGGTGCGGCGGGCGAGGCGGTACTGGGCCTCGGAGTGGTCGTTCCAGCCGGCCTGCGGGTCCGCGAAGCCCGAGCAGACCCACTCGCGGACGTCGTCCAGGCTGATGTGCGCGGTCGGCACCGGGCGGGTGCCCGCCCAGTGCCGGGCCACGGTGGTCTTGCCGGCGCCCGCCGGGCCGATGAGCAGCACGGCGAGCGTGGCCCCGCCGGTGCCGGGCGCGGACGCCTCGGGCGGTGCCGCGGCGGCGGGAGGCAGCGGTATGTGCCCCGTCGCGTCGGGGACCGGCGCCACCGGCCAGCCCTGCGCAGGGGGTATCGGCGGCTGCGGGGGAACCGCCGGGGGCTGTCCCGGCAGACCCCAGCCCCCCACTCCGTGCTGCATCCGCGCCACTCCGTCTCGTTCAGGCGACTGATGCGAGAACGTTATCTCAGGCCGTGACCTCTTCCGCCAGCGCACGCAGCGCCAGCCGGTAGGAGCCCAGTCCGAAGCCCGCGACGGTGCCGGTCGCCACGGCCGCGATGACCGAGGTGTGCCGGAACTCCTCCCGCGCGTACGGGTTGGAGATGTGCACCTCGATCAGCGGCGCGGTGCGCTGCGCGGCCGCGTCCCGCATGGCGTACGAGTAGTGCGTGAAGGCGCCCGGGTTGATGACCACCGGGATCCTGCCGTCCGCCGCCTCGTGCAGCCAGCGCACCAGCTCGCCCTCGTCGTTGGTCTCGCGGACCTCCACGTCGAAGCCGAGCTCCGTGCCCAGGGCGCGGCAGCTCTCCACCAGCCCGGCGTACGAGGTGGCCCCGTACACGTCGGGCTCGCGGGACCCGAGCCGGCCCAGGTTCGGGCCGTTCAGGACCAGCACCCGGCGGCTCACGCCGAGACCTCGCCGTACGCGGCGACCAGGTGGGCCGGGTCGGGGCCCTCCAGCACGGTGGGCTTGGCCAGGCCGTCCAGGACGATGAAGCGCAGCAGGTTGCCGCGGGACTTCTTGTCGACCTGCATGGTCTGGAGCAGCTTGGTCCACTGGTCGCCGCGGTAGGTCAGCGGCAGGCCCACCGAGGCCAGGACCGCCCTGTGGCGGTCGGCCGTGGCGTCGTCCAGGCGCCCGGCCAGCCGGCCGAGCTCGGCCGCGAAGACCATGCCGACGGAGACCGCCGCGCCGTGGCGCCACTTGTAGCGCTCGTTCTTCTCGATGGCGTGCGCGAGGGTATGGCCGTAGTTCAGGATCTCGCGCAGCCCCGACTCCTTGAGGTCGCTGGAGACCACGTCGGCCTTGACCCGGATGGAGCGGCAGATCAGCTCGGCCGTGTGCGGGCCGGCGGGCGTACGGGCGGCGGCCGGGTCCTCCTCGATCAGGTCGAGGATCACCGGGTCGGCGATGAAGCCGGCCTTGATGACCTCGGCCAGGCCGCTGACGTAGTCGTTGACCGGCAGCGACTCCAGCGCCGCGAGGTCGCAGAGCACCCCGGCCGGCGGGTGGAAGGCTCCGACGAGGTTCTTGCCCTCGGCGGTGTTGATGCCGGTCTTGCCGCCGACGGCCGCGTCCACCATGCCCAGCACCGTGGTCGGTACGGCGACCCAGCGCACTCCGCGCAGCCAGCCGGCGGCGACGAAGCCCGCCAGGTCGGTGGTGGCTCCGCCGCCCACTCCGACGATGACGTCGGTGCGGGTGAAGCCGGACTGGCCGAGGGCCTTCCAGCAGTACGCGGCCACCTCGATGGTCTTGGCCTCCTCGGCGTTCGGCACCTGGATGGCGATCGCCTCGTAGCCCTGCTCCGCGAGGTCCGCGCGCAGCGCCTCGCCGGTGTCGGCGAGCGCCTCGGGGTGGATCACGGCGACCCGCTGGGCCTTCGGGCCGATCAGGCCGCCGAGCTCGCCGAGCAGCTGCCGGCCGACCAGCACGTCGTACGCGTCGTGTCCGGCGCTGGCGCCGACCTGGATCCGCGTCACCTGGTCTGTCATACGTCCTTCAACTCCAGAGCGTCGAGGACCGCCTGGGCGACCTCTTCGGGGGTGCGGTCGTCGGTGGCCACGACGACGCGCGCGACTTCGGTGTACAGGGGGCGCCGGGCCTCCATCAGCTCGCGCCACTGGCGGCGCGGGTTGACGGCCAGCAGGGGGCGGGCCGCGCCGAGGCCGACGCGGCGCACCGCCTCCTCGACGTCCATCGACAGGTACGCGACGGGCAGCCCGGCGAGCAGGGCGCGGGTGCCCTCGTCGAGGACGGCGCCGCCGCCGAGGGCGAGCACTCCGGTGTGCTCGGCGACGGCGGCCGCGACGGCCCCGCGCTCGAGCTCGCGGAAGTAGGGCTCGCCCTCGTCGACGAAGATGTCGGAGATCGCCCGGCCCTGGGCCGCGACGATGTCCGCGTCGGTGTCCCGGTAGGGGACGCCGAGCCGCCGGGCGAGCAGCGCGCCGACCGTGGACTTGCCGGAGCCCATGGGTCCGACGAGTACGACCAGGGGGCCGCCCGTCACCGGATCTGCAGGTTGTCGAGGTACGACCGGACGTTGCGGCGGGTCTCGGGGACCGAGTCGCCGCCGAACTTCTCGACGACCGCGTCGGCCAGCACGAGCGCGACCATGGCCTCGGCGACGATGCCCGCGGCGGGCACGGCGCAGACGTCGGAGCGCTGGTGGTGCGCGACCGTCGCCTCGCCGGTGGCGACGTCGACGGTGGCCAGGGCGCGCGGCACGGTGGCGATGGGCTTCATGGCGGCGCGTACGCGCAGCAGCTCGCCGGTGGTCAGGCCGCCCTCGGTGCCGCCGGAGCGGCCGGAGGTGCGCTTGAGGCCCTCGGGGGTGGAGACGATCTCGTCGTGCGCCTTCGAGCCGGGCACGCGGGCCAGCTCGAAGCCGTCGCCGACCTCGACGCCCTTGATGGCCTGGATGCCCATGAGCGCGGCGGCGAGGCGGGCGTCGAGGCGGCGGTCCCAGTGGACGTGGGAGCCGAGGCCGACGGGCACGCCGTACGCGAGGACCTCGACGACGCCGCCAAGGGTGTCGCCGTCCTTGTGGGCCTGGTCGATCTCGGCGACCATCGCCTTCGACGCGTCGGCGTCGAGGCAGCGCACCGGGTCGGCGTCGAGCTTCTCGACGTCGGCCGGGGTCGGGTAGACGCCGTAGGGCGCCTTGGCCGAGGCCAGCTCCACCACGTGCGAGACGATCTCGATGCCGGCGACCTCCTTGATGAAGGAGCGGGCTACGGCGCCGAGGGCGACGCGGGCGGCCGTCTCACGGGCGCTGGCGCGCTCCAGGATCGGCCGGGCCTCGTCGAAGCCGTACTTCTGCATGCCCGCGAGGTCGGCGTGGCCGGGGCGGGGGCGGGTCAGCGGCGCGTTGCGGCCGGTTTCCTTGAGCAGCGAGGGGTCGACGGGGTCGGCCGACATGACCGTCTCCCACTTGGGCCACTCGGTGTTGCCGATCATGACCGCGACCGGGCCGCCCTGGGACAGGCCGTGGCGGACGCCGCCGAGGAAGGTGATCTCGTCCTGCTCGAACTTCATCCGGGCACCGCGGCCATAGCCGAGCCGGCGCCTCGCCAGGTGGTCGGCCACCAGCTCGGTGGTGACCGGGACGCCGGCGGGAAGGCCCTCCAGCGTCGCGACCAGTGCCGGTCCGTGCGACTCTCCTGCGGTCAGCCAACGCAACCTGCTCAACGATGCTCCTCATGCTCGCGCCTGGCACTGCGACGACGCGTCCGGATGCGCGGACCGGACCGCCGTACCCGAATCCTCCCACGTCCGGGCCGTCCGGCGGATCTCGGTCCAGCTGACGGACGAGGGGTACGCGGGGACTCTGCCGGGCGCGGCTATCCGTTCCCTACGTTCCGCGCCCGCGGCCGTCGCGTACGGCCGCGTACGCGTCAGTGGCGGGCGCGCAGTGCCGCTTCGCCGGCGGCCCGCATGGCCGCGAGGGGGCCCGGGGTGCGGCCGGTCATCTGCTCGACCTGGAGCACGGCCTGGTGGACGAGCAGGTCGAGGCCGCCGAGGAGGGTGCCGCCGCGCTGCGTCCAGGAGGCCGCCAGGGCGGTGGGCCAGGGGTCGTAGAGGACGTCGAAGAGGGTGCCGGGGGCGGCCGGGACGGCGGGGGCCAGGTCGTCCGTGGCGCCGGCCGGGGTGGTGGCGATGACCAGCGGGGCGGCCAGCGCCTGCGCCGCGTCGGACCAGTCGGCGGTGCGGACGTCGACGCCGAGCCGCTCGCCCCACTGGCGCATCTCGTCGGCGCGGGCGCGGGAGCGGACGTACGCCGTGACCTCGCCGGTGCAGATGCGGGCGAGGGCGGCGAGCGCCGAGGAGGCGGTGGCGCCCGCGCCCAGGACGGCGGCGGCGGGCACCTTCTCGACGCCGCGCTCGTGCAGGGCGGCGACGATCCCGGGGATGTCGGTGTTGTCGCCGAGGCGGCGTCCGTCCTCGGTGAGGACGACCGTGTTGACGGCCTCCACGGAGGCCGCGGTGTCGCTGACCGCGTCGAGCAGCGGCATGACCGCCCGCTTGAGCGGCATGGTCAGCGACAGCCCGGCCCACTCGGGGCCGAGGCCGGCCACGAAGGCGGGCAGCGCGGCCTCGTCGATCTCGAACCGGTCGTAGGACCAGTCGGCGAGGCCCAGCTCCCGGTACGCGGCGCGGTGCAGCACCGGTGAGAGGGAGTGCTCGATGGGCGAACCCAGCACCGCGGCCCGTATCCGTGACATGTCGTGCCTACCCGCCGTTCTTCTTCTGCGCCTGCCGCTCCTGGAACTCCGCGACGAGCTTCAGGTGCTCGTCGTAGGTCTTGGTGAAGGTCGTCTTGTCGCCGTCGACCGACACGAAGAACATCCAGCCGCCGTGGTCGGGGTTGAGCGTAGCGGTCACCGCGTCCGCGCCGGGGTTCCCGATCGGGCCGGGCGGCAGTCCCTTGACGAAGTGGGTGTTGTACGGGTTGTCGAACCTCTGCGCTTCCTTGAGGTTGAAGTTGATCTCGCTCTGGTTCTTGACGTAGTTGTACGTCGAGTCGAACTCGATCTTCTGGTTCGTGACGTCGTTGGTCTTCTTGAGGCGGTTGTAGACCACCTCGGACATCTTCCGGAAGTCGTCGTGGTTCTTGCCCTCGGCGTTGACGAGGCTGGCGACGGTGACCACCTGGAGCGGGTTCTCCAGGCCCAGCTCCTTGGCCTTGCCCTCGATCCCCATCTCCAGGTACTTGTCGGCCGCGTTCTTGACCATCTGCCGCAGCAGGGACTCGGGGGTGCTGTCCTTGCTGAGGTCGTAGCGCATCGGGAACAGGAAGCCCTCGAGCGGGTCCACGATCTTCGGGTTGTTCCCGGCCCAGGCCGGCAGGCCGAGGTTCTTCGCCTCGCGCTGGGCGATGTCCTTCGTGGTGCCGTCCGGCTTGCCGAGCTTCTTGTCGATCGCCTCGTACACCTTGGAGTTGCGCATGCCCTCGGTGACGGTGAGGACGTTCAGCTTGGTGGGGTCGATCATCACCGCGACGGCGGCCGCCGCCGACATCTTCTTCTTCAGCGGGTAGACGCCGGGCTGGATCGACTTGCCCCGGGGGTTGGCGTTGGCGGCGTCGACGAAGGCCTGGGCGCTGGCGACCACGCCGGCCTGCTTGAGGATCCGGCCCATCTGGCCCAGGCCGGCGTTCTTGGGGATCTCGACCTCGACCGTCTCGCCGCTGCCCTCGCCGGCGAAGTCCTCGGCCGCGCCGAAGCGGTCCTTGAGGTACGTGTAGCCGTAGTAGCCGCCACCGCCGACGACGCCGACGATCACCACGGCGGCGATCAGGCAGGCCGCGCCGCTGCGTTTCTTCTGTTTGCCGCCCTTGCCGCCCTTGGCGCGGCCGCCGGCGCGACGCCCGCGCGAGGGCGGCTCGTCGCCGTCGTCCGAGCGGCCGCCCTCGGCGAGGAAGTCCTCCTCGGGCTCCTCGACCGGAGCCTCTTCGACCGGTTCCGGTTCGAGGTGGCGCAGGCCGGGCGGCGTGGGCGGCGGGTAGGCCTCGGCCGTGGTGTACAGGTCGGGGGCCTCGCCGGGGTAGGCCGCCACGGCCTGCTGCGCGTACGGGTCCGCGCCGGCGTACGGGTCCGCGACCGCGTACGCGTCGACCTGCACGGCGGCGGCCGCGTACTGGCCCTGGCCGGTGTCCCAGCCCTGGCCGCCGCTGCCGTCGTACAGGGGCTGCGGCGCCATCGGCTGCTGGGCCATGGGCTGGTGCTGGACCTGCTGGTCATAGCCCTGCTCGGGGTACTGCTGCGGGTACTGGCCCTCGTACTGCTGCTGGTACTGCGGCTCCTGCGGGTGGGCGTAGTGCTGCTGCGGGTCCCCGGAGTAGGGCACCTGCGCCTGCTGCGTCTGGTGCGCGGTCCACCCCTGGTCCCCGTACAACGGGTCCCCGGGGTGCCACGGTTCGGAGCCACCGCCCCGGCCATACTCAGTCATCGGTCCCCTAGAGCCGCGAGACGAAGGCCACGGCTTCCATCGGCCGCGACACCCGGTTCCGCCTCTTGTGAGCGACGGCTGTTCGAATGCCGTCTCATCGCGCGGAACGTTACCGTATCGCGATCAGACAACCACTTCGACGCACTCACCGGGCGGATTACCTGATACCCGTTCGGTCTCAAGAGCGTTCTGGAGGATGACCACAGCGGCCGCCTGGTCGATGACCGACCGGCCCTTCTTCGCGTTCCTGCCGGAGGCGCGCAGGCCCTGGGCGGCGGTGACCGTGGTCATCCGCTCGTCCACCAGCCGCACCGTCACCGGCTTGATCCCCTTGGCCAGTTCGTTCGCGAATGCGCGCACCTTGGCCGCGGCCGGCCCCTCCCGCCCGCTGAGCGAGCGGGGGAGGCCGACCACGACTTCGAGGGGCTCGTACTCCTCGACGAGCTGCCGCAGCCGCCGGTGGGCGAAGGGGATGTCCCGGCCCGGGACGGTCTCCACCGGCGTGGCCAGCACCCCGTCGGGGTCGCAGGACGCGACCCCGATCCGGGCGTCTCCGACGTCGATGGCCAGTCGGCGGCCGCGGCGCAGGCTCATCGTCAGGCCGTCTCTGCCACAAGGCGCTCGACCGCGGCGATGGCCTCCGGGACGGCGCCCGGGTTCTGGCCGCCGCCCTGGGCCACGTCCGGCTTGCCGCCACCGCCGCCGCCGAGGGTCTTGGCGGCGGTGCGGACCAGGTCACCGGCCTTGAGGCCGCGCTCGCGGGCCGCCTCGTTGGTGGCGATGACGGTCAGCGGGCGGTCGTTCGCCACGGTGAACAGCGCGACGACGGCCGGGCGGTCGCCCTGGATGCGGCCGCGGACGTCCAGCACCAGCTTGCGCAGGTCGTCGGCGCCCGTGCCGTCCGGCACCTGGCCGACGACGAGGGCGGTGCCGCGGATGTCCTGGGCGCCCGCGGCGAGACCGGCGGCGGCCTGGAGGACCTTCTCCGCACGGAACTTCTCGATCTCCTTCTCGGCGTCCTTCAGCTTGCCGAGCATGGAGGCGATCTTCTCCGGCAGCTCCTCCGGACGGCCCTTGACCAGTTCCTGGAGCTGGGCGACGACCGTGTGCTCCTTGGCGAGGAAGTTGTACGCGTCGACGCCGACCAGGGCCTCGACGCGGCGCACGCCGGAGCCGATGGAGGACTCGCCGAGCAGCTTCACCAGACCCAGCTGGGAGGTGTTGCCGACGTGCGTGCCGCCGCACAGCTCCTTGGAGAAGTCTCCGATGGTGACGACGCGGACCCGCTCGCCGTACTTCTCGCCGAACTCGGCGATGGCGCCCTGCTTCTTCGCCTCGTCGATGCTCATGATCTCGGCGTGGACGTCGAGCTCGCGGGAGAGCACGTCGTTGATCTTCTGCTCGACGTCGGTGAGCACCGAGCCGGGAACGGCGTTCGGCGAGCCGAAGTCGAAGCGGAAGCGGCCGGGCGAGTTCTCGGAGCCGGCCTGGGCGGCCGTCGGGCCGAGGGCGTCGCGCAGCGCCTGGTGGGTCAGGTGCGTGGCCGAGTGGGCCCGGGCGATGGCCCGGCGGCGGTGGACGTCGATGGCGGCGTAGGCGGAGGCGCCCACGGTCACCTCGCCGACCTGTACCGAGCCCTTGTGCACGGAGACGCCCGGGACCGGCTGCTGCACGTCGCGGACGACGATGACGGCGCCCGAGTCGAGCTTGATGCGGCCCTGGTCGGCGAGCTGGCCGCCGCCCTCGGCGTAGAAGGGGGTGCGGTCGAGGACGACCTCGACGTCGTCGCCCTCGGAGGCGGCCGGCGCGGAGACGCCGTTGACCAGGAGGCCGACGATGGTGGCCTCGCCCTGGTTGGTGGCGTAGCCGGTGAACTCGGTGGCGCCGGAGCCGTCGGCGATCTCCCGGTAGGCCGACATGTCGGCGTGGCCGGTCTTCTTGGCCTTGGCGTCGGCCTTGGCGCGGTCGCGCTGTTCCTGCATCAGGCGGCGGAAGCCGGGCTCGTCCACGGTGAGGCCCTGCTCGGCGGCCATCTCCAGGGTGAGGTCGATCGGGAAGCCCCAGGTGTCGTGGAGCAGGAACGCCTTGTCGCCGGAGAGGACGGTGCCGCCGGCGGCCTTGGTCTCGGTCACGGCGGTGTCGAGGATGTTGGTGCCGCCCTTGACCGCCTTGAGGAAGGCGGCCTCTTCGGCGAGGGCCACGGTCTCGATGCGCTTGCGGTCGGTGAGCAGCTCCGGGTACTGCCGGCCCATCGTGTCGATGACGACGTCGATCAGGTCCTGGACGACGGGGCCGGTGGCGCCCATGAGGCGCATGTTGCGGATGGCGCGGCGCATGATGCGGCGCAGCACGTACCCGCGGCCCTCGTTGCCGGGGGTGACGCCGTCGCCGATGAGCATGACGGAGGTGCGCATGTGGTCGGCGACCACGCGCATCGAGACGTCGGTGCTCTGCGCGGCGCCGTAGCGCACGCCGGTCAGCTCGGTGGCCTTGTCCATCACCACGCGCAGGGTGTCGGTCTCGTACATGTTCTGCACGCCCTGCAGGATCATGGCGAGGCGTTCGAGGCCGAGACCGGTGTCGATGTTCTTCGACGGCAGGTCCCCGAGGATCGGGAAGTCCTCCTTGCCGTCGCCGGCGCCGCGCTCGTACTGCATGAAGACCAGGTTCCAGATCTCCACGTAGCGCTCGTCGTTGACGGCGGGGCCGCCCTCGACGCCGAACTCGGGGCCCCGGTCGTAGTTGATCTCGGAGCAGGGGCCGCAGGGGCCGGGAACGCCCATGGACCAGAAGTTGTCCTTCTTGCCCAGCCGCTGGATGCGCTCCTGCGGGACGCCGATCACGTCGCGCCAGATCGTTTCCGCCTCGTCGTCGTCGAGGTAGACCGTGATCCACAGCTTCTCGGGCTCGAGGCCGTAGCCGCCGTCCGCCACGGAGCTGGTGAGCAGCTCCCAGGCGTACTTGATGGCGCCTTCCTTGAAGTAGTCCCCGAAGGAGAAGTTGCCGCACATCTGGAAGAACGTGCCGTGGCGGGTGGTCTTGCCGACCTCTTCGATGTCCGGCGTGCGGACGCACTTCTGCACGCTGGTGGCGCGAGGGGCCGGGGGCTTGGTCTCGCCGAGGAAGTACGGCTTGAAGGGCACCATGCCCGCGTTGACCAGCAGCAGAGTCGGGTCGTCCGCGATGAGCGACGCCGAAGGGACAACGGTGTGACCGCGCTCCTCGAAGAAGCTCAGCCAGCGGCGGCGGATCTCAGCCGACTCCATCAGTGGTCCTCATTCCGGTTGTGCGTGACCGTCGAGCGGTTCGGACGGTGGGTGGTCTGGTCGTTCTGGTGGTACTCGATGGCCCGCAGCCGTCGCGGCCCGGGCAGGGCGGTGACGTTGTCGGGCCGGTCGGGATCTTGGTGCAACCCCAGTGCGTCGTTCAGCTCGTCCTCGCGCTGCGTCATTCCCGCCTTGACGTCGAGGGCGAACTCCTTGAGGCGGTGCCCGGCTTCCACGGCCTTGTCGGCGGCCTGGGCGGCGAGGCTCTCCGGCGTCAGCTTCTTCAGCTGCCGGTTGACCTTGGTGGTGGCCCACACGCCAGCGGCGGCGCCTGCGGTGAACCAGAAGGCTCGGCGGAACATCGGCGGTTTCAGCCCTTCTGCTTCCGGCGCCGGGCCTGCGGCACCGTACGGCCGACGATCACGGTTCGCCGGGTGGTCTTCTGCGGCTCGTCCTGCGTGCGGCCAAGGGCCTTGCGGACGCCGTAGCCGAAGGCCGCGACCTTGACCAGGGGTCCGCCGAAGGTGGAGGCCACGGTGGAGGAGAGCGCTGAGGCGTTGGAGGTGACCTCCTGGACGTCGCTCGCGATGGCGTCGACCCGGTCGAGCTGGGTGCGCGCGGAGCGGACGGTGGTCGAGGCGTCCGCCAGCAGCGGGACCGCCTGCTCGGTGACGTCGGCCACGAGCTTGGTGGCCGCCCGCAGCACCTGCGCGAGCCGCACCAGCACCACGGCGAGGAAGGACACCAGGATGGCCCAGAAGACGGCCACGAGGATGCCGGCCACCTCTCCACCGGACACGTTGCACCGCTTTCTGATCTGCTCGCCTACGGACTGCCTACGGAGAAAAGTCTTCTCCGACCCTATCGCGCCGGAGATCCGCCGCAGTACCGGAATTCCCGGACGGCTTCCGGGAACGGAAAGGCCCGCCGCCCCCCGGAGGGGACGGCGGGCCGATACCAGCCTGTGAGGGCTACGGCCGCTGGATCAGCGGGCGTAGTACTCGACGACGAGCTGCTCGTCGCAGATGACCGGGATTTCCTTGCGGTTCGGGTCGCGGTCCAGGCGGAAGGCCAGGGCCTTCAGGTTCACCTGGAGGTAACGCGGGGTCTCGCCCTCGCCGGCGTAGCCACCCTCGCGGGCGACCTGGAAGGGGTGCTTCTCGCGGCTGCGCTCGCGGACCGTGATGACGTCGTCGGGACGCACGCGGAACGACGGCTTGTCGACCTTGTCGCCGTTGACCTCGATGTGGCCGTGGACGACCATCTGGCGGGCCTGGTAGATGGTGCGGGCGATGCCGGCACGCAGGACCAGGGCGTCCAGACGACGCTCGAGCTCGACGACGAGCGCCTCGCCCGTCTTGCCCTCGGCCTTCTTCGCGCGGTCGTACGCGCGGGCCATCTGGCGCTCGGAGATGTCGTACTGGGCGCGCAGACGCTGCTTCTCGAGCAGACGGACCTTGTAGTCCGAGTTCTGCTTGCGGCCACGGCCGTGCTCGCCCGGCGGGTAGGGGCGGGCCTCGAAGTACTTGACGGCCTTCGGCGTCAGGGCGATGCCGAGGGCACGAGACTTCTTGACCTTGGGTCGCTTCTGGTTCACGGGGAACCTACCTCCATGTAAGTTAGGTGAGGCTTACCTTATCGAGGAGGACGTAATGTCTCGACCACATGGGATCCCCCTGCCCAGTGCGCGCCGCAGTTCGGATTCCAACGAAACGGAATCCGCTTTCGACGACGATAAGCAAGGTCAGCCGCGTCCCAGGGAAGGCGTTCGGCAGCTCACCGGAGCCGAACGCGTACGAACCCTCGTAGAGTCCAACGCCTCAGTATCCCTCACGCTGCCCGGTGCTTTCGACCAGGTGCGGTCCCCTGACCAGGCGGAGTGGTGGACAGGGGTGCCGGCCGCGCGGACCGTCACCCCGGACGGGGACGTGCTCCTCCTGGTACCAGGGGGATCCGCGGCTGCCAGGGCAGCCGCTCACGCCCAGGACGACGACCTCCCGGCCGTGATCGAGATCACGGACGTGGCGCCGGTGTCCGTGCCCCATCGTATCCGAGGCCGCGCGCGGCTGGCCGGGTGGCTGACGCCGGTGCGCGGGGACGACCGCGCGCCCTGTGCGGCGCTGCTCGCGGAGCGGCACCCGGTGGGCGAGCTGCTGGGCCTGACCGAGTCGCTGGACCCCCCGTACACCGGCCGCCCCGCCCAGATGATGCTGCGCCTGGAGGTCGGCGAGATCGCGGTGGACGACCTGTGGGGCGCCGAGCCGGTGGACCCGGACGAGCTGGTGGCCGCCGCGCCGGACCCGCTGACCGCCCACGAGACGGAGCTGCTCCAGCACCTGGCCTCCGCCCACGCCGAACGCGTCGCCGACCTGTGCGGGCTGCTCGGCTCCCGGCGCACGGCCGGGATGAGCGCCATACCCCTGGCCCTGGACCGCCTGGGGCTGCGCGTGCGCTTCACCGGCGGACCCGGCCGGGCCTCCTTCGACGCGCGCTTCGACTTCCCGGAGCCGGTGGTGGACGTCTGCGGCCTGCGGCGGGCGATGGGCGCCCTCTTCGCCGCCGCTCGCTGAGGCCCGCCCCGGGCCGGAACCCGGCGCTGCCGAGGTCTCAGGAGCCGCCGCCGCGCAGGCGTTCGCGCACCTTGTCGACCACGTCCGCGTAGCGCGCCTCGGCGCCGTAGCGCGTCGGCTCGTAGTACCGCTTGCCGTGGATCTCGTCCGGGGCGTACTGCTGCGCCGCGATCCCGCCCGGCACGTCGTGCGGGTAGACGTAGCCGACCGCGTGCCCCAGCTTCGCCGCGCCCTTGTAGTGCCCGTCCCGCAGGTGCGCGGGCACGGCCCCGGCCAGCCCGGCGCGGACGTCGGCCAGCGCGGCGCCGATCGCGGTCGTCGCGGTGTTCGACTTGGGGGCGAGCGCCAGCGCGATGGTGGCGTGCGACAGGGTCAGGGCGGCTTCCGGGAAGCCGATCATCGCCACCGCCTGGGCGGCCGCGACCGCCAGCGGCAGGGCCGTCGGGTCCGCCAGACCGATGTCCTCGCTCGCGGAGATCATCAGGCGCCGCGCGATGAACCGCGGGTCCTCCCCCGCCTCGATCATCCGGGCCAGGTAGTGCAGGGCGGCGTCCACGTCCGAACCCCTGATCGACTTGATCAGGGCGCTCGCCACGTCGTAGTGCTGGTCGCCGTCCCGGTCGTAGCGGACCGCCGCCCGGTCGACCGCCTCCTCCAGCGTCTGGAGGGTGATCTCCTCCTCGCCCTTGGCGATGGCCGCACCGGCCCCCGCCTCCAGCGCGGTCAGCGCCCGGCGGGCGTCGCCGCCGGCGATGCGCAGCAGGTGCGCCTCGGCGTCGGCCGGCAGGGCCACCGCCCCGCCCAGCCCGCGCTCCTCCGTCAGCGCGCGCCGCAACAGCGCGCTCAGGTCCTCGTCGGTCAGCGGCTCCAGGGTGAGGAGGAGCGAGCGCGACAGCAGCGGGGAGATGATCGAGAAGTACGGGTTCTCCGTGGTAGCCGCGATCAGGGTGACCCAGCGGTTCTCCACGGCGGGCAGCAGCGAGTCCTGCTGCGCCTTGCTGAAGCGGTGGATCTCGTCGAGGAAGAGGACGGTCTCCTTGCCGTAGCCGCCGGCGGCGCGCTTGGCGCCCTCGATGACGGCCCGGACCTCCTTGACGCCCGCGGTGATCGCCGACAGCTCGACGAACCGCTTCTGGGTGGCCTGGCTGACGACGTAGGCGAGGGTGGTCTTGCCGATGCCGGGCGGCCCCCACAGGATCACCGACGAGGCCCCGGCCGGTCCCCCGGCGCCCTCCCCCACCAGCCGGCGCAGCGGCGAGCCCGGCTTCAGCAGGTGCTGCTGGCCGACGACCTCGTCCAGGTTGCGCGGGCGCATGCGGACGGCGAGCGGGGAACTCGCGGGGTCCTTCTCCCGGCGGTCCTCGGCGGCGGCGGTGAAGAGATCTGGTTCCACACCGGAAGCCTATGCGAGGCCACTGACAGAGCGGCGGGGCTCAGGAGGTCCAGAAGTCCCACCAGCGGGTCAGGATCAGCATGCCGATGATCCCGACGTGCAGGACGGGCAGGACCCAGGTGAACTCGTCCAGGAAGCCGCGCAGCGGGCCGGGGGCGGGCAGCAGGCCCTGGCGGACGTTGTGCGAGGTGACGTACCAGAACATCAGGATGGTGGCGACCCAGGCCAGGCAGCACCACAGGCACAGCGAGTTGATGTTGTACAGCGACTGGTACATCAGCCAGGTGCAGAAGCCGACGCCGAACAGGGTGCCGGCGTTCAGGGTCAGCCAGTACCAGCGGCCGAAGCGGGCGCCGGCCAGCAGGCTCATGCCGACGCAGACCACGATCCCGTAGGCGACCAGGCCCAGCATCGGGTTCGGGAAGCCGAAGACGGCCGCCTGCTCGCTCTTCATGATGTTGCCGCAGGAGACGATCGGGTTCAGGCTGCAGCCCGGCGTGAAGTTCGGGTCCTCGAGCAGCTTGAACTTGTCGATGGTGATCACCCAGGCGGCCAGCAGGCCCGCCGCTCCCGTGATGACCAGCAGCAGGGCCAGTGCCCGGCTCCCGCCGAAGGTCCGCCGGGCGGTGTCCGCGCCCGCGCCTGTTGTCGTCATCCCGATCCCGCCCGCTCCGCGTCCGCAAGGTCATCAAGCAGGGGCCATTGTGCCGTACGGGGGCCTGCGCCTTCCGTTCGGCGGGGATAAGGACGGGCGGGGCGCCCCCTCGGAAAACGGCCCGGGGCGGGGCGGGGGAGGACGTCCCCCGCCCCGCCCCGGGCGGACGCGTACGTCAGGCCAGACGGGCCCGGACCTGGGCGACCACGTCGGCGACCGGCACGGCGGCCTGCTCGCCGGACTCCATGTCCTTGAGCTGGACGACGCCCTCGGCGAGGTCGCGGTCGCCCGCGACGATCGCGAAGCGCGCGCCGCTGCGGTTGGCGTCCTTCATGGCGCCCTTGAGGCCCTTTCCACCGTAGGACATGTCGGCCGCGACCCCGGCCTTGCGCAGCTCGGTCACCAGGGCGAAGACGGCCGGCTTGGCCGCGCCCAGCGCGACCGCGAACACCGCCGTCGAGGCCGGGATGTCCAGCTCCACTCCCTCCGCCTCCAGGGCGAGGACGGTGCGGTCCACGCCGAGCGCCCAGCCGACCGACGGCAGCGCCGGTCCGCCGATCATCTCGGACAGGCCGTCGTAGCGGCCGCCGCCGCCGACCGCGGACTGCGAGCCCAGGCCGTCGTGGACGAACTCGAAGGTGGTGCGGGTGTAGTAGTCGAGGCCGCGCACGAGCTTCTCGTCGTCCTCGAAGGCGACGCCGGCGGCCGTGACCAGGGCCCGGACCTCCTCGTGGTACGCCTTGCACGCGTCGCAGAGGTAGTCGCGCAGCACGGGCGCGCCCACCAGCTGCTTCTGCACCTCGGGCCGCTTGTCGTCGAGGACGCGCAGCGGGTTGATCTCGGCCCGGCGGACGGTCTCCTCGTCGAGGTCGAGGCCGCGCAGGAAGGTCTGGAGCGCCTCCCGGTACACGGGGCGGCACTCCTTGTCGCCGAGCGAGTTCAGCAGGATGCGGAAGTTCCGCAGGCCCAGCGAGCGGTACGCCTGGTCGGCCAGGATGATCAGCTCGGCGTCCAGCGCCGGGTCCTCGGCGCCGATGGCCTCGGCACCGACCTGCGAGAAGTGGCGGTAGCGGCCCTTCTGCGGCTTCTCGTAGCGGTAGTACGAGCCCGAGTACCAGAGCTTGACCGGCAGGTTGCCCTTCTTGTGCAGGCTGGCCTCCAGCGCGGCGCGCAGGACGGAGGCGGTGCCCTCCGGGCGCAGGGCGAGCTGGTCGCCGCCCTTGGTCTCGAAGGCGTACATCTCCTTGGAGACGATGTCGGTGGACTCGCCGACGCCGCGGGCGAAGAGGCCGACGTCCTCGAAGCCGGGGGTCTCGATGTAGCCGTAGCCGGAGTTGCGCAGGGGCGCGGAGATGGCCTCGCGCACCGCCAGGTACTTCACGGAGACCGGCGGGATCAGGTCGTACGTGCCCTTGGGGGCCTGAAAAGTAGCCACGAAACTCTCGTCACATTCCTCGTCGTGGGGCGGCGGTGCCGTCCCCCAGGCCGGCAGCGACTTCCCGCAAGTACGGGTTGGTCGCTCGCTCGCGGCCGATGGTGGTCTGGGGACCGTGGCCGGACAGCACCACCGTCGAGTCCTCCAGCGGCAGGCACACGCGGGCCAGCGACTGGAGCATCTCGGCGTGGGAGCCGCCGGGCAGGTCGGTGCGTCCGATGGAGCCGGCGAAGAGCAGGTCACCCGAGAAGAAGACCGGCGGGACCTCCGCCTGCTCGGGCATCCGGAAGGTCACCGACCCCTTGGTATGCCCGGGCGCGTGCGCCACCGAGAACTCCATCCCGGCCAGCTTGAGGCTGCTGCCGTCGGACAGCTCGCGGACGTCGTCCGGCTCGCCCACGGTCAGCTCCCCCATGAGCGGCATCCCGATGGAGCGGCCGAGCGCCTTCTCCGGGTCGCTCATCATGTAGCGGTCCTCGGGGTGGATCCAGGCCGGTACGTCGTGTGCTCCGCACACCGGGACCACCGAGGCCACATGATCGATGTGGCCGTGGGTGAGGACGACCGCGACGGGCTTGAGACGGTGCTTCTTCAGCGTTTCCTCGACGCCCTGGGCGGCCTGGTGGCCCGGGTCGATGATGACGCACTCCTCACCGGCGGCGGGGGCGACCAGGTAGCAGTTGGTGCCCCAGGCCCCGGCGGGGAATCCGGCAATCAGCACGTTCGTCCTCAATCGTCGTCCGGCGGGAGGCAGCGGATCGGAATCTGCTGCTCAGAGCCTACCGGCGCCCCTCATCACACAGCGAACCCATATACGGTACGGCCTAACCCAGCCCGGACAGCGGTACCAGAGACGCACAAGGAGACGACCCGGTGGTCACGAGCGATCAGCGTCGGCGACAGCTCGCCAGGGAGAAGTTCGAGCGCCAGCAGAAGCGCCGCGCGGAGGCCCGCCGCAAGTCGCGGCAGCGCATGGCGGTCATCGGCGCGGCGGCGGCCGTCGTGGTCGCCACGCTGGTCGGCCTCGTCGCGGGCGGCGTGTTCGACGGCGAGGACACGAAGGACGCGGCGGCGGACCCGTCGGCGAGCCCGTCGGCGCCGGCGCCGAAGAAGTCCCCCTCCCCCGCGATGGCGATCGACGACAAGGCGAAGTACACCTTCGACCTGAAGACCAGCGCGGGCGACGTGAAGTTCGAGATGGACGCCGCGAAGACCCCGCAGACGGTGAACTCGTTCAAGTCGCTCGCCGACAAGGGCTTCTTCGACGGCACCAAGTGCCACCGCCTGGTGACGGGCGGGATCTTCGTCCTCCAGTGCGGCGACCCGGAGGGCACGGGCATGGGCGGGCCCGGCTACAACGTCCCGGACGAGAACCTGGACGCCCTGGGCAAGCCGAACGAGCAGGGCCAGGTGATCTACCCGGCCGGCACCGTGGCGATGGCGAACACCGGCCGGCCCGGCACCGGCGGCAGCCAGTTCTTCCTCGTCTACAAGGACAGCCCCCTCGCCCCGTCCTACACGCCCTTCGGCAGGATCGACGCCGCGGGCCTGAAGGTGCTGGAGGAGGTGGCCAAGGCCGGGACCTCCGACGGAGCCCAGGACGGGGCCCCGAAGAACCCGGTGACCATCCAGAAGGGCGCCGTCACCAAGAACTGACGGGTCACGCGGCCCCGGGCCCGGCCGGCCCGCCTCCCCCGCACCGATATTCCGTCGTGCGGGATGCGGACAGCCGGCCCGGCGGTCGCCTATGTTGGCGTTGTGCAGGGCGGGCGCTGCCCGCCCCAGGAAACTGTGGACGATGCCCGGGGGCTGAACCCCTCGGCGGGCATCAGGTGGAGGAGGCGCTGTGAGCAGCGACCCGTGGGGCCGAGTCGACGAGACCGGCACCGTGTACGTGCGTACTTCCGAGGGCGAGCAGGTCGTCGGCTCGTGGCAGGCGGGCACCCCCGAGGAGGCCCTGGCCTACTTCGAGCGCAAGTACGAGGGCCTGGTGGTCGAGATCGGCCTCCTCGAACGGCGGGTGCGGACCACCGATCTGTCCGCCAAGGACGCCCAGACGGCCATCGAGCACCTGCGGACCCAGGTGGACGAGCACCACGCCGTCGGGGACCTCGACGCGCTGCGCGTCCGGCTCGACAAGCTGGTGGCGACGGTGGACTCGCGGCGCGAGGAGCGCAAGGTCCAGAAGGCCAAGCAGGCGGACGAGGCCCGTTCGGCCAAGGACGCCCTGGTCACCGAGGCCGAGCAGCTGGCGCAGAGCGACCAGTGGCGCAGCGCCGGCGAGCGGCTGCGCGCGCTGGTGGACATCTGGAAGGGTCTGCCCCGGCTCGACCGCAAGTCGGACGACGAGCTGTGGCACCGCTTCTCGCACGCCCGCTCCGCCTTCTCCAAGCGCCGCAAGGCCCACTTCGCCGCGCTGGACGCCCAGCGCGAGGAGGCCCGCAAGGCCAAGGAGAAGCTGGTCGCGGAGGCCGAGTCGCTGTCGAAGTCGACGGACTGGGGTCCGACGGCCGCCCGCTACCGCGAGCTGATGGACAGCTGGAAGGCGGCGGGCCGGGCGCAGCGCGAGGCCGAGGACGACCTGTGGAACCGTTTCCGCGGTGCGCAGGACGTGTTCTTCGCGGCGCGCGGCGAGGTCTTCGCGGAGCGCGACGCCGAGCAGGTCGAGAACCTGAAGCTGAAGGAGGAGCTGGCCGTCGAGGCGGAGAAGCTCGTCCCGGTGACGGACCTGAAGGCGGCCCGCGCCGCGTTCCGTGCCATCAACGAGCGCTGGGAGGCCATCGGCCACGTGCCGCGCGACGCGCGTCCCAAGGTCGAGGGCCGGATGCACGCCGTTGAGCGGGCGATCCAGGAGGCCGAGGAGGGCGAGTGGCGCCGTACGAACCCGGAGGCGCGGGCCCGCGCGGCCGGTCTGACGGGACAGCTCCAGGCGGCCGTCGACAAGCTGCGCGAGCAGGTCGACGCGGCGCGCGCGGCCGGCAACAACGCGAAGGCGGACAAGCTGGCGCGTGAGCTCGAGGGCCGGCAGGCCCTGCTGGACCAGGCGCTGAAGGGCCTGGAGGAGTTCGGCGGCTGACGCCGTGGGGCCCTGGGCCCTGCTCCGCCGATGGGCACCACCGGTTCCGTCCGGTGGTGCCCATCGGCCGTCGCGGGGTGGCGCGCCCCCCATACCGGATCTTCCTCCACGCCGCGAACGCGTCCCCTTTTGTGGAGCCTGTTCGTCACGTGGCTTCGACACAGGGTGCGCGCTGGTCGCACCTGACACCTGTGTAACGTTGTACGGTGCCGCCTCGGCGGCCCTCTGCCGGGCGACGACCAGGATCGAATGTGACGCATACCCAGATACGCGCTGATGTCCCCGACTCACTTCTTGTTGCCCGGCCGATCACCAGCAAGAAGGAGTCGGGGCCCCGGGGCCTCGGACGGCGCGTACTCGCCAACCTCGAGCGGGCCCGGAAGGCGCTGCTGATCCACCTGGCCCTGCGCGCCACCGGGCTCGCCGTCATGGCGGTCTGGGCGCAGCGCAAGGGCGTACAGCCGCTGGAGATCCTGGGCGGGCGCTGGGACGCCGTCTACTACCTGCACATCGCCGAGAACGGTCTGACGACTCCGCTGGCGACCCCCTCGCCCTGCGCCTTCGCGGGGCCGAGCTGCCAGATGGCGTTCTTCCCCGTCTATCCCATGCTGGTGCGGTACACCTCGTACGTCACGCACCTGCCCATGAACTGGGTGGCGATGGGGCTGGCGCTGTTCGCCTCGGTGATCGCCGCGTGGGGCATCTTCGCCGTCACCGACAAGATCTACGGACGCCGGGTGGCGCTCTTCACCTGCGCCCTGTTCGCGATCGTTCCGGCGGCGCTGGTCCAGTCGATGGCGTACACCGAGCCGCTGTTCCTCGCCCTGTCGGTGTGGGCGATGTACGCGGTGATGACGAAGTCCTGGCTGACGGCCGGTGTGCTGGCCCTTTTCGCCGGCGCCACCCGGCCCTCCGGCTCGGCCATCGTCGCGGCCGTGGTGCTGGCGGGCGTGTGGGAGTACGTGCAGTGGCGCCGCAAGCGGCGTGCGCAGCGGCCGGCCGTGGGCCGGATCGTGGCGGCCTCGCTGATCGCGCCGCTGGGCTGGTTCGGGTACGTCGGCTACGTGGGCTGGCACTTCGGCCGCTGGGACGGCTACTTCGAGCTCCAGCGGCGGTGGGGTTCCGTCTATGACGGCGGCTTCGACACGGTCAACGAGCTGAAGAAGACCTTCACCGAGGTCCACACCACCCTCAACCACGTGGTGGTCTCGCTGACGGTGGTCACGGCGGTGGTGCTGTTCGTGCTGATGACGCGTCGGCGCCGGCCCCCGATGGTCGTGTGGATCTTCGCGGCCATGATCATGCTGATGGCGCTGGGCGGCGCGGGCTTCTACTTCTCGAAGATGCGCTTCATCATGCCGGCGTTCCCGCTGCTGTTCCCCTTCGCGCTGGCCCTCGCGCGGGCCCGCAGGAGCACCGTGATGTGGATCATCGGTTCGGCCACCGCCGTCTCCGCGCTCTTCGGGGGCAACCTCAACTTCGTCTGGTGGGGCTGCCCCTGACCCGCCCGGCACGTCGCACGACAGTGGGCGCCACCCCTCGGGGGTGGCGCCCACTGTCGTGTGCGGTGCGGTGCGCTACGGCCGGCGGGCCGAGGTGACGCGGTAGACGTCGTAGACGCCCTCGACGCCCCGTACGGCCTTCAGGACGTGGCCCAGGTGCTTGGGGTCGCCCATCTCGAAGGTGAACCGGGAGGTCGCCACCCGGTCGCGGGAGGTCTGCACGGCCGCGGAGAGGATGTTCACGTGCTGGTCCGACAGGACCCGGGTGACGTCCGACAGCAGACGGGACCGGTCCAGCGCCTCCACCTGGATGGCGACCAGGAAGACGGAGGATTGGGTCGGCGCCCACTCCACCTCCAGCATCCGCTCGGGCTGCTGGGAGAGGGAGTCGACGTTGACGCAGTCGGCGCGGTGAACCGATACGCCGCTGCCGCGGGTGACGAAGCCGATGATCGGGTCGCCGGGCACCGGGGTGCAGCAGCGGGCCAGCTTCACCCACACGTCGTCCACGCCCTTGACGACCACACCGGGGTCGGCGTTGCCGCGCCGCTTGGTACGGGCGCGCGACGGCGGGATGCTCTCCTCGATGTCCTCGTTGGCGGCCTCCTCGCCGCCGAGGGCCTGCACCAGCTTCTGTACGACGCCCTGCGCGGCCACGTGGCCCTCGCCGATCGCCGCGTACAGGGAGGAGATGTCCGGGTAGCGCATCTCGTGCGCCAGCGTGACGAGGGAGTCGCCCGTCAGGATCCGCTGGATCGGCAGGTTCTGCTTGCGCATGGCCCGGGCGATGGCGTCCTTGCCGTGCTCGATGGCCTCGTCGCGGCGCTCCTTGGAGAACCAGGCGCGGATCTTGTTGCGGGCCCGGGGAGACTTGACGAAGCCCAGCCAGTCGCGGGAGGGGCCCGCGCCCTCGGCCTTGGAGGTGAAGACCTCCACCAGGTCCCCGTTGTCGAGCGTGGACTCCAGCGGGACGAGGCGGCCGTTGACCCGCGCCCCTATGGTGCGGTGGCCGACCTCGGTGTGGACGGCGTACGCGAAGTCGACGGGGGTGGCGCCGGCGGGCAGCGCGATGACGTCGCCCTTGGGGGTGAAGACGAAGACCTCGTTGCGGGAGAGGTCGAAGCGCAGCGAGTCGAGGAACTCGCCCGGGTCCTCGGTCTCCTTCTGCCAGTCGAGCAACTGGCGCAGCCAGGCCATGTCGTTGACCGTGTCCTGGCCGGCGCTGCCCTTGGCGGCCTGCGGGACGTCGGTGCGCACCTTGGAGGCGCCGGCGACGGTCTGCTGCTTGTACTTCCAGTGCGCGGCGATGCCGTACTCGGCGCGGCGGTGCATGTCGAAGGTGCGGATCTGGAGTTCGACCGGCTTGCCGCTGGGTCCGATGACCGTCGTGTGGAGCGACTGGTACATGTTGAACTTGGGCATCGCGATGTAGTCCTTGAACCGGCCGGGGACCGGGTTCCAGCGCGCGTGCACCGTGCCGAGGGCGGCGTAGCAGTCGCGGACGGTGTCCACGAGGACGCGGATGCCGACCAGGTCGTAGATCTCCGCGAAGTCACGGCCGCGGACGATCATCTTCTGGTAGACGCTGTAGTAGTGCTTGGGTCTGCCGGTGACGGTGGCCTTGATCCGGGCCGCGCGCAGGTCGACCATCACCTCGTCCGTGACGACGGCGAGGTACTCGTCGCGCTTGGGCGCCCGCTCGGCGACCAGCCGCACGATCTCGTCGTACATCTTGGGGTAGAGGATCGCGAAGGCGAGGTCCTCGAGCTCCCACTTGATCGTGTTCATGCCGAGGCGGTGGGCCAGCGGCGCGTAGATCTCGAGGGTCTCGCGGGCCTTCTTCTCCTGCTTCTCCCGCTTGAGGTAGCGCATGGTGCGCATGTTGTGCAGGCGGTCGGCGAGCTTGATGACGAGGACCCGGGGGTCCTTGGCCATGGCGACGACCATCTTGCGGACGGTCTCGGCCTGGGCGGCCTCGCCGAACTTGACCCGGTCGAGCTTGGTGACGCCGTCGACGAGGAGGGCGACGGCGTCGCCGAAGTCGCGGCGGAGCTGGTCCAGGCCGTACTCGGTGTCCTCGACGGTGTCGTGCAGCAGGCCCGCCATCAGGGTGGCCGGGTCCATCCCCAGCTCGGCGAGGATGGTGGTCACCGCGAGCGGGTGGGTGATGTACGGGTCGCCGCTCTTGCGCTTCTGGCCGCGGTGCCAGCGTTCGGCGACCTGGTAGGCCTGCTCGATCTGGCGCAGCGTCGCCGTTTCGATCTTCGGGTCGTTGCTGCGGACTATGCGGAGCAGGGGTTCCAGTACCGGGTTGTACGGGTTGGAACGCTGCACGCCGAGACGCGCCAGCCTGGCGCGCACCCGGTTGGAGGACCCGGCCGGCCTGGCCGGCGCGGGCTTGACCGGCGGGGCGGGCGGGGGCGTGGCTGCGGCCGCCGCGGCCTGCTCGGCCTGCGGGTCGGGCTGTGCGGCGGAGAGTGGCTGGACCTCGTCTGGCAAGAGCGCTCCTCTGGGGGTCCCCCCGGAGGGAGTCCGGGGGAGGATCCGGGGCCCCGGTCAGGTCCGGATAAACCATGGTAGCGAGGGTTGCGCCGCCCCGTTCGCCGCGGCCACTCCCCGGGACGCGCCCCCAGGCCGGCTCCGGCCCGCCCCCAGCGCCCGCCGCCCTGCGGGGCGGGGGCAGGGCCCGCGCAAGCGCCGCCGCACCCACACGAAAGCGGCGGGCCCCCGGGCATCCCGGGAACCCGCCGCTCCGGCAGAGCAGGTCAGACGACGATCAGCGAATCCAGCGGGGCCCCCGCCAGCGCGGCGGCCAGCTTGGCCCGCCCCGGGAGGAACGACAGCTCCATCAGGACCGCCACCCCGGCGACCTCGGCGCCGGCCCGCCGGATCAGCTCCAGCGAGGCCTCGGCGGTGCCGCCGGTGGCCAGGACGTCGTCGATGACCATGACCCGGTCACCGGCCGACAGGTCCTCCGCGTGGACCTCGATCTCGGCGGTGCCGTACTCCAGCTCGTACGCCTGCGCGAGCGTGGCGCCCGGCAGCTTGCCGGCCTTGCGCACGGGGACGAAGCCGAGGCCCGCCTGGACCGCGACCGGGGCCGCGAGGATGAACCCCCGCGCCTCCAGGCCGACGATCTTCGTGGCGCCGTACCGGACGGCCAGCTCGACCAGGGCCTCGGTCAGCGCGGCGAAGGCCTTCGGGTCGGCGAGCAGCGGGGTGATGTCCTTGAACACCACCCCCGCCTTCGGATAGTCCGGGACGTCGGTGATCCGGCTGAGCAGCAGCTCGCGGAGCTCGGCGGAAGAGGCCGTGGTCACCGGCGCCGCCTCCCCTGGCCGCCCTGGGCCACGACCTGCGGGGTCTCGTCCGCCTCGGCGTCCGAGTCGGCGCCCTCGCCCTTGGCGGCCGCGGCCGCGCGCTTGGCGAGCACCCGCTTGGTCAGCGCCTTCATCGCCGGCTCCCGCTCCTTCAGGTCCACGACCAGCGGGGTCGCGATGAAGATCGAGGAGTACGCGCCGGCCGCGAGGCCGACGAACAGCGACAGCGAGATGTCGTTGAGCATGCCGGCGCCCAGGAAGCCGCCGCCGATGAACAGCAGGCCCGCGACCGGGAGCAGCGCGACGACCGTCGTGTTGATCGAGCGGACCAGCGTGCCGTTGATGCTGCGGTTGGCGATCTCACTGAAGGTGTAGCGGGTCTGCTTCGTGATGTCCTTCGAGCCCTCCTTGAGACCGTCGAAGACGACGACGGTGTCGTAGAGGGAGTAACCGAGGATGGTGAGCAGACCGATCACGGTGCCCGGGGTGACCTCGAAGCCGACCAGGGCGTACACGCCGACGGTGATGGTGAGGTCGTGGATCAGCGCGATCAGCGCGGCGACCGCCATCCGCCACTCGAAGGCGATGGCGAGGTAGATCACCACGAGGACCATGAAGACGCCGAGGCCGGTCCAGGCCTTGTTCGCGATCTGCTCGCCCCAGCTGGGGCCGACCAGGTCCGCGTTGATCTGGGCCGCGTCGACCTTGAGGTCGGCGCCGAGCTGCTTCTTCACGGAGGCAGCGGAGTCGGTGTCCAGACCGGAGATCTGGATGCGCAGGCCGCCGGTGCCGAGCTCCTGGACGATCGCGTCGTGCCCGGAGGCCTTCTCCGCGTCCTCGGTCGCCTTGGCGACGGAGACCGACGTCTTCGGGGTGGTGAAGACGGCGCCGCCCTTGAACTCGATGCCCATGTTGAGGCCTTGGACGGCCAGGGCCACGATCGCCGTGATGGTGATCAGGATGGAAACGCCGTACCAGAGAAAGCGCTTGCCGACGAAGTCGTAGCCGACCTCACCGCGGTACAGCCTGGCGCCGAGATCTCCCAGCTTCGACATCTCTCACGCCTCCTTTGCGTCGACGGGGGCGGGGACGGACGCGCCGCGGCGGGACCGGCGCAGCGGCGGCTTGACGCCGAGCCGCTTGGGGTCGAGCCCGGACCACGGGTGCCCGCTCGAGAAGAACGTCGTACGGGCCAGCAGGGTCATGACGGGCTTGGTGAAGAGGAACACCACGACCACGTCGAGCAGGGTGGTCAGACCCAGCGTGAAGGCGAAGCCCTGGACCTTGCCCACGGTGACGATGAAGAGCACCGCGGCGGCGAGGAACGACACGAAGTCGGAGACCAGGATGGTGCGCCGGGCCCGCGGCCAGGCGCGCTCGACGGCCGGACGCAGGGTGCGGCCCTCGCGGATCTCGTCCCGGATGCGCTCGAAGTACACGATGAACGAGTCGGCCGTGATGCCGATCGCGACGATCGCGCCGCAGACGGCCGGCAGGTTCAGGGCGAAGCCGATGCCCTTGCCCAGCAGCGCCATGATCGTGTACGTGAGGATCGCGGACACCATCAGGCTGACGATGGCGATGAAGGCCAGACCGCGGTAGTACACGAGCAGGTAGATCACCACGAGGGCGAGGCCGATGGCGCCGGCGATGAGGCCGGCCTTCAGCTGCTCGCCGCCGAGGGCGGCGGTGACGGTGGTGACGCTGTCCTCCTGGAAGGACAGCGGCAGGGCGCCGTACGAGAGCATGTTGCCCAGGTCCTGCGCGGACTGCTGGGTGAAGCCGCCGGAGATCTCGGCGTTGCCGCCGGTCAGCGCCTGGCCGACGGACGGGTCGGAGATGACCTCGCCGTCGAGCACGATCGCGAACTGGTTCTGCGGGGACTGCTTGGTGGCCAGCTCACCGGTGATCTTGGCGAACTTGTCGGCGCCCTTGTCGGTGAACTGCATGGTGACGATCCACTGACCGCGCTGCTGGTCGATGACGCCCTGGGCGTCCTTGACGTCCTGGCCGTTGACCTGCGCCGGACCGAGGACCCACTTGCCCCAGGCGTCGCCGCGGCGGCCACAGGCGATCATCGGGTCCTCGGGCTTGGCGCCCTTGCCCGCGGCGGCCCGCTGGTCCTCCTTGGTGCAGTCCAGAGCCGCGAACTTCGCCTGGAGGTCCGCTACGGCCGGGTCCGTCGACGGGGTCGGAACGGGGGCCGGGGCCGAGGCGGAGGGCGTGGCCTTGCTGTCGTCTGCCTTCTTCGACTCGCTCGCCGAGGGCGAGGGAGTGGGGGTGCCCGGGGCCTTGAGGGCCTCGCTGAGCACACGGCCCTGGGAAGTGGCGCTGGACGACGGGGTGGCCGACGCGGAGGGCTTGGAGCCCTCGGCCTTGGGGGCGCCGGAACCGCTCGCGGAGGGGCTCGGCGACGTGCTCGGCTTCGGCTCGGGAGCGGCGGGGGCGCCGTCGGCGAAGGCCAGCACGGGGCGGAAGTACAGCTGGGCGGTGGTGCCGACCTGCTCGCGCGCCTGCTGCTCGTTCGTCCCCTTGGGGATGTTCACGATGATGTGGTCGCGGCCCTGGGTCTGGACCTCGGCCTCCGAGACGCCGAGACCGTTGACGCGGCGCTCGATGATGCCGACCGCCGTGTTCATGTTGGTCTCGTTGACGGCGTCCGGCTTGCCGGGCTCGCTCTTGGCCTTGAGCGTGATGCTCGTACCGCCGGCGAGGTCGATGCCCAGACGGGGCGTCGTCTGCTTCGTGAGGAACATCCCCGCGGTGAGCGCCACCATCGCGATCAGGATGAAGGCCAGGGCGCGCCCCGGCCTCCCCTGAGCCCCCGTGGGCCGCCGGCCCTTCTTCGGTGCTGCCACCTTGTCGTTTCTCCCTGTCCAACCGTCCCGCGCCGGGTCAGCGCGCGGACGGCCACGAAATGTGTGGTGGGGACCCCTGCCCCCCGCAGAAGTTCACTGCGGGAACCGCGGCGGATGCCGGTCGGACACCACCGCGGCCCCCGAGCTGACGCTACTTGGTGCCGGGCTCGCCGTCGGTCTTGCCGTCCTTCGGCTCGCCGTCCTTGGGCTCGTCCTTCTTGCCCAGGTCGAGCTTGGGGGCCTCGTCCGTCTTCGGGGCGTCGCCACCGGTGAGCGAGGAGGCGTCGTCCGGGACGACCGGGGTGTCCTCGGGGGTCTCGGAGAAGCCGTGGACGATCCGGTTGTACTCGGAGTCCTCCAGGACGGCGCCGATGGCGTTCTTCGCGTAAACCGCGTGGACACCCGGAGCCACCTCGAGGGTGACGGTGTCCTCGCCGATCTCCTTCACCGTGGCGTACATGCCGCCGATGGTGCGGACGCCGGTGCCGGTCGTCATCTGGTCGCGCATCTGAGCGGCCTGGGCCTGCTTCTTCTTGGCGGACCGGGTCATCAGGAACATCGCCCCGATGAGCACGATGAACGGGAGCAAGAAGCTGATGTTGTTCACGGGACGAGGATCCTTCGCACGGCCGCGCCGGGGAGCGGCCATTTCTACGGGGGTGGGCACGCCGGCCCGAAGGGTCGGCATCGGCGGAGTCTAGGCGAGTCCGCACCGATGGAACAACGCCCAGCATGGCACCGCAGTTCCTGACCGGTCTAACCTCCGCGCCGTCAGCCCCCGAAGAGGCCCTGTTGTCCGCTTGATCCGCTGCCGCCCTGCTGGGGCGGGACGAGGCCCAGGTGGGCCCAGGCGGCGGGGGTCGCGACCCGCCCGCGGGGGGTACGGGCGAGCAGGCCCTCCCGTACCAGGAAGGGCTCGGCCACCTCCTCTACGGTCTCCCGCTCCTCGCCCACGGCGACGGCGAGGGTCGACAGCCCGACGGGCCCGCCGCCGAACAGCTTGAGCAGGGCCTCCAGCACGGCCCGGTCCAGCCGGTCCAGCCCGCGCGCGTCCACCTCGTACACCTGGAGGGCGGTGCCGGCCACCTCACGGGTGATCACCCCGTCGGCCCGCACCTGCGCGTAGTCGCGTACGCGGCGCAGGAGCCGGTTGGCGATGCGGGGGGTGCCGCGGGAGCGGCCGGCGATCTCGGCGGCGCCGGCGGTGTCGATCTCGACGTCGAGGAGGCGGGCGGAGCGGTGGACCACGCGCTCCAGTTCCTCGGGGGCGTAGAACTCCATGTGCCCGGTGAAGCCGAAGCGGTCCCGCAGGGGCGGGGGCAGCAGGCCGGCGCGGGTGGTGGCGCCGACGAGGGTGAAGGGCGGCAGCTCCAGCGGGATGGCGGTGGCTCCCGGCCCCTTGCCGACGATCACGTCGACGCGGAAGTCCTCCATGGCCATGTACAGCATCTCCTCGGCGGGCCGGGACATGCGGTGGATCTCGTCGAGGAAGAGGACCTCGCCCTCCTGGAGGGAGGACAGGATCGCGGCGAGGTCGCCGGCGTGCTGGATGGCGGGGCCGGAGGTGATCCGGATGGGCGCGCCCATCTCCGCTGCGATGATCATGGAGAGGGTGGTCTTGCCGAGGCCGGGGGCGCCGGACAGCAGCACGTGGTCGGCGGTGGCACCGCGCTGGCGGGCGGCCTTCAGCACGAGGTCCAACTGCTGGCGGACCTTCTCCTGGCCGATGAACTCGCCGAGGTCCTTGGGCCGCAGCGCCGCCTCGACGGCGGTGTCCTCCCCGTCGGCAGCCGCGGCCACGATCCGGTCGTCGCTCTCGTCATCCCAGTTCACGGTGCTCAGTCTGCCTTCTACGTCGTTGCGGTGGTCGATCCGGGCCCCGTCCCGGCCGGGGTCGGGGTCCCGCTGCGCGGTGCGGGATCCCGCCGCGCGGTGCGGGAACCGGCGCCCGGTGCGGGGTCCCGCCGCGCGGTGCGGGAACCGGCGCCCGGTGCGGGGCCCCGTCCCAGCCCCGGTCCCGTGCCGGGTTCGGGGTCCCGCTGCGCGGTGCGGGGTCCCGTGCCGGGTCCCGGTCCCGCGCCCGGTGCGGAGGCCCGTCGTGCGGTGTTGCTCCCCGACCTGGCCGGGTCCGTCCCGGATGGCGGGCCCGCGCAGCGGTGCGGCCGTCCGTCAGCGGGCGCGGTTGAGGGACTGCAGCGCGGCCCGCAGCAGCTGCGGCACCGGCGCGGAGCCGCCGGCGGCGATGGCCGCCTCCGCCTGCGGCGTCACCGCGGAGACGGCCTCGTCCGCGTCCCGGGACGCGTACCCCAGCCCGATCAGCGCGGCCGTGAGCTGCTCGGTCCAGGGGGCGGGCCCCGACGCGGCGGGCGCGCGCTGCGCGCCGACCACCGGGCCGCCGGGCGCGCCCAGCTTGTCCTTCAGCTCCAGCAGCAGCTTCTGCGCACCCTTCGGCCCGATCCCCGGCACCGCCGTCAGCGCCTTCGCGTCCCCCGTGGCGAAGGCGACCCGCAGCGCGTCGGGGCTGTGCACCCCGAGCATCGCCTGGGCCACCCGCGGCCCGACCCCGCTCGCGGTCTGCAGCAGCTCGAAGACGTGGCGCTCGTCGTCGTCCGCGAAGCCGTACAGGGTCAGCGAGTCCTCCCGTACGACCAGGGAGGTGGCCAGCCGCGCCTGCTCGCCGACCCGCAGTCCGGCGATGGTGTTCGGCGTGCACTGCACGGCCATGCCCACGCCCCCGACCTCGATCACGGCCAGGGTGGGGGCGAGCGCGGCGACGGGGCCGCTGACGAAGGCGATCATCGGGTACGGCCTTTCAGGACGTGCGGGGCGGTGGCGTGCCGGGCGACCGCCTGCTGGAGGCGGTTCTGGGCGGGGGCCCGCCAGATGTGGCAGATGGCGAGGGCGAGCGCGTCGGCGGCGTCCGCCGGCTTGGGCGGTTCGGCGAGCCGCAGCAGCCGGGTCACCATGGCCCCGACCTGCGCCTTGTCGGCCCGGCCGCTCCCGGTGACGGCGGCCTTGACCTCACTGGGGGTGTGCAGGGCGACCGGTATGCCGCGGCGCGCGGCGCACAGCATGGCGACGGCACTGGCCTGGGCGGTGCCCATGACGGTACGGACGTTGTGCTGGCTGAAAACCCGCTCCACGGCGACGAACTCCGGCCGGTGCGCGTCGAGCCACTCCTCGATGCCGGCCTCGATCGCGACCAGCCGGTGCCCCAGCTCGGCATCCGCCGGCGTCCGCACCACCCCGACGCCGACCATGGTCAGGGGCCGCCCGGCGACTCCCTCGACCACGCCGACGCCGCACCGCGTCAGCCCCGGGTCCACACCCAGTACGCGCACTCCGCCCCCTACGTCGACACCTGTCCGTGCAGGCTATCCGGCCCCACTGACAAAGCGGCGGGCCGACAGGGTGTGTCCTGTCGGCCCGCCGCCGGAGGGAGAGCGGGGAGAGCGGCGCCGGTCAGGCGTCGACCTTCTCCATGACCTCGTCCGAGACGTCGAAGTTGGCGAAGACGTTCTGCACGTCGTCGCTGTCCTCCAGCGCGTCGATCAGCTTGAAGATCTTGCGCGCGCCCTCTTCGTCCAGTTCGACCTGCATGGTCGGGACGAAGCTGGAGTCGGCCGAGTCGTAGTCGATGCCGGCTTCCTGGAGCGCGGTGCGGACCGCGACCAGGTCGGTGGCCTCGCTGATGATCTCCCAGGTGTCGCCGTTGTCGTTGACCTCTTCGGCACCGGCGTCGAGGACGGCACCGAGCACGTCGTCCTCGGACAGCTCCGCCTTGGGCAGGAGGATGACGCCCTTGCGGTTGAACAGGTACGACACCGAGCCCGGGTCGGCCATGGAACCGCCGTTGCGGGTCATGGCGACGCGGACGTCGGAGGCGGCGCGGTTGCGGTTGTCGGTGAGGCACTCGATGAGCACCGCGACACCGTTGGGACCGTAGCCCTCGTACATGATCGTCTCGTAGTCGGCGCCGCCGGCCTCGAGGCCGCCGCCGCGCTTGACCGCGGAGTCGATGTTCTTGTTCGGGACCGACTGCTTCTTGGCCTTCTGAACGGCGTCGAAGAGCGTCGGGTTGCCGTCGATGTCGGCGCCGCCCATGCGGGCCGCGACCTCGATGTTCTTGATCAGCTTCGCGAAGAGCTTGCCGCGCTTGGCATCGATCACGGCCTTCTTGTGCTTCGTCGTAGCCCATTTAGAGTGGCCGGACATCCGCCTGTCTCCTTCGCGTAACCAACAGTGTTCACCGCGATCCTACCGAAGCCTCGTCACAGCCCCGCGCGCACCATGTCGACGAAGTACGCGTGGACGCGGTCGTCGCCCGTGAGTTCGGGGTGGAAGGAGGTCGCGAGGACGTTGCCCTGGCGCACGGCGACGGTGTGGCCGTCGTACGTGGCGAGGACCTCGGCGGAGGCGCCGACCGACTCGACCCAGGGGGCGCGGATGAAGACGCCCTCGACGGGTCCGCCCGCTATGCCGGCGAAGTCGATCTTCGCCTCGAAGGACTCGTTCTGGCGGCCGAAGGCGTTGCGGCGGACGATCATGTCGATGCCGCCGAGCGTCTCCTGGTCGTCACGGCCGTCCAGCAGCTTGTCGGCGAGCATGATCATGCCGGCGCAGGTGCCGTAGACGGGCATGCCGGCGCGCACGCGCTCGCGCAGCGGCTCCAGCATGCCGAACAGCACGGCGAGCTTGGACATGGTCGTGGACTCGCCGCCGGGGATCACCAGGGCGTCGACCTCGGCGAGCTCCTCGGGACGCCGGACCGGCCTGGCCACGGCGTCCGCCGCGGCCAGGGCGATCAGGTGCTCCCGTACGTCGCCCTGGAGGGCCAGGACACCAATCACGGGGTTGGTCATGGCAGTGACTACCAGCCGCGGTTGGCGTAGCGCTCGGCCTCGGGGAGGGTGTCGCAGTTGATGCCGACCATGGCCTCGCCCAGGTTGCGGGACGCGTCCGCGATGATCTTCGGGTCGTCGTAGAAGGTGGTGGCCTTCACGATGGCGGCGGCGCGCTTGGCCGGGTCGCCCGACTTGAAGATGCCGGAGCCGACGAAGACGCCCTCGGCGCCGAGCTGGCGCATCAGCGCGGCGTCGGCCGGGGTGGCGACGCCACCGGCGGAGAACAGCACGACGGGGAGCTTGCCGAGCTCGGCGACCTCCTTGACGAGCTCGTACGGGGCGCGCAGCTCCTTGGCGGCGGCGTACAGCTCGTTGTTGTCGAAGCCGCGCAGCTTGGCGATCTCGTTCTTGATCTGGCGCAGGTGGCGGACGGCCTCGACGACGTTGCCGGTGCCGGCCTCACCCTTGGAGCGGATCATGGCCGCGCCCTCGGCGATGCGGCGCAGGGCCTCGCCCAGGTTGGTGGCGCCACAGACGAAGGGGGTGGTGAAGGCCCACTTGTCGGAGTGGTTGACCTCGTCGGCCGGGGTCAGGACCTCGGACTCGTCGATGTAGTCGACGCCGAGGGACTGCAGGACCTGCGCCTCGACGAAGTGGCCGATGCGGGACTTGGCCATGACCGGGATGGAGACGGCGCCGATGATCTCTTCGATCATGTTCGGGTCGGACATGCGGGCGACGCCGCCGTCCTTGCGGATGTCGGCGGGGACCCGCTCCAGGGCCATGACGGCCACGGCGCCGGCGTCCTCGGCGATCTTGGCCTGCTCGGCGTTGACCACGTCCATGATCACGCCGCCCTTGAGCTGCTCGGCCATGCCGCGCTTGACGCGGGAGGTGCCGATGGCCGACTCAGTGGACTGGGAAGAGGTGGGAAGCGTGCTCACGGGTTGACCTCACTCGAAAGGAACTCGAAAGGGAAGACGGGTGCTACTCGCTGAGAAAACCCCACCGACCAGTCCACTACAAGGGCCAATGTGGAGCCGGTGGCTCTTTCATTTGTCCCCCGCGGCCCTAGGAACCTCAGGCGGGGCGGTCCGCGAGGTCCGCCGGAGGCTCGTCGTCCATCTCGAAGGCCAGGGGGAACGGGGCGTGTCCCGCCAGTCTGAACCATCGGACCTTGCGGTGGCGGCGCAGCGCGCGGGCGGCCCGTACGGCGTCGTTGAGGAACCGGCGCGCCATGGGCACCCGGCGCACCGCGGCGGCCAGCTCCTCGGCGGCCTCCTCGCCGCCCGGGGCGGCCTTCAGCACCTCCACCTGGTCCACGTCGGCGAACACCGCCCGCAGTGCCTGGCTGAGCTCGCTCTCGGCGACCTCGCGGTGCTCCTCCTCGGCCTGCCGGGCGGCGTGGGCGGCCTCGTACAGCACGAGCGAGGAGGCGGGGTCGAGCGCCCCGGAGGTGGCCACCTCCAGCACCACGGACGCCCGCCGCACGAGCTGCGCGTCGAGCGCGGCCCGGGCGGCGTCCATCCGCGTGTGCAACCGGTCCAGCCGCCCGGCGGTCCAGCTGAGGTAGACCCCGACGACGGCGAGCACCACCGCGATCCAGACAAGGTTTTCGATCACGGGCGGCGACACTACCCGCTACGGGCCCCTACGTGTCCCGCGTGAAGCCGAGGCGGGTGCGGAGGGGGACGCGTTCGTCCGTCGCCACCGCCGCCGCGCCGGCCGTGACCGTCTCGTAGACGGCCAGGATGTCCGCGCCGACCGTCGACCAGTCGAAGCGGCGGACGTGGGCCGAGCCGCGGGCGCTCAGTTCCGCGCGGCGGGCCGGGTCGCGCAGCAGGGCGATCGCCGCCGTCGCCAGGGAGGCGGCGTCCTCGTTGGCGAACAGCTCGCCCGCCGCGCCCTGGTCCAGGACCTGGGCGAAGGCGTCGAGGTCCGAGGCCAGGACGGCGGCGCCCGCCGACAGGGCCTCGACCAGGATGATGCCGAAGCTCTCACCGCCGGTGTTGGGGGCCACGTAGACGTCCACGCTGCGCAGCAGGCGGGCCTTGTCCTCGTCGGAGACCATGCCGAGGAACTCCACGCGCGAGCGCAGTTCCGCGGGGAGGGAGGCCACGGCCTCCTCCTCGTCGCCGCGGCCGGCCACAAGCAGGCGTACGTCCGGGCAGGCCTCCACGATGGCGGGGAAGGCCGCCATGAGCACCGGCAGGCCCTTGCGGGGTTCGTCGATGCGGCCGATGAAGCCGAGGGTCTGCCCGCCCCACTCCGCCTTGGGGTCGGCCCGGGCGAAGAAGTCGACGTCGACGCCGTTGGGGATGACCACCGCGTCCCCGCCGAGGTGCTCCACCAGCGTGCGCCGGGCGTACTCGCTGACCGCGATCCGGGCGCTGATCTTCTCCAGCGCCGGCTGGAGGATCGGGTACGCGGCGATCATCGCGCGGGAGCGGGGGTTGGAGGTGTGGAACGTCGCCACGATCGGGCCCTGGGCCGCCCAGCAGGACAGCAGGCCGAGGGAGGGCGAGGCGGGTTCGTGGATGTGGATCACGTCGAAGACGCCCTCGTGCAGCCAGCGGCGTACGCGGGCGGCGGAGAGGAAGCCGAAGTTCAGCCGGGCGACCGACCCGTTGTAGGGCACCGGCACCGCCCGTCCCGCCGAGACCACGTAGGGGGGCAGCGGGGTCTCGTCGTCCGCCGGGGCCAGCACCGACACCTCGTGGCCCTGGCGGAGCAGGTGTTCCGCCAGGTCACGGATGTGGAACTGGACGCCTCCGGGGACGTCCCACGAGTACGGGCACACGATGCCGATCTTCACTACGGGCGCTCCTCCAGGTCGTCGAGCCACAACCGCTGCAACATGTGCCAGTCCTCGGGGTGCTCGGCGATCCCCGACGCGAAGGCGTCCGCCACCGCCTGGGTCATCGCGGCGGTCTTCTCGGTCCGCGTGCCCTGCTGCGGCACCTCCACCGCGGGGTGGAACCGGCCGTACAGCTTCGGGGTCTCCCCGTAGTACAGGGTCACCGGCAGCAGGACGGCCCCGGTCTGCTGCGCCAGCAGCGCGGGCCCGGCGGGCATCCTGGCCCGGGAGCCGAAGAAGTCCACCTCGACCCCGGAGGCCGACAGGTCCCGGTCGGCGACCAGGCAGACGAGCCCGCCGGAGCGCAGCCGGCGCGCCAGGGTGCCGAAGGAGGAGCCGCCGGTGTGCGGCAGGACCTCCATGCCCAGGCTCTCGCGGTAGGCCACGAAGCGGTCGTAGAGCGATTCGGGCTTGAGCCGCTCGGCGACGGTGGTGAAGGGTACGCCCAGGTGGCCGGTGACCCAGGCCCCCGCGAGGTCCCAGTTGGCCAGGTGCGGCAGGGCGGCGACGACCCCGCGCCCGGAGGCGATCGCCTCGCGCAGGATGTGGTCGTCCTCGAGCTGGACGTCCTCGCCGAACCGTCGCGCGTCCATGGCCGGGAGCCGGAAGGACTCCATCCAGTAGCGCATGTACGACCGCATGCCCGCATGCGACAGCTCGCGCAGCCGCTCGGGGGTCGCGTCCGGCACCACGCGGGCCAGATTGGACTCCAGCCGCAGCACGCTCTTGCCGCGCCGCTTCCACGCCACGTCCGCGATCTTGCGCCCGAGGGCCACCGCCGCCGGCTCGGGCAGCTTCTTCACGCCCGCCCAGCCGAGCCCGTACAGCCCGTCGATCAGCCTGTCCTGTGCCCTGCCCATCAGAGCGCGCCGCCTTCGGCCCCGGTGGACGCCGCGTCGGCCTCGGCCGCCTCGCGGCGTACGGTGACCACCCGCTGGATCAGCGTGACGAGCGAGCCCGCCGCCACGATCCACAGCGCGACGGGCAGCAGCACCCCGATCCACGAGGGGGCCCCGAAGGTCTGCAGCCCGGACAGGCCGGCCGCGACCAGCGAGATCACCAGCCGCTCGGCGCGCTCGACGAGCCCGTTGACGGCGACCGGCAGCCCGATCGCCTCACCGCGGGCCTTGGTGTACGAGACCACCTGGCCGCTGGACAGGCAGAAGATCGCGACCGCGCACAGCACGTTGTCGTCGCCCAGGCCCGCGTACCAGAGCGCGAGCCCGCCGAAGATCGCCGCGTCGGCCACCCGGTCGAGGGTGGAGTCGAGGAACGCGCCCCACCGGCTGGAGGTGCCGGCCTGGCGGGCCATGTTGCCGTCCACCAGGTCGGAGAAGACGAAGAGGGTGATGGTGATCGTGCCCCAGAAGAACTCGCCCCGGGGGAAGAAGACCAGCGCGCCGGCCACCACTCCGGCGGTGCCGATGAGGGTCACGGCGTCCGGGCTCACCCCCCGGCGCAGGAGAAATGCGGCGAACGGCGTGAGAACACGCGTGAAGAACGCACGCGCGTACTTGTTCAGCATGGCCTTCCCAGAGGGTCGCTGGGCCGAACGGCCACCACGGCCACCGGCTGGCCCATCGTAGCCAGCGCCCCGCACCCGCCACGCCGCGCACCCACCGGTTCGCCCCGCTCCCTGCCCGCGGCGGACGCCCGTCACCCGTCCGTCACCCGCCGTCGGCTCACCCGGCCGTGGCCGGTACCACGTATGGACGCAGTGTGACGGCGGTGCAAAGCTCGAAGGACCCCGATCACCCTCCTCACCGCGACACCGGGAGGCACGAGCACCATGGGAGCCACATCACACCAAGCCGGAGCCGCCGGCAGGGCACTGACGGCCGACCGCCCCGAGTCCGTACGGAACGTCGTGCTGGTCGGCCACAGCGGCGCCGGCAAGACCACGCTGGTCGAAGCCCTGGCCCTGACGGCGGGGGCCGTCAACCGGGCCGGACGGGTCGAGGACGGGGGCACGGTCTCGGACTACGACGAGATCGAGCACCGCCGCCAGCGCTCCGTCCAGCTTTCCCTGGTCCCCGTCGAGTGGGCCGGAATCAAGATCAATGTGCTCGACACCCCCGGATACGCCGACTTCGTCGGGGAACTGCGGGCCGGCCTGCGCGCCGCGGACGCGGCGCTCTTCGTCGTCTCCGCCTCCGACGGGATCGACGGAGCCACCCGGATGGTCTGGGACGAATGCCAGGCCGTCGGCATGCCGAGCGCCATCGTCGTCACCCATTTGGAGGCAGCCCGCGCCGACTACTCCCAGATGGCCGACGTCTGCGGCGAGATCTTCGGCGCAGACGACCCGGACGCGGTCGTCCCGCTCTACCTGCCGCTGCACGGACCGGCCGGGCCGGACGGCCACTCCCCCGTCACCGGGCTGCTCGGCCTGCTCTCCCGGCGCGTGTACGACTACACCTCCGGCGAGCGCACCGAACGCGACCCGGACCCCACCGAGCTCGACCGCATCGAGGCCGCCCGCTCCCGCCTGATCGAGGGGATCATCGCCGAGAGCGAGGACGAGAGCCTCATGGACCGCTACCTCGGCGGCGAGGACATCGACGTCAAGACCCTGATCGACGACCTGGAGCGGGCCGTCGCCCGCGGCACCTTCCACCCCGTGCTGATGGCCGCCCCCGCCGCCGACGGCGCCCGCCAGGGCCTGGGCACCGTGGAGCTGCTCGAACTGGTCACCGGCGGCTTCCCCTCCCCGGCCGAACGCGCCCCTCTGACCGTCACCGCCCCGGACGGCTCCCCCCGCCCCGACGTCACCTGCGACCCCGCCGGGCCGCTCCTCGCCGAGGTCGTCAAGACCTCCTCGGACCCCTACGTCGGACGCGTCTCCCTGGTCCGCGTCTTCTCCGGCACCCTGCGCCCCGAAGAGACCGTCCACGTCTCGGGCCACGGGCTGACCGACCGGGGGCACGAGGACCACGACCTCGACGAACGGATCGGCGCCCTCACCTCCCCCTTCGGCAAACAGCAGCGCACCCTGGCCACCTGCATCGCCGGAGACCTCGCCTGCGTGGCCAAACTCACCCGCGCGGAGACCGGCGACACCCTCTCCGCCAAGGACGCCCCGCTCCTCATGGAGCCCTGGCCGATGCCCGAGCCGCTGCTCCCCCTCGCCATCGAGGCCCACAGCAAGGCCGACGAGGACAAGCTCTCCCAGGGCCTGGCCCGCCTGGTCGCCGAGGACCCCACCATGCGGCTGGAGCAGAACCCGCACACCCACCAGCTCGTCCTGTGGTGCCTGGGCGAGGCCCATCAGGACCTCGCCCTGGAGCGGCTGCGGACCCGCTACGGAGTCAAGGTCGACCCGGTGCCCCACAAGGTCAGCCTGCGCGAGACCTTCGGCGCCAAGGCCGCCGGGCGCGGCCGGCACGTCAAGCAGTCCGGCGGCCACGGCCAGTACGCCATCTGCGAGATCGAGGTGGAGCCGCTCCCGCCCGGCAGCGGCATCGAGTTCGTCGACAAGGTCGTCGGCGGCGCCGTGCCGCGCCAGTTCATCCCGTCCGTGGAGAAGGGCGTACGGGCCCAGGCCGCCCGCGGCATCGCGGCCGGCTACCCGCTGGTCGACGTACGCATCACCCTGCGCGACGGCAAGGCGCACTCCGTGGACTCCTCGGACGCCGCCTTCCAGACGGCGGGCGCCCTGGCCCTGCGCGAGGCGGCCGCCGACACCCCGATCCACCTGCTGGAACCCGTCTCCGAAATCGACGTGGAGGTGCCCGACGAGTACGTCGGCCCGGTCATGAGCGACCTCGCGGGCCGCCGCGGCCGCGTGGTCGGCACCGAGCAGGCCGGCCCCGGCCGGTCCCGGGTGCGCGCCGAGGTCCCCGAGATCGAGATCGGCCGCTACGCCGTGGACCTGCGCTCGGTGTCGCACGGTACGGGCCGGTTCCGGCGCGCGTACGCCCGGCACGAGCCCATGCCGGCCCACCTCGCGGACAAGGTGCGCGAACAGGCAGAGAAGGGAATCCAGTCGACATAGCGGTCCGACTGCCGCCCACCCGACGCGCTTGCGGTGGGCGGTATTTCCCTGTCCCATGACCGTGGGGGCGGGTACGCCGATAGGCTTTTCGCCGCGACGCACAGCACAACGGACCACGACACAGCGCGACAAGCACGACGAGCACGACGAGCACGACAGCACCACGGGCGAAGAGCACAGTGGCACGGCGATGGGGGCAGCGGTGGCGGACGACGGTTTCGACTTCAGGCCCGGAGCACAGATTCCTCTCCAGGGCGGCGGCGGCCAGACCGCCGCGACCAACGCGCTCGCCTCCGCCGCGTACCGCGACGGCGGCAAGGACACCGCGCTGTCATCCATCCTCGGGGCGAACAGCGAGAACCACCCCGCTTCCGTCAAGGCGCCCAAGATCTCCCTCCTCGAACCCAACCTGGGCGAGGCCTTCTGCCGCGCCGTCGAGGCCCGCACCCTCGCCCCCGGCCGCAAACCGCTCATCCAGTCCTTCGGCGCCGACCCGCAGACCGTCGTGGAGCACTGCCTGGCCGCCTCCCGCATCCGCAAGGAACGCGACCGCAAGCTGCGCCTGATCACGCTGGTCAGCGGGGTCTTGTTCCTGCCCGGGATGCTGCTGTGGCTCGGCCTCTTCCAGTTGCGCAAGTCCCTCTCCAAGGGCGGGGGCAAAAAGAGCACCTGGATCGGCACCGTGCTGCTGGTCGCCGTGTTCCTCATGGCCGCGGTGCTGGTCTACCGGGTGGTCAAGCGCGAGCCCGGCACCGGTCTGCTGGAGGTCTACCTGCTCGGCACGCTCGTCGCCCCCGTCCTCGGCTGGTACCTGGCCCGCCGGATCTGCGAGAACACCGCCGCAGACCTGCGCTCCCGCTGGGACGGCCTGCTCGGGGGCGGGGCCCCCGTCGCCGCCAAGATCCCGGAGGCGGTCCCCGGCAACCCCGACGAGAAGGCCCGCGAGGACCTGCGCCGCCAGCTGGCGAAGCTGACCGCGGAGGACCGCAGCAACTCCGTCTTCTACGCGGGCCCCAAGGGCATCCTCGGCATGGGCACCCGCTGGGGCAGCTGGCAGATGGCCGAGGAGCTGACCCCGAGGAAGGAGGGGCACGAGATCCACCCGTTCCGCAGCTGGGACGTCATACGCGCGATCGACACGCAGCTGCGCAAGCTGGAGCGCGGCCCCCTGCACACCGGCGGGTTCCCGCCCGCCTCGATCCAGCACTGGATCGTCACCCCCGTCGGCGAGGGCGCCGCCGAAGTGGCCCGGCCGAGCGGAGAGGACGTCGACTCCTTCCTGGTCAAGCCGCACGAGATCACCCGGATCTGCAACGAGCAGCAGTTCAGCGCCGGCAACCGGCACTACCTCGGCATCCAGTACCCGCTGTGGGACGGCCAGCTCGTCATCACGATGCTGGTCACCGTCACCGTTCTCTACAAGACCCTGCGCGTGGACGTCACCGCGCACGCCCTCGGCCCGGTGCACGGCCTGTTCACCACCAAGTCCAAGACCCCGGTGATCGAGGTCCCGAAGTCCATCCGCTTCTGGGAGACCGTCGAGCGCCCGCTGCCGCTGGTGGACACCACGGAGGTGGTACGCCTGGCCGTGCGCGCCCCGCTGACCTGGTACCCGCCGCTCCTGGACCACCTCGGCGGCAAGCTCGTCCTGCCCGAGCCCTTCGGTCTGCGGCACGTCTGGGCCGGCTCCATGTGGCGCCACCGCTTCATGGCGGACGACGCCCTGCGCACGGTGGCCCCGGTCCTGCGGGCGGTGCACACGGCGACCTTCAAGGTGCTGGAGGAGAACGGCGTGGACACCTCGGCCTTCACCAACCGTTCCTCGATCATGAACGGCCTCATCCAGGAGCCGGCCCCGCGCAAGGCGGACGTCTACGACGCGTAGGGCGGGACGGCCCGATCAGTCGTGCGGCCAGGCGTCGGCGAGCATCTGGCGGGTGTCCGCGAGGAGTTGGGGCAGCACCTTGGTGTGGCCGACGACCGGCATGAAGTTCGTGTCCCCGCCCCAGCGGGGCACGATGTGCTGGTGCAGGTGGGCGGCGATGCCGGCGCCGGCGGCGCTGCCCTGGTTCATGCCGATGTTGAAGCCGTGCGCGCCGGAGGCCTTGCGCAGCGCGAACATGGCCCGCTTGGTGAGGTCGGCGAGCTCCGCCGTCTCCGGCCCGTCGAGCTCCGTGTAGTCGGCGACGTGCCGGTACGGGACGACCATCAGGTGGCCGCCGTTGTACGGGTAGAGGTTCAGCACGGCGTAGACGTGCTTGCCGCGCGCCACGACCAGGCCCTCCTGGTCGGACATCTCCGGAATCCCGCAGAAGGGGCAGCCGTCGCCGGCTTCCGGGCCGGTCGGCTTGTTCTCTCCCTGGATGTAGGCCATCCGGTGGGGGGTCCACAGACGCTGGAACGCGTCCTGCGTGCCCACACCGATCTGCTGCTCCGGCTCAATCGTCATAGGCGCAGCATATGACCTCGTCCTGGCGAACGAGCGGGGCCCCCGGAAAGTGATCGCTCTCCGGGGGCCCCGCCCTTGGCCCGGCCCGTCATCGGGCCGGTCAGGCCCGGATCAGACCTGGACGCGGTCCGCGACGACCTTGGCCAGCTTGGCCAGCGCCTCGTCCTTCGGGATGCCGTTCTCCTGCGAACCGTCGCGGTAGCGGAAGGAGACGGTGCCCGCGGCCATGTCCTCGTCACCGACGATGATCATGAACGGGACCTTGAGCTTCTGGTGGTTGCGGATCTTCTTCTGCATCCGGTCGGAGGAGGCGTCCACCTCGACCCGCAGGCCCTGCTTCTTCGCCGCGGCGGCGAACTCCTGGAGGTACTCCACGTGCCCGTCGCCGATCGGGATGCCGACCGCCTGGACCGGGGCCAGCCACGGCGGCATGGCGCCCGCGTAGTGCTCCAGCAGTACGGCGAAGAACCGCTCGATCGAGCCGAACAGCGCGCGGTGGATCATGACCGGGCGCTGGCGCGAGCCGTCCGGGCCGGTGTACTCGAGGTCGAAGCGCTCCGGCAGGTTGAAGTCCAGCTGCACGGTCGACATCTGCCAGGTACGGCCGATGGCGTCGCGCGCCTGCACGGAGATCTTCGGGCCGTAGAAGGCCGCGCCGCCCGGGTCCGGGGTCAGCGGGAGGCCCTGCTTCTCGGCGACCTGCTGGAGGACCGCGGTGGCCTCCTCCCAGACCTCGTCCGAGCCGACGAACTTCTCCGGGTCCTTGGTGGACAGCTCCAGGTAGAAGTCGGTCAGGCCGTAGTCGCGCAGCAGGTTCAGCACGAAGGTGAGCGTGCGGTCGAGCTCCTCGGCCATCTGCTCGCGGGTGCAGTAGATGTGCGCGTCGTCCTGGGTGAAGCCCCGGGCGCGGGTCAGGCCGTGGACCACGCCGGACTTCTCGTACCGGTACACGGTGCCGAACTCGAACAGGCGCAGCGGCAGCTCACGGTAGGAGCGCCCGCGCGCGTCGAAGATCAGGTTGTGCATCGGGCAGTTCATCGGCTTGAGGTAGTAGTCGGTACCGCCGTCGAGCTGCATGGGGGGGTACATGCCCTCCGCGTACCAGTCCAGGTGGCCGCTCTTCTCGAAGAGGGCGCCCTTGGTGGCGTGCGGGGAGTAGACGAACTCGTAGCCCTCCTCCTCGTGCCGGCGGCGCGAGTAGTCCTCCATCACCCGGCGGATGATGCCGCCGCGCGGGTGGAAGACCGCGAGGCCGGAGCCGATCTCGTCGGGGATGGAGAAGAGGTCGAGCTCGTTGCCGAGCTTGCGGTGGTCGCGCTTCTCGGCCTCGGCGAGGAAGTCGAGGTGGGCCTTCAGTTCTTCCTTCGAGGGCCAGGCGGTGCCGTAGATGCGCTGGAGCATCGGGTTCTTCTCGCTGCCGCGCCAGTAGGCGGCGGCGTTGCGCATCAGCTTGAACGCAGGGATGTTGCGGGTGGTGGGCAGGTGGGGACCGCGGCAGAGGTCCTTCCAGCACAGCTCGCCGGTCTTCGCGTCGAGGTTGTCGTAGATGGTCAGCTCGCCGCCGCCCACCTCGACGTTCGCGCCGTCGTCGGTGGAGGCCGATCCCTTGATGCCGATGAGCTCCAGCTTGTACGGCTCGTCGGCGAGCTCCTCGCGGGCCGCCTCGTCGGAGACCACGCGGCGGGCGAACCGCTGCCCGCGCTTCTGGATCTCCTGCATCTTCTTCTCGATGGTCTTCAGGTCATCGGGAGTGAAGGGCTTGGCGACGTCGAAGTCGTAGTAGAAGCCGTCGCGGACCGGCGGGCCGATGCCCAGCTTCGCCTCGGGGAACAGCTCCTGCACGGCCTGGGCCATGACGTGCGCGGTCGAGTGGCGCAGGATGTTGAGGCCGTCCTCGGAGGAGATCTCCACCGGCTCGACGGTCTCGCCGTCCTTCACCTCGTACGAGAGGTCCTTCAGCTCACCGGCGATGCGCGCGGCGACGATGGTGCGCTCGCCGGCGAAGAGCTCCGCCGCCGTAGTGCCCGTGGCCACCACGCGCTCGTCCCGCTCGGAATCGCGTTGGATGATCACACGGACGTCTGACACCGGTCTCTCCTGACTGAGGGGGCACGCGAGCGAACGCTGCGCGCCTGAATCGTACCGAGCCGAGTGGCTGCGCCGCTAAACGGTTATGCCCCGGGCCGGGGCGGCCCCGGCCCGGCCCGGAAATCCCGGCGGGCCCGGCCGGCCCCGCGGGTAGCGTGGCCCCTCCCGCCCCGACCCGAAGGGACCCCACCCCGTGCCGAGCCCGCGCCCGCGCCCGCTGGACCTCACCGACGACGCGACGGCCGCCGCCGTGCACCGGATCGGCCGGGCCGCCTACGCGGTGGAGGCGGAGCTGATCGGCTTCGACGGCATCCCCGCGCTCGGCGAGGACCTGGAGACGATGCGGGCGCGGCCGCTGCGCTGGCTGGGAGCGGTCACCGGCGCCGGCGCGGTGGCGGGCTTCCTGGCCTGGGAGGAGACGCGGGACGGCGTGTCCGTCGACCGGCTCTGCGTGGACCCGGCCTGGTTCCGCCGGGGCGTCGCCTCGCTGCTGCTGCGCCACGCGCTGACGGAGCTCTTCCCGGGCCGCCCGGTCGAGGTCGCCACCGGCGCGGACAACACTCCGGCCGTGACCCTGTACGGGCGCCACGGCTTCACCCGGGGCGCGGACTTCTCCCCCGTCCCGGGCCTGCGGATGGCGTCCTTCACCCTGCCCGGGGCCGGGTAGGGGCCACTTACGACGGGCGGTGGCCCCGGCCGCGCCCGAAACGGGGAACCGCAGCCGGGACCCGGAGGACGGCCGGCGGCCGGGACCCGGAGGACGGCCGGCGGCCGCGCTCTGGAGGACGGTCCCGCGGGGGAACCGGTCGGCGGCCGGGCGCGTCACAGGGGCGCCCGAAGCACAGGAACCCCAGGGGGATCGAGAGATCATGCGCCGTACCGCCGTCAGACTCGCCTGCTTCGCCGCCGCCGCGCTGCTCACCGGCTGCGCGGCGGCCACCGGCCCCGGACCGGCGGCCGAGCCGGCCCCGCCCTCGCCCGCGGGCGGGGCGCCGGCCTGCCCGGGAGCGGTCCGCGCCGAGCCCGGCACCCCGCCCACCGCCGCCGACGGGACCCCCGCGAACACGCCCGAGGCCTCGCGCCTGTCCCAGGCCGTCGGCGCGCAGGGGAGCGGCGCCTTCGCCGACGTGTACGGCACCCACGTCGCCGACCGGCCCGCGGGCCGGGTCGCGCTGTGCGTGACCGACCTGGACCGGGGCCGCCTGCTGCTGGAGGCCGCCCGGCAGGCGGACCCCGCGGCCGACCCGGGACGCGCGGACCTCTACCTGAGCCGCTACACCCACCGCGCGCTCACGGCCGCCGTGGACCGGCTCACCGCCGACCAGGGCCGGCCGGCCTTCCCGCTGTACACCTTCTCGCCCGCCCCGGACGCCTCCGGGGTCCTGGTGACGAGCACCGAGCAGGGGGCGGCCTCGAAGGAGCTGAAGGCCCGCCTGGAGCAGATCACGGGCGGCGTCCCGGTGACGGTGGAGCGGGGCGACCCCGCGGTCCCGCCCATGGGCGACACGTCGCACGAGCCGGCGGACACCGCGGCCCCGGTCGCTCCCTGAGCCGCCCCGCCGCCCCGTCGTCCGGCGGCAGCACCGGGCGCTCCCTACGCCGTCCCGTCGGACGGCCGGCCGCCCGTCCGGTCGTCCGACGGCAGCGCGTCCTCCGGGTCGAAGGCCCCGTCCAGGGTCTTCATCAGCCGGTCCCGCTCCACCTCGTCCAGCGGGACGGGCCTCACGTCCGAGGCCTGCGCCAGCCTGCGGAAGCCGCCCCGGCGGGAGAGCCGGCCGCTGACCCGGACCGGCAGTCCGGCCAGGTGGGCGTGGACCGCCGTCCGGTACCCCTCCTCGTCGAGGGCGGCCCGGACGTACGGGACCTCCGCGCCCGCCAGCACCCGCAGCCGGACCGTGCCCCCGTCGCCCGCCGCCGAGCTCCGCATCCGGACCACGGCCCCGGTGAGCCGTACGGAGACGGCCGGCTCCTCCCGGGTGTAGCGGGCGGCGGCCTCCCGCAGCACCGGCAGGTCCCCCGGCGAGAACTCCACCGGCTCGGGCCGCGCCGCGCACCCGGCCGGCACCCCGGCCGCCGGCGCCCAGGCCAGCGCCACTCGGGCCCCTTCCGAGCCCCGGACGAGGGCGATCAGCGCCTCGGCGAACTCCCGGCTGACCCCTGCGGCGACGGCGGCGTCGAAGGCCTCCATGCCGCCGGTCGCCCGCCGGTAGTCCACCGCCTCCCGCGCCGCGTGCAGCGCGTGGTGCAGCCGCGTCACCGCCCCGCGGCCGCCGTCCACGGGGACGTACGCGGCGAGCCTGCGCCCGCCCGGGGCCGGGCCCACCAGCACCCGGTCCAGGAACCGTTCGGCCTGGGCCCGGTGGCGGGCGCCGTAGTACCCGGCGCGGGCGCGGTCGGCGAGGGCCCCGGCCAGCAGCAGCCGGCGGGCGGCCGAGCGCAGCCGCTCCTGCACCGGCCAGGCGGCCTCGCCCTGGGGCCCGTACGGCCGCCCCTGCGAGACCTCCCGCTCCCAGCGGACCTCGTCGCTGGGCACGCTCAGCCCGAACAGCACCTCCCGCGCGGAGGGCGCCCCGCTGCGGGAGAGCGCGGTCAGCGCCTCCTCCAGCAGGTCGGCGCAGTCGGGGAAGGTGCGGTTCTCGGGGACGAGCAGGCTGGTGCCGGCCCGGTCCGGCGGGGTCCACCGCCCGTAGCGGCCCGCGGCGCCGCCGCGCCGCAGCCAGCCGTGCCGGTGCAGCAGGGCCCCGAGGACCTGCGGGTCGACCTGGCCGGGATCGGGGGTGCCCGGGGCGGGTGCCGGGCGCGGCAGCGGTTCGAGGTGCGGCGGATGCCGGTCCATCAAGGTGTCCCTCCCGACCCGACGCGGGTCATGATCTCGCACAGCGCCCGGTCGTCGAAGATCCGCTCGGTGGGGATCCGTACCGTGGTGCGGCGCCGGCCGGTCACTGGGTGCCCGGCGAGGTTGGTCCAGTAGCAGCAGTGCCGCAGGTCGAGCCGGTCGTGGCCGGCGCTCAGCCAGTGCTCCCGCTCCCGCGGTACGAGCATCACCACGAGGATCTTGTGGACGGCGACCGGCGTCCGCGCCAGCTTCACCAGGTGCTCGTTGTCGAGGGTGAAGCCGAAGGTGGCCCCGGTGGGGCGGGCCGGTATCTGGTAAGTCGCCTTCAGCTGCACCTTGATGGTCACCTCGTCGTCGACGACGTGCTGGGGCGCCCCGTGACTGACGTGCCAGTCGATGCCGTTGTCCGGGAAGGGCTGGGAGAGGGAGCAGCCGGCCGCGGCCGCGACGGCGTGCAGGTAGCCCACCTGGAGGGTCTCCATGCAGGCGGTGGTGGCGAGTGTGCCGCGCAGCGGTCCGGTCAGCGGATCGCCCTGTCCGTGCAGCACCCCGCCCGGTTCGGGCTGCGTGAGCGCCATGGCCGGCTCCCCATGCCTTCGGGCTCTGCCGTGAACGGGTGGGAGGGTGACGACCGGTCATCAGTGCGACCCCCCACGGGATTTGTCTCCGCAGCCGGGTACGCGCAAACGGCGTACGGGGCAAACAGCCCGGGTATCACGGATTCGGCGGGGATGGCGCGTTCCCGGGCGGAGGTGCCCGGAGCGGCCCATCTGCCGACCGGGGACGAGGAGTTCGCGATGACACGCTGGTACGAGGGGCCGCTGGCCGCATTCGACACGGAGACCACCGGGGTGGACGTCGAGCAGGACCGGATCGTGTCCGCCGCGCTCGTCGTGCAGGAGTGTGCGGGCGGCCGGGTCCGCACCACCCGCTGGCTGGTCAATCCCGGCATCCCGGTGCCGCGGGGCGCCACGGACGTGCACGGCCTGACCGACGAGCACCTCCAGCGCAACGGCCGGTGGCCTGCGCCGGTGGTGGAGGAGATAGCCCGCGCGCTGGGCGAGCAGCAGATGGCGGGGCGGCCGGTGGTGGTGATGAACGCACCGTTCGATCTGACGCTGCTGGACCGGGAGTTGCGCCGGCACCGGGCCTCGACGCTGGCCCGGTACCTGGACGACAGGCCGCTGACGGTGCTGGATCCGCGGGTGCTGGACAAGCACCTGGACCGCTACCGCAAGGGCCGCCGTACGCTCACGGACCTGTGCGCGCACTACGGGATAGAGCTGGAGGGGGCGCACGACGCCTCGGCGGACGCGCAGGCCGCGCTGGAGCTCGTACGGGCGGTCGGGCGCCGTTTCGCGGGGCGGCTGGAGCGGCTGACGCCGGCCGAACTGCACGCGCTCCAGGCGGTGTGGCACGCGGCACAGGCGCGGGGGCTGCAGGCCTGGTTCGCCCGGCAGGGCACTCCGGAGGCGGTGGATCCGCACTGGCCGCTGCGTCCGGAACTGCCGCAGGCCGCCTGAGACACCGGCCGTGGAATGCGGAAGGCCGGTCCGTCATCAGACGGACCGGCCTGTCCCGGTGGGCGATACTGGGATCGAACCAGTGACCCCTTCGGTGTGAACGAAGTGCTCTCCCGCTGAGCTAATCGCCCGGGAACGCACTGAACAATACAAGAGCCTCCGGGCCGGATCAAACCGCTCCCGGCGCAGCGCTCAGCCGGGCCCGCAGGGCGCGCCGCCCGGCCCGCATCATGAGCGCGTGGTTGAGCCGGAACAGCGGCCGCCCGGCGAGGGCGAACCGCCGCAGCAGGGCGGCCCGTACCTCGACCTCCTGCTCGTACACCGCCCGTGTGCGCACGGCGCCGGCCGCGCCCCCGGGGCGCACGGTCCACCGCGCCCAGCCCTCGACGTCCCCGCGCAGCGCCGCCTCGAGGACGCCGTGCGCGGGATCGCGGAGCAGTTCGGTGAGGGTGACGTGGAGGCCGTACGGGAGGACCGAGCGGATCACGACGGCCCCGGTGTCCGCGTCGAGCCGCTCGGCCCTGCGGACCTGGGGCCACCAGTCGGGGTAGCGGCCGGGGTCGGCCAGCAGGGTGTAGACGAGCGCGGGCGGGGCGTCGAGGTCCCACACGCTGCGGAAGCGGTAGTGCGTCCAGCGGTGCATGCCTCCAGTCTGGCGCGCCGGACGCCGGTCCGGGGGCGGTTCCGGGGTCGGTTCTGGCGGCGGCTCCGGCGGCGGGGACGGGGAGGTACTCAGGGCGATCTGAGTACGCCCGCCCATGTCCTGATGGCGTGACGGGCGCCACACTCCGAGCATGGACTCCCCCCTGCCGCCGGCCCACGAGCTGGCGCTCATCGACGGCGAGCTGGCCCAACTGGACGCCAGGCGCATGTACTTGCTGGCCCGCCGGGACTGGTTGCTGCGCTTCCTCGCCCAGCCGGTGCCGCAGGCCGTGCCGCGGCCCGCCCAGGTGCAGGCGCCGAAGCCGGGCGCCCAGAACGTGCTGCTGACGCTGGGCGCGGTGCTGCTGGCGGTGGCGGCGCTGGCGTTCACCCTGCTGAGCTGGGGCTCGCTGGGCATCGGCGGGCGTTCGGCGGTGCTGGCGGTACTGACCGGGGCGGCGCTGGCGGCGCCCGTCGCGCTGCTGCGGCGCGGGCTGCGCTCGACGGCCGAGGCGGTCGCCGGGCTGGGGCTGCTGCTGACGGTGCTGGACGCGTACGCGGTGCACGCGGTGGGTCTGTCCGGCACCGACGGGTTGCGGTACGCGGCCTGTGCGTCGGCGGTGCTGGCGGGTCTGTGGGCCGGGTACGGGACGGCCCTGGGCGGGCTGCGGCTGCCGCTGCCCGCCGCGGTGGGGGCGGCGCAGCTGCCGTTGCCGCTGGCGGCGGCCGTTGCGGGGGCGGACCCGGTGTGGGCCGGCGCGGCGCTGCTGGCGACGGCGGCGCTGGACGCGGCCCTGGCCGCGGGCGTGGCGCGCCGGGCGGTCCGGGTGCCCGCCGGGGTGTGCGCGGGGGTGCTGGGCGGGACGGCGCTGGCGGTGGGGCTGGCGCTGTCCCTGGCGCGGCCCGGGGCGGCCGGTCCGGCGCTGCTGCTGGCGGCGGGGGGCCTGCTGGGCGTGGCGGTGGCCTGGCGCGAGCCGCGGGCTGGGGCGGCCGCGGTGGCGGGGGGCCTGGCCGCGGTGTCGGCGGCGGGTGCGCTGGTCCCGGCCGGGGCGGGCTCCGTGTGGTGGGCGGTGGCGGCGCGGGTGGCGGCGGCGCTCGCGCTGTCGGCCGCGGCGGTACGGGCGGGCGCGGCCCCGGAGCAGGTGCGGCGCGGGCTGCTGCGGGCCGGGGCGGGCGTGGCCGCCGCGGGGGCCCTGGCGGGGCTGGCGGCGGTGGCGGTGGTCCTGGCGTCCCGGGCCGGGGTGCTGCGCGAGGTGTGGGCCGCGACGACCCCGCACCAGGACGGGCCGGGGCCGACGCTCACGGTGACCCTGCTGGCGGCGGCGGGGGCGCTGTGGCTGCCGGGCGGGGTGCTGCCGCGCCCGGTCGCGGGGGCGGCGGCGGTGGGGTGCGCCTGGGCCGGGCTGTTCGTGGCGCCGGTGCTGCCGGGCCTGGCGTCGGCGGCGGTCTTCGCCGCGCAGCTCGCGGTGACGGCGGCGGCCGGGGCGGTGGCGCTGCGCGCTCCGGCGCGGGCCCTCGCGTTCACCGCCGGGGGGTGCGCCGCGGCCGGGGCCCTGGACCTGTCCCTGGCGGCCCTGGACGGCCGTACGGCGACCTTCGCGGTGTTCGGGGTGCTGGGCGTCGGCTGCGCGCTGGGAGCCGCCCACAGGGCCGCTGCGGCGCCGGTGCGGGCGGGCTGCGCGGTGGGCGCCGTCGGGTACGCGGCGGCGACCGTGGTGGCGCTGGGCGCGGTGGCGGGCCTGGCCTGGCCCTGGCGGGCGGTGGCGGTGCTGGCCGTCCCGGCGGTGGTGGCGGCCCTCGCGCCCCGGCTGGGCCCGGTGCGGGTCGCGGCGGAGGGGACGGCGGCCGGGGCGGGGGCCTTGGCCGTGGTGTTGGCGGCCGGGGACGCGCCCGTGCTGGCGCTGGTCCTCGCGCTGGCCGGGGTGCTGTGCGCGGGGGCGGCGCTGCGGCCGGAGCGGCGGGCGCTGGGCGGGGTCGCGGGGGCGCTGTTCGTGGCGGCGGCGTGGGCACGGCTGGCGGCGTCGGGGGTGGCGGTGGTGGAGGCGTACACCCTGCCGGTGTCGGTGCTGGCGCTGGCGGTGGGCGCGCTGCGCCGCCGCCGGGATCCGCGGGCCTCGTCCTGGGTCTCGTACGGGCCGGGGCTGGGCGCGACCCTGCTGCCGAGCCTGGTGGCCGTCTGGAGCGACCCGTACTGGCCGCGCCCGCTGCTGCTGGGGGCGGGGGCGCTGGCGGTGACCCTGGCGGGCGCCCACCGCCGGCTCCGGGCGCCGCTGCTGCTGGGCGGGGCGACCCTCGCGGCGGTGGCCCTGCACGAGCTGGCCCCGTACGTGGTCCAGGTGGCCGGGCTGCTGCCGCGCTGGGTGCCGCCGGCGCTGGCGGGCCTGCTGCTGCTGGCGGTGGGGGCGACGTACGAGAAGCGGCTGCGCCAGGCGCGCCGGCTGCGGGAGGCGCTCGGGCGGCTGCGCTGAGCGGGCCGGGTGGTACGACAGAGGCCCGGAGACTCTTCCGAGTCTCCGGGCCTCTGCTCCGGGTGGGCGATACTGGGTTCGAACCAGTGACCCCTTCGGTGTGAACGAAGTGCTCTCCCACTGAGCTAATCGCCCGGACGCACCGCAAACATTACCGCATGTCAGCGGTGCTCCGTGACCAGCGGCGGCCGGTCACTGGTCCTTGAGGTTCCACGGCATCGTGAAGCCGTACTTCCACAGGTAGAACCCGATCAGCGCAGCCGCTATGGCGAGGCCGACGCTGGTGAGGATGATGTTGCGGCGCCGGACCTTCGGGTCGAGCGCCTTGTGCGCGGCCTCGGAGACCTTGCGCTTGGTCCAGCGCAGGGCGAGGGACGCCCAGGCGAACTCGGTGGCCCAGATCGCCAGGCCGGCGAAGATCGCGACCCAGCCGGGGCCGGGCAGGACGAGCATCGCGACGCCCGCGCCGATGACGGCGAGGCCGACGACGAAGACGCCGACCTGCCAGCTCAGGTGAAGGCTGCGGTTGGCCTTGATGAAGGCGGGCGCCTTCGACTCGTGCGGCGGGGCCTCTTCGGAGGCCGGCTCGCCACTGGCGGACTCATTGGTTCCGCGGTCACTCCCCGTATTCATGGGGTCGAATCTACCGGAGCCGGAAGCACACGTGAATGCTGGTTTGGATCCGCCGTACGAGGGACCCAGAGGTCCGCAAAACGGTCAGAGGGGTTTACAACGGCACCGTAGGTGGCATGTCGATTTCGCCGACGTGCGAATCCCCGAGCGCACACTGAGCGAAAGGCCCTGGCGCTTATGAACACCACGGTCAGCTGCGAGCTGCACCTGCGCCTCGTTGTGTCGAGCGAGTCCTCACTGCCTGTTCCCGCGGGCCTGCGGTATGACACGGCCGACCCCTACGCCGTGCACGCCACCTTCCACACCGGCGCCGAGGAAACGGTCGAATGGGTGTTCGCCCGCGACCTCCTCGCGGAGGGCCTCCACCGGCCCACCGGTACCGGCGACGTCCGCGTCTGGCCGTCCCGCAGCCACGGTCAGGGCGTCGTCTGCATCGCCCTGAGCTCACCGGAGGGAGAAGCGCTGCTCGAAGCACCCGCCCGAGCCCTCGAGTCGTTCCTCAAGCGGACGGACGCCGCGGTCCCACCCGGGACCGAGCACCGGCACTTCGACCTCGACAAGGAGCTCTCCCACATCCTGGCCGAAAGCTGAACCAGGATCCCAGCCCGCCACCGTCCGACTCGGGGCGACGGTGCGGAACGGACAACCACATACGGCAGTACCGGCGCTGTCCTCGCGGAAGCCACCCGCGGGGGCGGCGCCGGTGCGCTCGGGCCCCTTCCCGGCGGTAAGCGCTATTGTCGGCCCCCACGGCGGCAGCGGCCCGCCGCCGCCAGGCCCGGCCCCCAGGGAGCGACCCCGTGCAGATCCCCCACGACACCCGTCGCGCACTCGACGTCGTCGTCGCGCTGGTGAACACCGCGGCCGAGCCGGACCAGCCCGACGGGCTCTCCGACATCGGGGCCCTGCGCGCCTTCGTCGAGGAGTACGCGATCAGCGACGTCGGCGAGCTGGGCGCCCGCGACCTCGCCGGGGTGCGCACGGTCCGGGGCAAGTTCGCCCAGGTCTTCGCGGCACCGAACTCCCGTGCGGCGGCCGCGCTGATCAACGAGCTGGTGGCCACGGCCGGCACCACCCCGCGGCTGACCGACCACGACGGCTACGACTGGCACGTGCACTACTTCGCCCCCGGCGCCTCGGTGGGCGACCACCTGGCGGCGGACGGCGGCATGGCGCTCGCCTTCATCGTCGTCTCCGGCGAGCAGGAGCGGCTGCGCCGCTGCGAGGCCCCGGACTGCCGGCGGGCCTTCGTGGACCTGTCCCGCAACCGCTCCCGCCGCTACTGCGACAGCCGGACCTGCGGGAACCGGCTGCACGTGGCCGCGTACCGGGCCCGCCGCAAGGAGGCGGACTCCCACGGGGAGGGCTCAGAGCAGATAGAGGTCGTGCAGGGCGGCCAGCAGCAGCAGGGTGCCGATCACCGCTAGGAAGATCATCAGGGGCGGCTGGGACAGCGCGAAGAGGCAGCCGCGCCCTTCGGCCGCGTCCGGCGCCACGGGGGCGGCACAGGCCTGTGGAGCGTGCGGGGCCACGGGGGCCGTGGCGGTCGTGCCGGTCGTGCCGGTCGTGGAAGCCAGAGTGGCGGCGGCGGCCCGGGCGATGGGGGCCTCGGAGGCGGGAGCCTGCGGCTCACCCTGCGATGTGTCGAGCATGTCGGGGCGATGATGGCGCAGCCCCACCCCTTTGCGCCCCCAACACGCCATAACGGACGCGGCAGTTCGCCTTCTCTCGTCAGTTCAGGTGGTTTACCGGGGCTTCTCCCCCGCGCCCGGCCCCGCATCGGGTACGAGGACCCGCCCCCGGGCGGTCCCCCCGGTCGGCCGTGTGTCGGTCGCGGGCCCGCAGGGCGGGGTGCGGCACGGTGGGCGCGGTGGGCGGCCGTCCGCGCGCGACGGCCCCGGGCGCACGCGTGAGGGGTTCGCATGACCGACCAGGGCACCTGCCCGACCAGCCGCCGGACCCTCCTGCTGACCGCCGGATCCGCCGGGATCGCCGCGCTCACCGCGGCCTGCGCCCACCCCGCCGCCCCCGGCAGGGCCGCGCCCGCTCCGTCGGGCGGCGCCACCCCGGACTGCGTCCTGGCCGTGCGGTCGGGAGCGGGCCCGAACTACGTCGGCCGGGGCCGGACCCGCTCGGACGTCACCGAGGGCCGCGAGGGCGTGCCGCTGCGGCTGGAGCTCACGGTGGTGGGCGCGGCGGACGGCTGCCGGCCGCTCGCGGGCGCCGCCGTCGACATCTGGCAGGCCGATGCCGCGGGCGTGTACTCGGAGGGCCGGGAGAGCTACCTGCGCGGGGTCCAGGTCACCGACGGATCCGGCCGCTGCGCCTTCACCACGATCGTGCCGGGCTGGTACGCCGGACTGGCACCGCACATCCACTTCAAGGTCCGCCCCGACGGGGACACCGAGACGACCTCGCAGTTCTTCCTGCCCGACGCCTTCCTGCGGGAGGTCTACGGCCGCCAGCCCTACGCACGCCGCAAGGCACCCCGCGACCCCAACGCCCACGACGACCGCTACCGGGCCGCGGGCGGCCGGATGACCCTCACCCCCGTCCGGGCCGGCACCGGCTACCGCGCGGCGTTCACCGTGGGGCTCGCCTAGGGGCGTCGTCCGGGCCCGCCGTTCAGATGCCGTGCTTCTTGAGGATGGCCTCGATGTCGGAGAAGTCGTCCGCCGGAGCGGCCGCGGCGTCCTGACGCCGTCCGCCGCCGAGGGAGGGGGCCGAGGCGCCGGGGGCGACGGCGTCGCGGCCGGGCGCTCCCGCGGCCGCCTTGGGCGCCCGGGGGGCCCTGCCCGGGCTCCTGCGCTCCACGGCCCGGGTGGTCATGAAGAGCACCCAGGCCAGGCCCAGCAGGCCGAAGCCGATCCAGACGGCCGGCTTGAAGGCCATCCCGGACACCCACTCCACCACGCCGGTCAGCACCAGGCCCACCGGCACCAGCGCGTACGCCGCGATCCGCGTGGCGGCGAGGAAGCGCTTGCGGTACGCGGTCAGCGCGGCGATGCCCAGGCCCGCCGCGGACACCGCGGAACATATGGTCTCGGCCAGCATGCGGTCCTCCGGCTGTCGGCGGTGGTCGGTCCGTCCCTTCCATCCTGCACCGGCCGCCGCCGCGGCGGCCACGGCCACGGGCCCGTCCGCGCCGATCTCCGGGACATCTCGGGGTCGGATCTCCTCCCCAGGGGGTCTGGGAGACTGTTCGCATGACCGATTCCGTGATCCTCGATGTCTGGTGCGAACTCCAGTGCCCGGACTGCCACAGCGCCCTGGACGACGTGCGGGCCCTGCGGGCCCGCTACGGCGACCGGATGGACATCCGGCTGCGGCACTTCCCGCTGGAGAAGCACAAGCACGCCTTCGCCGCCGCACAGGCCGCCGAGGAGGCCGCGGAGCAGGGGCAGGGCTGGCCGTACGCGGAGGCCGTCCTGGCCCGGACCGGCGAGCTGGGCGAGCGCGGCGAGGCCGTCCTGCTGGATGTGGCGCGTGAACTCGGCCTGGACGTCGAGGAGTTCGACACCGCCCTGATCGACGGGCGGCACATCCTGATCGTGGACGCCGACCAGGCCGAGGGCAAGGCCATCGGCGTGACCGGCACCCCCACGTACGTGATCGCCGGGGAGCGCCTGGACGGCGGCAAGAGCCAGGAGGGCCTGCGCGCCCGCATCGAGGAGATCGCGGACCGGCTGCTCGCGGGCGGGTCCGCCTAGATCAGGTCCTTGGCGTAGTTCAGCCGGGTGGGCCGGTAGCCGAGGGACTCGTACAGGCGCAGGGCGGGGGTGTTGGCGGTGAACACGTGCAGCGCCAGCGTCCGGTGGCCCCCGGCGAGTGCCGTGCGCTCCGCGAGCAGCATCAGGTCGCGGCCGTGGCCGCGGCCGCGGTGCTCCTCGGCGACGGCGACGTCGTAGACGTACGCGCCCTCCCCCGCCGCCGCCAGCCAGAGGTGGCCGACGGGCGTGCCGGCCGCCTCCAGGACGGTGATGGTCACCCCCGGGGTGGCGGGGCCCTGGGGCAGCTGCGCGTCGTGGTCGGCCTCGGCCTTGGCCCGCGCGGCCTCCTCCGGCATCCCGCGGGCGGCCCAGCTCGCCGCGTAGCCGGCGCGGGCCCGTACGTTCCAGGCCTCGTACTCGGCCGGGGTCATGGGCCGGCCCCGGACCCCCTCGGAGAGGGCGGGAGGGGCGGCGGGCAGCTCCTTGGCCAGGTCGCGGCTGTACTCGGCGTACCCGAGGGCCGCGGCGAGCCGCAGTCCGCCCGCCGAGCCGGCCGGGACCGAGATCCGGACCCGGCGGCAGCCCCAGCCGCGCAGCACCTCCTCGGCCGCGAGGGCGGCGACCGTGGCGCGGCCGCGGCGCCGGTCCGGCTCGTCGACGGCCAGGTCGCGGATCTCCCCCACCGTCGGCCCGAAGGGCGTGTCGGCGGCGATCAGCAGCGCTCCGACGCGCCGGCTGTTGACGCGGACCTCGTACGGGCGCGAGCGCGCGCCGGATTCGCTCTGCTGAAGCGGGCCGCTCGGCCGCAGGGTGGTGGTCACCGTCGAGTTCTACCCGCCCGGCGCCGCCGTGACCACGGGCCGGGGGCTCAGGGGTCGATGTCGGACGCGGCGCGCTCGTCGAAGACGCGCATGGCCTTGGCGGTGACGGGGCCGGGCGCGGCGGCCAGGACGCGGCCGTCGACGCGGTGCACGGCCTGTACGTCGCGCAGGGTGGAGGTCAGGAAGACCTCCTCCGCGTGCTCCAGGGCGTCGAAGGGCAGGTCGGTCTCCTTCGCGCCGGTCCATTCGACGGCCAGCGCGCGGGTGATGCCCGCCAGGCAGCCCGACGCCACGGGCGGGGTGTGCAGTTCCCCGTCGAGGACGACGAAGACGTTGGAGCCGGTGCCCTCGCAGAGCTGCCCGACGGTGTTGGCGAAGAGGGCCTCGGAGGCTCCCGCCCGGTTGGCCCGGGCCAGGGCGACCACGTTCTCGGCGTAGGAGGTGGTCTTGAGGCCGGTCAGCGGGGAGCGCTCGTTGCGGACCCAGGGGACGGTGATCACCGCGGTGGTGTCGGGGCGGCGGGTGGTCTCGCCGACGGCGACGACCAGGGTGGGCCCGGTGTCGCCCCGGTCGGAGCCGAGCGGGGACTCCCCGCCGGTGTAGGTGATCCGCAGCCGGCCGAGCGGCATAGGGTTGGCCTCCAGTACGGCGGCGCAGGCGCGGCGCACCTCGTCGAGGTCGGGGTCCGGCAGGCCGAGGCCGCGGGCCGAGCGGGTGAGCCGCTCCAGGTGCCGGCTGAGGGCGAAGACCGTCCCGTCCTGGGCCTTGAGCGTCTCGAAGACCCCGTCGCCCACGGTCAGGCCGTGGTCCAGTACGGACACCTTCGCGTCCTCGGCGTCGCGCAGCGTGCCGTCGAGCCAGATCCTCACCGTACGGTTCCTCCACTCAGGTCGTGCGTCTCGTGTGCGGCCGGCGCCGCCGTGCCGGGTATGGGGCCCCCGGAGGCCAGTGCGACCAGCCTGGCGGCCTTCAGCTCGGTCTCCGCCCACTCCCGTTCCGGGTCGGAGCCCCAGGTGATGCCGGCGCCGGTGCCGAAGCTGAGGCGGGGGCCGCCGGGGGCCTCGCGGTCGATCCAGAAGGTGCGGATGCCGACGGCGAGGGCGGCGGTGCCCAGGTCTGCGTCGACCCAGCCGATGCCCCCACAGTAGGGGCCGCGGGGGGCGGTCTCCAGCTCTTCGATGATCCGCAGGGCGGAGGACTTGGGGGCGCCGGTGACGGAGCCGGGCGGGAAGGTCGCCGCGAGCAGCTCGGGCCAGCCGGTGGTGTCGGCGAGCTCGCCGCTGACGGTGGAGACGAGGTGCACCAGGCCGGGGTGTTCCTCGACGGCGCACAGCTGGGGCACGGTGACGGACCCGGTGGCGCAGACGCGGCCGAGGTCGTTGCGTACGAGGTCCACGATCATCACGTTCTCGGCGTGGTCCTTGGGCAGCAGGTCGGCGGCGGTGCGGCCGGTGCCCTTGATCGGGCCGGACTCGACGTGGCGGCCCGCGCGGCTGAGGAAGAGCTCCGGGGAGGCGGTGGCGATCTCGACGCCGTGCGCCGGGAGCCGGATCGTTCCTGCGTAGGGGGCGGGGTTGCCCCGCGCGAGGAGCGCGGTCAGGGCGTCCACGTCGGCCGCGGCCGGATCGGGCAGGGGCGCGGACATCACCCGGCAGAGATTGGCCTGGTAGACCTCCCCCGCCGCGATGTACTCGCGTATCCGGCGCACGCCCGCCACGTACGCGGCGCGGTCGAGCGAGGAGGACCACTGGCCGACGGCCGGCCCGCGCCAGGCCCCGGTGACGGGCGCCGGCACGGGGTCGGGGCGTACGTCGCCGAAGCGCGCGCAGACCAGCCGGCCTTCGAAGTCGGCGGCCACCGCCCAGAACCCGGTGGAGTCGAGGGCGGAGGGGTCACTGGTGACGTCTCGGAGGTCGGTCGCGAGGAGGCCGCCGAAGCGGGCCAGGGGAGGCAGGTCGTGCACGGCTGCGAGTCTATGACCGGTGGCGGGATGGCGCCGGTGAGGTGACCGCCGGGTGACCGCTGGTGATCGGGCGGCAGCACGCTGCGGAAACGCGTTTTTGAGCTGGCCCGGGAATCCGCTAGAGTTCAACACGTCGCCAGGGAGCGAAGGGGGAGAACCCCGGAGCGAACACGGTGACACTGCGGACGTAGCTCAGTTGGTAGAGCACCACCTTGCCAAGGTGGATGTCGCGAGTTCGAGTCTCGTCGTCCGCTCTGAGTGGGGGATCTTCCCGAGAACCCCTGCACACTCCGAGGTGGAGTGGCCGAGAGGCGAGGCAACGGCCTGCAAAGCCGTCTACACGGGTTCAAATCCCGTCTCCACCTCCAAGGACGATTAGCTCAGCGGGAGAGCGCTTCCCTGACACGGAAGAGGTCACTGGTTCAATCCCAGTATCGTCCACCGGTCCGCAAGGACCCCCGCGCGATTAGCTCAGCGGGAGAGCGCTTCCCTGACACGGAAGAGGTCACTGGTTCAATCCCAGTATCGCGCACGCAGCACCTGCACCACTTGCCTGACCTGCGGTTCTCTACCGCAGCCCGCGCGATTAGCTCAGCGGGAGAGCGCTTCCCTGACACGGAAGAGGTCACTGGTTCAATCCCAGTATCGCGCACCGCACCGGAAGCCCCGGCCGTCTCGACGGCCGGGGCTTCCGCGTTCCCGTATGCCTCAAGGGGCGGCAGTGGTGCCAGGGGGTCACGGGGCGTGAGAAAGGGTGCTGCCCGTCCGACTCCCCAGTCGTACGGGCAGCACCCTTCACCTGCCGTCCGTCGCGCCCCCGTCCCCACGGGGTACGACAGGCCGATGTCCCGGCCCGGACCGCTCTTCCGGGCCCGGGGCGCCGCTCAGCGCCCCAGCATCACGCCCACGGACGACGCCTGTGCCGCCACCTGATCGAAGCCTCCGAAGAGGAAGAGCAGGAGGGCGGCCAGGGGGAGCACCATGGCCGCGGCCACCAGTGGGTGGCGCGTGCCGGACTCATGGCCGTTGAACGCGAATGCCTTGCGTCCCTGCCGTGCGATGCCCGCCATGGTCCTCTCCCTGTCGTCTGCAGCGGCGGGCTCGTGACCTCGGGGGACGAGTGCGCCACCCGCCGCTTGTCTTCAACACTAGGCTCCGGAAGGGCTCCTGGCCTCATGCCCTCGTACCCCTTGGCGGGCCTCCAGGAGGATGACGAGGCCGGTCTCCGCCTACTCCCCTGGGTGGAGATCCCTCCCCCGTGATGGGGGTCTTCCCGGAGGGGATGACCGGAGGGTAGTGACTTCGCTCACTTCCGTCACTCCCCGCACACGCGTGTCTGCGCGCGGGGTGTTGGCGGTCCCGGCCGCCCGGGCCGGCCCGCCCCCCGCGGGGGAAGCCGCCCGGCGGTGCGGCACGGGCGCCAATCCCCTTGGGCGGAGGGGTGTTTGGGACGGCCGGCCGGGGGCAGGCGGGGGCGGATACGGGAGCTGTCACACCCTCAAGTGGCTTGCCCGTACTGACAATCGAATCCCCTGACGAGGGCGCGGCCTCTGAGCGCTCGTGCCGGATGGTCCGTAAGCTGTGCCAGGTCAACAGGACGACCGGTCAGCGGGGTGGACATGGCGATGATGCGGCTCCGGCGCGAGGACCCGCGTGTCGTCGGCTCGTTCAGACTGCACCGGCGACTCGGCGCCGGCGGCATGGGCGTGGTCTACCTCGGGTCCGACCGGCGCGGCCAGCGCGTGGCCCTCAAGGTGATCCGGCCGGACCTGGCCGAGGACCAGGAGTTCCGCTCGCGCTTCGCGCGCGAGGTGTCCGCCGCCCGCCGGATCCGCGGCGGCTGCACGGCGCGGCTGGTGGCCGCCGACCTGGACGCCGAGCGGCCCTGGTTCGCCACCCAGTACGTACCCGGCCCCTCGCTGCACGACAAGGTCGCCGAGGAAGGCCCCCTGACGGCCGCGCAGATCGCCGCGATCGGCGCCGCGCTCTCCGAGGGCCTGGTCGCCGTGCACGAGGCGGGGGTGGTCCACCGGGACCTGAAGCCCTCGAACATCCTGCTCTCCCCCAAGGGCCCCCGCATCATCGACTTCGGCATCGCCTGGGCCACGGGGGCCAGCACCCTCACCCACGTCGGCACCGCCGTCGGCTCCCCCGGCTTCCTCGCGCCCGAGCAGGTGCGCGGCGCCGCCGTCACCCCCGCCACGGACGTGTTCGCGCTCGGCGCCACCCTCGCCTACGCGGCGACCGCCGACTCGCCGTTCGGGCACGGCAGTTCCGAGGTCATGCTGTACCGCGTGGTGCACGAGGAGCCGCATCTGGTGGGGGTGCCCGACGCCCTCGCGCCGCTGGTCCGGGCGTGCCTGGCCAAGGATCCCGAGGAACGGCCGACCACGCTCCAGCTGTCGATGCGGCTCAAGGAGATCGCCGCCCGCGAGGCGCAGGGCCTGGGCGACGGGCGCCCGCCGGCGCAGCGGGCCCGCGTCGAGCGGCCCGCCGCCCGGCCCGCCGAGCGGGGCCCGGGCCAGGCGGACCGCAGCACGGAGCGCCGTACGGGCAGCGCCACGCCCGTCGCCCGGCCGCAGGGGCACCACGGCGGGCCCCCGTCGCGGCCCTCGTCGTCCCGCAACCCCGGCTCCACCGCCGGGCGGGCGGGAGGCCGCCCGGGACCCCGTACGACCGGCACCGGGCGCCGCCGCCCGTCGCGGCCGGACCCGAAGCTGCTGCGGCAGCGGCTGATCGTGTTCGTGGTGGTGACCCTGCTCGTGGCCCTGGGCATCGCCCTCGCGCAGAAACTCTGAGGGGGCGGCGCACCGTCCGGCGCGCCACCCCCTCCGTACGGTCCCTGACTACGCGCGGCCGCTGCCGGCCACGGCGTAGAACGCGACGGCCGCGGCCGCGCCCACGTTCAGCGAGTCGACGCCGTGGGCCATGGGGATGCGCACCCACTCGTCGGCGGCGACCAGCGCCTGGGTGGACAGCCCGTCGCCCTCCGCCCCCAGCATCAGCGCCACCCGCTCCAGGGTCTGCGGGGCGGCCACGTCGATCGGCGAGGCCTTCTCGTGCGGGGTCAGCGCGAGGAGCTTGAAGCCGGCCTCCCGGACCGAGTCCAGGCTCTTGGGCCAGGCCTCCAGGCGGGCGTAGGGGACGGAGAACACCGCGCCCATCGAGACCTTCACCGACCGGCGGTACAGCGGGTCCGCGCAGTCGGGCGACAGCAGCACGGCGTCCATGCCGAGGGCGGCGGCGCTGCGGAAGATCGCCCCGATGTTGGTGTGGTCGTTCACCGCCTCCATGACGGCCACCCGGCGGGCCGACGCCAGCAGCTCCTGCGCCGTGGGCAGCGGCTTGCGCTGCATCGAGGCGAGGGCGCCGCGGTGCACGTGGTAGCCGGTGACCCGCTCGGCTAGGTCGGGGCTGACGGCGTAGACCGGGGCGGGGAGCTCGTCGATGACGTCGCGCATGACGTCGACCCACTTGGCGGACAGCAGCATCGAGCGCATCTCGTACCCGGCGTCCTTGGCCCGCCTGATGACCTTCTCGCCCTCGGCGATGAACAGGCCCTCGGCGGGCTCGCGGCGGCGCCGGAGCTCGACGTCGGTCAGGCCCGTGTAGTCGCGCAGGCGCGGGTCGTCGGGGTCTTCGATGGTGATGAGATCAGCCACAGGGTGATACTGCCTTGTCCTGGGTGCGGTGCCAACGGCCTGTCAGGCGCCGGCGAGGGGGGCGTTGACGCGGACGACGTCGCCGATCACGATGACGGCGGGCGGACGGACCTCCTGCGCCTTGACCGTCTCGCCCACGGTCGCGAGGGTGGCGTCCACCCGGCGCTGGGCGGCGGTGGTGCCTTCCTGGACGACGGCGACGGGGGTGTCGGCGGAGCGGCCGTGGCGGACCAGGGCCTCGGCGATCAGGCCGATCTTGTCGACGCCCATGAGGATGACGATCGTCCCGGTGAGCTTGGCGAGGGCCGCCCAGTCGACGAGGGAGCGCGGGTCGTCCGGTCCGACGTGGCCGCTGACCACGGTGAACTCGTGCGCCACCCCGCGGTGGGTGACGGGGATCCCGGCGGCGCTCGGCACCGAGATGGAGCTGGAGATGCCGGGCACGACCGTGCAGGGGATGCCGTGCTCGGCGAGGGCCTGGAGCTCCTCCATGCCGCGGCCGAAGACGTACGGGTCCCCGCCCTTGAGCCGCACCACGGCCTTGCCGGCCTTGGCGTGCTCGATCAGGGCGTTGTTGATGGCCTCCTGGGCCATGAAACGGCCGTACGGGATCTTCGCGGCGTCGATGACCTCGACGTGCGGCGGAAGCTCGTCGAGCAGGTCGCGGGGGCCGAGCCGGTCGGCGATGACCACGTCGGCCTCGGCCAGCAGGCGGCGGCCGCGCACGGTGATCAGGTCCGGGTCGCCGGGCCCGCCGCCGACGAGGGCCACGCCGGGGACGCGGGGGCGGGCGGCGGTGAGGGAACCGTCGCGCAGCCCCTCGACGACGGCGTCGCGCACGGCGGCGGAGCGGCGCGGGTCGTTGCCGCTCAGCACGGCGACGGTGACGCCCTCCACGCGGCCGGTGGCCGGGGTCCAGGCGGTGGCGGCGTCGGCGTCGTCGGCGCGCACGCACCAGACGCGGCGGCTCTCGGCCTCGGCGGAGGCCGCGTCGTTGGCGGCCCGGTCCCGGGTGGCGATCAGCGCGTACCAGGCACCGTCGAGGTCGCCGTCCTGGTAGCGGCGGCGCTCCCAGCGGATCTCGCCGGTCTCCGCCATCGCGTCCACGGAGGGGGTCGCGGAGGGGGAGACGAGCAGGACGTCGGCACCGGCGGCGATCAGCGCGGGGAGGCGGCGCTGGGCGACCTGCCCGCCGCCGATGACGACGACGCGGCGCCCTGCCAGACGGAGTCCTACGGGGTAGGCGGGGTGTGCCGGGTTTGCCATGGCGGTTGCGGCTCCTGATGCGGCGGGGTCTGGTCGGCGGGGCCGCTGCTGCGCTGGAGCGGCGTGACGGGCACGCAGTGCGGGGCGCCCGTCCGGGACCACGATACGACCCGCCGGCTCCGACGGTACCTGCGGGGGCGAACTTCGGACGGGAGGTTTCGGCTGGTCGGGGTGGGGGTGGGATCCCCACTGGAACGAGGACCGCGTAGCGATCCGTTGCGCCTGGGTGGGCCGCAGGGCGCTGTGGTCGGTGTTCGGTGCGGGTAGCAGCGCCCCTGCACCGGGAACTCAGGCGCAGAGGGCCCGGAATGCCCGGCTGGCCGGGGCAACGCCCCCTCGCCCAGCCCTGACGGGCCCGCCGCTCCCCCTCTGGGCCGTGCCGTTCCTTTGGGGGCTTCCCCGGAAACCCCCGAACCAGCCCTGAGACCGCCCAGCAGGCACCCCGCTCCCCCGCCCACCGGACCCGCACCCGGGGAGGCGGGTGGGCAACCACCGCCCCGCCCCCGGTGGGTCGAGGGGGAGATGGCGGGCCCGCACCGTGGCCGCGTACGGCAAAGCCCCCGCCCCCCGTTGAGCGGGGCGGGGGCTCAGGCCGGTGCCGGGGCTACTTCTCCGTGACTCCCGCCGAGTCGAACGTGGCCACCTCGTGCATTGCGCGGGCCGCGCTCTGGATCAGGGGGAGGGCCAGGAGGGCGCCCGTGCCCTCGCCGAGGCGGAGGTCCAGGTCGACCAGAGGGCGCAGGCCGAGCTTGTTGAGGGCGGCCACGTGGCCCGGTTCCGCGCTGCGGTGGCCCGCGATGCACGCCGACAGGGACTCGGGGGCGATGGCGCGGGCCACCAGGGCGGCCGCGCCCGCGCTCACGCCGTCGAGGATGACCGGCGTGCGCAGGGAGGCTCCGCCGAGCAGCAGGCCGACGATCGCCGCGTGCTCCAGGCCGCCGATGGCCGCCAGGACGCCGATCGGGTCGTTCGGGTCGGGCTGGTGGAGCTCCAGGGCGCGGCGTACGACGTCGACCTTCCGCGCGTGCGTCTCGTCGTTGATGCCCGTGCCGCGGCCCGTCACCTCGGACGGGTCGACCCCCGTGAAGACGGAGATCAGCGCCGCGGACACCGTGGTGTTCGCGATGCCCATCTCACCCGTGAGGAGCGCCTTGTTGCCCGCCGCGACCAGGTCGCGGGCCGTCTCGATGCCGACCTCGATGGCGGCGATGGCCTCCTCGCGGGTCATCGCCGGCCCGGTCGACAGGTCGGCCGTGCCCGGGCGGACCTTGCGCGGCAGCAGCCCCGGGGTGGCGGGGAGGTCCCCGGCCACGCCGACGTCGATGACGCAGACCTCGGCGCCGACCTGGTTGGCGAAGGCGTTGCAGACCGCCCCGCCGCCCAGGAAGTTGGCCACCATCTGCGTGGTGACCTCCTGGGGCCACGGGGTGACGCCCTGGGCGTGGACACCGTGGTCGCCGGCGAAGATCGCGACGGCGGCCGGCTCGGGGATCGGCGGCGGGCAGACCCGGGAGAGGCCGGACAGCTGAGCGGAGATGATCTCCAGCATGCCCAGGGCCCCGGCGGGCTTGGTCATGCGCTTCTGCCGCTCCCAGGCCTCGCCGAGCGCCTTCGCGTCGAGCGGGCGGATGCTGGCGACGGTCTCGGAGAGCAGGTCGTGCGGGGCCTCGCCGGGCAGCGCGCGGCGCCCGTACGTCTCCTCGTGGACGACCCAGGCCAGCGGACGGCGCTGCGACCAGCCCGCCTGGGCCAGTTCGGGCTCGTCGGGGAACTCGTCCACGTACCCGACGCACAGGTACGCGACGACCTCCAGGTGCTCCGGCAGGCCCAGCGCGCGGACCATCTCGCGCTCGTCGAAGAAGCTGACCCAGCCGACGCCGAGGCCTTCGGCGCGGGCGGCGAGCCACAGGTTCTCGACGGCGAGGGCGGAGGAGTACGGGGCCATCTGCGGCTGGGTGTGCCGGCCGAGGGTGTGGCGGCCGCCGCGCGTCGGGTCGGCGGTGACGACGATGTTCACCGGGGTGTCGAGGATGGCCTCGATCTTCAGTTCCTTGAACTGCTTGGCCCGGCCCTTGGGCAGCGACTTGGCGTAGGCCTCGCGCTGCTTCTGGGCGAGTTCGTGCATCGTCCGGCGGGTCTCGGCGGAGCGGATGACGACGAAGTCCCACGGCTGCGAGTGGCCGACGCTGGGCGCGGTGTGGGCGGCCTCGAGGACGCGCAGCAGCACCTCGTGCGGGATGGGGTCGGTACGGAAGCCCTTGCGGATGTCGCGGCGCTCGCGCATGACGCGCAGCACTGCCTCGCGCTCGGCGTCGTCGTACGCCGGGGCCGGTTCGCCCGCGGCGGGCTCCGCCGGCGGGGCCTCGGCCTCGGCGGGGGCGGGCTCGGCGGCCTCCGCGGCGGCCGGCTCGGGGGCCTCGGCGGGCTGCACGGGCTCTACGGGCTCGGGCTGCGCTCCGGCCGGCTCGGGGGCCTCGGGCGCGGCCTGGGCCACCGTTTCCGCGGGGGTCTGCTCGGCGGGCTCGGCCGGAGCCTGCGGGTCGGCCGGGGCCTCGGCCGGCTCGGCGGCCTGCGCCGGCTCGACGGGCTCCGGAGCCTCGGGCGCGGCTTCGGCCGGTGCCTGGGGCGCGGCTGCGACGGCGACGGCCTCGGCGGCTGCGGGAGCCGCGGGGGCCCCCTCGGCGGCCGGGGCGGCCTCCGGCGACGGCTCGGCGGGGGCGGCGGCTGCCGGGGCGGCCGGCTCCACCGTCCACGGCGTCCCGGCCTGCGGCGGGACCTCCCCGGGCTGCGGGGCGGCGGCCGGCTGGTCCAGGTACTCGGGGGCGGCGGCGTCCGGGGCGACCTGCGCGGCCTCGGCGGCCGGAGCGGGGGCCTCGGGCGCCGGGGCGGCCTCAGCGGGCGGGGCAGCGGCCTCCGCGGGGGCGGCGGCCTCCGCGGGCTCAGCCGGAGCGGCAGCCGGGACGGCGTCAGGGGCCACGGCAATGGCCTCGGGAGCCGGAGCGGCAGCCTCAGGCGCCGGAGCAGCCTCAGGCGCCGGAGCGGCAGCCTCCGCGGCCGGTGCAGCGGCATCGGCAGCGGGTGCCTCTGCAGCCGGAGCCTCGGCAGCAGGCGCCTCGGCAGCAGTGCCCTCAACCACCGGGGCCTCAGCCGCCGGAGCAACGTCCACCGCCTCGGCAGCCGGAGGCGCCTCGGCAGCCGGCGCCGCCTCGGGGGCTGCCACCGGCTCCGCCGTCACGGCGACGGGCTGCGCCGGCACGGCGGCCGCAGCGGCCTGGGGCGCGGCGGGCGTCACCGGCGCCGCCGGCGCGGCGGCCGGCCCCCGGTCCGCGAGGGAGCGTACGACTCCCCCGGTGGCGTCGGGCATCGGCGGGCCCATGTGCAGCGGCCGGCGCGGCGGCATGACGGGAGCGGCGGGCGGGACCTGCGCGGCGGGCGGGGCCACCAGGCCACCCAGGTCCAGGGAGCCGGAGTCGCGGCCGCCGGCCTCGTGCGCGCCCGCACTGTAGGCGGCGGGCTCGGCGAAGGAGGCGGGGAAGCCCGCATCGGGGAAGCCGGGCGCGGGCTGTCCGGGCGCCGGGTACCCGGCCTCGGGGTAGCCCTGTTCCTGGAAGCCGAGGTGCCCGGGCTCGGGGTAGCCGCCGGCGGGGGGCTGCGGGTACTCGGTGAAAGCGGGCTCCGCCGGGAAGTCGCCCTGGAAGCCGTTCGGGAAGTCGTTCTGGAACTCACCCGGGAAGGCCGGCGCCGGCGGCACCACCTGCGGGTCGCTCCAGGAGCCCTGCCCGTGGCCGCTCGGCATCAGCAGCAGTTCGTCGTCCTCGGCCTCGGCCGGGTCGTCCACGAGGTCCTGGAAGGCGTAGCCCGCGGGGGCCTGGGGCGGCATCGGGGGCAGGGGCGGCATCTGCGGGACCGGAGCGGGCGTGCCCTGCTGATCCACCATGCCCGTGTTGTCCGGGTGACCCTCGCCCGGGACCTGGCCGGTGTCAGTCATGCGTACCCCTCGCCCATCGGTGTTGCCTCTTCGATCGCCCGGTCGCCCACAGGGCCCGCCGTGCGGAACATGCCGTGCGGCGTTGCCGCGCCGTACGACGCCTCGCGTACGCACGCACGACAACTCCTGAGCATTGTCGCGCTCGTCGGCCGTCGTGTCGGCCAGAAACCGGCACCGTCCGCTGTGGACTGCGCCACGTCGCGCGTCCACCAGTCGTCCACCAGGGCGGTACGACGATCGGCCAGCCTACCCCGGGCTCCGCGCTAGCGGTTCACGGGGCGTTCGGCTGCCAGCAGGAACACCACGGAACGCTCCTGTTCCGCCCAGGTCCGGGTGTCGAGGCCGACGGACTGGAGCAGCGCGCACTCGACGGCGTACCCGTGTCCGGTGAGGGCGCGTCCGATGGCCTCGGCCTCGTCGCGCGTGGAGGCGTGGCTGACGATCCGTTCGGGACGCCGCTCGGCGACGGCCGCGACGACCGCGGCCCCGCCGCCGCCGACCCGTACGACGTCGGGTTCGGGCAGGTTCTCCAGGACGTGCGGTGCCCGGCCGGGGACGACCTGGATCTGGACACCGCGCCCCCGGGCGGCGGCCGTTACGCGCTCGCAGGCGCGGGGGTCGGCGTCGACGGCGATGACGGCGGCGCCGAGGGCGGCGGCGTCCACGGCGAGGGCTCCGGAGCCGGCTCCGATGTCCCAGACGAGGTCTCCCGTGCGGGGGCCGAGCCGGGCGAGCTGGGCGGCGCGCAGCTGCGCGGACTCCCCCTCCCCCGGGGGCCGTTCGGCGGGGGCGTCCTGCGGGCGGGCCCAGCCGCGTACGGGGGCGAGGCCGTGGCTCTGGCCGAGCAGCCAGCCGGGGTCGGCGCCGGCGGGGGCCTGGCCGGCGCCGCCGATGACGATGACCACGTTGGGGTCGCGCCAGGTGTGGTCGGCGGCGGCGTCGGAGGTGAGGACGGTGACGCGCTCCCGGTCGGTGCCCAGTTCCTCGCAGATGACGAAGGTGCGGTGGATCCCCTCCAGGAGCAGGGCGAGTTCCGCGGGGCCGGCTCCGGGTGAGGTGAGGACGGCGACCTTGGTGTGGGCGCGGCAGACGTTGACGGCGCGGCGCAGGGTGCGGGGGTGGGCCACGACGACCTGGGCGTCGTCCCAGGGCATGCCGGCGCGGGCGAAGGCGGCGGCGACGGCGGAGACGGCCGGGACGACCTCCACCTCCAGGCCGTGTTCCGGGGCGCGCAGGGTGCGTACGACGCCGAAGAAGCCGGGGTCCCCGTCGGCGAGGACGACGGCGGTGCCGCGGTGGCCGGCGATGCGGCGGGCGGCGAGGCCGAGGCTGCCGAGGCGGATGCGTTCGGCGCCGGGCGGGACTTCGGGGAGCGCGAGGTGGTGGGCGGCTCCGGCCACGAGGGTGGCGGCGGAGAGCGCGGAGCGGGCGGCGGCGGTGAGGGGGGAGCCGTCCCAGCCGATCACCGTGACCCGGTCGGCCATCGTCGTCGGTCTCCTGGGGTGGGGGTGGGGGGCGTCGTGGGCGCCGTCCGTCGGCGCCCTGGGCGTCGTACGGGGTGCCGCCGACGCCGGGGGCTGGCTCTCTCGACGCCGTACGCCGGTGCCGCCGGCGTCTTCGGCGTGTCCCGTCGGCGTCGTGGTCGGCGTCGTCGGGCGGGCAGGGTGAGACTACCTGGTCATCGGGTCAGCGCCGGTCGGCGCCGACGGCGTAGCCGTGCGCGTCGGCGCGCTGCCGCAGGGGGTACCCGTCGTCGTGGCCGGGGCGTCCGGCGGGGCCGGGGCTGGCGTGGCGGCTCTCGTAGGCGTCGTATTCGTCGGCCTCGTCGAGGTCCTCGGGGACCAGGCTCCAGACGATGAGGTCGGTGCGGGTCTCGGCCCAGCTGCCGTCGGCCGCCTGGGTCCGCACTATCCACGCGTTGCGCAGGACGCCTTCGCTGATGCAGCCGATCTTCTGGGCGACCTGCTGGGAGGCGGTGTTGTCCGCCGCCGTGCGCAGTTCGAGTCTCTCGAAGCCCTGGTCGCGCAGGAGCCACTGGGCGACGGCGAGGACGGACTCGCTGGCGTAGCCCTCGCCGCGGGCCCAGGGGGCGGTGACGTAGCCGACCTCGCTGGTGCGGGTGCGCCAGTTGGTGTTCCGGAGGTGGACGATGCCCACGAGGCGCTGGGTGAGGAACTCGGTGACGGCGAAGACGATGCCGCGGCCCTCGGTGCGCTCGGTGTGGGAGTGCACGGTGGCCCAGGCGTGGGCGTCTGCGCGGGTGTAGGGGTGCGGTACCGAGGTCCAGGCGGTGATGTGCTCGTCGTTCATCATCTCGGCGAGCGCGGTGACGTCGTCCTCCTCGAAGGGGCGCAGCACCAGCCGGTCCGTGCTGATGGTGACGTCCGGGAAGGTGGTAGTCATGCGCAGCTCCATGCCTGGGGACCGTGGTCGGGACCGTTCGTACGGGACCGTTCGTGCGGGTCGTAGGCCTCAGCATGCAGCATCGGCCGGGGGATGTGCAGGGCCGGGCCGCCCGGAGGCGGGCGTCCCCGGGAAGCCCGCGGCCCCGCGCGCCCGAGGGGGTGCGCGGGGCCGGGAAGCCGGCGTCCGCCAGGCGGTGTGGGGTCAGGCGCCCGGGGTGCCGAAGGCCGGGACGACCGAGCCCTGGTACTTCTCCTCGATGAACTTCTTGACGTCGTCGGAGTTCAGGAGCTTGGCGAGCTTCTGGATCCGCGGGTCGTTCTGCCGGCCGTCCTTGACCGCCAGGAAGTTGGCGTAGGGGTTGCCCTCGGCCTTCTCGAGGACCAGGGCGTCCTTGGCGGGCGAGAGCTTGGCCTCCAGGGCGTAGTTGCCGTTGATGACGGCGGCGTCGACGTCGTTCAGGGCGCGCGGGACCGTGGCGGCCTCCAGCTCCTTGAACTCCAGGCCCTTCTTGTCGGTGATGTCGGACAGCTTGGCGCTGGTGCCGACGCCCTCCTTGAGGGTGATCAGGTTGTTGGCGGCGAGCAGCTGGAGCGCGCGGCCCTCGTTGGTGGTGTCGTTGGGGACGGCGACGGTCTGGCCCGGCTTGATGTCCGAGAGGGCCTTGACCTTCTTGGAGTAGAGGCCGAGGGGCTCCAGGTGGACGTTCACGACGGGCACGATGTGCGTGCCGTTCTTCTTGTTGAAGTCGTCGAGGTACGGCTTGTGCTGGAAGTAGTTGCCGTCGACCTGGCCCTGTTCGGTGGCGGTGTTGGGCAGGACGTAGTCCGTGAACTCCTTCACCTCCAGCTTGAGGCCGTCCTTGGCCGCCAGCTTGTCCTTGACGAAGTTCAGGATGTCGGCGTGCGGGCTCGGGGAGGCCGCGATGACCAGCGGCTTGCTCTCGTCGACCTTGCCGCCGTCGGTCTTGGCGGCCGTGGAGGGGTCCGAGGAGCTGCCGCAGGCGGTGAGGCCGAGGGCGAGCGCGGCGGTGGCGGCGGCGATGGCGGTGAGCTTGGTGTTCTTGCGCACGAAGAGTGCCTTTCTTGCTTTTTCCGGGTGGTGGCCCAAGCACGACAAGTGCGGGCTCTGGGGGTGGGGAGGTTCGGTTCCGGTGAGGAAGGTCCGCTCAGGCTGTACGGCCGCGGCGGGCGAGGACGCGTACCACGCCGTCGCCGATCAGCTGGATCACCGTGACGAGGGCGATGAGGACGGCCACGGTGGCGACCATGAAGCCGGTCTCGAAGCGCTGGAAGCCGTAGGTGATGGCCTTGGAGCCGAGTCCTTCGCCGCCGACGGCGCCGGCCATGGCGGAGTAGCCGACCAGGGTGATCACGGTGGTGGTGACCGCGGCGACCAGCGAGGGCAGGGCCTGCGGGAGCAGCACCTTGCCGACGAGGGTGGGGATGCCGCCGCCCATGGACTCGACGGCCTCGATCAGGCCGTGGTCCACCTCGCGGACGGCCGTCTCGACGAGGCGGGCGAAGAAGGGGATGGCGCCGATGGCGAGCGGGACGATCATGGCGGTGGGGCCGATGAAGGTGCCGACGACGGCGGTGGTGACCGGGATCAGGAAGATCAGCAGGATGATGAACGGCAGCGAGCGGCCCATGTTCACGATCACGCCGATGACCTTGTTGAGCGGCTGGTTCTGCAGCAGGCCGCCCTTGTCGGTGAGGACGAGGAGGATGCCGAGGGGCAGTCCGCCGAGGACGGTCACCAGGGTGGACCACAGCACCATGTAGAGGGTGTCGTAGGTGCCCTGGGTGAGCAGGGGCTGCATTTCGGACCAGGTCACTTGGCACCGTCCTTGACGAGTGCGGCGATCTCGGAGTCGAGGTCCGAGTCGTCGTCGACGAGGTCGACTTGGAGGCCCTGCTCGCGCAGGAAGCCGACGGGCACGACGTTGTCCTCGTAGCGGCCGGGCAGCTCGATGCGCATCCGGCCGATCTGGCGGCCGGCGACGGTGTCCATCGCGGCGCCGAGGATCGAGATGTCGATGTTGTACGTGCGGGAGAGCTGGGAGATGACCGGCTGGGTGGCGGCCTCGCCGTGGAAGGTGACGTCGACGACGGTGTGGTCGGGGCCGGTGGCGGTGCCGCTGACCGGGAAGAGTTCGCCGGCGAGCTCGGAGCCCGGGGTGGCGAGCAGCTCGGCGACGGTGCCGGATTCGACGATCCGGCCGCGCTTCATGAGCGCGGCGGAGTCGCAGACGGTCTTGACGACGTCCATCTCGTGCGTGATGAGCAGGACGGTCAGTCCGAGCCGGCGGTTGAGGTCGCGCAGCAGCTGGAGGATGGAGCGGGTGGTCTCGGGGTCGAGGGCGCTGGTGGCCTCGTCGGAGAGGAGCACCTTGGGGTCGCCGGCCAGGGCGCGGGCGATGCCGACGCGCTGCTTCTGGCCGCCCGAGAGCTGGCTGGGGTAGGCCTTGGCCTTGTCGGCGAGGCCGACGAGGTCGAGGAGTTCCAGGGCCTTGCGGGAGCGCTCGCGGCCGGAGACGCCGAGGATCTCCAGGGGCAGCTCGATGTTGGCCTGGACGGTGCGCGAGGACAGCAGGTTGAAGTGCTGGAAGACCATGCCGATGCGGCTGCGGGCTTCGCGCAGTTCCTTTCCGGCGCGCCGGCCGCGGCCGGCGAGGGCGGTGAGCTCGACGCCGTCGACGGTCACGGTGCCGCTGGTGGGGCGCTCGAGGAGGTTCACGCAGCGGATCAGGGAGGACTTGCCGGCGCCGCTCTGGCCGATGACTCCGTAGACCTCGCCCTCGCGGACGTGCAGGTCGACGCCGTCCAGGGCGGTGACCTCGCGGCCACGGGACTGGTAGACCTTCGTGAGGCCCGATGTGGTGATCACAGGATTTCCGTCGCTGTCGAGTGCACGGGGTGCGGATGCCGTGCACGGGGCGAACATCTGGGGACGCGATACGGGGCGAACCGTCACAAAATGATGGTGTCGACGCGTGCGCGGGGCAGGAGCGGTCCGGACCGGGGGTCAGTCGGCGGTGACGGCCGACCGGGGTGGCGGCGGAGTCGCTCGGCGGGTCTCGCTTCGGGGCGCGAGACGGCGGGAAGGGGCCCTCAGAAGGCGCGCATTCGACACATACAACGAGCACCGGGCGTCATCGTCGCCTCGGTCGCAAGGGTGCGGCTGCTCGTCGTGGTCATGGGCCCCAGTAAAGCAGACCGGGCGGCTCACCGATCAATGATGTCCGGATAGCGGACAGAAAGCGGTCGCATCCCGGACGGCACCGGGCACCCTCGGCCCTGCGCCTCCAGGGTGACGCCGGCCTCTCCGGCCAGTCCTGGCACGGCCGGGAGGTCCCTGACGACCACGTCGGCGGCGCAGTCGGCGGCCGGGTGCGCTGTGGCCAAGGCCACGGTCCGCATGTCGGCCGCCCGGCTCCGCGCCTTCCGGGGAAGCCCGGGCGAGGGGCGGACGCATCGGGTCTCCGGGCCCGTAATACCCTCGCTGCATGCTCGACGCCCTGACGGTCGCCATCGGCGCGGCCGCACTCGCCCTCGCCGTCTGGTGCGGCCACGCCGCATGGCGGGACCAGCCGACCAAGGACTGGCACTTCATCGGCATGGCCGTGGTGACCGTGCTGGTCCTGGCGCAGCTGGTGATCGGCCTGGTCCAGCTGGGCCGGGGCGAGAAGCCCGGACAGGGCACGGTGATCTTCGTGGCCTACCTGCTGGGCGCCTTCGCGGCGGTCCCGGCGGCCGGGTTGCTCTCGCTGACCGAGCGCACCAAGTGGGGCTCGGTCACGGTGGCCGCGGGTGCGGTCGTCCTCGCCGTCCTGGAAGTACGGCTCTACGACATCTGGGGAACCGCCGGTGCCTGACACGACGACCGCCCCGCCCGCCGGGCGCAAGCGACTGGTCTCCGGTCCGGGGCTGCTGCTGGTGTGGCTCTACGGGGTCATGGTGGTGGGCGCGCTGTCGCGCTCGGTCTACGAGATCTCCACCGGCTTCGGCCGGGCGCCGCTGGCGTACTCGCTGTCGGCGGCCGCGGCCGTGGCGTACGCCTTCATCACGTACTCGCTGGTGCGCGGCGGGGAGAGGGCGCGCAGGGCGGCGCTGGTGTGCTGCGGCGCCGAGCTGGCCGGTGTGCTGGCCGTCGGCACGTGGACGCTCGTGCGGCCCGAGGCCTTTCCCGACTCGACCGTGTGGTCGCAGTTCGGGATGGGCTACCTCTTCATCCCGGTCGTCCTGCCGGTCACGGGCATGCTCTGGCTGCGGTCCAGGCGCCAGGGCGCCTAGAGCGGGCATTGATCCGTGTACGGGGGCGGCCGCCGGGCGGGCGGCGCGCCCCCGTCGCCGGGGGCTACGCGCTGACGGCGAAGTCGGCGGGCCGGGCTTCCTTCTCCAGGATCACCAGGTGCACGCCGTCGGAGGCGGTGCGGTTGCCGACCTGCGCGTAGCCGGCCTTGCGGTAGAGCCGCAGGTTGGACTCGCTCTTGTGACCGGTGTGGAGGCGGAAGCGGGTCGTGCCGCCGCGGCCGGACAGGGCCTCCTCGACGCCGCGCAGCAGCCGGGCGCCGAGGCCGTGGCCCTGCAGCCGGGGGTGTACGCACAGCTTGGCGATGCTCGCCGTGCCGTCCTCGCCGACGCTGCCGCGCACCGCGCCCACCACCTCGTCGCCGAGCCGGGCCACCAGGACGGTGTCCGAGGCGAGCTCCGCCTTCAGGGAGTCCAGTGACTGGGTGAGCGGCTGGATGAGGTAGTTGCCGTACAGCTCGGCCTCCCGCTGGAACGCCAGATACTGCAGCTTGAAGATCTGCTCGGCGTCTTCGGCGGCCGCCGCCGAAATGGTCACGCTCATGCCCATGTGCGCATGCCTCCCGCTCACCTGGTGGCTCTCCGGTCTACCGCTCCTTTCCCCACGGGCCAGGAACCGCAACCTCTGAAGCCAGCATTCTGCGCAGACATCCCAGGCAACGGGAACGTACCGGCCCCAAACTTCCTTGTGAGATACCCAACTCTCCTGCGATTTCACGGTAAGTGAGGTCTCGGGGCGAGAGAAGGGCGGCCAACAGCTCCGGACAGCGTCCCGGCAATCGGGCGACCGCCGATCGGAGGGCACGGTTCTCCTCGCCGTGCAGCAGGGCGTCTTCGGGCTCGCCGCCCGCGTCGGCGGGAGTGGGGGCGGGCCTTCCGCCGTACGGGACCTCGTGCCGCGCCCGCCGCCGGGCGAGCCGGGCCTCGGCGCGCACCGCGCGCCGCAGCCAGCGGGCGCGGCCGGTGGGGTCGGGGGCGCGCGGGCCGCGCTCCAGCAGCCGCACCCAGACGGCTTGTTCCAGGTCGGCGGCTTCCACTCCGGCGGCCGGGGCCTCCGCGGCGGCCTCGGCGGAAAGCAGCGGGCCCAGTTCGTCGAGCAGGTGGGGTTCCTGTATCAGGTCCATGCCGGGCGGGACGCGGGTGCCGGGCCGGGCGGTTTCCCCGCCGGGCCCGGCCCACCCGTTCGGGGCCGGCGGCCTAGCGGTTGACGCCGCGTCCGGGGCGGAAGTCCTCCGCCGCGAGCAGTCCGGTGTCCGGGTTGTCGGTGAAGATGCCGTCGATGCCCAGTTCGAAGTACCTGCGGAAGGCGCCGAACGCGTCCCCGTAGGCGGCCGGGTCGGATCCCTTGCGGTACTCGGCCGGCAGGAAGCTGTTCTCGTTGCGCGCGGTGTAGGGGTGCAGCACCAGGCCCCGGGCGTGGGCGTCGCGGACGAGGGTGGTCGGGGTGCCGAGCTTGCCGGCCGCGTCGCGCGGCACGATCAGGTCGAGGGTGGGGCCGATGCCCTGGGCGAAGCCGGCGATCCACCGGAGCCCCTCGGGCTTGACCAGGTCCGCGACGGTACGGGGGTCCTTGGCCGCCTCGAAGTCCCAGGGCCGGGTGTTCGCGGCGGAGAGCAGCACCACGCGCGGGGCGGACACCAGGCGGGAGAGCCGCTGGAGGCTGGAGGGCTCGAAGGACTGGAGGAACACGGCGGCGTCGCGGCCGTCGCGGCCGTAGCGGCGCAGCAGCCGGGCGAGGGGCTCCTCCAGGCCGAGGCCCAGCCCTCTGAAGTAGCTGGGGTGCTTGGTCTCCACGTGGAGCCAGATCCGCTTGTCGCGCAGCCGGCCCTCGCGGTCGGCCCAGCGCAGCACCTCTTCGAAGGTGGGGACGGCCCACCGGCCGTCGTAGAGGGTGCCCCGCTGGCGGACGGCGGGGATACGTTCCTTCGCGCGCAGGGTCTTCAGCTCGGCGAGGGTGAAGTCCTCGGTGAACCAGCCCGTGACGGAGACGCCGTCGACGGTCTTGGTGGTGCGCCGGGAGGCGAACGCGGGGTGGTCGGCGACGTCGGTGGTGCCGCCGATCTCGTTCTCGTGGCGGCAGACGAGGTGGCCGTCCCTGGTGGGGACGAGGTCCTGTTCGATGACGTCGGCGCCGAGGTCGAGGGCCAGCTGGTACGAGCCGAGGGTGTGCTCGGGCCGGTAGCCGCTGGCGCCGCGGTGTCCGATGACCAGCGGGACGGGCAGGTCGCGGTAGCCGCCCTCGCCGTGTCCGCCGCGACCGCGTCCGTCGCCCCGGACGGCGTCGTCCCGTACACGGTCGGCGGCCGAGGCGGACCCCGCCGACAGGCCGGTGAGTCCGGTTCCGGCCGCCAGCGCGGCCGCCGCTCCCAGGACCGTGCGCCGCGCTGCCCCACCCTGTGTCATCAGTGCCTCTCCTCGCTGCGGACGGGCCCGCGGCCCCGGGATCTCCGGGGTGCGTGCGGCCCGGGCCGGCGTGCCGATGGTAGGCAGCGCCGGGTGGCGCGGGGGTGGGCCGCGTCCGAACATGGCGCAAACGCGTGTCAACACTGCGTATCCACCTCGTGAACCCGATGTGCGATCAGGGGTGACCCGCGAGTATCGTCCTCACCTGCACTACCGCCGTGTGGTGCGAAAGCCGCTTTTCGATGCCGGAGGGCTCACGTTGTTCCGTACCGCGCTCATCAAGGCCACTGTCGGATCGGCCATGCGCCTGATGTTCCGCACCAAGGTGGAGGGGCTCGACAACATCCCGGGGACCGGTCCGGTGATCCTGGCGGGCAATCACCTCACCTTCATCGACTCGATGATCCTGCCGCTGGTGTGCGACCGTACGGTCCACTTCATCGGCAAGGACGAATACGTGACGGGCAAGGGCCTCAAGGGCCGGCTGATGGCGTGGTTCTTCACCGGCGCGGGCATGATCCCGGTGGACCGGGACGGCGCGAACGGCGGCGTCGCCGCGCTGATGACGGGCCGCCGGATCCTCGAGGAGGGCAAGATCTTCGGGATCTACCCCGAGGGCACCCGCTCCCCCGACGGCCGGCTCTACCGCGGCCGGACCGGCATCGCCCGCCTCACCCTGATGACCGGTGCGCCGGTGGTCCCCTTCGCGGTGATCGGCACGGACAAGCTCCAGCCCGGCGGCGCCGGCATGCCGCGCCCGGGCCGGGTCACGATCCGCTTCGGCGAGCCGATGGAGTTCTCCCGCTACGACGGCATGGACCGCGACCGCTACGTGCTGCGCGCCGTCACCGACTCGGTGATGGCCGAGGTCATGCGGCTGTCGGGGCAGGAGTACGTGGACATGTACGCCACCAAGGCGAAGGCGGCCTGAACCGCGCTACTGCCGTTGCAGTGACCGGCTGACGCCCGCCGCCGTCGTGGTGGCGAGGACCCAGCCGGTCACGATCAGCAGGTACGACAGCCACTGGTACCAGCCCGCGGGCGCGAACGCCGACTCCTGGCCGAAGCCGATGATCGGCAGCATCAGGTCGAGGGTGTAGAAGAGCGGGTTGAACTCCGGAGCCTCCCCCGCCTTCAGGGCCGGGGGCGGCCGGAGCCCGTAGGCGACGGTCCCCGTCACCGTCAGGGCCAGCAGCCACGCCGCCGCGCGCAGCGGCCGGAACCCGTACCCGACGGTGACGTCCTGGAGCAGGCCCCACAGCCGCGTGTGCCGGGGCTGGGTGCGCCGGTGGCGGCGGAGTTTGGCCAGCTGGGCGGTACGGGCGCCCGCCTCGTCGCCGACGGTGCGGTAGGAGGCGGCCAACTGCTCGTAGGCGTACGGGAGGTAGCCGTCCTCCTCGCGTTCGAGCAGCGGCAGCCGGTCCTCGGCCGGCAGGTGCGGGTGCAGCAGCCGGTAGGTGAGCCCGTCGGTGCGGACCAGGGCGGGCCACACGGACGGCTCGGCCCACAGCAGGTCGAACTGGCTGCGGCGCAGGTTGACGATGCCGTCGATGGTGGGGGCCTTGCGCAGCCAGAACTCCCCCATGACGGCGGAGCTGACGCGCAGGGCCACGTCGCCGGGGTTGGACAGGGTCGCCCGGCTCAGTATCACCTGGCCGGGGACGCGGGCGCCGGTGAGGTTGACCAGGCCCTCGGCGTGCAGCCGGTTGCCACGTACGTCGCTGCCGACGGTCAGCGTCTCGGCGTGCAGGGCGATGCCGCCGGGGTTGAGGAGCCGGGCTCCGTCGAGGCTGATCTGGCCGGCGACGCCGGCTCCGTTGAGGCGGAACTGGCCGTGGACGGTGAGGCCGTCGGCCATGATGTCCGTGCCTATGTCGGCGTGGTTGAGCTGGAGCGGGGGTTCGTCCGCCTCGTCGGGCAGGGCCCCGGGCCGGATGACGGCCCCCTGGAGGAAGAGACCGCCGGCGATCTTCGCGCCCGCGAGCCGGACGGGGCCGTCGATGCGGCAGCCGGAGAGCCTGAGCACCACCTCGACGCGCACGGTGGCGGCCGTCAGGCCCGGCAGGGTGGAGTCCCCGAGCACGACGGCGCGCAGCTGGGCGCCGTACATCATGGGCTTGCGCTCGAACCAGCAGCCCCGCATCCGGATCGGGTGGTCCACGACCGCGTACTTCAGGTCGAGTTTGCCGGCGATCTTCGCGCCGTAGAGCTTGATCCCGGCGACGTGTCCCTCGTCGGCGGAGCCGGCGACCAGCAGGGCGCGCAGCACTTCCGCGCGAACGGTGCGCTCGGGCCCCCAGGTGCCCCCGTCGTGGGAGGTCTCCCCGGGGCCCTCGCGGAAGTCGACGGCCTCGCCGCGGGGGAAGGCGTCCCAGACGCGGCGTTCCGCGGCGCTCAACTCGGTGATCTCCATCGCCGGGATCGTGTCCCGGCCGTGATCACCGTGTCAACCCGGTCAACTCCCGCCGGGGCGCGGCGGCCGGACGGTGCGTCAGTGTTCGACACCCTCCTGGAGCTCCTGTCCCCTGAGCAGGAACCAGGCGGCCGCCGCGGTGGCCAGCAGGACGGCTGCGCCGACGCCGGAGGCAAGCCGCAGGCCGTCCACGAAGGCCTCCTGGGCGGCGCCGACCATGGCCGACGCGGTCTGCGGGTCCAGGGCGCGGGCGGCCTCCACCGCGCCGCCGAGCGACTCGTGGGCGGCGTCGGCCAGGGGGGCGGGGACGGAGGCCGGGGCGGTGAAGCCCTGGTAGACGCCGGTGACGACGGAGCCGAGCAGGGCGATGCCGAGGGCCGCGCCGAGTTCGTACGCGGTCTCGGAGACGGCCGAGGCGGAACCGGCCTGTTCCTTGGGGACGCTGGAGAGGATGACGTCGGCGGTGACGGTGAAGGAGAAGCCCGCGCCGAGTCCGACGACGAGCAGGGCGGCACCGAGCAGCGGGTAGCCGCTCTCGCGGTGGATCACGGTGAGCGCCCCGAGGGCCAGGCCGATCGCGGTGAGCCCTCCGGTCACGATGACGCGTACGGAGTACCGGCGGGCGAACCGGCCCGCGACCAGGCCGGTGGCCACCGCGCCGATGGCGGCGGGCAGTTCGGCCAGGCCCGCCTCCAGCGGATCGCGGCCCTGGACGAGCTGGAGGAACTGGGAGAGGAAGAAGACGAGGCCGGAGAGGCCGAAGACGGTCAGGAGGTCGGCGAGGACCGCGCCGGAGAAACCGCGGTGCCTGAAGAGCCGCATGTCGAGCAGCGGGGACGCCAGGGCGAACTGGCGGCGTACGAAGGCGTACAGGCAGGCGGCGCCGAGGAGGGCGGCGATCCAGACGCCCGGGACGGCGCCGTGGGTGGCCCCTTCCTTGACGGCGTAGACGACGCCGATGACGCCGACGAGGGACAGGCCGACGCTGAGCAGGTCCCAGGGGCCGGCGACCGGGTTCTTGGACTCGGGCAGCAGCCGGATCCCGACGAGGACCAGGGCGATCATCACCGGGAGGTTGATGAGGAAGACCGAGCCCCACCAGAAGTGCTGGAGCAGGGCCCCGCCGACGACGGGTCCGACGGCCGCGCCGGCGGAGGCGGTGGCGCCCCAGATGCCGATGGCGAGGCTGCGCTCGCGCGGGTCGTGGAAGATGTTGCGGATCAGCGCGAGGGTGGACGGCATGAGGGTGGCGCCGGCGACGCCGAGCAGGGCGCGGGCCGCGATCATCATCTCGGGGCTGGACGCGTAGGCGTTCAGGACCGAGACGGCGCCGAAGGCGGTGGCGCCGCTGAGGAGCAGCTTCTTGCGGCCGATCCGGTCGCCGAGGGAGCCCATGGAGACGAGCAGGCCGGCGATGACGAAGGAGTAGATGTCGCCGATCCACAGCAGCTGGGTGCCGGTCGGCTTGAGGTCCTCGCTGAGGGAGGGCGTCGCGAGGCCGAGTACGGTGGCGTCCACCGCGACCAGCAGGACGGCCAGGACGAGCACGGAGAGGGCGAGCCAGCGCCCCGCGCTCCTCCCCTCCGCCCCCGTCCGCCGGTTCAGCTGTTGCGTTCGGCTCATCACTCCACACTCCGTCGGGCGCCGCCGAGCAGCAACTCGGTGATCATGTACTGGAAGTCCTTGGCCGCGACCCGGCCGTCCATGACGGCCCAGGCGCAGGTGCCGATGAGGCCGTAGAGGGCCTCGGTGAGCCAGGCGGGGCTGAGGTCGATGCGGATGTCGCCCTCCTGCTGGCCGCGCCGGAAGAGCGCGCCGACGCGGGCGTCGAGGCGGGCCCAGCCCTCGTTGACCTGGTCGCCCTCGAAGAGCTGGTTCTCGGTGACGAGGAAGGCCAGCAGCTGGGCGTTGGGCTCCGCCTCGGCGATCAGGCGCTTCAGGGCGTCCACGGCGGTGTCCTCGTCGAGGCGGGCCCGGTCGAAGGCGCCTTCGAACTCGCGGATGCCGAGGTCTTCGAGGGCCCGTACGAGGGCGTCGCGCCCGGCGAAGTGCCGGTGGAGGGTCGCGCGGCCGATGCCGGCGGCGCGGGCCACCTCGTCCATCGTGGCGGTCGACTTGCGGGAGAGCAGGGCCGCCGCGTCGCGGAGCACCTGGTCACGATCCATAGCCATGAGACAAGCCTACCCCGAATGAGACGCGCGCGTCTCACAAGCCTGTTCGATCAATCGGAAGACGAGCCGCCCGACCGGGCGGCCGGAGAGGAAACCCGGAGCCATGAAGCCACTGCTGCTCATCGACGTCGACGGCCCCCTGAACCCGTACGCCGCCCAGGCCGAGCGCCGCCCCGAGGGCTACACCACGCACCGGATGCGGCCCACCGGCTTCACCGCGGGCAAGCCGCTGCGGGTCTGGCTGAACCCCGACCACGGAGCGGAGCTGCTCGCGCTGGCGGACGCGTACGACCTCGTCTGGGCCACCACCTGGAAGGACGAGGCGAACGACTGGATAGGGCCGCGCCTGGGGCTGCCGCGGCTCCCGTTCATCGACTGGCCGCAGATGCACGGCCGTGCACCGCGCGGCACCTTCTGGAAGACCCAGTACGTCCTCGAGTACGCGGGCGCGCGGCCCTTCGCCTGGATCGACGACGACATCACGGCCATGGACCACGAGTACGTCGACCAGCGCCACCCGGCGCACGCCCTGCTGATGTACGTGGACGAGCGGATCGGCCTGACCCGGCCGGACTTCGACGCCCTGGCGGACTGGGCGCGCTGACCTTCCCGCCGCCCCTGCGGCGCACCGGGCCCGGCACGCCGCAGGGGCGGTACGGGCCCGGGGCCCGTACCGCCCCTGCGGGCACGGCGGCTACTGCTTGTGGACCGCCCAGGCGTGCTGGATGACCAGGTCGGCCTTCAGCTCGGTGAGCTGGGTCGCGACCGCGGACGGGGCGGTGCCGCCGCGGCCGTTGCGGGAGGCGAGGGCGCCGGCGACGTTGAGGACGGTGCGGACCTCGGGGGTCAGGTGCTCCGAGATCTTCGCGAACTGCTCGTCGGTGAGCTCGTCCAGCTCGATCCCCTGCGCCTCGCACTCCTTGACGCACTCGCCGGCCACCTCGTGCGCCACCCGGAACGGCACGCCCTGCTTGACCAGCCACTCGGCGATGTCGGTGGCGAGCGAGAAGCCGGCCGGGGCCAGCTCCTCCATGCGCTCCCGGTTGACCGTGAGGGTGGCCATCATCCCGGTGAAGGCCGGAAGCAGCACCTCCAGGGTGTCGCAGGAGTCGAAGACCGGCTCCTTGTCCTCCTGGAGGTCCCGGTTGTAGGCCAGGGGCAGCGCCTTCAGGGTCGCGAGGAGGCCCGTCAGGTTGCCGATGAGGCGGCCCGACTTGCCGCGCGCCAGCTCCGCGATGTCCGGGTTCTTCTTCTGCGGCATGATCGAGGAGCCGGTGGAGAAGGCGTCGTGGAGGGTGACGAAGGAGAACTCCTTCGTGTTCCACAGGATGATCTCCTCGGCGATCCGGGACAGGTTGATCCCGATCATCGCGGTGACGAAGGCGAACTCGGCGACGAAGTCGCGCGAGGCCGTGCCGTCGATCGAGTTCCCGACCGAACCCCGCTCGAAGCCCAGGTCGGCGGCGACCGCCTCCGGGTCCAGGCCGAGCGAGGAGCCGGCCAGGGCCCCCGAGCCGTAGGGGGAGACCGCGGTCCGGGTGTCCCACTGCCGCAGCCGCTCCGCGTCCCGGGACAGGGCCTGCACGTGGGCCAGCACGTGGTGGGCGAAGAGGACGGGCTGCGCGTGCTGGAGGTGGGTCCGGCCCGGCATCGCCACGTCCGCGTGCGCCTCGGCGAGGCCGACCAGCGCGTCCTGGAGGTCGGCGATCAGCCCGCCGATGGTCCGCGCGTGGTCGCGCAGGTACATCCGGAAGAGGGTGGCCACCTGGTCGTTGCGGGAGCGCCCGGCGCGCAGCTTGCCGCCGAGGTCGGGGCCGAGCCGCTCCAGCAGGCCGCGCTCCAGGGCGGTGTGCACGTCCTCGTCGGCGATGGTGCCGGTGAAGGAGCCGTCGGCGACGTCCGCTTCGAGCCGGTCGAGGCCGTCGAGCATGCGCTCCAGCTCGTCGGCGGTGAGCAGCCCGGCCTTGTGGAGCACACGGGCGTGGGCGCGCGAGCCGGCGATGTCGTACGGCGCCAGGCGCCAGTCGAAGTGGACGGACGCGGACAGCTTCGCGAGGGCCTCGGACGGGCCGTCGGCGAACCGGCCGCCCCAGAGCCGGACGTCACCGTGGTTGCTGCTCACAGCTACTGCTCCTCAGGAGGGTGGTGGTGCGACGGGCTCCCCGCCGCGCAGGAAGCGGAGAGACCGTCTCGGTACAGCGTCAAACGATTCACGGCGCGATGCGACGCGCGACCGGCCGGGGTGTAGGCATAACTATGCATTGCTCCGTATGTTTCGTCAATCGAGCTCCGAGGGCCCGCCGCTGACCAGCCCCTTTATCGCGAGCGCGGGCCGGGGGCGGCCGCCTACGATCGCGCGAGCGGAACGACCCCGGGGAGGGCACATGTGGAGCGCGGCCGAGAACGCGTCGTGGGGGCGCAACGTGGCCAGGGGGCTGCTGCACGGCGACGCCTCGCCGGTGGCCGCCAGGCTCGCCGGGAACGGCCCGGACGCCTGGATCGCCTTCGACCGGGAGGTCCGCCGGGCCCTGCGCTCCCCCGGCACCGAGACCGGGGCCAAGCGCCTGGAGGCCCGGCTGTGCCACCCCGACGGGCGGGTCCGCATGGCCGCCCTCGCCGCGTGGCGCAACCCGCCGCTGCCGCTCCTGGTGATCCGGTGCGCCGACTGGGTGCCGCAGGTCCGCGACCGCGCCCGCAGGGTCCTCGGCAGGGCGGTGGCCAAACACCCCGCCGAGGTCCTGCTCGGCCTGACCCCGTTCGTCCTGCGCCTGGGCGGCCGCGATCACGGGGGCTGGGCGGTGGAGCAGCTGGAGGCCGCCCTCAGCGGCCGCTACTCGCTCCTCGCCGCCTGGTGGCGCCCCGGGCGGCCGTGCACGACGTGGAGCTGGAACGCGCTGACGCCGGAACAGCGCGACCGCCTCCTGGAGGCCCTGTGCGGGGCGGCCGACCTGACGACCCGCCGGTTCGGCGTCCGCGTGGCCCTCGCCGCCGGGCGGTTCGGCGTACGGGAGACCGCCCGGCGGGCCGCCGTCGAGCCCGACCCGGTGACGGCCCGGATGTGGACCGACGCCGCCCTGGCGGCGATGGCCGCCGACGGGCCGGACGACGGGGCGGTCGACGCCCTGCTCGGCTCCCGCTTCGCGGCGGTACGGGCCGCCGGGGTCACCGCGCTGCGCCGGGCCGGGCGGGCGGCGCAGGCCGTGGACCACCTGGCGGACCGGGCCGGCCGCGTACGGGCCTGCGCCCGCTGGCTGCTGCGGCAGGCCGGCGGCGACCCGTACGCGCACTACCGCGAGCTCGTCACGGACCCGGAACGGGTGAGCGCGTACGCGGTGACCGGCTTCCGCGAGGTGGCCGGACCGTCCGACGGGCCGCTGCTACACGCCCTGCTGGACCACCCCGACGGCGCGGTACGGGCCGCCGCCGTGGCCGCGCTCCGCCGGCTGGGCCTCACCGTCGGGGACGCGGCCCTGCTCGCGATGCTGGAGGACCCGTCCCCCTCGGCGGCCCGCGAGGCCGCGCTCAGCCTGCTGCCCGGGGCCGGCCGGCTGGACGCCGCCGCGCTGGCCGCCCGTACCGGCCCCGAGTGGCCCGCGCACACGCGAAGGGCCGCGTTCCGGATGCTGCGCGGGCGGGGCGGGAGCGCCGAACTGCGGGCCTCCGTCGCCATGCTGACGGACCCCGACCCGGGCCTGGGCAGGCAGGCGCGGGTCACCGTCGTCAACTGGAACTGGCTCAGCACCCTGGACGAGGGCGAGGCGCATCAGGCGGAGCTCGGCGCACTGCTGGCGCGCGCCGCCCGGCTCCTGGACCTCCACCAGTTGCGGCTGTGAGCCCCTTCGACGGCCTGCCTGCGCGGCCGCCGGCCCCGTCGGCCGTACCGTCTGGGGTGTGCTGCGTACCGCTCTGCTCACGGGCTCGCTGGTTCTCGCCGGGCTCTTCCCGTACGGTCCCGATCCGCTGCCGGCCCGCCTCGCCGACACCGGCGGCGGCAGCCAGCTGATCACCGCCGTCGCGCCCGCGCCCGGATCCACGACGGGGACGCTGACCTGGTGGGACCGGCGCGCGGGCCACTGGTTCGAGGCGGGCAGCGCGCCCGCCCGGTTCGGCGCCAACGGGCTGACGGAGGGCGGCTCCCGGGTCCAGGGCACGAACACCACCCCGACGGGCCTGTACGAGCTGCCGTACGCCTTCGGCACCGCGCGCCCGCCGGCCGGTACGGAATACCGATACCGGCGGGTGACGGACCGTTCGTGGTGGTGCCAGGACAACGCCTCCGCCGCGTACAACCGCTGGACGGAACCGCTGCCGGCCGACTGCGCGCCGGGCGAGGCGGAGCACCTGGTGGCGTACCAGGAGCAGTACGCGCACGCCCTGGTCATCGCCTTCAACTACGACCGGCCCGTACGCGGCCGGGGCGCGGGCATCTTCCTGCACGTGAACGGCAAGGGCGCCACGGCCGGCTGCGTCTCCGTCCCGCACCGGGCCATGCGCGCGATCCTGCGCTGGGCGGACCCCCGCCGCCGCCCGCACATCGCGATCGGCACGGAGGCCGGCGCCCTGGCCGTGACCCGGTACTGAAGGGAGCCGCTAGCCCTCCTTCTGGGCCAGGCGCAGCAGGTGGTCCGCCAGGGCCTGGCCGCCCGCCGGGTCGCGGCTGATGAGCATCAGGGTGTCGTCGCCCGCGATGGTGCCGAGGATCGCGTGAAGTTCGGCCTGGTCGATGGCCGAGGCGAGGAACTGGGCCGCGCCGGGCGGGGTGCGCAGGACCACGAGGTTCGCCGACGCCTCCGCCGAGATCAGCAGTTCCCCGGAGAGGCGCCGCATGCGCTCCTCCTTCGCCGACTCGCCGAGCGGGGCCTGCGGGGTGCGGAAGCCGCCCTCGCTGGGCACCGCGTAGATGAGCTCGCCGCCGGTGTTGCGGATCTTGACCGCGCCCAGCTCGTCGAGGTCGCGGGAGAGCGTCGCCTGGGTGACGCTCAGCCCGTCGTCGGCGAGCAGTTTGGCCAGCTGGCTCTGGGAGCGGACCGGCTGCCGGTTGAGGATGTCCACGATCCGGCGGTGGCGGGCGGTCCGGGTCTGCGGAACGGAAGGGCCGCCGTTCTGCTCGGGTTCCTGGGCCTGGCTCATCGTCGTCTCATTCTCCGGATCGTCCCGCTTCGTCGAGGAGGCCGGGCAGTGCCCGGACGAACGCGTCGACCTCGGCCTCGGTGATGACGAACGGGGGCATCAGCCGTACGACGTCGGGGGCGGGCGCGTTGACCAGGAAACCGGCCTTCTGGGCCGCCTGCTGCACCTGCGGTGCGAGCGGCTCCGTCAGCACGATACCCAGCAACAGCCCCGACCCGCGGACGTGGGACACCAGCCCATGGGCGGAGGCTTCGATTCCGGAGCGCAGCCGCTCGCCCCGCGCCTTGACCCGGTCGAGCAGCCCCTCGGCGGCGATGGTGTCGATCACGGCGAGGCCGGCGGCGCAGGCGACCGGGTTCCCGCCGAAGGTGGTGCCGTGCTGGCCCGGCTGGAGCAGCCCGGCGGCCGGGCCGAAGGCGGCCACCGCGCCGATGGGAAGCCCGCCGCCGAGGCCCTTCGCGAGCGTGACGAGGTCGGGCTCGACCCCCTCGTGCTGCTGGTGCTCGAACCAGGTGCCGCAGCGGCCGATGCCGGTCTGGACCTCGTCGAGGGCGAGCAGCGTCCCGGTGGCCCGGGTGATCTCACGGGCGGCCGTCAGGTAGCCGGCGGGCGGGACGACCACGCCGTTCTCGCCCTGTACGGGCTCGATCAGGACGAAGGCGGTCTCCTCGGTGACGGCGGCCCGCAGGGCCTCCACGTCGCCGTACGGGACGTGCGTGACGTCGCCGGGCAGCGGCAGGAAGGGCTGCTGCTTCGCCGGCTGGCCGGTGAGCGCCAGGGCGCCCATGGTCCGGCCGTGGAAGCCGCCGCCGGTGGCGACCATGTGGGTCCGCCCGGTCAGCCGGCCGATCTTGTAGACGGCCTCGACCGCCTCCGCGCCGGAGTTGCAGAAGAAGACCCGGCCCTCGCGGCCGAAGAGCTGGAGCAGCCGCTCGCCGAGCGCGAGGACGGGCTCGGAGGCGTAGAGGTTGGAGACGTGGCCGAGGGTCTGGATCTGGTCGGTGACGGCCGCGACGACGGCGGGGTGGGCGTGGCCGAGCGCGTTGACCGCGATCCCGCCGACGAAGTCGGTGTACTGCCTGCCGTCCGCGTCCCAGACCTGTGCGCCCTCACCGCGTACGAGGGCCAGCGCGGGGGTGCCGTAGTTGTTGGTCAGCGCACCCTGCCAGCGGGTGCGGTACTCCTCGTTGCCGGTGGTCACCGGGGATCCCCTCCCTGTCCGTCGGGCACGACCATCGTGCCGATTCCCTCGTCCGTGAAGATCTCCAGCAGGATCGAATGCTGGACCCGCCCGTCGATCACGCGGGCGGTGGTGACGCCGTTGCGGACGGCGTGCAGGCAGCCCTCCATCTTGGGCACCATGCCGCTGGACAGCTCGGGCAGCAGCTTCTCCAGCTCGCTGACGGTCAGCCGGCTGATGACCTCGTCGCTGTTGGGCCAGTCGGCGTAGAGGCCCTCGACGTCGGTGAGGACCATCAGCGTCTCGGCGCCGAGGGCGGCCGCGAGCGCGGCCGCCGCCGTGTCCGCGTTCACGTTGTAGACGTGGTGGTCGTCGGCGCTGCGCGCGATGGAGGAGATCACCGGGATCCGGCCGTCGGCCAGCAGCGCCTCGATCGCGCCGGTGTCGATCGCGGTGATCTCGCCGACCCGCCCGATGTCGACGAGCTCGCCGTCGATCTCCGGGCTGTGCTTGGTGGCGGTGATGGTGTGGGCGTCCTCGCCGGTCATGCCGACGGCGAGCGGCCCGTGCTGGTTCAGCAGCCCGACCAGCTCGCGCTGGACCTGGCCCGCCAGCACCATCCGTACGACGTCCATGGCCTCCGGGGTCGTGACGCGCAGGCCCGCCTTGAACTCGCTGATCAGGCCCTGCTTGTCGAGCTGGGCGTTGATCTGGGGGCCGCCGCCGTGCACCACGACCGGCTTGAGGCCGGCCTGGCGCAGGAAGACCACGTCCTGGGCGAAGGCGGCCTTGAGGTCCTCGTCGATCATGGCGTTGCCGCCGAACTTGATGACGACGACCTTGCCGTTGTGGCGGGTCAGCCAGGGCAGGGCCTCGATGAGGATCTCGGCCTTGGGGAGCGCGGTGTGCTTCCTCGCGGTGCTCATGAGCTGTACGCGCTGTTCTCGTGGACGTACTCGGCGGTCAGGTCGTTGGCCCAGATGACCGCGGACTCGGTGCCGGTGGACAGGTCGGCGGTGATGCGGACCTCGCGGTCCTTCATGCTCACCAGGTCGCGGTCCTCGCCGACCGAGCCGTTCCGGCAGACCCAGACCCCGTTGATGGCCACGTTCAGCCGGTCCGGGTCGAAGGCCGCCTTGGTGGTGCCGATGGCGGACAGCACCCGGCCCCAGTTGGGGTCCTCGCCGTGGATGGCGCACTTGAGCAGGTTGTTGCGGGCGATGGACCGGCCGACCTCGACCGCGTCCTCTTCGCTGGCCGCGCCGACGACCTCGATGCGGATGTCCTTGCTGGCGCCCTCGGCGTCGCCGATCAGCTGGCGGGCGAGGTCGTCGCAGACGGTCCGCACGGCGTCGGCGAAGTCCGCGTACGCGGGCGCCTGGCCGGAGGCGCCGGAGGCGAGCAGCAGCACGGTGTCGTTGGTGGACATGCAGCCGTCGGAGTCGACCCGGTCGAAGGTGGTGCGGGTCGCGTCGCGCAGTGCCTTGTCGAGGGTGGGGCCGTCCAGGTCGGCGTCGGTGGTGAGGACGACGAGCATGGTGGCCAGGCCCGGGGCGAGCATGCCCGCGCCCTTGGCCATGCCGCCGACGGTCCAGCCGTCCCGGGTGACGGTGGCCGTCTTGTGCACCGTGTCGGTGGTCTTGATGGCGATGGCGGCGTCCTCGCCGCCGTCGGCGGACAGGGCGGCGGCGGCCGTCTCGATGCCGGGGAGCAGCTTGTCCATGGGGAGCAGGACGCCGATCAGGCCGGTGGAGGCGACCGCGATCTCGCCGGCGTTGTGCTCACCGCCGAGGACCTGCGCCACCTTTTCGGCGGTGGCGTGGGTGTCCTGGAAGCCCTTGGGGCCGGTGCAGGCGTTGGCGCCGCCGGAGTTGAGGACGACGGCGCTCACGGTCGCGCCGCGCAGCACCTGCTCGGACCAGCGGACGGGGGCGGCCTTGACGCGGTTGGAGGTGAAGACGCCCGCCGCGGCCAGTCGCGGCCCGTTGTTGACCACGAGGGCCAGGTCGGGGTTGCCGTTCGCCTTGATCCCGGCGGCGATGCCCGCCGCCGTGAATCCCTGTGCAGCCGTCACGCTCACGGCGCCACTCCAATCGTGGAAAGACCCAGCGCCTCCGGGAGCCCGAGGGCGATGTTCATGCTCTGCACCGCGCCGCCGGCGGTGCCCTTGGTGAGGTTGTCGATCGCGCTGATGGCGATGATCCGCTGGGCGGACCCGTCGTAGGCGACCTGGAGGTGGACGGCGTTCGAGCCGTACACCGCCTTGGTGGTGGGCCACTGGCCCTCGGGGAGGAGCCGCACGAAGGGCTCGTCGGCGTACGCCTTCTCGTACGCGGCGCGCACCGACTCCGCGGTCGTGCCGGGGACGGCCTTGGCGGAGCAGGTGGCGAGGATGCCGCGCGGCATCGGCACGAGGGTGGGCGTGAAGGAGACGGAGACCCGCTCCCCGGCGAGCGGGGAGAGGTTCTGCACCATCTCGGGGGTGTGCCGGTGGGCGCCGCCGACGCCGTACGGGGTCACGGTGCCCATCGCCTCGGAGCCGAGCAGGTGCGGCTTGAGGGCCTTGCCCGCACCGGAGGTGCCGGTGGCGGCGACGATCACGGCCTCCGGCTCGGCGAGGCGCGCCTGGTAGGCGGGGTAGAGGGCGAGCGTGACGGCGGTCGGGAAGCAGCCGGGCACGGCGATGCGCCTGGTGCCGGCGAGGGCGGCCCGGCCGCCGGGGAGCTCGGGGAGCCCGTAGGGCCAGGTGCCGGCGTGCGGGGCTCCGTAGAAGGCGTCCCAGTCGGCGGAGTCCTTCAGCCGGTGGTCGGCGCCCATGTCGACGACGAGCACGTCGTCGCCGAGCTGCGCGGCGACGGCGGCGGACTGTCCGTGCGGGAGCGCCAGGAAGACGACATCGTGGCCGGCGAGGACCTCGGGGGTGGTCGCCTCCAGGGTCCGGCCGGCGAGCGGGACGAGGTGCGGCTGGAGCGGTCCGAAGGACTGGCCGGCGTTGGAGTGCCCGGTCAGCGCACCGATCTCCACCTCGGGGTGCGACAGCAGCAGGCGCAGGACTTCACCGCCCGCGTATCCGCTCGCTCCGGCCACCGCTACACGTACCACCATCGGACCCTCCTCCTCGATGGCATGACTATACGTACCTATGCAGTTTTATGCAAAGCCCTTCCGGTCCGGCGGCGCCCTGTGCGACAAGGGGCCCTGTGCGACAAGGGGCCCTGTGCGACAAGGGGTCCTGTACGACAAGGGTCCTGCCTCAACACTCCCGCTCGTACTCGACCTGCTCAAGCGGATGGCCGTCGCCGAAGTCCAGGGCCCGTACGCCACCGGTCCCGGCGAAGCCGCACTTGGCGTAGAAGCCGCGGGAGCGCGGGGTGTCGCGCAGGGTCCACAGGTGTACCCGGGCGAACCCGTCGGCGCGCAGGCGCTCCAGCGTCGCCGCCATCAGCACGGCGGCGACGCCGCTGCCCCAGCCGTCGGGATGGCCGTAGAAACTGAGGATCTCCGCGAGGCCGCTCCGGCTCCCGGAGGCACCCGACCAGGACATCGCCAGGGGGCGGCCGTCCACCTCGGCCAGCAGGAGCGTCCGCGGATCCTCCGCGAGCCGCCGGTGCCAGCGGGTGCGGCGACTGCGAACGCCCTCGGCGGCGAATGCCGGCGCGAAGAAGGGGGCGTAGGCGGCCTCCCACGCGGCGGCGTGGATCTCGCCGACGGCGTCCCCGTCGCCCGGGCCGGCGGCACGGACGGCGATCATCCGGCGACCGCCGGCCCGGCGCCGAGCGGGTGGCGGACCCATACGTTCGGCTCCAGGTAGACCGCGCGGTCGTGCTCCGGGTCGCAGTGGACGGTGCTGAGCGCCCCGGGCACGCGGACCGGGCCCGGGGTGTCGAAGGGCAGTCCGGTCCACTGGCGCCACTCGTCGAGGGTGCCGCTGATGGTCATCGACACCGGGGCCACCGAGTCGATGACCGCCCCCGCGCGGACGTGGACCCGCAGCCAGGGGTCGTACGGCAGCCCGTCCTCGCGGGTGCGGTACGCGTACTCGGACATCGGCGTGTCGGGCTCGGCGGGCTTCCCGTTGGGCCGCACCGGGGCCACCACCTCCGTGAACCCGGCCGCACGGGCGCCCTCCCGCATGGCGGCGAGCATCCTGCCGGACAGGCCCTCGCCCTGCCGGCCGGCGTCGACGGAGATCTCCAGGGCGCTGACCGTGTCGGGCCGCACCCCGCGCCGCTGGTCGGAGAAGGCCCACATCAGGACCCGGTCCCAGCCCTGCCCGGGCAGCTCCCCGCCGCGCTCGGGCGTGTGCAGGGCGAAGGGGACGCTGAAGGCCCGCGCCACCACAGCGTCGCCGTCGGTGGCGACGAACACGTACGCGGGGAACTCGGCGACCAGGCGCGGGTAGAGCAGCCAGGCCAGCGGGTCGTGCCGGGCGAACTCCGGCCAGGAGTCCTTCATGTCCCAGAGGCGGGTGGCCAGTTCGGGGCGGCGGTCCAGGGAGGTGATCTCCAGCTCGGTCATGTGCGCAGGCTAGGGGTGGCGTCCGGATCACCTCAACAGGGTTTGGGCCGCTTCCGCCGGCCCGCTCCGCGCCCCGCCGAGGAGCCCCTCGGGCAGGCCGCCGCGCAGCCGCTGCACCGCCTCCACCAGTTCCCCGGGGCCCGGCACCCCCGCGAAGCTCATCCGCACGTGCGCGGCGGGCGGTTCGGCGCAGAAGTACGGACGGCCCGGGGTGACCGCGACCCCCGCGCGCAGGGCGGCCGCCGCGAAGCCGGCGTCGTCGCCGTCGCCGCCGGGGCGCACCCACAGCTGGAAGCCCCCCGACGGCAGGTGGGCGAGCTCGGCGCCGGGCAGCTCCCGCCGCAGGGCGCCCGCGAGCACCTCGCGCCGGTGGCGCAGCTCGGCGGCGACGGCCCGCAGGTGACGCGGCCAGGCGGGCGCGCCGACCAGTTCGAGCGCGGCCTCCTGGAGGGGGCGGGGCACGAAGAAGCTGTCGACGATCTGGATGGCCCGCAGCCGGTCCAGCACCGGGCCGCGGGCGGCGAGGGCGCCGACGCGCAGGCTGGGCGAGGTGGCCTTGGTCAGGGACCGCACGTGGACGACGACCCCGTCGCGGTCCTGGGCGGCGAGCGTCGCGGGCAGCGGACCGGCGTCCTCGTGGGCCAGGGCCCGCGCGTAGTCGTCCTCGACCACGAAGGCCCCGGCGGCGCGCGCGATGCGCAGCACCTCGGTGCGCCGCGCGGCCGACAGCACGGCACCGGTCGGGTTCTGGAACAGCGGCTGGCATACGAAGACCCGTGCGCCGGTGGCTTCGAACGCGGCGGCCAGCAGCTCCGGCCTGACCCCTTCGGCGTCCACCGGGACGGGTACCGGCCGGCAGCCGGAGGCGCGGGCGATGGCCAGCAGGCCGGGGTAGGTGGGCGACTCGACCAGGATCGGAGCCCCCGGCGGGGCCAGCGCCCGTACGGCGGTGGTCAGGGCGCTCTGCCCGCCGGCGGTGATCAGCACGTCGGCGGCGCCCACCGCCCCGACCGCGCCCCCGATCTCCCGGGCGAACCAGTCGCGCAGCTCGGGCAGCCCCTCCAGGGGCGGACGCCCCCACGCGCCGGGCCGGCGTCCGGCGCGGGCCAGGGCCGCCGCCATGGCCCGCTCGGGCTGGAGCGAGGGGTGCAGGTAGCCGCCGTTGAGCTCGATGACCCCGGGCGGCGGGAGGGCGAGCGAGTTCACGACCCCGGCGGCGTCCACGGAGCGCGGGACGACCTCCCCGGCGCCTTCGGCGCTGAGGGCGACCTCCTGCCAGGAGGTGTCGCCGGGCGCGGGGTCGGCCGTACGGGGGCGGGCGCGGAAGGCACCCGCGCCGGGCCGGGTGACGACGAGTCCCTCGGCGGCGAGCTGCGCGAGGGCCCGGGAGACGGTCACGGGGCTGACCCGGTAGCGCTCGACCATGGCCCGGCTGGACGGGAGCTTTCCACCTACCGGATAGCGGTCGAGTTCCGACCTCAGGGATTCTGCCAGTTCGGCCACACTGCTACGCTCGTACATGACAGCACAGAATAGCGCTACTCGCCCGACCTCGATAGCAGTCCAGGGGGAGGGACGCACCTCCGGACGTACCGGCCTCCGCGGCGGCACCGCCCTGGCCCTCCTCGGGGTCGTCGCGTTCTCGCTGACCTTCCCCTCCACGGCCTGGGGTCTGCAGAGCTTCGGCCCCTGGTCGCTCGTCGCGCTGCGCAGTGTGCTGGCCGCCGTGATCGCCGGCGCCTTCCTGCTGGCCGGACGGGTGCCGCTGCCGGCCCGCGAGCACTGGGCGGGCCTGGCCGTGGTCGCCGCCGGAGTGGTGGTCGGCTTCCCGCTGCTGACCACCCTCGCGCTGCAGACCTCGACCACCTCGCACGCCGCCGTCGTGGTGGGCCTGCTGCCGCTGACGACGGCCGCCCTGTCGGCCCTGCGCACCGGAGCCCGTCCCTCGGGCCGGTTCTGGGCGGCGGCCGTCGCCGGCGCCGCGGTGGTGCTCGGCTTCACCCTGGCCCAGAGCGGCGGCTCCGTCTCGGCGGGGGACGCCTACCTGTTCGGGGCGCTGCTGGTGTGCGCCGCCGGTTACACCGAGGGCGGGCGCCTGGCCCGGGCCATGCCGGGCTGGCAGGTGATCGGCTGGGCGCTGGTGATGTGCCTGCCGCTGACGCTGGCCGGCTCCGCGTTCGGGCTGGCGTCCGAGCCGGTGCACCTGACCTGGCACGGCGTGGCCGGACTGGTGTGGGCGGCGGCCGGCTCGACGTTCCTCGGGCTGTACGTCTGGTACCGGGGGATGGCCGAGATCGGGGCGCCGCGCGCCAGCCAGCTCCAGCTCGCCCAGCCGCTGCTGACCCTGGTGTGGTCGGTGGCGCTGCTGGGCGAGCGGCTGTCCCCGGCCACACCGCTCGCCGCCTGCGCGGTCCTGGTCTGCATCACCGTGACCCAGCGGGTCAAATAGCCACGTATCGGCCTAAACTTCTAGCACCGGATCGGACCGGCTCCGAGGGAGGTCAGCAGATGCGCGCGACCGAGGGCGACCAGCTGGTGCAGCACGGCAGGATCGTGGGGCAGCACGACAGGGTGGGCGAGATCGTCGAGGTCCTGGGCGAGAACGGCGCTCCTCCGTACCGGGTGCACTTCCCGGACGGGCACGACGCCGTCATGTCCCCCGGCCCCGACTGCGTCGTACGCCACCCGGACGAGGCCGAGGGCAAGGCCACGACCACCCCCTGGCACTGACTCAGTTCGGCGGGACGGCCGTCGGGTAGTGGTCGGCGACGACCCTGGCCAGCGCCCCGTTGGGGTCCGCGACCGCGTACTTCGCCGAGAAGTAGGCGTGGCCGCGGACCTGCGGGTGGCGGCGGGCGAAGGTCAGGTGCCGGGACAGTTCCGCGGGGTCGCGCCAGGCTGCGGTGGAGCTGTGGGCGTCGCAGCGGTACAGCGCCTCGCCCACGTACAGGTCGACCCCGGTGCCCGCGACCGTCTTCGCCCACCAGGGGACGACCGCGGCGTAGTCGGCCTGGGGGTGCCCGATGTGCCAGTACGCCTGCGGCGCGATGTAGTCGATCCAGCCCTCCAGGACCCACCTGCGGGTGTCCGCGTAGAGGTCGTCGTAGGTCTGGACGCCCGCCCGGGTGGCCGAGCCGAGCCGGTCGGTGCCCTGGTTGCGCCACACCGCGAAGGGGCTGACGCCGAACCGCGCCGCCGGGCGGACGGTGCGCAGCCGCTGGGACATCTCGTACACGAGGGTGTCGGTGTTGTGGCGGCGCCAGGCGGCGCGGGTGGCGAAGGAGCCGCCGTACTCGTCGTAGGCCTCGTCGTCGTCGAAGTACTCCCCCTCCACGGGGTACGGGTAGAAGTAGTCGTCCCAGTGCACCGCGTCGACGGGGTAGCGGGAGACGGCGTCGAGCATCGCCTCCTGGACGAAGGTGCGCACCTCGGGCAGGCCGGGGTTGTAGTAGAGCTTGCCGCCGTAGGGGACGGTCCAGTCCGGGTTGCGGCGCGCGGGGTGCGAGGAGGCGAGCCGGGAGGGGTCGGTGTGGTTGGCCACCCGGTACGGGTTGAACCAGACGTGCAGCTCCAGCCCGCGCGCGTGCGCCTCGGTGACGGCCGTGCCCAGCGGGTCCCAGCCCGGGTCGCGGCCCTGCACGCCGGTCAGCCACTGCGACCACGGCTCGTGCGTCGAGGGCCACAGGGCGTCGGCGGCGGGCCGGACCTGGAGGATCACCGCGTTGAGCCGGCGCGCCACGGCCGTGTCGAGGAGCGCGATCAGCTCGGCGCGCTGCTTCCGGGCGGACAGGCCGCTCTCGGAGGGCCAGTCCACGTTCTGTACGGAGGCGATCCACATCCCCCGGAACTCGGCGGCCCCCGCCCGGCGCCCGGCGGCGGGCGGGGCCGGGCGCCCCCCCGGTGGGCCCGCCGGATCCCCCGCCGCTCGCGCGCCCGCCGCCGCGGCCGCCGGCCGCGCCCCTGCTCCCGCACCCGCTCCGGTCCCCGCCGCCGCTGCCGGGCCCCCGGCCGTGGCGGCCAGCGCGCCCGCGGCACCCGCGAGCAGCCCCCGCCGTCCGATCTGCGCCATGTGACGACTCCGTCCCTCTCCGTGACATTGTCCTACGTGGGCACAGCATGCCCGCCCCGCTCCGCCGTCAGGGGCAACGCGGGAGTAACGTCGGGGGGCGTGGCGGGCGCCGGAATGCAGTTACCACTGCCGAACACGGGGGACCCGCGCGATGGATGAGCAGCGAAAGGCACGATGTGACGGACCTCTCTACCCCCCTGACCGACATCGCAAAGGTCGGCGTGGTGGGCTGCGGCCAGATGGGCGCGGGCATCGCCGAGGTGTGCGCCCGCAGCGGTCTTGAGGTGAAGGTCGCCGAGACCACCGGCGAGGCCCTGGAGATCGGCCGGGCCCGGCTGACCAACTCGCTGGCCAAGGCCGCCGAACGCGGCAAGATCAGCGAGGAGGAGCGGGACGCCACCCTGGCCCGCCTCACCTTCACCACCGACCTCGGCGAGTTTGCCGACCGCGACCTCGTCATCGAGGCGGTCGTCGAGAACGAGCAGGTCAAGACGGAGATCTTCCAGGTCCTCGACCAGGTGATCACCCGCCCGGACGCCATCCTGGCGTCCAACACCTCCTCGATCCCGCTGGTCAAGCTGGCCGTCGCCACGTCGCGGCCGGACCAGGTCATCGGCATCCACTTCTTCAACCCGGCGCCGGTGCAGAAGCTGGTCGAGCTGATCCCCGCGCTGACCACGGGCGAGGAGACCGTCAAGCGGGCCGAGGCCCTGGTACGGGACGTGCTGGGCAAGCACGCCGTCCGCGCCCAGGACCGGTCCGGTTTCGTCGTCAACGCGCTCCTCGTGCCGTACCTGCTGTCCGCGATCCGGATGTTCGAGTCGGGCATCGCGAGCCGCGAGGACATCGACAACGGCATGGAGCTGGGCTGCGCCCACCCGATGGGCCCGCTCAAGCTGTCCGACCTGATCGGCCTGGACACCATCGCCTCGATCGCCGACTCGATGTACGCCGAGTACAAGGAGCCGCTGTACGCCGCTCCCCCGCTGCTCCAGCGCATGGTCGACGCGGGCCGCCTGGGCCGCAAGACGGGCTCGGGCTTCTACCCGTACGGCTGACGACAGCTAGGGCCGGCCCCGTCGCAGGTGGTGCAGCAGGAGCAGCCCGGCCGCCATGTTGGCGGCCGGGATCTCCCCGCGCGCGATCATCTCCGGGACGAGCGCCAGGGGCACCCACGCGCGGCGTGAGGACTCGAAGCCGTCCTCCGGTTCGCCGACGTACGCGGCCCCGTCCGCCCAGTAGAGGTGGTGACGGGCGTCGGTCAGCCCGTTGGAGGGCTCCACGGTCATCAGGTGGTGGAGCGGGCCGGGCCGCCAGCCCGACTCCTCCTCCATCTCCCGTGCTGCCGCCGCCTCCACGGACTCCCCGTCCTCGACCACGCCGGCCGGCAGCTCCCAGCCCCAGCTGTCGGTGATGAACCGGTGCCGCCACAGCAGCAGCACCTCGTCGGCCTCGTTGACGGCCGTGGCGACGGCGACCGGCCGCAGCCGGATGACGAAGTGGTCCAGGTGCCGTCCGTCGGGGAGTTCGACGTCCGCCAGGTTCACGTCGAACCAGCGGTTCTTGTACACGGTTTGCTCACTCAGGTTCGTCCACTGCACGGTAGTGCCACCTTTCGCATCCGTTGGTGGCAACATGGCAGCAGTTCGCGCCCTCACAGGGGAACGCGGAGCGCCCCGTCGATGAGGTGCGCGGTCTCCTCGGCACCCGCGCACCCGCTGCTCAGCAGCTGTCCCCGCACCGCCCGCAGCCGGTCCCGCAGGCGCAGCGACTCCATCCCCTTGGCCCGCTCGGCCATTTCGGCCGCCGACGCCACCGCCCGGTCGGCCTCCCCCTGGCGCAGCTGGATCTCGCACAGCATCGCGAGGCGGTGCACCCGCCCCCGGTCGTGCGCGGGGGTCCCCGCCGCCTCGGCCGCCTGCTCGTGCGCCCCGTCGAGGTCCCCCAGGCTCAACAGCGCCTCGGCCACCTGTACGTTGACCAGCCCGGGCTGGACGTAGCCGGTCTCGGCGGGCTCGGCGGCGGGCCGGATCCGCTCGGCGGCCGCCTCGGCGCGCCGGATGCAGGCCAACGCGGCGGAGGAGTCGCCGAGTTGCGCGTACGCCTTGGCCTGCATCGCGTACAGGTCGGCGCCCAGCGCCGGGGTGGTGTCCCGCCCGGCCGCCCGCAGCGCGGCCTCGGCGAAGGCGATGGCCTGGCGGTACTCCCTCAGGTGCAGCGACTGGTTGACGAGCAGCGCGATCACGTACGCCCCGAGCCCGCGGTCCCCGCTGGCCTTGGCGAGCCGCAGCGCCTGGTGGAAGTAGCGCTGGGCGAGGCCGTGGGCGTCGCAGTCGTACGCGCAGATCCCCGCGACCGCCACCAGGGAGCCCGTCGCCCGGTGCAGCGGGCGGCCCACCTCGTCGGAGTAGCTCCCGCGCAGCATCGGGGCGGTCTCGCTGCCGAGGAAGCGCACGATCCGGGCCCGGGTGGCCATTCCGCCGGCCCGGCGGTACATCAGCTCGTAGTGCGCGCGGGCGGCCCGCAGGATCTCGATGTGCTCGGGCCCGATCCGGTGCGGTCCGTCCCGGGACACGTCGGCGTCCTCGGGCGGGTTCTCCCACTCCCACACCGGGATGACGGCCGGGGTGCCGGTGAGGGCCCGCGCCGAGAGCTGCGCGGGCCGGCCCAGCTCGTCGGAGCGCCACAGGGCGGTGGCGCCGTCGACGAAGCCGCTGAGCCGGGTGGTGTGCGGGCTCGGCCCGCCGGGGATCCCGAGCCCGATGTCGTCGAGCCCGACGGGCCGGTGCAGCCGCCCGCCGAGCACCTCGCAGATCAGGTCGGGCACCTGGCCGCGGGGGCGCTGCCCCTTCAGCCAGCGGGAGACCGCGGTGTGCTCGTAGCGCAGCGCGAGTCCGCGGGACCGGCCCGCCTGGTTGACGTGCGCGGCGAGGCCGGCGCGGGACATGCCCGCCTCGGCGAGGAGGGCGTCGAGCAGGGCGTTGGGCTGCATGGGCCCCTCCAAGGGCTCGTCGGCATCAGGCTAGTGGCTGGGCCGTGCGCGCGGGGGCGTTCCGCGGTTCCTTCACACGGGGTGTGAAGCGAGTGCGCGCATAAATGCGTTGCGCACCCTGCCGCGCGGGGGCCCGGGAACGGTTCACTGAAGAGCCTCGCCAAGGAGGCCGCCCGGTCGTCGGCTCCCCCTCGTACAGTGCGACGACCCGGCACCGCGCCGCCCGCTCCTGCTGTCTGCCCGACACTCCATGGCAGGCGCGGGCGGCGCTCCACGGCTCCGCCGGGGCCCGGTTGGTCGCCGGGCCCCCGCCGGAGCCGGGCCGGTTCCGCACCGGGTCCGTCCACCGGCCCGGTGCGGAGCGGCTCCGCCGGTGACACGGATCCGCCCGGGCCGTACCACTCCCCCCGGCCGGGCGGGTCCGCACCGGTCGTGCGCGGTCGGCGCGGCACCCTGGGGCCGGCGGCGTCGGCGGTGGGGCCGCCCTCCCGGTGCCGTGCACGGCGCGCACGCCCGCAGCCAGCCGCGCGGGCGTGCCCGTGGCGGGCGTACCGCTGCGCGGAGCGTGTCCCCTACCCGCCCTTCCACCGTTCCCCGGGGCTCCGCCCCGCACCCCGCGCCTCAAACGCCGGCGGGGCTGGAAATTCGCTGCGCGCATTCCGGCCCGCGCGGCGTTTTGAGCGCACCGGGTCCGGGGCGAGCCCCGAGTCTTTGAGCCGCGCCGGCGATTGAGGCGAGAACGGTTGAAGGGCGGGTAGGGGAACGGCCGCCGCAGGGTAGCCGGAGCCCACCCGAACGGGTGAGGGGCGCGCCCGGTGATCCGGACGCGCCCCTCAGCGAGAGCTACGGCGGCGCTACGCGCCCCGCAGCACCGCCCCGGTCCGCTCGCCGGCCAGGGCCACCGCCGCGTCGCGCGCGGACGTGGACTCCTCGGCCGTCAGCGTCCGGTCGGCCGCGCGGAAGCGCAGCGCGTACGCGAGGGACTTCTTGCCCGCGCCGACCTGCTCACCGGTGAACACGTCGAACAGGCGCAGGGACTCCAGCAGTTCGCCGGCGCCCTGGCGCAGCGCGTCCTCCACCGCCGAGGCGGGGACCGACGCGTCCACGATCAGCGCGACGTCCTGGGTCGCCACCGGGAAGGTGGAGATCCGGGGCGCCTGCACGGCCCCGCCGCCGGCCGCCGCGAGGCGGTCCAGGTCGAGTTCCATGGCGCTGGTGCGGGCGGGCAGGCCCATGGCCTTGACCACGCGCGGGTGCAGCTCGCCGGCGTGGCCGATGACCTGTTCGGCACCGTCGACGGTGACGACCAGCTCGGCGCAGCGGCCCGGGTGCCAGGGGCCGTACTGGCCCTGGCGGACGACCAGCTCCGCGCCCGCCTCGACGGCCAGCGAACGGGCGGCCTGGACCGCGTCGGCCCAGTCGGCCGGACGGCCCTTGCCCCACCAGCCGGCCTGCTCGCGGGCACCGGCCAGCACGACCGCGGCGTACCGCGGCTGCGCGGGCAGGGCCGCGTCCAGGGTGGCGACCTCCTCGTCGGTGGGACGCCGGTCGACGCCCAGCCGTACGGCGACGCCCGGCTCGGCGGCGGCACGGAAGACGGAGCCGGTCTCGAAGAGCGCGAGGTCGTGGCTGCCGCGGCTGTCGTTGCGGCGCAGCGCGGCGAGCAGGCCCGGCAGCAGCGTGGTGCGCAGCGCCGGCTCCTCGTCGGACAGCGGGTTGACCAGCCTGACGACCTGGCGGCTCGCGTCGTCCGCGGGCAGCTGGAGCTGGTCGAAGACGGCCTCGCCGAGGAACGGGTAGCTCAGCGCCTCGACGTAGCCGGCGCCGGCCAGCGCGCGGCCGACGCGGCGGTGCAGCTGCTGGCGCGGGGTCAGTCCGCGGCCGGAGGGCACCTGCGGGAGGGTGGAGGGGAGGTTCCCGTAGCCCTCCAGCCGGATGACCTCTTCGGCGAGGTCGTTGGGCTCGGCGAGGTCGGGGCGCCACGAGGGGACGGTGACGACGAGCTCGTCCTGGCCGTAGACGTCGCAGCCGATCTCCTGGAGGCGGCGTACGACGGTCTCGCGGCCGTACTCCATGCCCGCGACGCGGTCCGGGTGGTCCGCGCTCATCGCGATGGTGCGCGGGGCGCCCGGGGCGATGAGCTCGGTGACGCCGGCCTCTGCGGTGCCGCCGGCGAGCAGCACCAGCAGGTCGACGGTCCGCTGCGCGGCCGCGGCGGCGGCCTGCGGGTCGACGCCCCGCTCGAAGCGCTTGGAGGCCTCGGAGGACAGCTTCAGGCGGCGGGCGGTGCGCGAGATCGACACGGAGTCGAAGTGCGCGGCCTCGATGACGACGTCCGTGGTGCCCGTGACCCGTCCGGTCTCGGGGTCCGTCACGGAGTCGGCGATCTCGGTGTTGGCGCCGCCCATGACACCGGCGAGCCCGATGGGGCCGCTGCTGTCGGTGATCACCAGGTCCTCGGCGTCGAGGGTCCGCTTGACCCCGTCGAGGGTGGTGAACTTCTCGCCCTGCTCGGCACGGCGGACGCCGATCGCGCCGTCGAGGCGCGCGCGGTCGTAGGCGTGGAGCGGCTGGCCGAGTTCCAGCATCACGTAGTTGGTGATGTCGACGGCCAGCGAGATCGGGCGCATGCCCGCCTTCTGGAGGCGGCGCGTGAGCCAGATCGGGGACCGCGCCTCGGGGTCGAGGCCGGTCACCGTGCGGGCGGTGAAGCGGTCGCAGCCCTGCGGGTCGGAGATCTGCACCGCGTAGCCGTACGAGTTCGGCGCGGGCACGTCGAGCAGCGCCGGGTCGCGCAGCGGCAGGCCGTAGGCGGTGGCGGCCTCGCGGGCGACACCGCGCATGGACATGCAGTAGCCGCGGTCCGGGGTGATGTCGATGTCGAGGACCTCGTCGACGAGCTGGAGCAGCTCGATCGCGTCGGTGCCCGGCTCGTACTCCGGCGGCAGCACGATGATGCCGTGCGTGCCGTCGTCGCCCATGCCCAGCTCCTCGCCGGAGCAGATCATGCCGTGCGAGGTCTTGCCGTACGTCTTGCGCGAGGCGATCGCGAAGTCGCCGGGCAGGACGGCGCCGGGCAGGACCACGACGACCTTGTCGCCGACGGAGAAGTTCCGGGCGCCGCAGACGATCTCCTGCGGCTCGCCCGTGCCATTGGCCTGGCCGACGTCGACCGTGCAGAAACGGATCGGCTTGCGGAAGCCCTCGAGCTCCTCGATGGTCAGCACCTGGCCGACGACGAGGGGGCCCTTGAGGCCGGTGCCGAGCTGCTCGACGGTCTCGACCTCGAGGCCGGCGTCGACCAGCTTGGCGGCCACGTCACGGCCGGTCTCGCCCGCGGGGAGGTCGACGTACTCCCGCAGCCAGGAAAGCGGGACGCGCATCAGATCTCACTCCCGAACGGCCGGGTGAAGCGCACGTCACCCTCGACCATGTCTCGCATGTCTTCAACGTTGTGACGGAACATCAGCATCCGCTCGATGCCGAAGCCGAAGGCGAACCCGCTGTACTTCTCCGGGTCCACACCGCAGGCGGTGAGCACCTTGGGGTTGACCATCCCGCAGCCGCCGAGCTCGATCCAGCCCTCGCTGGAGCAGGTACGGCAGGGGCGGTCGGGGTTGCCCACCGACGCGCCGCGGCAGACGTAGCACTGCATGTCCATCTCGGCGGACGGCTCGGTGAAGGGGAAGAAGTGCGGGCGCAGCCGGGTGGTGGTCTGCTCCCCGAAGAGCTCCTTGACCATGTGGTCGATGGTGCCCTTGAGGTCGGCCATGGTCAGGCCCTCGTCCACGGCGAGCAGCTCGACCTGGTGGAAGACGGGGGTGTGCGTCGCGTCGAGCTCGTCGGTGCGGTACACGCGGCCCGGGCAGACGATGTAGACGGGGGGCTTGCGCTCCAGCAGCGAGCGCGCCTGCACCGGGGAGGTGTGGGTGCGCAGCACGACGCCGGACTCGTCGCCCGCGGTGCCCTCGGGGCCCCGGACGAAGAAGGTGTCCTGCATCTGGCGCGCCGGGTGGTCGGGGGTGAAGTTGAGGGCGTCGAAGTTGAACCACTCCGCCTCGACCTCGGGGCCTTCCGCAACCTCGTAGCCCATGCCCACGAAGATGTCCGCGATGCGGTCCATCAGGGTGGTCAGGGGGTGGCGGGCGCCGGCCGGCACGCGGTCGTAGGGCAGCGTGACGTCCACCGCCTCCTCGACCAGCACCCGCTCGTCGCGCTCGGCCTCCAGCTGGACCGTGCGGGCCCCGAAGGCCTTGTTCACGGCGCCGCGGGCCTGTCCGACGCGCTTGCCCGCCTCGGCCTTGGCCTGGGGCGGCAGGGCGCCGATCTCGCGGTTGGCGAGCGCGAGGGGCGAGCGGTCGCCCATGTGCGCGGTCTTCGCCTCGCGGAGCTCGTCGAGGTCGCCGGCGGACGCAAAGGCGGCGAGCGCCTCGTCCCGCATGCGCTCGATCTCTTCCGGTTTCAGTGCCTCGACCTCGACAGGGTCGTACGACTTGTTCGGTGCCGACATCTCTTCCCGTACTTCCGATGGCTGGCTGGTGGGTCCCCGCACGACCTGATCGATACGTCTCGGCTCGATCGGCACAAGGACACAAAGGTGCCAAAGGACGAGTCTAAGGGCCGCCGGGGGTGGAGGAGCCCGTGGGCCGCCTGGCGAGACCTCCGCAGGGTTACTGCGTGAGGTAGGCCGGGGCGCTCACGGGCAGGATAAATCGGAACTCGGCGCCGCCTCCGGGGCCGCGGCCGACGGTGATGGTGCCGCCGTGGGCCTCCACGATGCCCTTGACGATGTACAGGCCCAGGCCGGTGCCGCCGCGCTTGCTCCCCCGCCAGAAACGGGTGAAGACGCGGCCCATCGACTCCTCGGGGATCCCGGGGCCCTCGTCGGTCACGGTGACGGCTGTTCCCTTCTCGTGCGGCGCTACGTCGATGGTGACCGTTCCGTCACCGTGGCGCACCGCATTTTCCAGGAGGTTGCCGAGGATCTGATCGATCTTGTCCGGGTCGGCCCACAGATCGGGAAGGGGGCTGCTGACCCGTACGAGGAACCGCTCCGGGGCCTGGCCGTTCGCGGTGAGCGCCTGGACGTGGCGGCCCACGGCGGCGGCGATGTCGACCGGCTGGCGGCGCACCTCCAGGCGGCCGGAGTCGATGCGGGAGATGTCGAGGAGCTCGGCGATCAGCCGGGTGACGCGGTTGGCGTCGGCGTCGACGGTCTCCAGCATCAGCCGCTTCTGGTCGTCGGTGAACCGCTCCCACTTGGCGAGCAGGGTCGCGGTGAAGCCCTTCACGGAGGTCAGCGGAGAGCGCAGCTCGTGCGCGACGGTCGCGATCAGCTCGGCGTGGCTGCGTTCGGTGCGCCGCCGGGCCTCGGTGCCGCGCAGGGTGACCACGAGGCGGCTGAGCGGGCCGGTGGGGTGGGTGCGCACGTAGCTTGCGGCGACGAGCACCTCGCGCCCGCCGGGCAGCAGCAGGTTCCGCTCGGGCTGGCCGCGCCGGGTGGCCAGTCCCCCGTACGGGTCGGTCAGCGCCCACCAGCGGCGGCCTTCGAGGTCCTCCAGCGGCAGCGCGTGCTCGATGGGGGCGCCGAGGGCCCGGCCGGCCGCGAGGGCCGTGATCCTGGCGGCGGCCCGGTTGAAGCAGACGACGTGCCCGGTGTGGTCGGCGACGACGAGCCCGTCGGGCAGTTCGTCGGGGTCCAGCCCGAAGGCACCGCCAGCGGCTCCTGGCGAGCTGTTCGTACCGACGGTCATGTCCCCGTACCCCACATCTCCGGGTAGCGCAGTGGGCCCCCGGGCGGCCACATTACTAGCTGGGGGTCACGGAGCGGCACCCTCCGGGCGCCCGCTGTGCACGCGCGGACGCGTAGAGGCACACGGCGGCGGCCGTCGCGAGGTTCAGGCTCTCCGCCTTGCCGTGGATCGGGACCCGGACGACGGCGTCCGCGAGGGCCCGGGTCTCCTCGGGCAGGCCCCACGCCTCGTTGCCGAAGACCCAGGCCGAGGGGCCGCCCATGGTGCCCGCGTCCAGCTCGGCGTCGAGGTCGTCCTGCCCGGCCCCGTCGGCGGCGAGGATCCGCACCCCGGCCGCCCGCAGGCCCTCCACGGCCTGCTCGACCGGCACGCCCACGGCCACCGGGAGGTGGAAGAGGGAGCCCACGGAGGCGCGTACGGACTTCGGGTTGTACAGGTCGACGGAGGCGTCGGTCAGCACCACCGCGTCGGCGCCGGCGGCGTCCGCGCAGCGCAGCACCGTGCCGGCGTTCCCCGGGTCGCGGACGTGGGCGAGGACGGCGACCAGCCGGGGGCCGGCCTCGAGGATCTCCTCGAACGGGGAGTCAAGGAAGTGGCAGACGCCGACCAGCCCCTGGGGGGTGACCGTCTGGGAGACCTCCGCGAGCACCTCGTCGGAGGCGTAGTGCACCCGGGCCCCGGCCAGCAGCGCCGCCTCGACGATGCCGGCGTAGCGCTCCGCGGCCTCGACGGTGGCGAACAGCTCGATCAGGGTCGCGCCTTGGGCGCCGCGGTGCTCGACCGCCTCGCGGACGGCCTGGGGGCCCTCGGCGATGAACCGCCGCTCCTTGGTGCGGAAGTTGCGCCGCGCCAGCCGCCGGGCGGCGGCCACCCGCGGGGATCGGGGGGAGATCAGCTCGGTGGGGTGACCCATGGTGTCTGCGGTTCTCTCTCGGTTCTGCGGAGCGGTTCGGCGGGGCGGTCCTGCGGAGCGGTTCGGCGGGCAGTCTGCGGAGCGGTCCTGCGGAGCGGTCCTGCGGGCCGCGGGGCGAAAGCACACGGACCCGCAGGCGGGAAGCCTGCGGGTCCGTGGGGTGCCGGTCGCGTGAAGCGGGCCGGCCAGGCTTTAGGCAGCAGCCTTGGGCGCGTTGACGTCGGCCGGGAGGGCCTTCTGCGCGACCTCGACGAGCGCGGCGAACGCGTTGGCGTCGTTGACGGCCAGCTCCGCGAGGATCTTGCGGTCCACCTCGATGTTGGCGGCCTTCAGACCCTGGATGAGGCGGTTGTACGTCATGCCGTTCTGGCGGGCAGCGGCGTTGATGCGCTGGATCCACAGCTGACGGAAGTCGCCCTTGCGCTTCTTGCGGTCGTTGAAGTTGTAGACCAGCGAGTGGGTGACCTGCTCCTTGGCCTTGCGGTACAGGCGCGAGCGCTGACCGCGGTAGCCGGAGGCCGCCTCGAGGATCGCCCGGCGCTTCTTGTGGGCGTTTACTGCCCGCTTGACGCGTGCCACTTTTAACTCCTTGTAGCGGGGCCGTGGTTGTCTTCACACGGCCCGAAATTCGATGGGGTCCCGGTCTTGACGTCCCGCTCCCGGACGGGAGCGGAGGGCGTCAGATGCCGAGAAGCTTCTTGATCTTCGCGGCGTCGCCGGGAGCCATCTCCGCGTTGCCGGTGAGGCGACGGGTGACGCGGGACGACTTGTGCTCGAGCAGGTGGCGCTTGCCGGCGCGCTCGCGGAGCACCTTGCCGGAGCCGGTGACCTTGAAGCGCTTCTTGGTACCGCTGTGCGTCTTGTTCTTCGGCATGGCGCCGTTATCTCCTCGTCGGTGGCGCTCCCGCCGGCCCCGGGGGACCGGCTTGCGGGAGCGTCATGCTTGTTGGGTGATCCGGGACGGGCTGTCCTGGATCAGGCCTCGGCGTTCGCCTCGGCAGTGCCTTCGGCGGCGGCCTCGGCAGTTCCCTCGGCGCCTGCCTCGGCGGACTCCGCTTCGGCCGGAGCGGCCTCGGCGAGGGCACCGCCCTGACGCTCGGCCTTGCGGGCGGCCTGCGCCTCGCGGGCTTCGGCCATCGCCTCGGTCTTCTTCTTGTGCGGACCGAGAACCATGATCATGTTTCGGCCGTCCTGCTTCGGGTTCGACTCGATGAAGCCGAGGTCCTGGACGTCCTCCGCGAGGCGCTGCAGCAGTCGGTAGCCGAGTTCCGGCCGGGACTGCTCGCGACCGCGGAACATGATCGTGATCTTGACCTTGTCGCCCTGCTTGAGGAACCGAACGACGTGACCCTTCTTGGTGTCATAGTCGTGCGGGTCGATCTTCGGCCGGAGCTTCATCTCCTTGATGACCGTGTGCGCCTGGTTCTTGCGCGCCTCACGGGCCTTCATGGCCGACTCGTACTTGAACTTGCCGTAGTCCATGAGCTTGCAGACCGGCGGGCGAGCGGATGCCGCGACCTCGACCAGGTCCAGGTCGTATTCCTGTGCGAGCTCAAGCGCCTTCGCAAGCGGGACGATGCCCACCTGTTCGCCGCTGGGACCGACGAGTCGCACCTCAGGGACACGAATCCGATCGTTGATGCGGGGCTCGGTGCTGATGGATCCTCCTCGGTAGCACCACACGGTTGCCTGGCAGACAACCGCTGACGTCTTGTGTCGTCAGACCTCACCGCGGCGGAGAATGCAAAATGCCCCGCCGGGCACAGGCAGGGGCTCCAAAACAACCGGAGCACCGCCGCGTGCGACCGCGGGGCGCAAATCAGCGTGCTTCCATCGTCCGTACGGAACGATGGCTGCCGCTTGACCGGATGACCCGCCTCCCCGGAGGGTGGTCGGGTGGGAGATCGGAGCCTCCACTTGTTGGCCGGGCACGCAGGTGTCCGGCCGGTCGTCATCCATACTACCCCACGCATGGCAAGGCCGCCGCACGACCTATCGTGGAGCGCATGACTGACGCGACGCCCTCCGATTCCACCCCTCCCGACTACGACGAGATGACCCGCGACATCGCGGACGTCCCGGCCGTCGAGGTCATCACCACGGTGGCCGTCCACCTGCTGAGCGCCGCGGCGGTCAACCTGGGCCTGGACAAGCCGGACTCCGAGCACAAGGACCTCGACGAGGCCCGCAAGCTGATCACCGCCCTGGCCGGTCTGGTGACCGCCAGCGCCACCGAGATCAGCTCCTTCCACGCCGCCCCGCTGCGCGACGGCCTGAAGTCGCTCCAGCTGGCCTTCCGCGAGGCCTCGATCGTCCAGGACGAGCCGGGCCAGGGCCCGGGCGAGAAGTTCACGGGTCCCGTCTACGCCTGACCCACGCCGAAGGGCCGCCCGCACGGCGCGGGCGGCCCTTCGGCATGTGCGGGGCGCGCTACGGCGCTCAGCGCGTGAAGAGCGCGTCCCCCGGCGGGAGCGGGGCGTCGGCCGGGAGGAGCGCCAGGTCCAGGCCGCGTACGAGGCGGCCGCGCAGGGTCTCGTCCGCCGCCAGCGCCTCGGCCACGCGGCGGGCCGCGGGAGCGGGCTCGGCGTCCGCGGCGAGCACCACCGCCAGGGTGCCGTCGGCGCCGGCGCCGCTCCGGCCCAGGTGGGCGCGGAGCACGGCGGGCTCGGCGGCCACGGCCGCCCGTACGGCCTCGCGCACGGCGGGGTCCGCCAGCGGGTCGGCGTCGGTGCGGCCCTCGGCCAGCGCGAGCAGCGCCGGGCCGGTCAGCTGGTAGGGGACGGGGCCGGCCAGGTCGATGACGACCGTGTCGGCCTTCTCGTGCGCGGCGGCGGCCAGCGCCTGGTGGAGCGGGACGGCCACCGGCCGGGCCGCCGGGTCCCACAGGGCCAGCGAGGCGAGGGAGGTGAAGGCGGGCAGCGCCCGCCGGTTCCCCGCGGTGAGGGTGGGGACGGCCATGTCGCTGGTCTTCTCGCGCTTGAGGCCGGTCTCCGGGTCCGTCTCGACCTCGCCGAGCATCGCCACGACGGGCACCAGCAGCCGGGCGTCCTTCAAGGCCGCCAGCAGCTGCGGTTCGGCCGCCCGGTCGGCCGCCCAGGCGGCCAGGGCCGCGCTCAGCCGGGGATCGGCCGTGCCGTCGTCGTCGGAGAAGCCGGGGTCCGGGATGTTCTTGGTCGCCTCGCTGTTGTTCACCACAGTTACGTGACCCTATCCCGCCGGGCGGCGCGCGGACGCCGGGCCAGGACGCCGGCCAGCACCAGCAGGGCCGCTCCCCCGGCCGCCGCGGCCACGACGCCGGGCCGCGTCCGGGAACCGGGCGCCCGGACCGGCTCGGGGCCCGGGCCGAAGTAGCGCCGCCCGGCCGGGACGGCGGCGGGGACGGGCGCCTCGGGGCGCAGCGCCGCGCCGGCCTGGAGCGCGGCGACGGGGTCGACCGTGCCGTGGCCACGGGCGTCGTCGCGGCCGCCGGCGGGGCGTGCGGCGGCGGTGTCCTCCAGCAGCCTCTTGACCTGGGCCGGGGAGAGGCCGGGGTGGGCGGCCTTGACGAGGGCCACGGCGCCGGAGACGAAGGCCGCGGCGGCGCTGGTGCCCCAGCCCTCGTAGTACGAGCGGTCGGGGTCGGCGATGACGACGTCGACGCCGGGGGCGCTGACGGTGGCGTACCAGTGGCGGGTGGAGAAGGGCGCCTTGCGGCCCTGGCGGTCGACGGCCGCGACGGCGATGACGCCGGGGTAGGCGGCGGGGTAGGAGGTGTGGTCGCCGCGTTCGCCGCCGTTGCCGGCGGAGGCGACGACCACGACGCCCTTGGCGAGCGCGTACTGGACGGCCTCGTCCTCGGCGGGCTCGTGGTGGGCGGAGTCGCTGTCGTCGCCGAGCGAGAGGTTGATCACGTCGGCGCCGTGGTCGGCGGCCCAGCGGATGCCCTCGGCGAGGGCGCCGGACTTGCTGTCGCGGGCCTGGGCCCGGCCGGGGTCGCCCTCCTCGAGGATCACCCGGACCGGCAGGATCCGCGCGTGCGGGGCGATCCCGAGGACGCCCTGGCCGCGGTCGGGTCCGTGGCCCCGGCCGGCGATGATGCTCGCCATCGCGGTGCCGTGGCGGGCCCAGGCGCGGTCGCCGCGGCCGGCTCCCATGCCGACGAGGTCGGCGCCTTCGAGGACCTGGCCGGTGAGGTCGGGGTGGGTGGCGTCCACGCCGGTGTCGAGGACGGCGACGGTGACCCCGTCGCCCTGGGTGGTGCCCCAGGCCTCCTCGGCGCGCAGCGCGAGCAGGCCCCACTGGCGGTCGCGGATGGTGTCGGCGGCGGCGGGGTGCGCGGCGCTCGCGGTGAGGAGGGCGGCGAGGGCGGCGGCCGCGGCCGCGCGCAGCGGGGCGGGGTTCACCGCGCGGATCCCTTCCCCGGCGGCTGGGGTGCGGCCGGCGGGGCCGGAGCGGGGGCCGCGAGGGCGGTCAGGGCCTGTCCGACCCGGTCGGCGGCGGCCTTGGCCTCGTGGCCGAGCCCGGCTTCGGCGACGGTCCCGGTGGCGCCTTGCCGGGCCGCCTCCTCGGCGGGGACCGGCGCGTCGACGGTGCGGCCGTCGGCGAAGGCGGAGACGGCGTAGACCACGGCGGGGGCCTCGTCGGCGACGGTCGCCGTCCAGGCGGCGCGGCGTGCGTCGGCGTACTCGTAGGCGGGCGGGACGGTCAGGTGGCCGCGGAGGGCGTTCATGGCGGCGGCGTCGGCGGGGGTGAAGACCAGGCCGACGGTGATCAGGGAGCTGCGGGTGGCGTCGGTGTAGGTGGCGCGGAGCACGCGGGTGCAGCCGGTGGCGGCGAGCGCGGTCCGCCAGTCGGCGGGCAGGGCTGCGGCGCAGTCGGCGTCGGGGGCGAGGGCGATCCGGGTCCAGCTGCGGTCGGCACCGCCGGGGCCGGCGTCGGGGCCGTCCAGCACGGGCGGCAGGAGGCTGTCCACGGGGGCCGAGCGCCACAGCGCGGCGGCCTCGCGGTAGGCGGCTTCGGGGGCCGGCGGGCGGTGTGCGGAGCGGTATCCGCTCCAGGCGGCCGTGGCGGCGCCGGCGAGGAGGGCGGTGCCGAGGAGGGCGCACAGGGTGGCGGCGAGGATCCGGCCGGGGCGGCGGCGGGGGCGGTGGGCGTGGTGCGGCGGCGGGGGCTGGTGGGGCTCGCCCGGTCCGCCCGGCTCGCCCGGTCCGCCCGGCTCGCCGGGTCCGCCCGGCTCGCCGGGTCCGCCCGGCTCGCCCAGGACCGCGGCCCGTGGTGTCGACGTGGTCATCCGGCGGCTCCGCCCCCCGTTCCGTACGGCTGCCTGCCCGTACTCTACGGGGCTCGGGCGGCGACCGGGCGGGGGCGGGGTGGGCGGAGCCGGGTGGCCGACGGGCCTACCGGGCGGTACGGCGGTCTGGCAAGCTGCCGCCCATGAACTCGGACCGGGCCCGGTACGACCGGGCGACCGCGCATCTCGACGCGCCCCTGGCCATGGTCGACCTGGATGCCTTCGACGCCAACGCCGACGATCTCGTGCGGCGTGCGGGCGGGAAGCCGGTCCGGGTCGCGAGCAAGTCCGTCCGGTGCCGGGCGCTCCTCGAACGGGTGCTGGCCCGCCCGGGGTTCGCCGGCGTCATGTCGTACACCCTGGCCGAGTCGCTGTGGCTCGCCCGGTCCGGGTTCGAGGACGTGCTGCTGGCCTATCCGTCCGCCGACCGCGCGGGGTTCGCGGAGCTGGCCGGTGACGCGAAGCTCGCGCGGGCGGTCACCGTGATGGTGGACGATCCGGCGCAGCTGGACCTGATCGAGCGGTCGCGCGGCGGCGGGGCCGAGGAGATCCGGGTCTGCCTCGAACTGGACACCGCCCTGCACCTGCTGGGCGGGCGGGTCCGCGTCGGGGCGCGGCGCTCGCCGCTGCGCGAGCCGGGGCAGCTGGCGGCGCTGGCGGCGGCGGTGGCGGCGCGGCCGGGCTTCCGGGTGGTGGGGCTGATGGGCTACGAGGGGCACGTGGCCGGGGTCGGTGACGCGCTGGCCGGGCGGCCGGTGCGCTCGCGGGTGATCCGGCTGATGCAGGGCGCGGCCCGCAGGGAGCTGGCGGTACGGCGGGCCGAGGCGGTGCGGGCGGTACGGGCGGTGGTGCCGGACCTGGAGTTCGTCAACGGCGGCGGGACCGGCAGTGTGGCGCAGACGGCGGCCGAGGAGGCGGTGACGGAGATCGCCGCCGGGTCGGGGCTGTACGTGCCCCGGCTGTTCGACAACTACACCTCGTTCCGGGGGCGTCCGGCCGCACTGTTCGCGCAGCCGGTGGTCCGGCGGCCCGGGGTGGGGGTGGTGACGGTGCTGGGCGGCGGCTATCCGGCTTCGGGGGCGGCGGGCGCCGACCGGCTGCCGGTGCCGTACCTGCCCGCGGGACTGCGTTACGACCCGCAGGAGGGGGCCGGGGAGGTGCAGACGCCGCTGCTGGGGAGCCCGGCGGACGACCTGCTGATCGGCGACCGGGTGTGGTTCCGGCACGCGAAGGCCGGGGAGCTGTGCGAGCGGTTCGACGTCCTGCACCTGGTGGAGGGGGACCGGGTCGTGGACTCGGTCCCCACGTACCGGGGCGAGGGCCGGACCTTCCTCTAGTGGACGGTGTCCGTCTGGTCGGGGATGACGCCGCCGTCATCCCGGCGGACGGGGCCGGGGGTGCCGTCGTGGTCGGTGTGGCCGGTGGTGGAGCAGGGGTAGGGGCTGGTTCTGCGGGGCTTGGGCTCGATGAACATCGGGTTCACGATCCACCTGCCGTCGCTGTTGTCGTAGGCCCGGCACATCAGCTCGTTCTTGTTGCGGTTGACCACCAGGCGCAGGGCGGTGGCGTCGCGCAGGAAGGTGACGTCGGTGTCCGAGTCGCCCGCGGCGAAGACCTGGCGGCGGGCGGCCGGCTGGACTTCCCCGGCGGCCCGGCCGCGTACCCGGAAGACCTCCTTGTTGATCCAGCAGCGCTTGCCGTCGATGTACGGGATCAGCGTGTCGGCGCCGTCGGGGACGGATCCGCAGCCCTGGAGGTGGGCGGTCAGCGTGCCGCCGCGGGTGGTGTTGCGGATGCCGATGACGTGGCGGGCGTCGATGCCGGCGCCCTGGGCCCAGACCTCGACGACGGGCTGGGGTGAGGCGGAGCTGATCCAGACGTCGAAGCCGGCGCGCCGGAGGTTCGCGATGAGGTCGCGCTGCTGGTCGTAGTAGCGGACCCAGCCGGTGGCGGTGCCGGTGCCTACCTGCTGTCGCGTGCCGATGGGCGCGGTGAGGTTCTCGGTGCGGGCCGCGGCCGCGAAGCCGCGGATCTCGCTCGCGGTCCAGCCCTGCATCAGCTGCGCCAGCCAGGCGTAGCCGGGCTCGGTCGTACGGCGGTCCCAGCCGGCGAAGGCCGCGGCGCCGGTCCGGGTGGCGGCGGTGCCGTAGACGGCGTTCAGCTCGTCGGCGCAGGCGGCGCCCTCGGGGGTGCCGGTGGGCAGGGGGGCGCCGGGGCGGGCGAGGGGGCCGCAGGCGGTGGCGAGGGCGTGGGCCGCGGGCGGGGTGAGGTGGCGGCTGGTGGTGGTCCAGTCGCCGCCGGCGGGCTGGCGGATCCTCCCGTTGCGCAGCAGCCAGAACATGGTGGCGTCGCCGACGTCGTTCTTGACGACGGTGTTGTCCCAGTCGAAGACGGCCACGGGTCTGGCGCGGCCGGGCCGGTGGGGGCCGCAGTCGCCGTGGCGGTCGATGAGCTGCTGGAGGCGGGCCTGGTTGTCGCCGTACCAGCCGGCGGCGAGCCGCGGGGTGGTGCAGTGGGCGGCGGGCCGACGGGCCGCTTCGGCGGCGGGGGCGGTCATGGCGAGGGTGGCGAGGGTGGCGGCGGTCGTCACGGCGGCCGCGGCGGCCCGGAGCCGCCGGGCGGTGCTGGGGCGGGTCACTGCGGGGACGCTCCTGGGTGTGGGGAGGCCGTCGGTGGTGGTGGAGCACGGCAGCCGGGCGTCGTGCGACGCCCGGCTGCCGGGTGGGGGGTGCGGGGGCGGGGTTTACAGGGGGGTGACGTAGGCGCCGGAGATGCCGCCGTCGACCAGGAAGTCGGTGGCGTTGATGAAGGAGGAGTCGTCGCTGGCGAGGAAGGCGACCGCGGCGGCGATCTCGGTGGGTTCGGCGAACCGGCCGAGCGGGATGTGCACGAGGCGGCGGGCGGCGCGCTCGGGGTCCTTGGCGAACAGCTCCTGGAGGAGCGGGGTGTTCACGGGTCCGGGGCACAGGGCGTTGACGCGGATGCCCTCGCGGGCGAACTGGACGCCGAGTTCGCGGGACATGGCGAGGACGCCGCCCTTGGAGGCGGTGTAGGAGATCTGGGAGGTGGCTGCGCCCATGACGGCCACGAAGGAGGCCGTGTTGATGATGGAGCCGCGGCCCTGGCGCTGCATGTAGGGGAGGGCGGCCTTGCAGCAGAGGTAGACGGAGGTCAGGTTGACGTCCTGGACGCGGCGCCAGGCATCGAGTTCGGTGGTGAGGATGGAGTCGTCGTCGGGGGGCGAGATGCCGGCGTTGTTGAAGGCGATGTCGACGGACCCGTAGGTGTCGAAGGCCGTCTTGAAGAGGGCGTCGACCTGCTCCTTGTCGGTGACGTCGACCTGGACGAAGGTCCCGCCGACCTCCTCGGCGGCGGCCTTGCCGGCGACCGGGTCGATGTCGGCGCAGACGACGTCGGCGCCTTCGGAGGCGAGGCGGCGGGCGGTGGCGAGGCCGATGCCGCTGCCGGCTCCGGTGATGACGGCGGTACGGCCGACCAGGCGGCGGCAGACGATCTCTTCGGTGCGGTCGGTCATGGGGTTCAGGCCTCCGTGCTGATGAAGACGTTCTTGGTCTCGGTGAATGCGGTGAGGGCGTCGGGTCCGAGCTCGCGGCCGAGACCGGACTGCTGGTAGCCGCCGAAGGGGGTCCAGTAGCGGACGCTGCTGTGGGAGTTGACGGAGAGGTTGCCGGCCCGGACCGCGCGGGAGACGCGCAGGGCGCGGCCGACGTCGCGGGTCCAGAGGGAGCCGGAGAGTCCGTACTCGGTCGCGTTGGCCAGGCGTACGGCGTCCTCCTCGTCCTCGAACGGGAGGATGACGGCGACGGGGCCGAAGACCTCTTCGGTGGCGACGGGCGCGGTGGGGGCGGCGCCCGTGACGAGGGTGGGCGGGTACCAGAATCCGGGGCCCTCGGGGGCGGTGCCGCGGACGGCGGTGAGGTCGTCGGTGACGTAGGAGCGGACGCGTTCCAGCTGGGCGCGGGAGATGAGCGGGCCCATCAGGGTCTTCTCGTCGAGCGGGTCGCCCACGGCCACGGACTCGATGCCGGGGGCGACGAGTTCGAGGAAGCGGTCGTAGGCGGTGCGCTGTACGAGGATCCGGGTGCGGGCGCAGCAGTCCTGGCCGGTGTTGTCGAGGAAGGCCATGGGGGCGGCCGCCGCGGCGGCCTCCAGGTCGGCGTCGGCGAAGACGATGTTGGGGCTCTTGCCGCCGAGTTCGAGGGTGACGCGCTTCACCCGCTCGGCGCACTTGGCCATGATCTGCTTGCCGACGCGGGTGGAGCCGGTGAAGACGATCTTCGCGACGCCGGGGTGTTCGACCAGCGCGTCCCCGGCGACCGTTCCGTGGCTGGGGAGCACCTGGAAGAGGTGTTCGGGGATCCCGGCTTCGAGGGCGAGTTCGGCGAGGCGCAGGGCGGTGAGGGGGGTGGTCTCGGCGGGCTTGAGGAGCACGGCGTTGCCCGCGGCGAGGGCGGGTGCGAGGCCCCAGGCGGCGATCGGCATCGGGAAGTTCCAGGGGGCGATCACGCCGATGACGCCGAGGGGTTCGAGGAAGGTGACGTCGATGCCGCCGGCGACGGGGATCTGGCGGCCGGAGAGGCGTTCGACTCCCCCGGCGGCGTAGTCCAGCAGGTCGCGGACGTTGCCCGCTTCCCAGCGGGCGTTGCCGATGGTGTGGCCGGCCTCGCGGACCTCCAGCAGGGCCAGTTCCTCGACGTGTGCGTCGACGACCGCGGCGAAGCGGCGCAGGAGCCGGGCCCGGTCGGCGGGTGCGGCGGCGGCCCAGTGGCGCTGGGCGGCGGTGGCGCGTACGACGGCCGCGTCGACGTCGTCCCGTGTGGCGGCCGGGACGGTGGCGACGAGTTCCTCGGTGGCCGGGTTCAGGACGCTCAGACTGGCGGGGGCCAGCACATCGGTCACGTGGTGCCTCTCTGGTCTTTCGGTTCCGGTCGTTCGGTTCCGGTCGTTCGGTGCCGGTCGTTCGGTGCCGGTCTGTCGGTGCTGCTCCACCGGTGCGGTGGGGGTCAGAGGCGTTCGAAGGAGCGGCGCAGCTCCCAGTCGGTCACCGCGGAGTCGTAGGCGTCGAGTTCGACGCGGGCCATGTTGCGGTAGTGGGCGACGACCTCGGGGCCGAAGGCGGCCTTGGCGATCTCGCTGTTCTCCCAGAGTTCCGCGGCCTCGCGCAGGGTGGCGGGGACGTGGGCGTAGTCGGCGGTGTAGGCGTTGCCGGTGCAGGCTTCGGGCAGTTCCAGCTGGTTCTCGATGCCGTACAGGCCCGCCGCGACCAGGCCGGCGACGGCGAGGTAGGGGTTGACGTCGCCGCCGGGGAGGCGGTTCTCGAAGCGGGTGGAGCGGCCGTGGCCGACCACGCGCAGGGCGCAGGTGCGGTTGTCGTAGCCCCAGGCGACGGCGGTGGGCGCGAAGGATCCCGGGCGGAAACGCTTGTACGAATTGACGTTGGGGGCGTAGAGAAGGGAGAAGTCGCGCAGTGCGGCCAGCTGGCCGGCCAGGAAGTGGCGCATCACGGTCGACATGCCGTGGTCCTGGTCGGCGTCGGCGGCGGCCATGGCGTTGCGTCCGTCGGCGTCGGTGAGCGAGAGGTGGATGTGGCAAGAGTTGCCCTCGCGCTCGTCGTACTTGGCCATGAAGGTGAGCGAGACGCCCTCCTGGGCGGCGATCTCCTTGGCGCCCGTCTTGTAGACGGCGTGCTGGTCGCAGGTGGTGAGCGCTTCGTCGTAGCGGAAGGCGATCTCGTGCTGGCCGAGGTTGCACTCGCCCTTGGCGGACTCGACGACCAGGCCGGCGGCCTGCATCTCGTTGCGGATGCGGCGCAGGAGGGGTTCGACGCGGCCGGTGCCGAGGACGGAATAGTCGATGTTGTACTGGTTGGCGGGGGTCAGGCCCCGGTAGTTGGCGTTCCAGGCCTGCTCGTAGGTGTCCTGGAAGACCATGAACTCCAGCTCGGTGCCGACCATGGCGGTGTAGCCGAGCTCGCCGAGCCGCTCCAGCTGGCGGCGCAGGATCTGCCGGGGGGCGGCCACGACGGGGGTGCCGTCGTTCCAGCCCAGGTCGGCCATGATGAAGGCGCTGCCGGGGTTCCAGGGGATGCGGCGCAGGGTGGCGGGGTCGGGGCGCATGGCGAAGTCGCCGTAGCCGCGGTCCCAGGAGGACATCTCGTATCCGTCGACGGTGTTCATGTCGGTGTCGACGGCGAGGAGGTAGTTGCAGCCCTCGGTGCCGTGGGCGAGGACCTCGTCGAGGAAGAACTGTGCGGCGAACCGCTTGCCCTGAAGACGTCCCTGCATGTCGGGGAAGGCCAGGACGACGGTGTCGATCTCACCGCTCGCGACGAGGGCACGGAGCTCCCCGGGCGCGAGCGGCGGCTTGCGGTCTACCACTGGAATCTCTCCTTCGGTGAGCCGAGGAGGCCTAAGGTATTGAACAGAACCATTGCTTGGGAAGGGGAGGGGCCGAGATGACCGACACGGCGAGCGGCGGTGGCGCGATCGCGCGGCTGAATCCCGTGCTGCGGCAGGTGCGGGCGGGCAACGGTTTCGAGGAGGCCCTGGAGCAGATCCTCCAGGTGGTCCGGCTGGGCCTGGTGCCGGGCGGGGAGCGGCTGCCGCCGGAGCGGGAGCTGGCGGAGCGGATGGGGATCAGCCGGGTCACCCTGCGCGAGGTGCTCAAAGTGCTCCAGGACCAGGGCCTGGTGGAGGCCCGGCGCGGGCGGTACGGCGGAACGTTCGTGCTGGCCCGCCCGGACACGCCGGCCGGCGGCGCCGAGGAGGAGCTGCGGCGGCGCGTGGCCGGGGTGGACATCGAGGACGTGCTGCGCTTCCGCGAGGTGCTGGAGGTGGGCGCGGCCGGGCTGTGCGCCTCACAGGGGCTCTCGGAGGAGGGCGCCGAGCGACTGCTGGCGGCGCTGGCGGCCACCCACGACGCCCCGCTCGCGGAGTACCGCCGCCAGGACACCCTCTTCCACCTCGCGCTGTGCGAACTCGCCGGCTCCGCCACCCTGACGGCCCAGTACGCGGCCGTCCGGGCGCGCGTGAACGACCTGCTGGACTGCATCCCGCTGCTGGTGCGCAACCTGGAGCACTCGCAGCAGCAGCACACGGCGCTGGTGGAGGCGGTGCTGGAGCGCGACGCGGAGGGGGCGCGGGCGGTGATGCGCGAGCACTGCTGTGGGACGGCGGCCCTGCTGCGCGGGTTCCTGGCGTGAGGCGCCGGGGAGGTTTTCGTAACCCCCGTTTAACGCGGGGGTCTTGCGCGCTCCACACCCTTGACGCAAAGGTACGCCTCACAACCATTGCATTGCCCTAGGCAGGAGCGCACATGGCCGACGACATCGCACCCGTGCCCGTGTCCAGTCCCCCCTCCCCGGGGGACTCGGACGCCGCGTACCTCGAACGCCGCTCCCTGCGCCGCGGCAGCGCCGGCTGGCTGCTGCTGACCGGCCTCGGTGTCGCGTACGTAGTCTCCGGCGACTTCTCCGGCTGGAACGTGGGCCTGGACAAGGGCGGCTTCGGCGGCCTGGCCATCGCCACCGTGCTCATGGGCGCCATGTACGCCTGCCTGGTGTTCTCCCTCGCCGAGCTGTCCACGATCCTGCCGACGGCGGGCGGCGGCTACGGCTTCGCCCGCCGCGCGCTGGGCCCCTGGGGCGGCTTCCTGACCGGCACCGCCATCCTCATCGAGTACGTCCTGGCCCCGGCGGCGATCGTCATCTTCATCGGCGACTACGTCGAGTCCCTCGGCCTGTTCGGGCTGACCTCCGGCTGGCCGGTCTACCTCGGCTGTTTCGCCCTCTTCATCGGCGTGCACCTGTGGGGCGTGGGCGAGGCGCTGCGCTTCAGCCTCGTCGTCACCGCCGTCGCCGTGGCCGCACTGCTGGTCTTCGCCCTCGGGGCCCTCACCGGCTTCGACGCGGGCGCCCTGGACGACATCCCGGTGGACCCGGACGCGTTCGGCTCCGGCTCCTGGCTGCCCTTCGGAGTCCTCGGCATCTGGGCGGCCTTCCCCTTCGGCATGTGGTTCTTCCTGGGCGTCGAGGGCGTACCGCTCGCCGCCGAGGAGGCCAAGGACCCGGTCCGCTCCATGCCGAAGGCGCTCGCCATCGCCATGGGCGTCCTCACGCTGCTCGCCGTGATCACCTTCTTCGCCGCCACCGGCGCGCAGGGCGCCGACGCCCTCAGGACCGCCGGGAACCCGCTGGTCGTCGCCCTGGAGGGGGACGGCGGGCCGACCGCGCTCAGCCGTTTCGTCAACTACGCCGGGCTCGCCGGGCTGGTCGCCTCCTTCTTCTCGCTCATCTACGCCGGCTCGCGCCAGCTCTTCGCCCTGTCCCGGGCCGGGTACCTGCCGCGCTTCCTGTCCCTCACCTCGAAGCGCAAGGCCCCGTACCTCGGACTGGTGATTCCGGGCGCCATCGGGTTCGCCCTCGCGGCGGCCACCGGCGACGGCGCGCGGATGCTGAACGTCGCGGTGTTCGGGGCGACCATCTCGTACGCCCTGATGGCCCTCTCGCACATCGTGCTGCGGCGCCGCGAACCCGCGCTGGAACGGCCCTACCGCACCCCCGGAGGGGTCCTGACCTCCTCCGTCGCCTTCGTCCTCGCCCTGTCGGCGCTGGTCGCCACCTTCCTGGTGGACCAGGACGCGGCGCTCATCGCGCTCGCCGTGTACGCCGTCGCCCTCGCCTACTTCGCGCTCTTCAGCCGCCACCGCCTCGTGGCCTCGGCACCCGAGGAAGAGGCCGCCGCGCTGGCGGAAGCCGAGGCGGAGTTGACCCGCGGCTGAGAGCCTTGTACCGCCCCTCGATCCGGCACCATCCTGGAGGTAATCCGTGCCCAGGCCGCTCATCGGCATCACCGCCTACGTGGAGGAATCCACCCGCTACAACGTGTGGGACCTGCCCGCGTCCCTCGTCCCGGCCGGGTACTACGAGCTGGTGCAGGCGGCGGGCGGCGCGGCCGTGCTGCTGCCGCCGGACGAACCGGAGCGGGCCGCGGAGGTGCTGAGCCGGCTGGACGGCCTGGTGGTCTCGGGCGGCCCGGACGTCGACCCGGCCCGCTACGGGGCCGCGCGCGACCCCCGTACGGGTCCCCCCGCGCGGGTCCGCGACGAATGGGAACTCGCCCTGATCGGGGCCGCCCTGGACGCCGACCTCCCCGTACTGGGCATCTGCCGGGGCATGCAGGCGCTGAACGTGGCCCTGGGCGGCACCCTGATCCAGCACATCGACGGCCACGTCCACACCCCGGGCGTCACCTCCTGGCACCCCGTCAGTCCCGTCGCGGGCACCCGGTACGCGGAGCTGGTCCCGGAGGAGGCGGACGTCCCGACGTACCACCACCAGGCCGTGGACCGCCTGGGCCGGGAGCTGGTCGTCTCGGCGTACGCGGTGGACGGCACGGTGGAGGCCATCGAGATCCCCGACCGCTCGCGCTGGGTGCTGGGCGTGCAGTGGCACCCGGAGCGGGACAAGGACACCCGGGTGATGGCCTCGCTGGTCGAGGCGGCCGGCGCCCGCACGGCGGTCGCGGTGTCCTGACCCCCCGAATGGCCGCCCGTCCCGGCCGCGCGCAGGCTGGGAGGGTGCGGACGGAAGGCGCGGAAGGCCGCGGCAGGGCCACCGGCCCGGCGTCCGGGTTCCTGGAGAACCCGGTCGTCGGGATGGCGCCGTGGATCCTCTTCTCCCTGCTGGTCGGCCCGGGACGGTTCGAGGTCGCGGTCGGGATCGCCCTGGCCGCGGCCCTCGCGCTGGTGGTGGTGGGCCGGCTGGTGCACCGGGCCGCGTCCTGGAAGCTGCTGGAGCTGGCCGACGTGGTGTTCTTCGCCGCGCTGGCGGTCATCGGCGCCCTGGCGGGCGACGGCACGCTGCGCTGGCTGGAGACGTACGCGGGGGAGATCGCGAACCTCACCCTGACGGTGATCGCCTTCGGGTCGATGGCGGTGCGGATGCCCTTCACCCTGCAGTACGCCCGCGAGCGGACCGACCCGTCCCTGTGGCACGCGCCCGCCTTCCTGCGCGCCAACTACGTGATCACCGGCGCGTGGGGGCTCGCCTTCCTGGTGGCGGCCCTCGCGGGCGGCTTCGGCGACCTGGTGCTGCACAACCCCGACAACATCTGGACGGGCTGGATCATCCAGATCCTGGCCATCGTCGCCGCCGTGCGCTTCACGGTCTGGTACCCGCAGGTGCTCCGTGCCCGCGCGGACGGCCGGGGCGGGGCGCCGCCCACGGCGGGGCTGCTACTGCCGCTGGCGGGGCTGCTGGTGCCGATCGGCATCGCCGTGCTGGTCTTCGACGGGAACGTGTGGTGGCTGGGCGTGGCCCTGATCGTCGCGGGCGGGCTCCTGACGAAGTCGCTCCAGGCACGCAGCTGAGCCGTGCTGGTCCCGCCGCGCGGCACCGGGACCGAGTGCCGGGGTGCGGTTCCCCGACGCCGGGGAGCGCCATTGCGCCTCAGCGCCGGGTCAGCGACAGCAGGTCGCGCGCCGGGCCCGCCGGGCGGGAGCCGGTGGGCCAGACCGCGCGCAGGGCGCGGGCGAGGGCGGCGCCCGGGACGGGGACCTCCACCAGCCGGCGGGTCGACAGTTCGTCGTCCAGCGCGAGTTCCGACAGGACGCACGGCCCGGCCCCGCTGAGCGCCGCCGCCTTGACGGCGGTGGTCGAGGCCAGCTCTAGCAGCGGCTGGGCCAGCCCCCCGGAAGCGGCGAGCGCGGCGTCCAGGACCTGCCGGGTGCCCGAGCCCCGTTCCCGCAGGATCAGCGGGCTGCGGGCCAGTTCCGCCGGCTCCACCCCGCGCGAGCGCCGCGCCCACGGGTGGGTCGGCGCCACCGCCACCACCAGGCGGTCCTGCGCGATGACGGCGGAGTCCAGGCCGTCGGCGACGGTCAGCCCCTCCACGAAGCCGAGGTCGGCCTCGTGCGCGAGGACCCGCTGGGCGACGTCGGCCGAGTTCCCGGCGTGCAGGGACACCGCCGTGTCGGGCCGCTCGCCGCGCAGGGCGATCAGCCACCCGGGCAGCAGGTACTCGGCGATGGTCATGCTGGCCGCCACCCGCAGCCGCGAGTCCCGCCGGCCCCGCAGCGCCTGGGCCCCCACGTCGAAGGCCTCGGCGGCCTCCACCACCCGCCGGGCCCAGTCGGTGACCAGCGCGCCCTCGGCCGTCAGCGTCGAGCCGCGCGGCGAGCGGTCCACCAGCGCCACCCCGAGCCGGGTCTCCATGGCCCGGATGCGGCTGCTCGCCGCCGGCTGCGTGATGCCCAGCCGCCGCGCTGCGCCGCTCAGGCTGCCCACCCGGGCCACCGTGAGCAGCAGCTCCAGCGCTCCCAGGTCCGGCACGCGGTGCGCGAGCGGAACCAGCTCCTCGTTACCCATAACATCAGTTTATGGCCTCATAGACCTGCGGCCTCTGCCGCAGGTTCCCTCCCGACGGGACGCTGGGCCCATGGCCACCACCGTCGTACGCCCCCGCACCACCGCCGCACCCGTCCTGCGGACCCACAAGGTCCCGCGGCTGCGCCACCTCGCCCCCAACTGGTACGCCCCCGTCATGGGCACGGCGATCATCGCCAACGCCGGCGCGACCCTCCCGTACCAGCTCCCCGGCCAGCGCGTGGCCTGCCAGATCGCCTGGGCGCTGTCCGCCGTGGCCCTCGCCGTGCTGCTGGCCGCCCGGGCCGGGCACTGGCTCCACCACCGCGACCAGGCCCGCGCCCACCTCCTCGACCCGGCCGTGGCGCCCTTCTACGGCTGCCTCGCGATGGCCCTGCTGGCCGTCGGCGGCGGCACCCTGATCGTCGGCAAGGACCTCGTCGGGACGGGCGCCGCCGTCGCCGCGGACGCCGTGCTCTTCACCGCCGGCACCCTGATCGGCCTGGTCATGGCCGTGGTGGTGCCCTATCTGATGGTCGTCCGGCACGAGGTGGACGCCTCCCGGGCCACCCCCGTCTGGCTGCTGCCCGTGGTCTCCCCCATGGTCTCCGCCGCCGTCGGCCCGCTGCTGGTCCCCCACCTGCCCGCCGGGCAGCCCCGCGAGGCACTGCTGCTGGCCTGCTACGCCATGTTCGGCGTCAGCCTGCTGGCCACCCTGCTGCTGCTCCCCCTGGTCTTCGGCCGGCTGGTCGTGAGCGGCCCGCTGCCCCTGGTGCTGACCCCGACCCTGTTCCTGGTCCTCGGCCCCCTCGGCCAGTCCACCACCGCCGTGAACCAGCTCGCCGACGTGGCCCCCGGGGCGATCGACGCCGCCCACGCGCACGCCCTCGGGGCCTTCGCGGTGGTCTACGGGGTGCCCGTCATGGGCTTCGCCCTGCTGTGGCTGGCCCTCGCCGTCTCGATGCTGGTCCGGGCCGCCCGTGGCGGCATGGGCTTCGCGATGACCTGGTGGGCGCTGACCTTCCCCGTCGGCACCTGCGTCACCGGCGCCGCCGGGCTGGCCCGCCACACCGGTCTGGACGCCTTCGCCTGGCTGGCCACCGCCCTGTTCCTGGCCCTGCTGACGGCCTGGCTGCCGGCCGCCGTCCACACCCTGCGCGGCCTGTTCGCCGGCCGCCTGCTGCCGGCCTGCTAGGCCGTCTAGACGGCCCGCGTCCGGAGCGCCGCCTCCACGGCTGCCGCCAGCACCTGCGGGGCCCGTGCCAGGGAGGGCCCGTACCAGGTCAGGTGGCGGCCGCTGACCAGGCCGGCGGGCAGCCCGGGGAAGGCTTCCGGGCCGTCCGCGGCGGTGAAGCGGTACGGCTCGTCCGGCAGCACCACCAGATCGCAGCCGCTCGCGGCGAGCTCCGCCTGCGGCACCCTCGGATACCGCTCCGGGTGCTCCGCGTACACGTTGCGCACGCCCAGCCGCGCGAGCAGGTCCCCGGCGAAGGTGTCGCGGCCCAGCACCATCCAGGGCCGCCGCCACACCAGTACGAACGCGGTCAGGGATCCGACGGGCTCCACGGCCGCCCAGGCCTGCTCGGCCCGGTCCAGCCACGGGGGCCGCTTCAGCCCCAGGGCCCCCACCAGCACCCGGTCCAGCTCGCTCAGCGCCTGCGGCAGGCTGCGGATCTCGGTGACCAGCACCTCCACCCCGGCCGCGCGCAGCGCCGCCAGGTCGGGGGCCCGGTTCTCCTCCTCGTTGGCGATCACGAGGTCCGGGCGCAGCTCCACGACCGCCCGTACATCCGGGTTCTTGGTGCCCCCGATCCGCACGGCGTCCCCCAGGCCGGCGGGGTGCGTGCACCAGTCGGTCACCCCGGCCAGCACGCCGGGCGCGCTCACGGCCACCGCCTCGGTCAGGGACGGCACGAGCGAGACGACGCGCACCGCCTCAGCGCCCCGGCGAGGGCGGCTCGGAGGTGGCGTGGATGTGGTCGCCCACGGCGACGACCAGCAGCCGGGTGTCGTCGCTGACCGCCCGCCAGCGGTGGCGCACCCCGCCGGACAGGAACAGCGCGTCCCCGCACTCCAGCCGGTACGCCCGCCCCTCGGCCTCCACCTGGCAGGCGCCGGCCACCACGTACATCAGCTCGTCGTTGCGGTGCTGGTACTCGCGGCCCGCGTCCTGGTCGCCGGTGAACTCCAGCGCGTGCAGCTGGTGGTGGCCGCGCACCAGGGGGCGCACGCCCGTCACCGGAGCGGTCCCGGACTCGTCCCCGGCCCGTACGAGGTCCACGGTGCGCGCCGTGTCGGAGGCGGCCAGCAGGTCGAGGGCCGTGGTCTCCAGCGCGTCCGCGACCCGCTCCAGCGAGCGCATGCTGGGGCGGGCCCGCTCGTTCTCTATCTGGCTGAGGAAGGGGACGGACAGGCCGCTGCGCGCTGACACCGCGGCGAGGGTCAGGTGCAGCGCGCGGCGCCGCTTGCGCACGGCGACGCCCACCCGCAGCGGCTCCTTGGAGTCCTTTTCCTTGTCGTGGGCGTCGGCCGCGCCCGCACGCGCGGCCGCGTAGCGCCCGCCGTCCGCGGCGTCCGCGGTGCTTCCGTCTTCCTTGCCGTTCATGTCGGGGCTGCCCTCCCCTGTCCGTCGTCGCACATCGGTGTGCTCTAAGCACCTTACGCAGCAACCGCCTCCGGATTCGCGCGCAAGGGCCCAGCCGGCGGCGACCCGGCCGGTTCCCGTGGTTCCCCCGTCACCCTACGCGGGCCCCGCCCTTGCTCCACAGGGCGCGGTCGCCGTCGAGCACCACCACGTCGCCGGCGGGACGGACCAGCAGCCGGGCCCCGGGGTGCCCGCCGGTCCCGCTGCTCCACACGCTCGCACCCCCTGCGTCGCGCACGCTCAGCTCGCCGTCGGCGGAGAAGACGGCCTCCCGGCCGGCGCCGCCGGTGCCCGCGTTCCACAGGCGGGCGCCCTCGGCGTCGAGCAGGACGAGGTCCCCGTCGGCCTGGAAGGCCAGCCGTACGGCGCCCGCGTCGAGGACGTCGCCGGCACGCAGGACGGTGCCGGCGTGGACCTCCACCGAGTCGTCGAGGCGGCCCTCGGCCAGGGCGCGCAGGGTGGGCAGCGAGGGCGTGAAGGCGTAGAGGGCGCCCTCGGTGCGCACGAACCGGCCGAAGCGCAGGGTGGTGGGGCGGCTGCCGCGCTCGGATGCGGTCTCGAAGGTGACGGGGGACTCCGGGCCGATGACCGGGTCCGCTCCGACGCGGGGGTTGCGGCCGGGCGGGAAGTCGGTCTCGTCGATCCACCGCTTGATGACGAACTCGTACTGCTGGACGAGGTCGGCCTGGTAGCCGACGAAGACCAGGCCGCGCGGGGCGCGCTGCTCCCCGGCGGGCCGCTCGAAGTCGTAGGCGGGGCCGTAGGGGATGCCGCGCCGGATGATCCGCCGGTTGTCCAGCTCGGCGGCGGCCAGCGGGGGCCGGCCGGGGGCGGGCACGAGGCCGTCGCGCGGGTTGCCCTTGCGGATGTGCGCGAACAACGGGGTGCGCCGGCCGTCGGGGTCGTCCGCGTACTTCAGGGCGGCGTCCGGGTCCGTCCCGAAGGGAGCGGGCTGCTCGGCGAGCGGGCAGCCCGCGACGGGCGTGCCGCCGGGCCACCGGCCGACGAGGCGGGCCGCGACCCAGGTCTCGGTCGCCTCGGGCGGCGCGGCCCCGGCCCTCTTGAGGTCGGCCAGCCGTTCGCGGGCCTGCGCCCACCAGCCCGGGACGTCCTGGGCCATCCTCCGCACCACCTGGAAGGAGCCGCCGGTGGCCCAGGCGGGCAGTCCGGCGGGCCGCCGCCCGGCCTTCTCCTGCCCGACGAGGAACTCCCCGGGCGGGACCAGACGGGTCCCCGGCTTGCCCTTCACGGTGGTCCCGTCGGCCGGGTCCGGTTCGTGGAAGCCGCGTACGCCGGGCTGGCTGATGCCGTCGGAGAAGCCGAAGTGCTCGTGCCCCTTCAGCGCCCCCGGCAGCTTGCCGCCGTTCTGCCGGAAGACGACCTCGCCGCCGGCCGGGCCGAGGGCCTCCTTGTGGCGGGCGACGGCGGAGGCGAGCCGGGCGGGGTCGTCCGCCGAGAGGCTGAGGACGGCGTGCACGGCGCCCCCGGGCTCCTCGGCGCCGAACAGCCAGGAGCGGGGGGCGCTTTCGCCGGTGTCGCCGAGCGCCTCGGCGCGCTGGGCGGCGCCCTGCGCGAACGCCTCGGCGGTGCTGCCGGCGGGCAGGGCGGGGAAGGGCTCGCGGCCGGCGAACAGGCGCAGCCCGGCGTGCGTGAGGGACAGCCCGGTCCACTGGGCGGAGAGCCCGGACGGGTGGGCGCCGCCCGCCTTGAGGCGGGCCGCGCTGAAGGCGGCGTTGAACCGGGCCATCTCCTCGGTGGTGGAGATCTCCGGCAGCAGCCGGGCGAGCCAGGCCCGGGCCCGCCCGGCGTCGTGGAAGTGCAGGAGCAGCAGGCAGGCGTGGTCCTTGCGGGAGCCCGCCAGGATGTCACCCTGGCTGGTGCGGTCGGTGCGCAGGGGCAGGCCGGCGGACCCGGGACCGCCCGCGGACGGGGCGGGGGCCGGCCTGCCCGGCGTCGCGGCCGGCGCGGCCTGCGCGGCGGAGGCGCCGACGGGGCACACGGCGAGCGCGGCGGCGGCCGCCGCCCCGGCCTTGATGACGGTCCTGCGGGCGGGGGCGGGGGGCTGCGCGTCGTCCATCGGGTCTCCTGGGAGGGTGGGGCGGAGGAGCGGGAGCGGGTGGGGTCGGGGGGCGGTCGGGGTCAGGCCAGCCGGACCCAGCGCGCGATGCCGGGCACGCCGTGCGCGTCGAGGAGGAAGAGCAGGTGGGGGCCCGGGGCCAGGGCGGCGCCGGGTGGTGGGGCCTGGAGGGTGAGGACCCCGCCCGCCCGCCGCCCGATCGGCAGTTCGACGGGCCGCCGGCCGGTGCCGGAGGCGGGCGTGGCGGTGTCCGGGGCCAGCAGGACGGCCCGCCGGACCCGGTCCGGGGTGCGGGTGCGCACGGTGAAGCGGGCACCGGGGGCGAGCGGCTCCGAGGGCACCTCGTCGAGCACGGGCCGGGGTCCCTGGTGCAGCTGGGCGGGCTCGTAGATCTCGATGCTGCCGGGCATGCCGTCGTGCAGGTCCGGGTCGTGGGCGGTCTGCTGGAGCTCGTCGCCGGTGATCATGACGCGGCCGTCCGGGAGGAGCAGCGCGTTGGAGTGGTGGCCGCGCGGCAGCCGCTGCACCGGCCCGAGCCGCCAGCCGCCCTTGGTGTCGTGCAGCTCCAGCTGGCGGTATTTCAGGTCGGGGGCGGGGCTGAGCAGGCCGCCCGCGTAGTCGTGGATGTCGTAGGCGCCGCTCGCGGTGAGCAGGCTCCCGTCGGGCAGGGCGAGGGTGGTGTCGTGACGGCGTCCGCCGGTGGGTCCGGAGGCCGGGGCGGTGGCCGCGGCGGGGTGCCCGAGCGTGGGGAACCGTTCCATCGCCGGGGCCCGCGTCCCCCACAGCGGCCCGTACCCGCCCGCGACGCCCGACCGGCGGCCGGCGGCGGTGTTCCGGCCGCGGCTCCAGGTCTCCGTGCGCGGGTCGAACACCAGCGAGGGCCCGGTGGCCCCGTCGCCGTCGAAGACGTCGAGCTCGCCGCCGGGCAGGAGGGTGTGGCGGGTACGGGGGGAGAGGGGGGCGGGAGGCGGGGCGACCCTCGTGAACGCCCCGGCCGCCGTGCCCTTCGCCGGGTCCCACAGGAAGGCGCGTGCGGCGCCGGTGGGCGCGGAGGAGTACAGCAGCACCTTGCCGGTGGGCAGCAGGGCGGTGTGCGCACCGAAGTCCGGCGAGCCGAAGTACTCCGTGAACGCACCGTACAGGGCGGGCCGGAAGCCCGCGTTCGTCCTGGCCTGAGACTCCCTCAGGGAGTCGAGCCGGGCGGCCCTGACGCTGTCGGGCCGGCCCGCTTCGTCGCGCATCGCGAGCCGGGTACGGGCGTGCGCCTCGGCGTGCTCGGGGCCGAGGAGGCGCGCCTCCGCCGGCGAGACCTCCCGGCGCACCCGCTCGCGCAGCTCGGCCGGGCTCTGCCGGGCGGTGGCGGCGGCCGGACCGGCGGAGCCGTCGTGGGCCCGGGCGGGGCCGGCGGGGAGCAGGGACAGCACGGCGCTCGCGACGAGGGCGCGGGCGACTCCGCGACGGGGCATGCGGAACCCTCACGTGACGGGGGAACGGGGCGGGGCGGACGCGACCGGCCGGGCTCCACGCCCTGCCGGTGATCAAACCCTCCGCGAGCCACCGCGAACGCGCGCGCCGGGGCAACTGTTTGAGTGACTGTCCGCCCACTCCGGGTGACCCCTCACCGCCCGGCGGCGGTGCGGCATCATCGTCTGCGTGACGACACGACGCCTGATGCTCCTGGACACCGCCTCCCTCTACTACCGCGCCTACTTCGGCGTGCCGGACTCCGTGAAGGCCCCCGACGGCACCCCGGTCAACGCCGTGCGCGGGCTGCTCGACTTCATCGGCCGGCTGGTCCAGGACCACCGCCCGGACGACCTGGTGGCCTGCATGGACGCCGACTGGCGGCCGCACTGGCGGGTGGAGCTGATCCCGTCCTACAAGGCGCACCGGGTCGCGCGGGAAACGGAGTCCGGTCCGGACGTGGAGGAGACGCCGGACACCCTCCTGCCGCAGGTGCCGATCATCGAGGCGGCGCTGGACGCGTTCGGCATCGCCCGGGTCGGGGTCGCCGGATACGAGGCGGACGACGTGATCGGCACCCTCACCGCCCGCGCCACCGGCCCGGTGGACATCGTCACCGGCGACCGGGACCTCTACCAGCTGGTGGACGACGCCCGCCGGCGCCGCGTCCTGTACCCCCTCAAGGGCGTGGGCTCCCTCCAGGTGACCGACGAGGCCTGGCTGCGCGAGAAGTACGGGGTGGACGGCCCCGGCTACGCGGACCTCGCGCTGCTGCGCGGCGACCCGAGCGACGGCCTGCCGGGCGTGCCGGGCATCGGCGAGAAGACGGCGGCCAAGCTGCTGGACGCGTACGGCGACCTGGCCGGGATCCTCGCGGCGGTCGACGACCCGAAGTCGAAGCTGACGCCCACCCAGCGCAAGCGCCTGGACGAGTCCCGCCCCTACCTGGCGGTCGCCCCGAAGGTCGTCCGGGTGGCGGCCGACGTGCCGCTCCCGGCCTTCGAAGCGGCCCTTCCGAAGGCACCCGCTCGACCCGAGATGGTGGAGGCACTCGCCCATCGGTGGGGACTGGGAGGAGCGGCGTCACGTCTGAGCAGCGCGATGCGCCCATGAGATGCTAACTTAGGTAATCCTAAGCTTCGTGAGGGGAGACACCGTGGCAGAAGGACGCGCCCGTACCGTCGGCACCGCAGTCGTCGTACGCACCGAACGACTGACGCCGCACATGGTCCGCCTCGTACTGGGCGGCGACGGGCTGGCCGGCTTCGGCGCGGGCGAGTACACGGACCACTACGTCAAGCTCCTCCTCGCACCCGAGGGCGTGCGGTACGCCGAGCCCTGGGACCTGGACGTGATCCGCGCGACGCACCGCCGCGAGGCCTGGCCGCGCCAGCGCGCGTACACCGTCAGAGCGTGGGACCCGGCGCGCCTGGAGCTGACCCTGGACTTCGTCGTCCACGGCGACGAGGGCCTGGCCGGCCCCTGGGCGGCCCGCGTCCAGCCCGGCGAGCCGGTCCACTTCCTGGGCCCGGGCGGCAGCTACGCCCCCGACCCGGTCGCGGGCTGGCACCTGCTGGCGGGCGACGAGAGCGCGCTGCCGGGCATCGCCGCGTCGATGGAGCGGATGCCGCGGGGCGCGCGGGTGCACGCCTTCATCGAGGTCTCGGGCCCGGCGGACGAGCAGCCCGTCACGACCCCGGACGGCGTCTCCCCGGTCTGGCTGCACCGCGGCGACCGCCCGGTGGGCGAAGCGCTGGTGGAAGCGGTCAAGGCGCTGGAGTTCCCCTCGACGGACGTCCACGCCTTCGTCCACGGCGAGGCGGGCTTCGTGAAGGAGCTGCGCCGCCACCTCCGCCTGGACCGGGGCATCGCCCGCGAGCGGCTGTCGATCTCCGGGTACTGGCGCCTGGGCGAGACGGACGAGGGCTGGCGCGCGATCAAGCGCGACTGGAACGCCACGGTCGAAGCCGAACAGGACCTGGCGGCCCGGGCCGCCGCCTAGCCGAGCTGTTCGCGACGCGGGCCTCGCACCGGTCAGCGCCCGGGTGCGCCCCGGTCCGGGCCCGCCGCGCCGAACCCCGGCCGTCGCACCTGGGGCGGGGCCGGTGCCCGTGGGTCGCCTGCGGGTGGGGCGCCGCTGCGCGGGGCCGTCCCCTACCCGCCCTTCCACCGTTCCCCGGGGCTCCGCCCCGGACCCCGTACGGGCGCCGCGCGCCCGCGCCTCAGTCTGGGGGCGGAGCCCCAGAAGGGGTCCGGGCGGAGTCCTGGAGGAACGGGCGAAGGGGCGGGGCGGGGGGGCAGCCCCCGCAGCGGTGCACTCCGGCAGGCCACGTGCCGGCCCCGGCCCCAGGCCCACCGGACGGAGTCCGGCACGGCGGCCCACGCCCGGCCGGGCGGAGTCCGGTAGCGCCCGAGCGGCGCGCCGCAGCCGCAGGGCGGACAATGACCCCATGCGTACGCTCCGCGCCGCCGGACTCGTCGGGGCCGCGATGCTGCTGGCCTCCGCCGGGGCCGTGGCCGCCGGGCCCGCCCCTCCCCCGCCCCCGCGGCCGCGTCTCACCGACGCCGCCGTCGCCTCCGCCGTGGCCCGCCTCGACGCCGTCATCGCCGACGGCATGCGCCGCACCGGGGTACCCGGCCTCTCCGTGGCCGTCGTCCACGACGACGAGGTGGTCTACCTCAAGGGCTTCGGCCTCCGCCGCACCGGCGAGAGCGCCAAGGTCGGCCCGGACACCGTCTTCCAGCTGGCCTCCGTCTCCAAGCCGGTCACCTCCACCGTGATCGCGGGGGCCCTGGCCTCCCCCGACGCCTGGGACAAGCCCCTCGCCGGCACCCTCCCCGGCTTCGCCCTCAAGGACCCGTGGGTCACCTCGCACGTCACCCCCGCCGACCTGTTGTCGCACCGCAGCGGCCTCCCCGACCACGCCGGTGACCTCCTGGAGGATCTCGGCTACGACCAGGCGTACATCCTCGGCCACCTCCGCGAGGAGCCGCTGACCCCCTTCCGTTCGAGCTACGCGTACACCAACTTCGGGTTCACCGCCGCCGCCGAGGCCGTCGCCCGCGACCACGGCGTGAGCTGGCAGAGGCTCAGCGAGGACACCCTGTTCAAGCCCGCCGGCATGACCCGCACCAGTACCGAGTTCTCCGCCTACGCCAAGGCCCCGGACCGGGCCTCCGGCCACGTGAGGACCGGCACCCCCGGCAAGGGCGGCAACACCTGGAGCCCCCGCCACGTCCGCGACGCCGACGCCCAGACCCCGGCGGGCGGGACCAGTTCCACCGCCCGCGACATGGCCCGCTGGCTGCGGCTCCAGCTGAACACCGGCACCCTCGACGGCAAGCGCGTCATCCCCGCCGACACCCTCACCCGCACCCGGATCCCCGAGATCGTCTCCCAGGCCCAGACCCCCCGCGGCGTCCCGCAGTTCTACGGGCTCGGCTGGAACGTCAGCTACGACGACGCCGGCCGGCTGCGCCTGAGCCACTCCGGGGGCTTCGAGCTCGGCGCCAACACCAACGCCACGATGCTCCCGCTGGAGCGCCTCGGCATCGTCGTCCTGACCAACGGTTCCCCCGTGGGCCTCGCCGACTCCATCGCCCTGGACTTCTTCGACATCGCCGAGCACGGCAAGCCGACCGCCGACTGGCTGCCGCTCCTCGCCGCCACGTACGAGCAGCTGAACGACGCGGTCCGGTCCGACACCGACTACGACCACCCCCCGGCCGGCGCGAAGCCCGCCCGCGCCGACGGCGTCTACACCGGCACCTACGAGAACCCGTACTACGGCCGGCTGACCGTCACCGCGGACCCCGCCGGCAAGGGGCTGGTCCTCTCCCTCGGGCCGCGGCCCCTGCGCTTCCCGCTGACGCACTACGACGGCGACACGTTCAGCTTCGAGACCACCGGCGAGAACGCCGTCGGCCGCACCGGTGTGTCCTTCTCCGACGGCACGGTCCGCGTCGAGTACCTCGACCACAACCACCTCGGCACCTTCACCCGGCGGTAGCGGCCTACCCTGGTCCCGATGACCCGCAGATCGCACATCCCGCCCGCGCCCCTCCCCCAGCAGGCCGGCATCGACCCGGTCCGGATGCGCCTGCCCCCCGACCCCGGGGGCCGGTGGCCGCGGCTGGGCGACTACCTGACCGAGCGGTACGCCGGCACCCGCGGCGCGGAGTCCATGGCCCGGCTGCTCGCGGCCGGGCGGGTCCTCGGCCCGGCCGGACGGGTGCTGCGCCACGAGGACCCGTACGAGCCGGGCGGCTGGCTCTGGTTCCACCGGGACATGCCGCCCGAGCCGCCGGTGCCCTTCCCGATCCGCGTGGTCCACCGCGACCGGCACCTGCTGGTGGTGGACAAGCCGCACTTCCTGGCGACCACCCCGCGCGGCAGCCACGTCACCGAGACCGCCCTGGCGCGGCTGCGCCGGGAGCTGGACCTGCCGGCCCTGAGCCCGGCGCACCGCCTGGACCGGATGACGGCCGGGCTGGTGATGTTCAGCATCCGGCCCGAGGACCGCGGCGCCTACCAGCTGCTGTTCCAGCAGCGGCGGGTCCACAAGGAGTACGAGGCCATCGCGGCGCACGACCCGGCGCTCGAGCTGCCCCGGCTGGTCCGCAGCCACATCGAGAAGACCCGCGGGGTGATGGCCGCCGTCGAGGTCCCCGGCGCCGAGCCCAACGCGGAGAGCCTGGTCGAGCTCGCCGAGGCCCGCGACGGCCTGGGCCGCTACCGGCTCACCCCGCACACCGGACGCACCCACCAGCTGCGGGTGCACATGAACAGCCTGGGGCTGCCCATCCTGGGGGACCCCGTCTACCCGGTGGTGGCCGGGGCGGCCGACCCGTCGGACTACCGGCGCCCGCTCCAGCTGCTGGCCCGGACCCTGGCCTTCACCGACCCGGTCACCGGCCTGGCCCACCGCCTGGAGACCGGCCTCACCCTCCAGGCCTGGCAGGACCGCGCGGGCTGGGAAGCGGGCCCGGCGGTGTGAGCCCCGCGATCCTCAGGGCGGCGTCGGCCGCGGCCTGCGCGAAGGCCGCGACCGGGCGGCCCGGATCGGAGCGGCGGACCAGCATGACGCCCTCGATCAGGCCGAAGACCAGGTCGTTGCGCAGGTCCAGCCCGGCCTGGTCCCCGGCGAGCTGGGCGCCGACGGGCGTGGCGGCCAGCAACGCCCGGTAGCCGTCCCGCAGTTGCTCGCGCATCCGGCGGAACTGCGCGAACCGCTGCGCGCGCAGCTCGGGCAGCAGGTAGAGGGCGCCCAGGTTGTACGGACCCCCGCACAGCAGCAGCACGTCCGAGCGGCACAGTTCCCACAGCCGGCGGGCGGCGGGCCGGCCGGTGTCGGCCAGCAGCCGGCGGGAGAGCGCCAGCGAGGGCTCGACGGTGGACTCCAGCAGTTCGGCGAGGAGTTCCTCCTTGCCGCCGAAGTAGTGGTACATCGTGGCCTGCCGCATTCCGGCCCGTTCGGCCACCGCCCGCGTGGTGGTGGCCGCGTACCCGCGGACCGTGAACAGTTCGGCCGCCGCGCAGAGGAGTTCCTCGCGCGGCGGCCGGCCGCTGTCCGGCCTCAGCCGATCGGCGCGCGGCCGACCGACCCGTCTCGGACCTTCTCCCGTTCCCCCGCTCATACTCCGATCGTCGCACAGGACACACGGAAACGATCATGGCAAGAGATGAGATCCGGCCAGGAGGGGCTTTGGAGGAAGCCCCAAATGCGCCTAGCCGACCGAGCTGTAGGCCACTACACCCCGCAGCAGTGCGTCAACGGCCTTGCGGGCGTTGCGCGCCACCGTGCTGCCGCCCGCCGAGGACGCGGGGGCCGTGGAGGCGGGGGCCGCCTGCGCGATCTGCCCCAGCACGTCGATGACCTGCTTGCACCAGCGTACGAAGTCACCGGCCGGCATCTCCGCCTCGCGCAGCACCTCGTCCAGGCTCTTGTCGGAGGCCCACTGGTAGGCCGCCCACGCGAAGCCGAGGTCCGGCTCGCGCTGGCCCACGCCCTCCGCCTGGTTGATGCGGTGCTCCTCCTCCAGCGCGTCGAGCCGACCCCAGATGCGGACCATCTCGCCCAGCGCCGCCTTCGCCGCGCCACCCGGCACCTTGGGCGGCGCCGCGTCGTCGGACTGCCGCGCCTCGAACACCAACGCCGAGACGCAGGCGGCCAGTTCGGCCGGGTTCAGCCCCTCCCAGACGCCCTCGCGCAGACATTCCGAGGCCAGCAGGTCCAGCTCGCCGTAGAGCCGCGCCAGACGCTTGCCGTGCACGGTGACCTCGTCCTCGCGCAGGTAGTCCAGCTCGGTCAGCAGGGCGTGGATCCGGTCGAAGGTGCGGGCGATGGTGTTCGTCCGGCCCTCGATGCGCCGCTCCAGCTGCTGCGTGTCCCGCTTGAGCCGGTGGTAGCGCTCCGCCCAGCGCGCATGGTCCTCCCGCTCGTCGCAGCCGTGGCAGGGGTGCGCCCGCAGCTCCGCGCGCAGCCGCGCGATCTCGCGGTCGTCGGCCGCGGCGGCCCGGCCCGGCCGGTGCCGCTGCGGGTGGATGTGGCCGGCCTTGTTGCGCAGCGCCGTCGCCAGGTCCCTGCGGGACTGCGGGGAGCGCGCGTTGAAGGTCTTGGGGATCCGCATCCGGTCGATGGCCTCGACCGGGACGGGGAAGTCGATCGCGGCGAGCCGCTTGACCTGCCGCTCGGCGGTGAGCACCAGCGGGCGCGGGCCCTCCTGGTACTCGTACCCCCGGTGCCCGTTGACCCGTCCGCCCGGCACGCCCGGGTCCAGGACCAGCGCGAGCCCGGCGAACTTGCCCGTCGGCACGTGGATGACGTCGCCCGGCTTGAGCTTCTCCAGCGAACCGGCCGCCTGCGCCCGGCGCTGCGCCGCGCCCTGCTTGGCCAGGTCGGTCTCGCGGTCCTTGAGGTCGCGGCGCAGCCGCGCGTACTCCTCGAAGTCGCCGAGGTGGCAGGTCATGCCCTCGCGGTAGCCCTCCAGGCCCTCCTCGTTGCGCTGGACCTGCCGGGAGATCCCGACGACCGAGCGGTCGGCCTGGAACTGCGCGAAGGAGGTCTCCAGCAGCTCGCGCGAGCGGTGCCGCCCGAACTGGCTGACCAGGTTCACGGCCATGTTGTACGAGGGCTTGAAGCTGGAGCGCAGCGGGTAGGTGCGGGTGCCCGCGAGCCCGGCGAGCTGCACCGGGTCCATGCCGCGCTGCCACAGCACCACCGCGTGGCCCTCGACGTCGATGCCGCGACGCCCGGCCCGGCCGGTGAGCTGCGTGTACTCGCCGGGGGTGATGTCGGCGTGCTGCTCGCCGTTCCACTTGACCAGCTTCTCCAGGATGACCGTGCGCGCGGGCATGTTGATGCCGAGCGCGAGGGTCTCGGTGGCGAAGACGGCCTTGACGAGGCCGCGTACGAACAGCTCCTCCACGACCTCCTTGAAGGTGGGCAGCATGCCCGCGTGGTGCGCGGCGATGCCCCGCTCCAGGCCTTCGAGCCACTCGTAGTAGCCCAGGACGTGCAGGTCCTCTGCGGGGATGGAGGCGGTCCGCTCCTCGACGATCTCACGGACCCTCAGGCGCGCGGTGTCGTCGTTGAGCCGCAGGCCCGCGTACAGGCACTGCTGGACGGCGGCCTCGCAGCCGGCCCGGCTGAAGATGAAGTTGATGGCGGGCAGCAGGTCGTCGTTGTCCAGGCGGGCGATCACCTCGGGGCGGCCCGGCGTCCAGATCCGGCTGCGGGAGCGGCGCTCGCGCTCGCGGTCGGCCTCGCGGACCATCTTGCCGCGCCGCCGGTCCTTGGGGCTGTAGGTGCGGCTGTTCTCCTCGCGGGCCATGCGCAGCAGGTCGGGGTTGACCTCCCGGCGCCCGGAGCCGCGGCCTCCGTGGTCGGACTCCTCCTCGAAGAGGTCATAGATCCGGCGGCCGGCCATCACATGCTGCCACAGCGGTACGGGCCGCTCCTCGGAGACGATGACCTCGGTGTCGCCGCGCACGGTGTCGAGCCAATCGCCGAACTCCTCGGCGTTGGAGACGGTCGCGGAGAGCGAGACGAGCGTCACCGACTCGGGGAGGTGGATGATCACTTCCTCCCACACGGCGCCGCGGAACCGGTCGGAGAGGTAGTGCACCTCGTCCATCACGACGTAGCCGAGGCCGCTGAGCGCCTGGGAGCCCGCGTAGAGCATGTTGCGCAGGACCTCTGTGGTCATCACGACCACGGGGGCGTCGCCGTTGACGCTGTTGTCGCCGGTCAGCAGGCCCACCTTGGCGGCGCCGTAGCGCTTGACGAGGTCGGCGTACTTCTGGTTCGACAGGGCCTTGATGGGCGTGGTGTAGAAGCACTTGCGGCCCTGCCGGAGGGCGAGGTGGACGGCGAACTCGCCCACGATGGTCTTGCCCGAGCCGGTCGGGGCGGCCACCAGGACGCCCTTTTCGGCCTCCAGTGCCTTACAGGCCTCGACCTGGTACGGGTCCAGGTCGAATGCGTACATCTCGCGGAAGGGGGCCAGGGCGGAGGCCTCTTCGGCGGCGCGGATCCGGGCAGCGGCGTACCGCTCCGCGGGTGAGAGTTCTTCGGTCATCTTGCTGTCGAGCCTACCCGTCGCCCCTGACAACAGTCCCGGTCATTTACGTGAGGAGACGGACCGCCCCGGGGACGCACTCGGCCGTCACGGGGAGCGGACCCAGCGGCTCGCCGTCGGCGTAGGCGCCCAGGTCCGGTGCTTCGAGGGTGACCTTGGCGGCGCGGTGGACGGTGACCGCGGGGTGGGTCAGGTGGGTCCCCCGGTAGACCTGCGGGAACACCTTCAGCAGGGTGGCGCGCCCGCAGTCGCCGACCACGGTCACGTCGAAGAGCCCGTCGTCGGGCACGGCGCCGGCGCAGATGCGCATCCCGCCGCCGTACGAGGACAGGTTGCCGACGGCCACCAGGGTCGCCTCCGTCTCGACGACCGGGCCGTCGTCGAGGGTGATCCGGTACGGGAAGGGGCGGAACGCGGCCAGCTCCAGGGCGATGGCCAGGTCGTACTTGAAGCGGCCCAGCGGCAGCCGCATCCGGTTGCCCCGGTCGTTGACGCGCGAGTCGAAGCCGGAGCACAGCACGGTCCCGTACCAGGTGCCGGCCGCCCGGCCGAGGTCGATCTCCCGGATCCGGCCCTCCTTGAGGGCCTCGGCTGCCAGCCGGCCCGCCCGGGCGGGTTCGCGTACGGGCAGCCCGAGCGAGCGGGCGAAGTCGTTGCCGGTGCCGGCCGCGACCACCCCGAGCGGGACCAGCGTCCCGGCCAGGGCCTGGAGGGCCAGGGAGACCACCCCGTCGCCGCCCACCGCGACCACCGCTCCGGTGCCCTCGCGGACGGCGGTGCGCAGCCGGGCCAGCGCGTCGGCGGAGTCGGTGCCGACGACGGTCCGGACGCGGAAGCCGGCGGCCCGGAGCGCGGAAGCGGCCGGCTGCGCGGCGTGCGCGGCCCGGCCGCGTCCCGCGGTGGGGTTGACGAAGAGGGTGATCTCAGCGCTCACCCCCGGAATCTACCGGTCAGGTGGCGTCGTCGTAACCGTTGATCTGGCGGCGTCCGCCGTCGTCCTGCCCGGGCACGGGGGAGGGCGCGGGGGCCGCTTCCGCCGGGCCGATCGGGGCCGGGGTCAGGTCCAGCTCGGAGGCCTCGTCGTCGTCGAGTCCGGCGTCCGGGTCGTTGCGCTTGCGACGCCGGTCGTTCAGCAGGCAGACGCCGAGGGCGACGAAGTACAGGGCGACGATCGGGGAGGCCAGCGTCAGCATGGTCACCGGGTCGCCGGTGGGCGTCGCGAACGCCGCGAAGACCGTGATGCCGAGGACCATGGCGCGCCACCAGCTCGCCAGCCGCTTGGCGGTGAGGACGCCGGTGAAGTTCAGCAGCACCAGCATCAGGGGTAGCTCGAAGGCGAGGCCGAAGACCACGACCATGCGCGTGACCAGGTCGAGGTAGTCGTCGACCGGCAGCAGGTTCTTGACGTGGTCGGGGGTGAAGCCGAGGAGGATCTCCGCGGTCTGCGGGAGGATCTTGTACGCGAGGACGGCGCCGGCGACGAACAGCGGTGCGCCGACCGCGACGAAGCTCAGTGCGTACTTCTTCTCGTTCTTGTGCAGGCCGGGGGCGGCGAACGCCCACAGCTGGTAGAGCCAGACCGGGGCGGAGAGCACGATGCCCGCGGACAGGCCGACCTTCAGCGCGATGGAGAAGGGCGCGGTCAGGCCGTTGGTGGTCATCTCGGCGCAGGGGGCGCCGTTGCGCTGGTGCGTCGCCCCGCCCGTGCAGCCCACGGAGGACAGCATCGGCTCCAGCAGGAAATCGATGATCGGCCGGTAGTAGTAGGCCGCGACCGCGGTGACCACGATGATCGCCAGAACCGACTTCAGCAGCCGGTTCCTCAGCTCACGCAGGTGCTCGACCAGCGGCATCCGCCCTTCGGCGTCCTTCGCCTGCCGGTCTCGTTTCCCCTGCTTGCGGGCAGACTTGAGCAACCCACGTCCCTTGTCTCGTTACAGATGACTGTCGTGACGGGCGACCGCCGCGCGTCAGCCCTGGGCGGTGCGGTTCGGCTCGCTGACGGGCCGGGCGCTGGTGACGTCGCCGGGCGCGGCCTGGATGGTGCGCGGGGCCACGGGCTGCTGCGCCGCGGGGTCGGCGGCCGGAGCGGCGGTGGCGGCGTCGTCCGCCTCGCCGTCCTTCTTCATGGCCTTGGCCTCGCTCTTGAGGATGCGGGCCGACTTGCCGAGCGAGCGGGCCATCTCGGGGAGCTTCTTGGCGCCGAACAGCAGCACGATGACAGCGATGATCAGAAGGATCTCAAGGGGCTTCAGATTGCCGATCATGTGTGTCTTCCTTCTCACCGAAGCGGCTGGTTGTGGTGGCCTGGCGATACCGGACAAAGATCCGGTGCCGCTCTGACATGGATCGTAACCCCCACGGGTAAACGGGCGGCAATCCCCGGGGGTCCGTGCAATGGCCCGCCCCACCGACGGTACGGGTCCGGCTCCGCGGATTCCATACGCGGACGGGGACGGGACGCCCCCGAGCGGACGAGCACGCGGCCGGGCGCGGCGGTCACGGGGCCGCTGCCCGCCCGGTCCGGGCGAGGTCGGCCGCGGCCCGTTCCAGGTCGCCCGACGCCTCGGTGATCCGGCGGCTGGCCAGCGCGACCTGCCCGGACAGCCGGCGCACCTCCAGGAAGACCCGCACGGCCAGGACGGACAGGACGGCGAGCCCGAGGAACCCCAGGGCGATCGCGAGCATCGGCCACAGCATGGAAGGAGCCTAGCGCGCCGGCCTCACACGCTGCGCAGGGTGCTCACTCCCCCGCCCGTGAGCAGTTCCACGATGCGTTCACCGGCGGGTTTGCGGACCGGCCTCGCGCACTCGGGACAGGTGAAGGAGTAGAAGGTGGTGCGCCGGCTGCCGCCGATCGCCAGGCGCAGCGCGTCCGCCGCGAGCTCGAAACGCGCCCGGCACTCAGGACAGGCGGCCTTGAAGGTGACCGGCACCACACCTGCTGATCGCGACATCGCTCCCCGCTCCCCCTCTAGACCTGTTCCCCGTACCCCGCGAGTGCCTCTCGAGCCGCTTTCCGGGCGCTGTCCGCCAGCTCCGGCGGCGACACGATCCGCCCGTCGCGGCCCAGGCGCAGCGCGAGCCGGCGCAGGGACGCCGGGTCGGGGCTGCGCAGCGTGATCCTCAGTCCCCCGTCGGGCAGCTCCTCGGCGCTGTCGTGCGGGTAGTACTCGGCGACCCAGCGCCCGCCGGGGCCCACCTCGACCACCACCTCCGGGTCCTCGGCGGCCGGCTGCACCAGGCCCTCGGACAGGTCGCGGGGCTCGATCGCGGGCGGCTCGGCCCGCTCGTCGAGCAGCCGGATCTCGGCGACCCGGTCGAGCCGGAAGGTGCGCCGGGCCTCCGAGAGGTGGCACCACCCCTCCATGTAGGTGTGCCCGACCGCGAAGAGCCGGATCGGGTCGACGGTGCGCTCGGTCAGCTCGTCGCGGGCCGGCGAGTAGTAGCGCAGCCACAGCCGGCGCCGCTCGGCGATGGCCCGGTCGACGTCGGCGAAGACGCCGCCCTCGGACTCGAAGGTCACCGACAGCCGGGAGCTGGCCCCGGCGGCCTCGCCGGCGGCGGCCTCCAGCTTGGCGGTGGCGCGCAGCAGCGCGTTGCGGTCGCTCTCGCGCAGCCCGGGCAGGGTCGCCACCGCGCGGGCGGCGACCAGCAGCGCGGTCGCCTCGTCGGCGGCGAGGCGCAGCGGCTCGGCGGTGGACTCCCCCGAGGCGTCGGGATTGCGCCACCAGATGCGCTCCCCGTCGGTGTCGATGTCGAGCAGGTCCCCGCCGCGGAAGCTGGTCCCGCACATGGGCAGCACGTCGAGGTCCGAGATCAGCTCGTCCTCGGTGATCCCGAAGGCGCGGGCGACGTCCGCGACGTGCGCGCCGGGGCGCTCGCGCAGGTAGGTCACCAGGGACAGCATCCGGCGGGTCTGGTCGATGGCGTTGGCGGCCATGCTGCTACGTCTCCCCCTCAGGGCGTTGCTGTTGTTGTTCGGGTTCAGCCCTGGGCGACGGCGCGCAGCCGGTCCACCACATCGGCCCGCAGGTCGGCCGGCCCCACCACCACGACGTCCGGGCCGAACTCCACGAGCCAGGCGTCCAGCCCGTGCCCGTAGGGGATCTCCAGCTCGTCCCAGCCGTCGCCGTCCTCGCGCACGGCGGTCGCCTTGGCGCGCAGCGGGTACCCCGCGCCGGCGCGCAGCCGGATCAGCGCCGAACGCTGGGCGCCCTCGCCGGCCCAGGCCGCCACGGTCTCCCGTACGGTCACCACGTCGGGCACCTCGGCGGTGTACTTCCCGGCGCGGGAGCGGACCTTGCCGGTGATCCGGGAGAGCCGGAACACCCGCTCCGCCCCGCGGTCGCGGTCGTAGCCGGCCAGGTACCAGTGGCCGCGCCAGCACTCCAGGGCCCACGGCTCCACCTGGCGCGGCTCGGGCCGCGCGGCGTTGGACCTGCGGTACTCGAAGACCACCGGGCGCCGGTCGCGGCAGGCCAGCATCAGCGGCTCGAAGGCGGCCTCGTGGACGGGGATCCGCGGCTCGATGGCGGAGTGCTGGCCCGCGTACGGGTCGCCGGCCTCCGGCATCCCGCCCGCGCGCAGCTTCTGCAGGGCGCCGCTGGCCGCGCCCGCCAGGCGGGCCTGCTGCCACACCTTGGCCGCGAGGCCGAGGGCGGCGGCCTCCTCCGCGTCGAGGGAGACGGGGGGCAGCCGGTTGCTGTCCCGGCGGGCCAGGTAACCCGTCTCGCCCTCCAGGTTCTCCACCGTCTCGATCACCAGACCGAGTTCGCGCAGATCGTCCTTGTCCCGCTCGAACATCCGGTTGAAGGACTCGTCGTTCCCGGCTTCGAGGTAGGCCTCGATGGAACCGCGCAGCTCACGCTTGCTGAGGGGACGGCGCGTCCCCAGCAGACACAGCGCCAGGTTCATCAGCCGCTCGGCCTTGGCAATCGCCATCGACGCCCTTCCCCCCACTCCTCGGCACACACTCGTGACCGTTGACCGTACCGCCCCCGCGGTCCCCGGCAAAAGCGAGGGCCCCCGCCTCACGGCGGGGGCCCTCCATGATCACACCGGGTGAGATCAGACGCCCATCAGGTCGCAGACGAAGATCAGCGTCTCGCCCGGCTTGATGGCGCCGCCGGCGCCCTGGTCGCCGTACGCGAGGTGGGCGGGGATCGTCAGCTTGCGGCGGCCGCCGACCTTCATGCCCTGGACGCCCTGGTCCCAGCCCGGGATGACCTGGCCGATGCCCAGGATGAACTGCAGCGGCGCACCGCGGTTCCAGGAGGCGTCGAACTCCTCACCGGAGGAGAAGGCCACGCCCACGTAGTGGACCGAGACCTTCTTGCCGGCCTCGGCCACCGGGCCGTCACCCTCCCAGATGTCCTCGATGACCAGGTCGGTCGGGGCCGGGCCCTCGGGGAAGTCGATCTCGGGCTTCTCGAGCTCGCGCACGGAACTGCTCCTCATACGTACGAAACGATGTACAACCGGAACAGTCTTACACTGCTCCGACGATGTCCACGACGAAGACCAGCGTGGAGTTGGCCGGCAGGTCCTCACCCTTCGCCTGGTCCTTGTACGCCTGCTCCGGCGGGATCACCAGCAGCACGCGGCTGCCGACCTTCTTGCCCACCAGGCCCTTGTCCCAGCCCTCGATGACCTGACCCTGGCCGATCTTGGTCGAGAACGGCGCGCCGGTCTTCCACGAGGTGTCGAACAGCTTCGCCGCGTCCTTGCCCTGGTTCGGCGCCCACGCCGCACCGCTGTACTGCATGTACACGGTCTGGCCGGACTTGACCTCGGGGCCCTTGCCCTCGATCAGGACCTTGTCGACCAGCTCCTTCGGAGGGTCGTTCTTCGGGACCGTGATCGTAGCGGCCTTCTCCTCGTCGGCCTTGACCTGCGGCAGGTCCGACGGGATCGGCGCCTGGGTGCCCTCGGCCTTCTTCGGCAGCACCGAGTCCACGTCGAGGACGAACACCAGGTTGTCCTTCGGGCCGACGCCCAGCTGCGGCTGGCCCTGCTCACCGAAGGCCGCCGCCGGCGGGGCGACGACCAGCACCCGGCTGCCGACCTTCTTGCCCAGCACCGCGTCGCTGAACAGCGGCAGGATCTGCGCCGAACCGGCCGGGACGACCAGCGGCTGGCCCTCCGGGTCGTAGGAACCGGACAGCTCCTTGCCGCTCTTCCAGACCTTGCCGGTGTACTTGGTGACCACGAGATCGTCCTTCTTGATCTCCGGTCCCGTGCCCTCCTTGACGGTGCTCACCACGAACTTGCCGCTGGGCTCGCCCTTGGGGACGGTGATCTCCGCCTTCTTCCCGGCCTCGCCGGCGACCGTCGGCATCGGGTCGGCCGACGCCACCGGCTTCGGAACCTCGGCCTTCGCGGCATCGGCCGACGGAGAGGCGGAGGAGTCCTTCTTACCGGAGTCGTCGCCCCCTCCGCAGGCCGCGGTGAGCATCAGAGCCGGCACGATGAGCGCGGCAGCAAGTCGGCGTCGCACAATGGTCCTCAGGGTCGCTGGAATGGTCCGTCGTAGCGGCCCACTCTACGGGCTGGCCCCTCTCCGACAAGGCCGTGGCGTGCGAAGACCCCGTACGCCACAGCGCACGGGGTCCTCGGCCGCACCACCTCACATGCCGGCGATGAGCTTCTCCACCCGGTCGTCCACCGACCGGAACGGGTCCTTGCACAGCACCGTGCGCTGCGCCTGGTCATTGAGCTTCAGGTGCACCCAGTCGACCGTGAAGTCCCGCCGCTGCTCCTGCGCCCGGCGGATGAAGTCGCCGCGCAGCCTGGCCCGGGTGGTCTGCGGGGGCACCGACTTGCCCTCGAAGATCTTCAGGTCGTTGCACACCCGCGCCGCCTGGCCCTTGCGCTCCAGCAGGTAGTACAGGCCCCGGCGGCGGTGGATGTCGTGGTACGCGAGGTCTATCTGGGCGACCCGCGGGTTGGACATCGTCATGTTGTGCTTGGCCCGGTACCGCTCGATCAGCTGGTACTTCATCACCCAGTCGATCTCCGTGCCGATCCGGTCCAGGTCCTCGGCCTCGATGGCGTCCAGGGTGCGGCCCCACAGCTCCAGGACCTGCTCCACCACCCCGGTGCGGATGCCCCGGCGCTCGGCGAAGTCCAGGGCCTTGTCGAAGTACTCCCGCTGGATCTCCAGCGCCGAGGCCTCCCGACCGCTGGCCAGACGCACCTTGCGCTGGCCGGTGATGTCGTGGCTGACCTCGCGGATCGCCCGGATCGGGTTCTCCAGCGTCAGGTCCCGCATCACCGTGCCCGCCTCGATCATCCGCAGGACGAGATCGGTGGCGCCCACCTTGAGCAGCATCGTCGTCTCGGACATGTTCGAGTCGCCGACGATGACGTGCAGCCTGCGGTAGCGCTCCGCGTCGGCGTGCGGCTCGTCCCGCGTGTTGATGATCGGCCGGGAGCGGGTCGTGGCGGAACTGACGCCCTCCCAGATGTGCTCGGCCCGCTGGCTGACGCAGTAGACCGCGCCCCTGGGCGTCTGCAACACCTTGCCCGCACCGCAGATCAGCTGGCGCGTGACGAGGAACGGGATCAGGATGTCCGCCAGACGGGAGAATTCTCCGTGCCGGGCCACGAGATAGTTCTCATGACAGCCGTACGAATTGCCCGCCGAGTCGGTGTTGTTCTTGAAGAGGTAGACGTCGCCCGCGATTCCCTCCTCGTGCAGGCGGCGTTCGGCGTCGACGAGCAGGCCTTCGAGAATGCGCTCGCCGGCCTTGTCGTGAGTGACCAGTTCGGTCAGGTTGTCACATTCGGGAGTTGCATATTCCGGATGCGAACCCACGTCGAGGTAGAGGCGGGCGCCGTTCCGCAGGAACACATTGCTGCTGCGGCCCCATGACACAACACGGCGGAAGAGGTAGCGCGCCACTTCGTCAGGAGACAGTCGGCGCTGTCCCCTGAACGTGCACGTGACGCCGTACTCGTTCTCCAGCCCGAAAATGCGGCGGTCCATGACTGAACATTACGCCTTCTGCCCTCTTCTGAAACCGGGTTCGAGACCGGCGTTCAGGTCAGTTTTTGATCAACGGCTCCGAAACGGCCTCCGCCGACCCCGCCACCGCCCGGCTGCGGCCCGCCCCGGCCAGCGCGGCTTGAGTCAGCATCAGCACCAGCAGCGCGGCCGCGCCACCCCCGCAGGCCACCGCGAAACCGGCCGCCGTACCGCCCAGTTCCAGCGCCGGACCCGCCACCGCCGTACCGATGGCCGCGCCCACCCCGAAGAAGGTCACCAGCCAGGAGAACGCCTCCGTGACCGTGCCCGCCGGAGCGTGCCGGTCCACCACGATGAACGCACACGCCAGCGAAGGCGCCAGGAACACGCCCGCCACCGCCGCCAGCGCCGTCATCGCCACCGGACCCACGTCCAGCATCAGCGGCAGGTAGCACACCGCCAGCAGCGCCACGAGCACCCGCAGCCGCCGCTCCGGCGCACCCGCCCACTGGCGCGCGCCGTAACACACGCCGCCGGCCAGCGCGCCGAGACCCAGCGCCGCCATCAGCCAGCCGTACACCGCCTGGCCCCCGTGCCCGTCCGCGTACGCCACCGCCGCCACCGCGATCGAGCCGAGCGCCATGCCGACGAAGAAGAACGCCCCCAGCAGGGCCAGCAGCCCGCGCGAGCGCAACGCGCCCAGCCAGTGCGCCTCACGCGGCGCGGAGCGCCAGGTCCGCGAGGGCTCCGAGACCACCACGGACAGCACCCCCAGCAGCCCGACACCGTTCAGCACCAGCAGCGCCACGGCCGGCGACCACAGGGACACGCACAGGGTCACCAACAGCGGACCGACCGTGTACATGACCTCCTGGGCCACCGCGTCCATCGCGTACGCCGCGTGCACCCGCTCCTCACGGCCACCCAGCACACCCGGCCACAACGCCCGCAGACCACCCTCCAGCGGCGGTGTGAACAGCCCGGCGACCACCATCGCCGCGTACGCGGCCGCCACCGAGCCCGTGCCCGCCACCGCCAGCCAGACCATGCCGAGCGCCGACACCAGCGCCGCCGGCAGCTGCACACGCGGCTGCCCGTACAGGTCCACCGCCCGGCCCAGCAGGGGCTGGCCCACGGCGTTCGCCAGCCCGTAGGCGGCCGCGAGCGCGCCCGCCAGGGTGTAGCTGCCGCCCTCGTGGCGGATGAAGAGGACGATCGCGATGGCCGCCGTGGCGTTCGGCAGCCGGCCTATCAGCGTGCCCACCAGCAGCCTCGCGGCGTACCGGGTCCTGAGCAGCTCCGCGTAACCCGCGGCCATGACCGCCCCCTTCTACCCGGAACCCTCCGGGGTAATACGTATAACGAGACACGTCATACGTACCATGGCGACAGACCCCGGGTCCACCCGGCCAACCACCCCGACCCGCCCCACCTCGCACTTCAGGAGCACCCTGTGACGAGACCCACCAGCCGCGACGTCGCCACCGCCGCCGGGGTCTCCCAGGCCACCGTCTCCCTCGTCCTCGGCGACAAATGGCGCGGCCGCGTCTCCGAACGCACCGCCGGCCTCGTCCGCGAAGCCGCCACCGCCCTCGGCTACCGCCCCAACCTCGCCGCCCGCAACCTACGCCTCGGCAGCACCCGCACCGCCCTCCTCGTGGTGCCCGCCCTCACCAACGAATTCTTCGCCCGCGTCTACACCGGCGCCGCCCGCGTCGCCTCCGCACACGGCTTCGGCGTCGTCCTCTACCCCTCCCCCGAAGGCACCGGCCCCGCCCGCGACCCCTTCGCCTCCGCCCGCGCCGCCCTCGACGGAGTCATCGCCTCCTCCATGGCCACCGACGCCCTCGACGCCCTCGGCGGCGACGGCCTCCCCCTCGTCATGCTCGACAGCGACCCCACCTCCGGCCAAGCCGCCGCCCACGTCAACCTCGCCATCACCGACGGCGTCCGCCAAGCCGCCGAACACCTCCTCGGCCTCGGCCACCGCCGCTTCCTCCACCTCGCCGCCGCCGTCGACTCCTGGACCTTCCACATCCGCGCCCGCACCCTCACCACCCTCCTCGGCCCCCACACCGAGCTGCACACCGTACGAGCCCCCCTCACCGTCGACGCCGCCCGCACCGCCTCCGAAACCGCCCTGGCCGACCCCCGGAACCGGCCCACCGCCGTCGTCTGCGACGACGACATCCTCGCCGCCGGCGTCTGCAAAGCCGCCCGCCGCCTCGGCCTGCGCGTCCCCGAGGACCTCTCCGTCACCGGCTTCGACGACCTCGCCCTCGCCACCGCCGTCGAACCGGAACTCACCACCGTCCGCCTCCCCGCCGAACGCGTCGGCGAACAAGGCATGACCGCCCTCCTCGCCGTCCTCGACGGCACCCCCTGGACGGCCCCCGACATCCCGGTCGAACTCACCGTCCGCGACTCCACCGGCCCCGCACCCACCCCCTGAGACACACGAAAGCCCCGGCCCACCCCCACAGGGGCGGACCGGGGCCCGGACACCACGGCCCTACTCGGCGTCGTCCTCCGCCGCCTCGTCGTTCGACACGGCATCCGCCTGAACCGCCGCCGGAACGTCCGCCTCCAGCAGCCGCGCCAGCTGCCGGCCCCGGATCCGCTTGAACTTGCGCTGCTGCGCCCGCGTCCGGTCCAGCACCGCCACCTCCAGCCGGTCCGCCGGAATCGTCTTGTCCGCGCCGTTCGCCTGGCTCGACAACGCCTGCACGGCCAGCTTCAGCGCGTCCGGCAGGCTCATGCCGTCCTGATGCCGCTGGTCCAGGTACGTACTGATCTGCTCCGCATTGCCGCCGACCGCGACCGAACCGTGCTCGTCCACGATCGAGCCGTCGTGCGGCAGCCGGTAGATCTGGTCCCCGGCCGCCGTCGCACCGACCTCGGCCACCACCAGCTCCACCTCGTACGGCTTCTCACCGGCCGAGGAGAAGATGGTGCCGAGCGTCTGCGCGTACACGTTCGCCAGCCCACGCGCCGTCACGTCGTCACGGTCGTAGGTGTACCCGCGCAGATCGGCGTAGCGCACGCCGCCGATCCGCAGGTTCTCGTACTCGTTGTACTTGCCGGCGGCCGCGAAGCCGATCCGGTCGTAGATCTCGCTGAACTTGTGCAGCGCACGGGACGGGTTCTCGCCGACGAACACGATGCCGTCGGCGTACTGCAGCACGACGAGGCTGCGGCCGCGGGCGATGCCCTTCCGGGCGTATTCCGCCCGGTCGGCCATGGCCTGCTGGGGTGACACATAGAACGGAGTCGACACCGGTTATCCGTCCCTTTCTTCTGGGCGACGAGAGGAGGACTGGTCAGAGCAGGGCTGCGCGCGGCCCGTCGGGCTCCTGGAGCCGGCGGTCCGTCACCTGGCGGGCGAGATCCTGCGACTCCGTCTCGTCCAGCCTGCGGAAACCCTCGTCGGTGATGACGGTGACGATGGGGAAGATCTTGCGGTAGAGGTCCGGTCCGCCGGTCGCCGAGTCGTCGTCGGCGGCGTCGTACAGCGCCTGCACGACCAGCGTCGTGGCCTGCTCCTCCGTCAGGTCGGGGCGGTACAGCTTCTTCATCGAGCCCCGGGCGAAGATCGAACCGGAACCGGTGGCGGCGTAACCGTGCTCCTCGGAACGGCCGCCGGTCACGTCGTAGGAGAAGATCCGGCCCTTCTCCTTGGCCTCGTCGTACCCCGCGAAGAGCGGAACCACGGCCAGGCCCTGCATCGCCATCCCCAGATTGCTCCGGATCATGGTGGAGAGCCGGTTCGCCTTGCCCTCCAGGGAGAGGGTCGCCCCCTCCACCTTCTCGAAGTGCTCCAGCTCCAGCTGGAACAGCTTGACCATCTCCACGGCCAGGCCCGCCGTGCCGGCGATGCCGACCGCGGAGTACTCGTCGGCCGGGAACACCTTCTCGATGTCCCGCTGGGCGATCATGTTCCCCATGGTCGCCCGCCGGTCGCCGGCGAGCACGACCCCGCCGGGGAAGGTCGCGGCGACGATGGTCGTCCCGTGCGGCGCCTCCACGATCCCCTCGGGCAGCTTCCGGTTCCCGGGCAGCATCTCGGGCGCGTGCGCACCCAGGAAGTCCATGAAGGACGACGACCCCGGCGTCAGGAAGGCTGCCGGTAGACGCCCTGTGCCACGATTGTTGGCTTCCACGCGTGTCCCTCCAGGTATGAGATGGCCCGACGCAAGGTGTCGGGATCGTCCCCCAGCTTGCCGATGGCCGAGTTGCAGTTGAAGCACAGTACGCCTCGGACCCTACCCGTCTCGTGGCAGTGATCCACATGCACGGCCGGAGCTTTCAGGCAGATACCACAGAGACCGCCCTGAGCTGCAACCATGGCGTCCCGTTCAGCCTCTGTCATGCCGTACGCCCGCTTGAGATGAGCCGCCCGGCTTTCGATGGCCCGGCAGGCCTTGCAGCGTGTCGAGAGCCCGTCCGAGGCCCGCTTGTTCCGGTCCCATTCCGAGTGAGGTTTGGTCTCCCCGCACCGGCGGCAGTACTTGTGACCCTCAGGGGTTTCGACCCGGGGCCGAACGTTCTTCCCCTTGGCTTTCTGACGCTGCTGGTGATATTCCGCCGCGCACGGCCTGCAGTAGCACTGCAGGCCGTCACGCATGGCCTTGTTCGAGGCGAAAGCCTCAAACGGCTTCATCAAGCCGCACCGCGGACACTGCTTCCCCGCCCCCGACACTCACCCTCCCCCGCGAGCGTTTCACCTTCGATTCGAAGGTGAAATCACTCTCCACCCTTCTGAACGAAGGATCGCACGAAATCCTCGGCGTTCTCCTCGAGCACATCATCGATTTCGTCGAGTACGGAGTCGACGTCGTCGGAGAGCTTCTCCTGGCGCTCCTTGAGGTCGGTCGATTCCTCGACCGCCGCCTCCTCGACCTCCTCGGTCGAGCGCGTCGCCTTCTGCTGTCCGCCGCCGGTGTCCTTGGTCGCCATGTCTACCTCACCCCGCTCGGTTCGCACGCTCACACGGAGAGACCCCGGGATTCGGGACCTCTCAAGATCAGACCCTACGTCGGACCCTACAAGGAGGGTCCGGCGTTCGTCCCCGTACTTTCACAACGTCCGGGTCTCTTCATGATTCCCTGGACGGGGGCCTTTCAGGCCCCTTCACTGCCCCGAAAGCACCCGGACCAGGTCCTCCGCCGTGCGGCAGCGGTCCAGGAGCTCCTTGACGTGGTTCCGCGTCCCCCGCAGGGGTTCCAGGGTCGGCACCCGCTGGAGGGAGTCCCGGCCCGGGAGGTCGAAGATCACCGAGTCCCAGGAGGCCGCCGCCACGTCGTCCGCGTACTGCTCCAGGCACCGGCCCCGGAAGTAGGCCCGGGTGTCCTCCGGCGGCTTGCCCTCGGCCCGCTCCACGGCCGGCTCCTCCAGCAGCCGCTTCATCTTGCCGCGGGCCGCCAGGCGGTTGTACAGGCCCTTGTCGGGCCGTACGTCCGAGTACTGGAGGTCCACCAGGTGCAGCCGCGCCGCGTCCCAGCCGAGTCCGTCGCGCCTGCGGTAGCCCTCCAGGATCTCCCGCTTGGCGATCCAGTCCAGCTCCCCCGCGAGGCTCATCGGGTCGGTCTCCAGCCGGCCCAGCACGTCCTCCCACCGGCCCAGGACGTCCTTGGTCTGATCGTCGGCGTCCGTCCCGAACCGCTCGTCCACGTACTTCCTGGCCAGCTCGAAGTACTCCATCTGGAGTTGCACGGCGGTCAGGGTGCGCCCGCTGCGCAGCGTGATGAGGTGCTGGAGGCCGGGGTCGTGGGAGACCTGGTGGAGGGTGCGCACGGGCTGGTCGACGGCGAGGTCGACGGTGATGAAGCCGTCCTCGATCATCGACAGGACCAGGGAGGTCGTGCCCAGCTTGAGGTAGGTCGAGATCTCGGAGAGGTTCGCGTCGCCGATGATCACGTGGAGGCGGCGGTACTTCTCGGCGTCCGAGTGGGGCTCGTCGCGGGTGTTGATGATGGGGCGCTTGAGGGTGGTCTCCAGCCCCACCTCGACCTCGAAGTAGTCCGCCCGCTGGCTGATCTGGAAGCCGTGCTCGCGGCCGTCCTGGCCGATGCCGACGCGGCCGGCGCCGGTGACGACCTGGCGGGAGACGAAGAAGGGGGTCAGGTGGCGCACGATGTCCGAGAAGGGGGTCTCCCGCTTCATCAGGTAGTTCTCGTGCGTGCCGTAGGAGGCGCCCTTGTTGTCGGTGTTGTTCTTGTAGAGGTGGATCGGCTGGGCGCCGGGCAGCTGGGCGGCCCGCTCGGCTGCCTCGGCCATGATCCGTTCGCCTGCCTTGTCCCAGAGCACGGCGTCGAGGGGGTTGGTGACCTCGGGCGAGCTGTACTCGGGGTGCGCGTGGTCGACGTAGAGCCGTGCGCCGTTCGTCAGGATGACGTTGGCCAGGCCGATGTCCTCGTCGGTGAGCTGGCTGCTGTCTGCGGCCTCGCGGGCGAGGTCGAAGCCGCGGGCGTCCCGCAGCGGATTCTCCTCCTCGAAGTCCCAGCGGGCGCGTCGCGCCCGGTGCATCGCCGCCGCGTAGGCGTTGACGATCTGGGACGAGGTGAGCATGGCATTGGCGTTCGGGTGCCCCGGAACGGAGATCCCGTACTCCGTTTCGATCCCCATTACTCGCCGTACGGTCATGCGGCCCTCCTTGCCCGGCGGCGCTCCCGTTCGGGAGCGGCGCTCAAGTACCGCTGGTGCTCCGGTGCGTCATGTGCGGTGCCCGTCCCCGCACTGCGCGGCCGGCGGTACGGAAGAGCCTAGAACCACTCCGCGCTGGTGGGGAGATCATTTCAGTCATTGGATTTGCCTTGTCACCGGCTGAAAAGGGCGGGCGGTAAGGCTTGCGGTATTACGGAGTGGTAAAGCAGTCGGCCGCGGGTGCCGTGTGGGGCATCCGCGGCCGCCTCGCTTCATCAGAGGTACTGACCTGTGTTCGCCACCGTGTCGATGGAGCGCCCGGTGTCCGCGCCCTGCTTTCCGGTGACGAGCGTGCGGATGAATACGATCCGCTCGCCCTTCTTTCCGGAGATGCGGGCCCAGTCGTCCGGGTTGGTGGTGTTGGGCAGGTCCTCGTTCTCCTTGAACTCGTCCACGCACGCCTGGAGGAGGTGGGAGACCCGCAGACCCTTCTGGTTGTGCTCGAGGAAGGCCTTGATGGCCATCTTCTTGGCCCGGTCCACGATGTTCTGGATCATGGCGCCGGAGTTGAAGTCCTTGAAGTAGAGGACTTCCTTGTCGCCGTTGGCGTACGTGACCTCGAGGAAGCGGTTCTCCTCGGTTTCGGCGTACATCTGCTCGACGACGGTCTGGATCATGCTGTGGACGGCCACCTGGGCGGAGCCGGAGTGCTCGCTCAGGTCGTCCGTGTGGAGCGGGAGCGAGGCCTTGAGGTACTTGGCGAAGATGTCCTTCGCCGCCTCGGCGTCCGGGCGCTCGATCTTGATCTTCACGTCGAGGCGGCCGGGGCGCAGGATGGCCGGGTCGATCATGTCCTCGCGGTTGGAGGCGCCGATGACGATGACGTTCTCCAGGCCTTCCACGCCGTCGATCTCGGCGAGCAGCTGGGGGACGATGGTGTTCTCCACGTCCGAGCTGACTCCGGATCCGCGGGTGCGGAAGAGGGATTCCATCTCGTCGAAGAAGACGATGACGGGGGTGCCCTCGCTCGCCTTCTCCCGGGCCCGCTGGAAGACGAGGCGGATGTGCCGCTCGGTCTCGCCGACGTACTTGTTGAGGAGCTCGGGTCCCTTGATGTTCAGGAAGTAGGACTTGCCGGCTGCCTGCCCGGTCACTTCCGCGACCTTCTTGGCAAGGGAGTTGGCGACGGCCTTGGCGATGAGCGTCTTGCCGCAGCCGGGCGGCCCGTAGAGCAGGATGCCCTTGGGGGGCCGCAGTTCGTGTTCCTTGAACAGGTCGGGGTAGAGGTACGGGAGCTCGACCGCGTCGCGGATCAGCTCGATCTGGTCGCCCAGGCCGCCGATCTTCTCGTAGTCGATGTCCGGGACCTCTTCGAGGACCAGGTCCTCGACCTCGCTCTTGGGGACGACCTCGTAGACGTAGCCGGAGCGGGGCTCGAGCAGGAGGGCGTCGCCGGGGCGGATGGTGATGTCCAGGAGCGGCTCGGCGAGCCTCACCACCCTCTCCTCGTCGGTGTGCCCGACCACCAGGGCGCGCTCGCCGTCCTCGAGGATCTCCTTGAGGGTGACGATGTCCCCGGCCCGCTCGAACTCCATGGCCTCGACCACGTTGAGCGCTTCGTTGAGCATGACCTCCTGGCCGCGCCGGAGGTCTTCCGGCTCGACGCTGGGGCTCACGTTCACGCGGAGTTTGCGTCCTCCGGTGAAGATGTCGACGGTGCCGTCCTCGTTCGCCTGAAGGAAGACACCGAAGCCGGCCGGCGGCTGTGCGAGCCGGTCGACCTCCTCCTTGAGGGCCACGATCTGGTCGCGGGCCTCACGGAGGGTATTCGCCAGTCGTTCGTTCTGCGCGGAGACGCCTGCCAGATTCGTCTGGAGCTCGACGATCCGCTCTTCGAGAATCCTCGTGTGCCGCGGAGAGTCGGCGAGCTTGCGTCGCAGGACGGCGATTTCCTGCTCGAGATAGGCAACCTGGCCAGCGGGGTCCTCAGACCCTCGCCCGGGCCGGATGCCGCGGTTGATGTCGTCGTCGTGGGCTGCCACGGTCCTCACCTCCTCCAAGGGGAGCTGGACGCTTCCTGACCCTACCTGGGCTGGTGGTGATTGAAACCCCTAGATCACAAAGACGGTAGAGGTGTGTCCGATCTTCACCCTTGCGTACTCCCTCACGCCAGGGAAATACCCACCCTTCAACATCGGAAAGCAGCCGGTTGTAAGGTCGAAGCGTTCAACACCCGTCAGAGCCCGCGCGACTTGCCGCGAGTTGTGGCCGGGTCGGATCACTCAGAGCAGGAAACGGCAGGAGATATGACCGTGCAGCAGGAGGCCCCGACGGGTGGTTCCGACGGGGCCGGGGAGCCGCTGGAGGTCTGGATCGACCAGGACCTGTGCACCGGCGACGGCATCTGCGTGCAGTACGCCCCGGAGGTGTTCGAGCTGGACATCGACGGTCTGGCGTACGTGAAGAGCGCCGGCGACGAGCTGCTGCAGGAGGCGGGGGCGACCACTCCGGTTCCTCTGGTGCTGCTTCAGGACGTGGTCGACTCGGCGAAGGAATGCCCGGGTGACTGCATCCACGTAAGGCGCGTTTCGGACGGGGTCGAGGTGTACGGCCCGGACGCGGAGTGACGGTTCAAACACTTCCGGCGGCGGAGTCCGTCAGCTCCTGGCGGAATTTTCCGCCGGTCCAGCGCCACTTGGCGAGCTGCTCCACGTCGGGGCTGAAGCGCGGTACGGACGGCGAGGAGTAGCCGAGCAGGCGGGCGGTGACGAGTCCGTCGCGCACGGTGAGCTCGGTGGCGGTGCGGCGGAGCGCGGTGTCGAGGAGCGTGGCGACGACGCGCGGGGCCGGGCCCTGCGGGTCCCGGGCCAGTACGTAGAGCGCGTGGGGCGGGGTGCCGGAGCCGGCGTCGCAGCGGACGGCCGCGACCGTCTCGGGGCGGCCGTCGCCGTCGAGGTCGCCCTGGGCGGTCGCGGTGACGGTGTGCGGGGCGCCCTTGCAGTCCAGGGGGTACGCGGCCGCCTGTGCGTCGGGGGCGGCGGGCGGCGGGCCGCCCGGGGCGGCGGCCGGGACGCCGGCCGGGAGGCCCGTCGCGGGAGTGGCTCCGGTGGCGCGGCCGGGCTGGAGCAGGCCGGCGCCGGCTATGACGGCGGCGAGGGCGGTGGCCGTGGCGAGCCAGTGGAGGGGCCTGGTGCGACGGTGCGCCAGGTCGGTGGGGCTGTGCAGCACGCCGGGTGTCTCCTGTGCGAAGGGTGACGGGGAGCCAGCATCGTGCCATACCTCACACCGGGCTGGAACGGCCGGGTCCGCACCGGTTGTGCGCGGGGCCGTTTCCGGCAACGAAAAGGCGCTGTGGCTCAGTTCCCGGATCGGACGGGGAACTGAGCCACAGCGCTTTCGTGTTGGCCGGACGGCCGCGCGGGGCGGCTACGCGGAGCGGTCGCTGCCGGGGCCTTCGTAGTCCTCGCCGTACGCGCCCTTGGAGGGGCGGCGGCGGCGCATGGGGGGCTCGACGCCGTCGGCGAGGCGGCGGGCGGTGACCAGGAAGCCGGTGTGGCCGATCATCCGGTGGTCGGGGCGGACGGCGAGGCCTTCGACGTGCCAGTTGCGGATCATCGATTCCCACGGCTGCGGTTCGGCGTAGCAGCCGAACTCGCGGATGGACTCGACGGTGCGCGAGAGCTGGGTGGTGGTGGCCACGTAGCAGCAGAGGATGCCGCCGGGGACGAGGGCCTTGGAGACGGCCTCCAGGCATTCCCACGGGGCGAGCATGTCGAGGATCACGCGGTCGACGTCGGTGTCGGACAGGTTGTCCTGGAGGTCGCCGACGGTCAGCTGCCAGGCGGGGTGGGGTCCGCCGAAGTAGCGTTCGACGTTGGCCGTGGCGATCTCGGCGAAGTCCGCGCGGCGCTCGTAGCTGTGGAGCATGCCCTGGTCGCCGATGGCGCGCAGCAGGAAGCTGCTGAGGGAGCCGGAGCCGACTCCTGCCTCCACGACGCGGGCGCCGGGGAAGATGTCGGCGAAGGCCAGGATCTGGCCCGCGTCCTTGGGGTAGACCACGGCGGCACCGCGGGGCATGGACAGGACATAGTCGGGGAGCAGGGGGCGCAGCGCGAGGTACGCGACGTTCCCCGTGGTACGGACAACACTGCCCTCGGGAGCACCGATCAGCTCGTCGTGGGGGAAGGAACCCTTGTGGGTGTGGAAATTCTTCCCGGCTTCGAGCGTGAACGTGTAGTGGCGGCCCTTGGGGTCGGTGAGCTGAACCTGGTCCCCGACCTCGAAGGGCCCGCGTCGGCGGGCGGCACCGGTCGGTTCGGACATGTGACCAGTGTATTGGCTTCAGGACTGGGGCCGCGCCATGGCCTTCACGAAGGCCTTCTCGACGTCGAGGGCGGACAGGACGCCGTAGATCTCGCCGCCGGGTTCGAGGACGAGGTACTCGGTGGCGGGGGTGGCGCGGAGGTGGTCGAGGAGTTCTTCGCCGGTGAGGTCGGCGGAAACCTTCATGCCGTCGGTGAGGTCCTGGGCGAGGGTGCTGACGGCGACCCAGGGGCGTCGGTGTTCGGGGACGGAGGCGATGGCGGTCTCGCGGACGATGGCGGTGGCGTCGCCCTGTCCGTCGACGACGACGAGGGCGCGGGCTCCGGCTTCGTTGGCGCGGCGCAGGGCCTCGGAGAGCGGGGTGGCGGTCTGTACGGGGACGGCGCGGCGGGTGAGGGTGCGGGCCCGTAGTTCGGGGAGGTGTTCGCGCAGGCGGGCCATGCGCAGGCTGTTGCCGGCTCCGGTCCAGATGATCGCGGCGAGGATGGCGGCGAGGAGCGCGTCCATGACGGTGTCCATGCCGCCGATCTCCTGGGCGGGGTTGCCGAGGGCGCCGGTGTGGGTGAGGAGCGGCAGGCCGAGCAGGACGGTGACGGCGAGGGCGCGGCCGACCCAGGCGGCGGCGATGGTGCCGGTCATGGGTTTGCCGGTGATGCCCCAGATGACGGCGCGGAGCATGCGGCCGCCGTCGAGGGGCAGGCCGGGCAGGAGGTTGAAGGCGGCGACGAGGAGGTTGGAGATCATCAGGCCGGCGAGGAGGACGCCGGGGACGGTGGCGGGGTCGACGGCGGTCATGCCGAGGTAGAACAGGCCGGCGAGGGCCAGGGAGAGGAGGGGGCCGACGAAGGCGAGGACGAATTCGCGGCCGGGGCTCTCGGATTCCTTTTCGATCTCGGAGACTCCGCCGAAGAACTGGAGCTGGATGCGGCGCACGGGGAGCTTGTAGCGCAGGGCGGCGATGGTGTGCGCGAGCTCGTGGACGAGGACGGAGGCGTAGAAGGCGACGGCGAAGAAGAGGGAGACGAGGTAGCGGGCGGGGCCGAGGTCGGGCAGGACCCGGTCGAGCTGGTCTCCGAAGACCCAGGTGATGAGGGCGGCGACGAGGAACCAGCTGGGCGCGACGTACACGGGCACGCCGAAGGGGCGGCCCATGAGGATCCCGCCGCCCGGGTCGGAGCGCTTGGCCCTGCGCTCGCCGGATTCGTCGGTGTCTGCCACGGCTTTCCTTCGTTCGGTGCGTTGTTTCCAGTGTGGTCCACGTCGCGTGGGTGGCGCTCCGCGCTGCTGCTCCGTTGCGGGGTGTGATGCTCCGATCATGCAGTGCGAGGGGCCAGGAGTCGATGGTATGCGCGTGCCGTCCGCGGCGGGTCGTAGGGTTTTACGCATGACGACGACGCCCGGCGCCGGTTCCGCGGATGTTTCCGCGGCCGCTTCCCGCCCCACCTCGCTGTCCCCCTCGCGGGCCGGTGACTTCATGCAGTGCCCGCTGCTGTACCGGTTCCGGGTGATCGACCGGCTTCCGGAGAAGCCGAGTGCGGCGGCGACGCGGGGGACGCTGGTGCACGCGGTGCTGGAGCGGCTCTTCGACCATCCCGCGCACGAGCGGACGGTGCCGAGGGCGAAGGAGTTGCTGCCGGGGCAGTGGGAGCGGCTGCTGGAGGCGAAGCCGGAGCTGGCGGAGCTGTTCCCGGAGGGTGACGAGGGGGCGGGGCTGGCGCGCTGGCTGTCGGAGGCGGAGGCGCTGGTGGAGCGCTGGTTCACGCTGGAGGATCCGACGCGGCTGGAGCCGGTGGAGCGGGAGTTCTTCGTGGAGGCGGAGCTGGAGTCGGGGCTGCGGCTGCGCGGGATCATCGACCGGGTGGACGTGGCGCCGACGGGTGAGGTGCGGATCGTCGACTACAAGACGGGCAAGGCGCCGCGGCCGGAGTACGCCGAGGGTGCGCTGTTCCAGATGAAGTTCTACGCGCTGGTGGTGTGGCGGTTGCGGCAGGTGGTGCCGCGGCGGCTCCAGCTCGTTTATCTGGGGAGCGGGGACGTGCTGACGTACGACCCGGTGGTGGCGGACCTGGAGCGGGTGGAGCGCAAGCTGCACGCCCTGTGGGAGGCGATCCGGGTGGCGACGGAGACGGGTGAGTGGCGGCCGCGGCCGACGAAGCTGTGCGGCTGGTGCGACCACCGGGCGGTGTGTCCGGAGTTCGGGGGCACTCCCCCGGTCTACCCGTTGGTGATCTCGCCCCGGAGCGGGGCGGATCCGGCGGGAGGCTGATCGTCCGGCCAGGGCAGAATGGGCGGCGTCCGCCGTTGCCGCCCGACGAATACGAGGTACCCCGTGGCGATCCGCGTCCTGCTGGTCGACGACCAGCCACTGCTGCGCACCGGCTTCCGGATGATCCTGGAGGCGGAGCAGGACCTGGTGGTGGTGGGTGAGGCCGGGGACGGTCTGCAGGCGCTGGAGCAGGTGCGGGCGCTGCAGCCGGACGTGGTGCTGATGGACATCCGGATGCCGCGGATGGACGGGGTGGAGGCGACCCGGCAGATCACGGGCCCGGACCGGGACGGGCCGGCCAAGGTGCTGGTGCTGACCACGTTCGACCTGGACGAGTACGTGGTGGAGGCGCTGCGGGCGGGGGCGAGCGGGTTCCTGCTGAAGGACGCCCCGGCGAACGAGCTGGTGCAGGCGATCCGGGTGGTGGCGGCGGGCGAGGCGATGCTCGCGCCGAGCATCACGCGGCGGCTGCTGGACAAGTACGCGGGGCATCTGCCGTCGGGTGAGGAGAGCCTGCCGGACATGCTGGGGACGCTGACCGAGCGTGAGGTGGAGGTGCTGAAGCTGGTGGCGCGGGGGTTGTCGAACGCGGAGATCGCGGCGGACCTGTTCGTCAGCGAGACGACGGTGAAGACGCACGTGGGGCACGTGCTGACGAAGCTGGGCCTGCGCGACCGGGTGCAGGCGGCGGTGTACGCGTACGAGAGCGGCCTGGTCCGTCCGGGCGCGCAGTAGCGGGCTCGCGGACACGGCTCCGCCCCGGCACTCGGGAAGGGTGCCGGGGCGGAGCCGTGTCCGGGGCGGGTCAGCCCTTCTTGATCTCCCAGAAGCGGAAGACCGTGGAGGCGTCCAGGGACCACTGCAGGCCGGTCACGTTCTGGCGGGCGACGGCGTACTGCTTGCCCTGCCAGAGCGGGAGGACCGGGATCTCGTCGGCGACGATGTCCTGGAGGCGGGTGTAGTCGGTGTTGGCCGCGGTGCGGTCGGACTTCGTGGAGGTCGCCGGGATGATGTTCCCGCTGATCTCCTTGTTGTCGTAGTTGTTGTGCAGGACGTTGTCCGGGCCGAAGAACGGCTGGGTGAAGTTGTCGGCGTCCGGGTAGTCGGGGACCCAGCCCTTGACGTAGACGCCGTACTTGCCGGCCTGGATGTCCTTCTCGTACTGCTCGAACTCGACGGACTTGACGTCGGCTTCGAAGAGGCCGCTGTCGTTGAGCTGCTTGGCGATGACCTGGAACTGGTGGTCGGTGGACGGGCCGTAGCGGGCCGGCGTGGACCACAGGGTCAGCTTGATCTTGCCGGAGATGTTGGCCGCCTTGAGGACCGCCTTGGCCTTCTCGACCTGGGGGCTGCCGCCGTAGCGGTCGAAGAAGGGGGTGGTGTGTCCGGCGATGCCGGCGGGGACGATCGAGTAGAGCGGGGCGGCGGTGCCCGCGTACACGTCCTTGACGAGCGCTTCGCGGTCGATGAGGTAGGCGATCGCCTTGCGGACGGGCAGCTTGCCGACGACCGGGTCGCTGACGTTGAAGACCATGTGCTGGACCTCGGCGCCGGTGCCCTGGACCACGTCGACCTTGTTGTCGCCGGTCTTGGTGGCGGCGAGGCCGGCGATGTCCTTGGCGGCGAGGCCGCGGAAGGCGAAGTCGACGTCGCCGCTCTCCAGGACGGTCTTGAGGCCGGCCTGGTCGCCGTTGAAGAACTTCAGCGTGACGCCGGTGTTCTTGGCCTTGGCCTTGCCGCTGTAGGAGTCGTTGACCGAGAAGTTGGCGCTCTTCTCGCTGAAGGCGTCCAGCTTGTAGACGCCGGAGCCGACCGCCTTGTTGTCGGTGCGGAGCTTGTCGGCGGGGTACTCGCGGTGGTCGACGATGGCGCCGGCGCCCGATGCGATCTTGCTGGGGAAGGTCGCGTCGGAGGACTTGAGCTTGAAGACCACGGTCTTCTCGTCGGGGGCGTCGATGCTCGCGATGGAGGAGAGCATGACGGCCGGGCCGTTCTCGTCGTTGATCTTCAGCGTGCGCTCGAAGGAGAACTTGACGTCCTTGGAGGTCAGGCTGTCGCCGTTGCTGAACTTCAGGCCGGTGCGCAGGACGCACTTGTAGACCTTGCTGTCACCGCCCTCGAAGTTGCAGGCCTGGGCGGCGTCGGGCTCGGGGGTGGTGCCGCCCTTCGGGAACGTCAGCAGGGACTGGAAGACGTTGTTGAAGAGCAGCCAGGAGCCCGGGTCGTAGCCGGAGGCGGGGTCGGTGGACTTCACCTTGTCGGATATGCCCATGACCACGCCCTTGCCGTTGCCGGCGGCGGAGCCGTCCTGCGACCCGCAACCGCTGAGCAGCGCTGCGGCAGTGGCCGCGCCGAGGGGGGCTGCCAACCACTGGTTACGTCTCTTCACGCGAATGTCCTTCACAGTCTTGTCTGGTCGTTGCGCCGGCCTGCGACGTCCGCCGCCGGTTGCTGCCGGTCTCAGCCGCTGACACCCCGGCCGAGTTCCCACAGCTGGAGGTCGGAGATGGCGTTGACCGACCATTCCACTCCGGTGATCCCGTCGCGTGCGGCGACGTACTGCTTGCCCTGCCACAGGGGCAGGACGGGTACGTCCTCGGCGACGATGTCCTGCATCTCCGTGATCGCGGGCACGGCGCCGTTGCGGTCGGCCGCGCGGCGCGATTCGGGGATGAGCCTGGTGCGCACCGCGGTGTTGGCGTACGGCGTGCCCAGGAAGTTGTCCTGCTCCAGGAAGGGGGCGAGGAAGTTGTCGGCGTCCGGGTAGTCGGGGAACCAGCCGAGGCCGTAGGCGGCGTAGTCGCCCTTCTTCTGGGCGGGGCGGAAGTCGCCCCACTCGTTGCCCTGGACGGTGATGTCGAACAGCTGGGTGGAGTTCAGCTGGGCCTTGAGGGCCTCGAACTCGGCGGCGGTGCCGTCGCCGTAGTGGTCCGTGGTGTAGTTCAGGGTCAGCTTGACGGGCGTCTTGACCCCGGCGGCCTTGAGCAGTTCGGCGGCCTTGGCGGTGTTGGCCTCGCCGTACTTGTTGTAGAAGGAGTTGACGTGGCCGGGCACGGCGGTGGGGACCAGCGAGTAGAGGGGCTGGGCCGCCTTCCCGTAGACCTTGGAGATGACGTTGTTGCGGTCGACGGCAGCGGCGAGGGCCTGGCGCACGGCCTTGTTGTTGACGGCCGGGGCGTCGGTGTTGAAGCCGATGTAGCGGATCTCCAGGCCGGGCATCGGGGTCAGCTTGACGCCCTTGGGCGGCTGCTTGGCGAACTCGGTGATCTGGGCGGGCGACAGGGTGCGGGAGACCACGTGGATCTTTCCGTCGGTGAGCGCCTTGCCCATGGCGGCGGAGTCGGCGAAGGTGCGCAGCTCGACCTTGTCGTTCTGCGGCTTGATGTCGCCCTTGTAGTGCGGGTTCCTGGTGAAGACGGCCCGGACGAGGTGGTTGTCCTTGACCTCGGCCTTCATCGTGTAGGGGCCGGAGCCGTCGACGGCGAAGCCGGGGCGCAGCTTCCTGGCGTCGTAGTTCTTCGCGCTGACGATGCCGGCGGCGGGGGTGGCCAGCTTGTACGGGAAGGTGGCGTCGGCGGTCTTGAGGTGGAAGACGACGGTGTCGGCGCCCTTGGCCTCGACGGTGTCGAGGGTGGAGAGCAGGGAGGAGGGGCCGTTCTCGTCCTTGATCGCGAGGACGCGGTCGATGGAGAACTTGACGTCCTTGGCGGTGACCGGGTCGCCGCTCGCGAACTTCAGGCCGGGCCGCAGGGTGCAGCGGTAGCTCTCGTTGCCGGTGTCGGTGAAGCGGCAGTCGGAGGCGGCTTCGGGGACGGGCTGGCCGCCGCCGCGCGGGGTGCGCACGAGCGTCTGGACGGTCTGGCGCAGGATGTTCCAGGCGCCGGCGTCGTAGGCGTACGCGGGGTCGACGGGGGCGGGGGCGTAGTCGGCTGCCTCGAACCGGTCGGTGGTACCGACGACGATCGCTCCGGACGCTGCTCCTCCGCCGCTCGCGCTGCCGCACGCGGACAGCGCGGGGGTGAGCAGGCCGATCGCGGCCGTCAGCACCATGGTCTTGCGGTTCATGCTGGAAGTACTCCCTCACCCGGCACTTGTTCAAAGCGGCGTAGAGGGCACTGCGCGGCGGTCGCCCGTTCGGGGCGGAACGATCGGGCCGGTGTTTGACGATCGGTCCACGCTCGTACCGGCGCAGGGGTGTGCGTCCGGTGCGGCAAGGTGCGTGCGGAGTGCCCGCGTCGACATTAGTGGCCTGGGGCGGGATGGCTGGAACTGGCAGGAGTTGGGGTGTAATCGCACCGTGATGGGTGCGGACTTACCGCTTATGCCGGAGTCCTCGCAGATGCGGTCAGGAGATGATCAAACCGGACACAAGGGAAGCCCCCGGAGCCTGTGGACGGGCTGGGCGGGGGCTTGGCGGGTGACCAACGTCACCCGGGTGGACACGGATGGGGAGGATGGAATTCCGGCCTCCGGCGCGGGTGGCGGAAGATCCTCTCGTCGGACCTCCGTCTCACCCCCGTACCGTTCGGTACGGAGCGTGCGCGCTCAGTTCATCGGAGTGATGAGGGAGCGCAGGAAGGGGAGGTTCACTTCCTCGAGCGAGCGCACGATGGTGCGGCCGGGGGCGGGCTCGATCCCGCCGACGGAGGGGATGGCCACGACGCGGCAGCCGGCGGCCTCGGCGGCGGCGACACCGGTGGCGGTGTCCTCGATCACGGCGCAGCGCGAGGGGTGCGCGCCGAGGGTGGTGGCGGCGATCAGGTACGGGTCGGGGTGGGGCTTGGTGCGGGGCACCTCGTCGCCGGCGACCGTCAGCGTGAAGCGGTCGCGGCCGAGGGTGCGCAGCACGTGGTCGATGACGCGGCGGTGGGAGGCCGACACCAGGGCGGTGGGCACGTTGTGCCGCGCCAGCTCGCTCAGCAGGCGCTCGGCGCCGGGCATCAGGGGGACCCGGTCGGCGATGCGGGCCTCGAAGCGCTCGTTGAGCAGGACGCTCAGCTCGGCGAGGCCGATGGCGGCGCCGGTCGCCTCGATCAGGAAGGCGGCGCTGCGGCTCATGGGGCCGCCGACGACCACGTTCCGCCAGGACTCCTCGAGGCTGTGGCCCAGCTCGCGGAAGATCTGCTCCTCGATCTCCCACCAGAAGCCCTCGGTGTCGACCAGGGTGCCGTCCATGTCCAGCAGCACTGCCTGCAGAGCGTGCCCGTCGGCCGTGCGGGTGACGGATGCGGGAACGGTGCTGGTCATGCGGGCGCCTCTCTGGGGGACGACAAGGCCGGCCACCTCGACCCGCGGGAGCATCCCCTCGGGAACAGGTGACCGGCCTGTACGGGACCGACCAGTGTACGCCGGTCCGTATCAGCGTGCGTTGAAATACTTCGCTTCGGGGTGGTGAATCACCAGGGCGTCCGTGGACTGCTCCGGATGGAGCTGGAACTCCTCCGAGAGGTGGACGCCGATCCGCTCCGGCTGGAGGAGGTCGGCGATCTTGGCCCGGTCCTCCAGGTCGGGGCAGGCCCCGTAGCCGAGGGAGAAGCGGGCGCCCCGGTACTTGAGGTCGAACATGTCCTCGACCTTGTCGGGGTCCTCGCCGCCGAAGCCGAGCTCCGCACGGACGCGCGCGTGCCAGTACTCGGCGAGGGCCTCGGCGAGCTGGACGGACAGGCCGTGCAGCTCCAGGTAGTCGCGGTAGGAGTCGGACTCGAAGAGCTTGGCGGTGGCCTCGCCGATCTTCGAGCCGACGGTGACCACCTGGAGGCCGACGACGTCGGTCTCGCCGGACTCCTCCGGGCGGAAGAAGTCCGCGAGGCACAGGCGCCGGCCGCGCCGCTGGCGCGGGAAGGTGAAGCGGGTCCGCTCGTTGCCCTGCTCGTCGAGGATGATGAGGTCATCGCCCTTGGAGACGCAGGGGAAGTAGCCGTAGACCACGGCCGCCTCCAGCAGGTTCTCGGTGTGCAGCTTCTCCAGGAGGCCGCGCAGGCGCGGACGGCCCTCGCTCTCGACCAGTTCCTCGTAGGTGGCCCCGCCGGCGCGGGCCTGCTTCAGGCCCCACTGGCCCTTGAAGAGGGCGCCCTCGTCCAGCCAGGAGGCGTAGTCCTTGAGCGGGATGCCCTTGATCACGCGGGTGCCCCAGAACGGCGGGGTGGGGACGGGGTTGTCCACGGCCACGTCGGAGCGGCCGCCGGGCTCCTGCGGCTCCTCCGCCTGGAGGGCCGGAGTGTCCCGCTTGGCCACGCGGCGCTGCTTCAGCTCGGGCAGGCTCGCGCCGGGGACGCCGCGCTTGACGGCGATGAGCGCGTCCATCAGCCGCAGGCCCTCGAAGGCGTCGCGGGCGTAGCGGACCTCGCCCTCGTAGATCTCGTGGAGGTCCTGCTCGACGTAGGCGCGGGTCAGGGCGGCGCCGCCGAGGATCACCGGGTAGTCGGCCGCCAGCTTGCGCTGGTTGAGCTCCTCCAGGTTCTCCTTCATGATCACCGTCGACTTCACCAACAGGCCCGACATGCCGATCACATCGGCCTTGTGCTCCTGCGCCGCCTCCAAGATCGCCGACACCGGCTGCTTGATGCCGATGTTGACGACGTTGTAGCCGTTGTTGGTGAGGATGATGTCCACGAGGTTCTTGCCGATGTCGTGGACGTCGCCGCGGACGGTGGCCAGGACGATGGTGCCCTTGCCCTCGTCGTCGGTCTTCTCCATGTGCGGTTCGAGGTAGGCGACGGCCGTCTTCATGACCTCGGCGGACTGGAGGACGAACGGCAGCTGCATCTGACCGGAGCCGAACAGCTCACCGACGACCTTCATCCCCTCCAGCAGGGTGTCGTTGACGATGTCCAGCGCCGGCCGGGACCCCAGGGCCTCGTCCAGATCGGCCTCCAGGCCGTTCTTCTCCCCGTCGATGATCCGCCGCTGGAGCCGCTCGTCCAACGGCAGCGCCAAAAGCTCCTCCGCCCGGCCCGCCTTCAGCGACTTCGTGTTGACCCCCTCGAACAGGGCCATCAGCTTCTGCAGCGGGTCGTAGCCCTCACTGCGCCGGTCATAGATCAGATCCAGAGCCGTGGTGACCTGCTCCTCGTCGAACCGGGCAATGGGAAGGATCTTGCTGGCGTGGACGATCGCCGAATCCAGACCCGCCTTGACGCACTCGTCCAGGAAGACGGAGTTCAGCAGCACACGGGCGGCCGGGTTCAGGCCGAAGGAGATGTTCGACAGGCCCAGCGTCGTCTGGACGTCGGGGTGGCGGCGCTTGAGCTCACGGATCGACTCGATCGTCGCGATGCCGTCCTTGCGGGACTCCTCCTGACCCGTGCAGATCGTGAACGTCAGCGTGTCGATCAGGATGTCCGACTCGCGGATCCCCCAGTTGCCGGTCAGGTCGGCGATGAGGCGTTCGGCGATGGCGACCTTGTGCTCGACCGTGCGGGCCTGGCCCTCCTCGTCGATCGTCAGCGCGATCAGCGCGGCGCCGTGCTCCCGCGCCAGACGGGTGACCTTCGCGAACCGGGAGTCGGGCCCGTCACCGTCCTCGTAGTTCACCGAGTTGATGACCGCACGCCCGCCCAGCTTCTCCAGACCCGCCTGGATGACCGGAACCTCCGTGGAGTCCAGCACGATCGGCAGCGTCGAGGCCGTCGCGAAACGACCCGCCAGCTCCTCCATGTCCGCCACACCGTCACGGCCCACGTAGTCCACACACAGGTCCAGCATGTGCGCGCCCTCACGGATCTGGTCCCGGGCCATCTCCACACAGTCGTCCCAGCGGGCCTCCAGCATCGCCTCACGGAACTTCTTCGACCCGTTCGCGTTCGTCCGCTCACCGATCGCCATGTACGCGGTGTCCTGGCGGAAGGGGACGCTCTGGTAGAGGGAGGAGGCGCCGGGCTCGGGGCGGGGCTCGCGCACGGCCGGGCTGAGCTCGCGGACCCGCTCGACGACCTGGCGCAGGTGCTCCGGTGTCGTACCGCAGCAGCCGCCGACGAGGGAGAGCCCGTACTCGCGGACGAAGGTCTCCTGGGCGTCGGCGAGCTCGGGGGCGGACAGCGGGTAGTGTGCGCCGTCCTTGCCGAGGACGGGCAGGCCGGCGTTCGGCATGCACGACAGCGGGATGCGGGCGTTGCGCGCCAGGTACCGCAGGTGCTCGCTCATCTCCGCCGGACCGGTCGCACAGTTCAGACCGATCATGTCGATCCCGAGCGGCTCCAGCGCCGTCAGCGCCGCCCCGATCTCCGACCCCAGCAGCATCGTCCCGGTGGTCTCGACGGTGACGGAGCAGATGAGCGGGACGGTGACGCCGAGGGCCTCCATGGCGCGGCGCGCACCGATGATGGAGGACTTGGTCTGGAGCAGGTCCTGGGTGGTCTCGACGAGCAGCGCGTCGGCGCCGCCGGAGATCAGGCCTTCGGCGTTGACCTGGTAGGCGTCGCGGATCTGGGCGTAGGTGATGTGGCCGAGGGTGGGCAGCTTGGTGCCGGGGCCCATGGACCCGAGCACCCAGCGCTGCTGCCCCGTCGACGCGGTGAACTCGTCGGCGACCTCGCGGGCGATGCGGGCGCCGGCCTCGGACAGCTCGAAGTTGCGCTCGGCGATGTCGTACTCGGCGAGGGCCGCGTAGTTGGCGCCGAAGGTGTTGGTCTCGACGCAGTCGACACCAACCGAGTAGTAGGCCTCGTGGACCGAGCGGACGATGTCGGGCCGGGTGATGTTGAGGACCTCGTTGCAGCCTTCGAGCTGCTGGAAGTCCTCCATCGAGGGGTCCTGCGCCTGGAGCATGGTTCCCATGGCTCCGTCGGCGACGACCACGCGGGTCGCGAGCGCCTCTCGGAGGGCATCGGCCCGTGTCTGGGTGTCTGCGGTCGGGTTCGGCAACGAGGCCATGGTTGAGCTCCCTGGGCTGCGACGGCTGTCGGCTTTGCACCCTCTGTGTCAAGGGTGCACGCGGTCAGGGTAACCGCGAGGCGGCGGCCCCGGTGGGGGCGTCCCACGTGGCGGACTGCATCCTGTGCGCGGGAGTCACGTGGGAGGGTGCGTCGGGCGCGCCGCAGCGGGAAACACCCAAGCATGCACCAGGTCGGCATCGACCGATAGTGTTCAGCATTGTCGAACTACGTCAGCAGGAGGCTGCGCGATGGCACGGAACATCCAGTCGCTCGAACGAGCCGCTGCGATGCTGCGGCTCCTGGCCGGCGGGGAGCGCCGGCTGGGTCTCTCGGACGTGGCGTCCGCCCTGGGCCTGGCCAAGGGCACGGCGCACGGGATCCTGCGCACGCTGCAGGCCGAGGGCTTCGTGGAGCAGGACCCGGCGTCCGGGCGCTACCAGCTGGGGGCGGAGCTGCTGCGCCTGGGCAACAGCTACCTGGACGTGCACGAGCTGCGCGCCCGTGCCCTGGTGTGGACGGACGACCTGGCGCGGGCGAGCGGCGAGAGCGTGTACGTGGGCGTGCTCCACAAGAGCGGGGTGCTGATCATGCACCACGTGTTCCGCCCGGACGACAGCCGCCAGGTGCTGGAGGTGGGGGCGATGCAGCCGCTGCACTCGACGGCGCTGGGCAAGGTGCTGTCGGCCTACGACCCGGTGGCGCACACCGAGGCGGTGGACGCGGAGCGGGAGGCGTTCACCCCCCGTACGGTCACCGACGCGGCGGGCTTCGAGGAGGTCCTGGGGCTGACGCGGGCGCGCGGCTGGGCGGCGGACGTGGAGGAGACCTGGGAGGGCGTCGCCTCGGTGGCCGCCCCCATCCACGACCGGCGGCGGATGCCGGTGGGCGCGGTGGCGGTCGCCGGCGCCGTGGAGCGGGTCTGCGGGGAGTCCGGGGAGCCGCGGGCGGCCCTGGTGGCGTCGGTGCGGGACTGCGCGCGGTCGGTTTCGCGCGATCTCGGAGCGGGCCGGTTCTGAGCTTGACCTGATCCCTTTGGTCCACCCGATCACCGCCTTGCGCGGCGTTCGGGTGGACCTTGGCGTTTTCCGATCATCCATTGGCCTGATTTGGGCGATCGTACCGAGTGGTAACGATCCGGTTCTTTGACCAGGCCAGGCCTTGACGCGTTCTTCACCCAGGCGGAAAACTGCCGTTCATCGGTCGGCATTGTCGAACACCTACCGGCAATACGCGTTAGGGTATGGCGAGGCCATGGACCGGTGAAGCACTCACCGAGTGGGTGGACCACCGGAGGGACCCGGTGTCCGCCCGCCCCTGGACGTAAGACAAAGGAGTCGCGGGTGTCCAGCTCCGACATCTTCATCGGCGAGACCATCGGTACCGCCCTGCTCACACTGCTCGGCGGTGGCGTCTGCGCCGCCCTCACGCTCAAGAGCTCCAAGGCCCGAGGCGCGGGCTGGCTCGCGATCACCTTCGGCTGGGGCTTCGCCGTCCTGATCGCCGCATACGTCTCCGCGCCGCTCTCCGGCGCCCACCTCAACCCGGCGGTCACCGTCGGCATCGCCGTCAAGACCGGCGAGTGGGGCGACGTCCCCGTCTACTTCGCGGGCCAGCTCCTCGGCGCGATGCTGGGCGCGGTCCTGATGTGGATCACCTACTACGGCCAGTTCCGGGCCCACCTGTCCGACCCGGAGCACATCCGTGACGCCAGGCTCGGTCCGGAGGACCCGCACCCGCACGACGTCGCCGGCCCGGTCCTCGGCATCTTCTCGACCGGCCCCGAGATCCGCAACGTGGTCCAGAACCTCGCGACGGAGATCATCGGCACCGCCGTGCTGGTCCTGGCGATCCTGACCCAGGGCCTCCAGGACGGCGGCAAGGGCCTCGGCGTCATCGGCGTCCTGATCACCTCCTTCGTCGTCGTCGGCATCGGCCTCTCGCTGGGCGGTCCGACCGGCTACGCCATCAACCCGGTCCGCGACCTCGGTCCGCGCATCGTCCATGCCCTGCTCCCGCTGCCCAACAAGGGCGGCTCGGACTGGGGGTACTCCTGGATCCCGGTCGTCGGCCCGCTCGTCGGTGCCGCACTCGCCGGCGGTCTGTACAACATCGCGTTCGCCTGATCAGCTTCGGCCGCGCTCGCAAGATCCGCACCGCCCTCCTGATTCCGCCTACTCCACAGACCTGCCAGGAGCAGCCACCATGACCAGCAGCACCGGCCCCTTCATCGCCGCGATCGACCAGGGCACCACCTCCTCCCGCTGCATCGTCTTCGACCGCGACGGCCGCATCGTCGCGGTCGACCAGAAGGAGCACGAGCAGATCTTCCCGAAGCCGGGCTGGGTCGAGCACGACGCCTCCGAGATCTGGACCAACGTCCAGGAGGTCGTCGCCGGCGCCATCGCCAAGGCGGAGATCACCGCCGCCGACGTCAAGGCCGTCGGCATCACCAATCAGCGCGAGACCACCCTCCTGTGGGACCGCCACACCGGCGAGCCCGTGCACAACGCGCTGGTCTGGCAGGACACCCGCACCGACGCCCTGTGCAGGGAGCTCGGCCGCAACGTCGGCCAGGACCGCTTCCGCCGCGAGACCGGCCTGCCGCTGGCGAGCTACTTCGCCGGCCCCAAGATCCGCTGGATGCTCGACAACGTCGAGGGCCTGCGGGAGCGCGCCGAGGCCGGCGACATCCTCTTCGGCACCATGGACTCCTGGGTCATCTGGAACCTCACCGGTGGCGCCCAGGGCGGCGTGCACGTCACCGACGTGACCAACGCCTCGCGCACCATGCTGATGAACCTGCACACCCTGGCCTGGGACGAGCGCATCGCCGAGTCCATGGGCGTCCCGCTCAACGTGCTCCCGGAGATCAGGTCCTCCGCCGAGGTCTACGGCCACGTCAAGGAGGGCGTCCTGGCCGGCGTCCCGGTCGCCTCGGCGCTCGGTGACCAGCAGGCCGCGCTCTTCGGCCAGACCTGCTTCGCCGAGGGCGAGGCCAAGTCCACCTACGGCACCGGCACGTTCATGCTGATGAACACCGGCGACAAGATCATCAACTCCTACAGCGGCCTGCTGACCACGGTCGGCTACCAGATCGGCGACCAGAAGCCGGTTTACGCGCTGGAGGGCTCCATCGCCGTCACCGGCTCGCTCGTCCAGTGGATGCGCGACCAGATGGGCATGATCAAGACCGCGGCCGAGATCGAGACCCTCGCGCTCTCCGTCGACGACAACGGCGGCGCCTACTTCGTGCCGGCCTTCTCCGGCCTCTTCGCCCCGTACTGGCGCTCCGACGCCCGCGGTGTGATCGCCGGCCTCACCCGGTACGTCACCAAGGCGCACATCGCCCGTGCCGTCCTGGAGGCCACGGCCTGGCAGACCCGCGAGATCACCGACGCCATGACCAAGGACTCCGGCGTCGAGCTGGCGGCCCTCAAGGTCGACGGCGGCATGACCTCCAACAACCTGCTGATGCAGACGCTCTCGGACTTCCTGGACGCCCCCGTGGTGCGCCCGATGGTCGCCGAGACCACCTGCCTCGGCGCCGCCTACGCCGCCGGCCTGGCCGTCGGCTTCTGGCCCGACACCGACGCCCTGCGCGCCAACTGGCGCCGCGCGGCGGAGTGGACCCCGCGGATGCCCGCCGACCAGCGGGACCGCGAGTACAAGAGCTGGCTCAAGGCCGTGGAGCGGTCCATGGGCTGGGTCGACGACGAAGACGCCAGCTGACCGCACCAGCTGAGTCAATCGACGAGGAGCTGAAAGAGACATGAGCACCCTGCAGAGCGTTCCCGCCCTGGGTACGCACCCGACTTCCGGTGCCAACGCGAGCCGCGCCGAGACCCGTGAGCAGCTCGAGAAGGCCACGTACGACCTGCTGGTCATCGGCGGTGGGATCCTGGGCACCTCGGTGGCCTGGCACGCCGCGCAGTCGGGTCTGCGGGTTGCCATGGTGGACGCCGGCGACTTCGCCGGCGCCACCTCCTCGGCCTCCTCCAAGCTCGTCCACGGCGGTCTGCGCTACCTGCAGACCGGCGCGGTCAAGCTGGTGGCGGAGAACCACCACGAGCGGCGGGTGCTGGCCAAGGACGTGGCCCCGCACCTGGTCAACCCGCTCACCTTCTACCTGCCGGTCTACAAGGGCGGCCCGGTGGGTGCGGCCAAGCTGGGCGCGGGCGTCTTCGCCTACTCCGCCCTCTCGGCCTTCGGCGACGGCATGGGCAAGGTCATATCCCCGGCCCGTGCCGTCGCCGACAATCCCGGTCTCAAGACGGACGACCTCAAGGCCGTCGCCGTCTACTACGACCACCAGATGAACGACTCCCGCATGGCGGTCATGACGGTCCGCGCGGCCGTCGAGTCGGGCGCGGTCGTCCTCAACCACGCCGAGGTCACCGGCCTGCGCATGACGCGCGGACGGGTCAGCGGCGCCGAGCTCAAGGACCGCCTGGACGGTACCGAGTTCGGGGTCGACGCACGCGTCGTGCTCAACGCCACCGGCCCGTGGGTGGACCACCTGCGGCGCATGGAAGACAAGCACGCCATGCCGTCGATCCGCCTCTCCAAGGGCGCGCACATCGTCATGAAGCGCAAGTCGCCGTGGAAGGCCGCCATGGCCACCCCGATCGACAAGTACCGCATCACCTTCGCCCTCCCCTGGGAGGACCAGCTGCTGCTCGGCACCACCGACGAGGTGTACGAGGGCGACCCGGCGGACGTGCGCGCCACCGAGAAGGACATCCAGCAGATCCTGGACGAGGCCGCGTTCTCCATCAAGGACGCCGACCTCGACCGGTCGCTGATGACGTACGCCTTCGCCGGCCTGCGCGTCCTGCCCGGCGGCCCCGGCGGCGTCGAGAAGGCCAAGCGCGAGACGGTGGTCTCCGAGGGCGCCGGCGGCATGCTGTCGGTGGCCGGCGGCAAGTGGACCACGTACCGCCACATCGGCCGCGTGGTCATGGACAAGCTCGCCAAGCTCCCCGGCAGCCCGCTGACCGAGGACATGGAGCCGGTGAAGTCGCTCGTACGCCGCGTCCCGCTGCCCGGTGTCGCCAACCCGAACGCGGTCGCGCACCGGCTGCTGGTGGACCGCGAGCCCGGCAGCCGGATGGACCCGCTCACCGCCCGCCACCTGGCTTCGCACTACGGCTCGCTCGCCTTCGACATCGCGCGCCTGGCGAACGAGGACCCGGCGCTGGCCGAGCGCATCCACCCCGACGGCCCGGAGATCTGGGCGCAGGTGGCCTACGCCCGTGACAACGAGTGGGCCGAGACGGTCGACGACGTGCTGCGCCGCCGCACGACGGTGACGGTCCGCGGCCTGGACGACGAGGCCGTACGGGCCCGCGTCGAGGAGATGCTGAGCCGCAAGGCATAGCTGGTACGCAGGTGGGGAAGAGGGGCGGTTCCGAGGGGAACCGCCCCTCTGTCGTGGGCTGTGGCCGACGTCCCGCGAAGGCTTAGGCTGGCCCACGTGGGCAAGGAACTTCGGAAGGAGACCTGGGTGATCGAGCTTGAGGGCGTGCCCGAGCTGATCGACCCGGTCATGGTGGCCGCGTTCGAGGGCTGGAACGACGCGGGTGACGCCGCCTCCGGTGCGGTGGCGCACCTGGACCGGGAGTGGAAGGGCGAGGTCTTCGCGGCGCTGGACGCCGAGGACTACTACGACTTCCAGGTCAACCGGCCGACGGTGTGGCTGGACAACGGCGTCAGGAAGATCACCTGGCCGACGACGCGGCTGTCGGTGGTCCGGATCGGCGGTGCGAAGCCCCGCGACCTGGTGCTGGTGCGGGGCATCGAACCTTCCATGCGCTGGCGGTCGTTCTGCAACGAGCTGCTCGGCTTCGCGCACGAGCTGGGCGTGGAGATGGTGGTCATCCTCGGCGCGCTGCTCGGCGACACCCCGCACACGCGGCCGGTGCCGGTGAGCGGGGTGACCTCGGACGCGGACCTCGCGCGGACGATGGACCTGGAGGAGACGAAGTACGAGGGCCCGACCGGGATCGTCGGCGTGCTCCAGGAGGCCTGCACGCACGCCGGGGTTCCGGCGGTGTCGCTGTGGGCGGCGGTGCCGCACTACGTGTCCCAGCCGCCGAACCCGAAGGCGACGCTGGCGCTGCTGAACCGGCTGGAGGACCTGATCGACATCAGGATCCCGCTCGGTGAACTCCCGGAGGACGCGCGGGCGTGGCAGCTGGGCGTGGACCAACTGGCCGCGGAGGACAGCGAGGTGGCGGAGTACGTCCAGACGCTGGAGGAGGCCCGGGACACCGCGGACCTGCCGGAGGCGTCGGGGGACGCGATCGCCCGGGAGTTCGAGCGGTACCTGCGGCGGCGGGACCCGTCCGCGGGCGCGGAGCAGCCGGGTGACGGCTCGTACCTGCGGGACACCTCCAGCGGGCTGACGCGGCCGTCGCGCCGTCGCCCGGACCCCTCCGGGGAGGAGCCCCCGACCCCGCCGGACCCGGACGAGCCGGGCGACACCCCGGAGCCCCCGTCGGCCTAGCCCTGCGGGGCGGGCTCCGCCCGCAGGCGCGGTAGCGCCGTGTTGGTAGCCGCGCCGGCGACCGAGGCGAGAACGGCTGAAGGGCGGGGCGGGGAGCGGCGCCGCAGGCAGGGCCCGCGCGGCCCCGGGCGCGCCGATGCCCCCCGGCCCGGGCGGAGCCAGGGGGCATCGGCGGCGGTGTTACAGGGCCACGCCCAGGAGGGCGTCCACCGTGCGGGAGACCAGGCCCGGGGCCGTTTCGTCGTCGCCGTCCGAGGCGTTCTGCGCGTCTACCCAGCGGTCCACCGCGGCCAGCGCGGCCGGGGCGTCCAGGTCGCGGGCGAGGGCCTCGCGGACCTCCTCGACCAGGGCGTCCGCCGGGAGGCCGTCCGGCCGGGAGACCGCCGCGCGCCACCGTTCCAGGCGGGACACGGCCTCGGCGAGGACGTCGTCCGTCCACTCCCAGTCGGCGCGGTAGTGGTGCGCCAGCAGGGCCAGCCGGATGGCGGCCGGGTCGACGCCCGCGCGGCGCAGCGCCGAGACGAAGACCAGGTTGCCCTTGGACTTCGACATCTTCTCGCCGCCCAGCGCGACCATGCCCGCGTGGACGTAGGCCTTGGCCATCGGGAACTCGCCCGTCAGGGCCTGGGCGTGCGACGCGCCCATCTCGTGGTGCGGGAAGGCCAGGTCGGAGCCGCCGCCCTGGATGTCGAAGCCCATGCCCAGGTGGTCCAGGGCGATGGCCACGCACTCGATGTGCCAGCCCGGCCGGCCGGGCCCCAGGGAGGCCCCGTCCCAGCTCGGCTCGCCCGGCCGTGCGGCCATCCACAGCATCGGGTCGAGGGGGTTCTTCTTGCCCGGGCGGTCCGGGTCGCCGCCGCGCTCCGCGGACAGCGCCCGCATCGCCGCGGCGTCGAGGTGGGAGACCCCGCCGAAGTTCGGGTCGGACTCCACCGAGAAGTAGACGTCGCCGTCGAGCTCGTACGCGGCGCCCGCGTCGCGCAGCCGCTCGACCAGCGGCACGATGCCGGGTATGGCCTCGACGGCGCCGATGTAGTGCTGCGGCGGCAGCATGCGCAGGGCGGTCATGTCCTCGCGGAAGAGGGCCGTCTCGCGCTCCGCCAGCTCGGTCCAGTCGTGTCCGTCGCGCAGCGCCCGCTCCAGGAGCGGATCGTCCACGTCCGTGACGTTCTGGACGTAGTGGACCTGCCGCTTGTTGTCGAGCCACACGCGCTGCACGAGGTCGAACGCGTTGTAGGTCGCCGCGTGACCGATGTGGGTCGCGTCGTACGGGGTGATCCCGCAGACGTAGAGGCGGGCGACGGGACCGGGGGCGAGGGTGATCGTCCCCTGGGTCGCGGTGTCGTGGATCTGGAGGTCGCGGCCCTTGCCGGGCAGGGCGGGGACCTCAGAAGCGGGCCAGGCATGCATGGCTCGAGCCTAACCGGACGAGTGTTCCGGAAACGAATGCGACCAGCACTGTTGGCTTGATCAGCACTCTTGCGATCTGGCCGGTTCTGTGCGTCCGCCACCATCCGGCGGCGGTCCTGCTCAGACGGGCGGCCAGGGGATCGCCGGCCACTGCCCCGACGGCTGCGGGTGCCTGCCCTCGCGCAGCAGCTGGGCCACGCGCGCCCGTACGGCGGCCAGCTCGACGGAGGTGATCAGCTCGGCCAGCCGGGTGGCGAGCGGGCCCCCGTCGGCCAGCTGGGCCTCCAGGGACTCCAGGACCGTGCGCGCCTCGTCGGTCAGCGGCTCCCCCGCCCAGCCCCACAGCAGGGTGCGCAGCTTGTCCTCGGTGTGGAAGCTCACTCCGTGGTCGATCCCGTAGAGCCTGCCGTCCGGCGCGGGCAGCAGGTGGCCGCCCTTGCGGTCGCCGTTGTTGATCACCGCGTCCAGCACGGCGAGGCGGCGCAGCCGGGGGTCGTCGGCGTGCACGAGGAGGGCGGTGCGGCCCTCCTCCACCTCGGCGAGGGCCACCGCCTTCCAGCCCTCGCCGGCCTCCTCGCCCTCGACGAGCGCGAGGAGCGCGGGCTCCGGCGTTTCTCCGGCGTCGATCCAGTGCTGGACCATTCCCTCTCCGTACGGGCCGTCGCGCAGCACGGTGGTGGGGACCAGCCCCCAGCCGGTGGCCTCGGAGACCAGGTACGCGGCGCGCTCGCGCCGGGCGAGGTTCCCGTCGGGGAAGTCCCACAGGGGCCGCTCCCCCTTGACGGGCTTGTAGACGCACTCCGCGCTTCGGCCCTCGTAGGCCACGGTGCACAGCAGGACCGCGTTGGACGCCTCGGCGATGCGGCCGCGGACGGTGAGCTCACCGCGGGTGAGCAGCTCCTCTATCGGGGTCACCTCGCTCACACCTGGCGCCGGTACCCGTTCTGGCGGGGGCAGACGTGGCCCTCGGGGTCGAGGGGCAGGCTGCACAGCGGGCACGGCGGGCGGCCGGCGTTGACCACGTCGAGGGCCCGCTTGGCGAAGGCCCGGGCCTGCGCGCCGGACAGCCGCACCCGCAGCATGGGCGGGCCGTTCTCCTCGTCCTGGAGCAGGCGTTCCTCGGCCTCGGCGAGGTCCTCCTCCGAGTCGGCGTCGAGTTCGACGAGCGCCTGGGCCTCGACGATCATCCGCTGCTCCTCGCCGTCCCAGGCGAGGGCCATGGTGCCGACGCGGAACTCCTCCTCGACGGGGACGTCCAGCGGCGCGGTGTCGGCGGCCTCGGCGGAGGCGACGGCCGGGACGGGCGCGTTGCCGCCGGTGCGCCGTACGACCTCGTCGAGGAGCTCGTCCATGCGCTCGGCGAGCGCCGCGACCTGGGTCTTCTCCAGGGAGACGCTGGTGACGCGGGGGCCCGCGGAGGCCTGGAGGAAGAAGGTGCGGCGTCCAGGCAGACCGACCGTGCCGGCCACGAAGCGGTCCGGGGGGTCGTAAAGGAACACCTGACGGGGCACGACCGGTCTCCAAGTCTGGGGCAGGGGCAGGGCTGCGCACGTGTTGCTGGCCCTGCCACCCTACTGCGCCGTTCGATCAGGCCGCGCCCGCGCCGCCTCCCACGACGGCGTCGCCGCCGCCCTCGGTCTCGCTCTCGGCGGAGGCGGCCGGCCGGGGGATCAGCGGGGTGAGGTCGCCGGTGTCGCCCAGGCGCAGCAGGAAGGGCCGGGTGGGGGTGTAGCGGATCGCGGTGACCGAGCAGGGGTCGACGTGGATCCGCTGGAACAGGTCGAGGTGCATGCCGAGGGCGTCGGCGACGAGGGACTTGATGATGTCGCCGTGGGAGCACATGAGGAAGACGGCGTCGGCGCCGTGCTCCTCCTCGATCCGCGTGTTCCACGCGCGTACGGCGTCCACGGCGCGGGCCTGCATGGCGCGCATGGACTCGCCGCCGGGGAAGACGGCGGCCGAGGGGTGCTGCTGGACGATCTTCATGAGGGGTTCGCCGGCGAGTTCGGAGAGTTTGCGGCCCGACCAGTCGCCGTAGTGGCATTCGCCGATCCGCTCGTCGGTGTGCAGCGGGAGCCCGGGACGGGCCGCGAGCAGCGGGGCGAGGGTCTCCCGGCAGCGCTGGAGCGGACTGCTGACGGCCGCCGCGAGGGGTACCCCGTCGAGCCGCCCGGGCAGGGCGGCGGCCTGCTCCGCGCCGTGTTCGTCCAGGGCCACCCCCGGGGTCCATCCGGCGAGCAGCCCTGCGGTGTTGGCGGTGGACCGCCCGTGTCGTACGAGGATCAGCGTGGCCATGCATGCAGGGTATGCGGTGCCGTCGGCGTGCGGGCGGGCGCGGGTGGGGGAAGAATGCCGGGCGTGATTGTGGACTGCGCGATGTACCGGGACGGCCGCCGCTCGGAGGCCCCCAGGGAGTTCTCCTCGGCCCTGGCGGAGGCCCGGACCCACGGGGACGCCTTCGTGTGGGTCGGCGTGCACGAGCCGACGGCGGAGGAGTTCGACCGGGTGAGCCGGGAGTTCGGCCTGCACGCGCTGGCGGTGGAGGACGCGCTGACGGCGCACCAGCGTCCCAAGCTGGAGGTGTACGACGACTCGCTGTTCGTGGTCCTCAAGCCGGTGCTGTACGACGACTCCGCGGACACGGTGACCACGGGCGAGCTGATGGTGTTCATCGGCGACTCCTTCGTGGTCACGGTCCGGCACGGCGAGGGGGCCGCGCTGGCTGCCGTACGGCACCGGCTGGAACAGGAGCCGGACGTCCTGCGGCACGGCCCGACGGCGGTGCTGTACGCGGTGTCCGACGCGGTGGTGGACCACTACATCGAGGTGGCGGCCGAACTCCAGGCGGACCTGGAGGAGCTGGAGGCGGAGGTGTTCGCGCCGAACCCCAGGGACTTCAAGAACACCGCCGCCCGGATCTACGGATTCAAGCGGCAGGTCCTGGAGTTCCGCCGGGCGACGAGTCCGCTGCTCCAGCCCATGGACCGGCTCGCCTTCGGGCAGGTGCCGTTCGTGCACGGGCACGCCCAGCCCTTCTTCCGGGACGTCGCCGACCACCTGACGAAGGCGAGCGAGTACATCGAGGGCCTGGACCGGCTGCTGTCGGACGCGCTGGCCGCGCACCTGGCGCAGATGGGCGTCCGGCAGAACGACGACATGCGCAAGATCTCCGCCTGGGCGGCCATGGCGGCCGTCCCCACGATGGTCGCGGGGATCTACGGGATGAACTTCGCCGACATGCCGGAGCTCAGGCAGGCCTGGGGTTATCCGGCGGTGGTGCTGCTCATGGTGGGCGTGTGCCTGGGCCTGCACCGGCTGTTCAAACGGCGCGGCTGGCTCTGAGCCGCGAGCCGTACCGCGGGCCGCGGGCCGCGCTCCGGGCCGCCGGTCGTGCTCCGGGCCGCCGGCCGTGCTCCGGGCCGCCTGCCGTACCGCGGGCCGCTGGTCAGGCGAAGCCGTGGCCGGCCTTCACCACACCGCCCAGCGGGTCCCTGCGCTCCGGCGGGCGCAGCCGGACCATGCGGTGCCAGCCGCTGAAGCGCTCGTACGCGTACATCGCGCGGATGCCGCAGGCGAGCGCGGCGGTCTTGGGCGCGGGCCAGCGCAGCAGCCGGCCCATGTGGTCCATGACGGCGAGGCTGACGTCCCGGTAGACGCCGATCTCGGCGAGGGCGCTCTCGCGCAGGACCCGCTGGATGGTGCGGCCGTGCCCGTGGCGGGCGAGGCGCAGCAGTTCCTCGTGGCAGTAGGCGAGGTGGTTGTCCTCGTCGTTGCTGATGACGCGGACGGCCTTGCCGACCTCGGGGTGGTCGCCGAAGTGGCGCAGCAGCATGTCCATCTGGTCGGCGGCGCGCTGTTCGGTGACCCGGCTGTGCGCGAGGTAGACGACGATGTCCTCCTCGGTCAGCGGCTGGTCGCGGCGGAGCTTGTCGTGCGCGAGGCCGATGCCGCGGCGTTCGAGCAGCATCGTGTAGTCGGTCTCGGGCGGGACCGGGACGGCGGGCAGGCCGCGCTTGCGCAGCAGGGCCCGGAAGATCCGGCCGTGCTTGTCCTCGTCGGCGCCGTGCCGGGTGATCTTGGGGGCGAGGTCGCGCATGCCCTCGGGTACGAGGGCGGCGATCCGGCCGTTCTCCCAGCCGCCCTGGGACTCCCCGCTGGCGGCGATGGAGCAGAACAGCTGGAAGGAGTCGTCGTGGTCGACGATCTCCTGGAACAGGCTGCGGGCAGAGAGCATGCAACGAGTCAAATGCGGATCGACCGGGCGGGCAACCGATGCGTCGCCCCGCTCGGCCGAATGAACGAAACCGCCGGACGGGCGGCGGGGCGTAACCCCGGGGGCGGCCCCGGCGTTGTTCGCTGTGTCGGCCGTGGCGGGGAAGACCCCCCGAGCCCCCACCACGGCCGCTGACTCCTTCCGGACGCCGCCCCCGCACCGCTCCACGGTGCGGGGGCGGCTGCGTCGGCCTCCGTCGCGTCAGGCGAGGCCGGCGATCTCCAGGGCCTCGGTGCCGGCCCGCAGGGCGGCGATCCGCTCGTCGAGGGTGAAGCCGGCCGGGGCCAGCGTGAGGGTGGTGACCCCGGCCTCGGCGTAGGCCCGCATCCCGTCCGCGATGCGCTCCACGGAGCCCAGCAGGGTGGTCGAGTCGATCAGCGAGTGCGGGACGGCGGCGGCCGCCCCCTCCTTGTCGCCGCCCAGGTACTTGGCCTGGATCTCGGCCGCCTCCTTCTCGTACCCCATCCGCTGCGCGAGCTGGTTGTAGAAGTTCTGCTTCGGGCTGCCCATGCCGCCGACGTACAGGGCGGTGTAGGGGCGGAACACGTCCGCGAGCGCGGTCACGTCCTCGCCGACGGCCAGCGGAACGGTCGGGCAGACGTCGAAGCCGTCCATCGTCAGGCCGGCCTTCTCGCGGCCCGCGCGGATGTGCCTCAGGGCCGTCTCCTCCAGGTGCTGGGCGGCCGGGAAGATCAGCAGGGCGCCGTCGGCGATCTCGCCGGTCTGCTCCAGGTTCTTCGGCCCGATGGCGGCGATGTAGAGCGGGATGTGCTCGCGCTCGGGGTGCACGGTCAGCTTGAGCGGCTTGCCGGGCCCGCCGGGCAGCGGCAGGGTCCAGTGGGCGCCTTCGTAGGTCAGCCGCTCGCGGGACATGGCCTTGCGGACGATCTCCACGTACTCGCGGGTGCGGGCGAGCGGCTTGTCGAACGTGACGCCGTACCAGCCCTCGGATACCTGGGGGCCGGAGACGCCGAGGCCGAGCCGGAAGCGGCCCTTGGTGAGCGAGTCCAGGGTGGCGGCGGTCATCGCCGTCATCGCCGGCTGGCGGGCCGGGATCTGGAAGATCGCCGAGCCGACGTCGATCCGCTCCGTCTGTGCGGCCACCCAGGCGAGCACGGTCGCCGCGTCGGAGCCGTAGGCCTCGGCGGCCCAGCAGACGTCGTAGCCGAGCCGGTCGGCCTCCTGGGCGACGGCGAGGTTGTCGGCGTCCATGCCCGCACCCCAGTAGCCGAGATTGATGCCGAGCCGCATGTGTCGTCCCTCTCACGAATGTGCCGGTTTACCGATCAGTAACGTGGGTCTGCGGGGGACTGTAGCGCGCCCGACGGCCACACGGCAGTGCCCCAGTAGTCTCAGCGCTCATGGAGCAGAGGCATCTCGGCCGCACCGGACTGCGCGTCTCCCGGATCGGCCTCGGCACCCTCACCTGGGGCCGTGACACCGGCGAGGAAGCCGCCGCCGAGCAGTTGCGGACGTTCTGGGAAGCGGGCGGGACGCTCGTGGACACGGCCGACGTCTACGGCGACGGAGAGGCGGAGTACCTCCTCGGCCAGCTGGTGGGCTCCCTCGTGCCGCGCCGGGACCTGGTCATCGCGACCAAGTCGGGCAGCGTCCCCGATCCCGACCGGCGGTTCAACGGCTCGCGCGGGCACCTGCTGACCGCGCTGGACGACTCCCTGGACCGGCTCGGCACCGACTACGTGGACCTGTGGCAGGTGCACGCCTTCGACCCCGGTACCCCGGTCGAGGAGACCCTCCAGGCGCTGGACCTGGCCGTCGCCAGCGGGCGGGCCCGGTACGCGGGGGTGTCCAACTTCAGCGGCTGGCAGCTGGCCAGGGCGGCGACGTGGCAGCTCGCCGCGCCCGGGACGCGGACCCGGCTGGCCTCGACCCAGATGGAGTACTCGCTCCTCCAGCGGGGTGTGGAGCGCGAGGTGCTCCCCGCCGCACTGGACCTGGGGGTCGGCCTGCTGCCGTCCTCGCCGCTGGGGCGGGGGGTGCTGACGGGCAAGTACCGGGACGGGACGCCGGCCGGCTCCCGGGGGGCGTCGCCGTCGCTGGCCGCGCTGGTGGAGCCGTACCTGCACGACGCGGCGCGAGGGATCGTGGACGCGGTGGTGACGGCCGCGCAGGGCCTGGCCGTGACCCCGCTCCAGGTGGCCCTGGCCTGGATCCGGGACCGGCCCGGGGTGGCCGCCCCGATCGTGGGCGCCCGGACGTCCGCGCAGCTGGAGGCGGCACTGTCGGTGGAGGCCCTTAGTCTTCCGGAGGAGATCCGCCGTGCGCTGGACGACGTGTCGGCGCCCGTGCACCGCTACCCCGACCAGGACTGGAGCACCCTGTGAGTACGGCCCCCGAGCCCGCCAACCCCGCTGCCGCGGAGGAACCGTACGGGGCCGCCCCGGACCCCGCCGAAACCCCGGAGCCCCTTGCGGAACCCGCCGCGGACGGCACCCCGGCCGAGGGCGACGCGGACGGCTCCGCCTCTGCCCCGGCCGAGGGCAATGCGGACGGCCCGGCCGCCCAGGCCGAAGCCCCGGCGCCCGACACGACCGGGACCGGCGGCCCCGACACGACCGGCGACGCCGGGGCCGAAAGCCCGGAGACGACGGCCTGCGACGGGGTCGAGGGCCGGGACACGACCGGCGCAGCCGGGGTCGAACGCCTGGAGACGACCGGCGCAGCCGGGGTCGAACGGCCGGAGACGACCGGCGACGCCGTGGCCGAAAGCCCAAACAAGTCCGGCGACGCCGAGGGCGAGAGCCCTGAGACGACCGCCGGCGCCGAGGGCGAGAGCCCTGAGACGACCGGCGACGCCGGGGGCGAGGGGCCGGGCGGGGTCGGCGGGGGGCCGGGGGCGGAGCCCCCTGTTTCGGGAAGGGGCGGGGTGGGGGAGAGCCCCGCAGGGACCGCCGCACAGCCCGGGGCCCCTGACCAGGACGCCGTCGGGGCGGAGCCGGCAGCGGCGGAGACCCCGGCCGGGCTCACCGAGGCGCAGGCCGAGCTGGCCGCGCAGAAGATCGAGCGCGAACGCATCGCCCGCCGCAAGGCCGAGCGGGAGGCCCCCGTCGACGCCGGCGGCAAGCTCAGCGGCAAGGCCGCCGACCTGCTGGCCGCCGTACGGGCCGTGGAGAGCGGGGCCAAGCCCGCCGCCGTGTACTTCGACGAGGCCCCCGCCGCGCCGCGCAGGGCCGCCCCCGCTCCCCCGCAGCCGCGCCCGGCGGCCCCCGCCCCGGCCCGTACCGCCGGGGACGTCGGCGCCGTCCGCGCCGTGCTCGCCCGCGGCGGCGCCCCCGAGGCCCTGGCCGGGCAGGCCGCCGAGGCCCTCGGCGAGGGCGCGGCCGAGCAGCTCGCCGAGGATCCTTGGCGGCTCCTCGCCGTCCCCGGGGTGCGCCCGACGCAGGCGGACGGCTTCGCGCAGGCCCTGCTGGGCCCCGCGGCGGGCCCCGCCGACGAGCGGCGCGGGGCCGCGGTGCTCGGCTGGCTGCTGGACCAGGCCGCCGTCAAGGGGCACACCGCCCTGGAGGCCCCGGTCCTGGAGAAGGCCCTGGCCCAGTACGGGGTGCCGGCCCCGGCCGAGACGCTGGAGACGGCCATCGGCGACGGCGCGGTGCTGGTGTTCCACGAGCCGCTGGGGCCGCCCGCCGGTGAGGACGAGGAACAGCCCGTGCGCATCCTCGTGGGCCTGGAGGAACACGCCCTGGCCGAGGAGGCGCTCGCGGACGGCCTGGCCCGGCTGGCGGGCACCTTCGGCGGCCCCGCGGACTGGTCGGCGGCCGCCACCGGCCCCGCCGCCGAACTGGTCCGGGCCGTCGCGGCCCACGGCCTGGTCACCCACACCGGCGGCGAGGCCGCGCGGGCCGAGCCCGCGGCCTTGCTGGCGGCCGCGCGGCAGCTTGGGCTGCGGGCCTGTCTGGCGGCGCACGCCCCCGCCGCCGCGGGCGCCGAGGCCGTCACGGTGGCCGGTCTGCTCGCCGGGACGGAGGGCCCCGGCCGGGACGCCGACGGCCGCTTCGACCTGGACCTGCTCATCGTCCTCGACGCGCCCCAGCTGGACGTCGGCACGGCGGCCGCCCTGGTGGAGTCCGTGCCCGACGGGGCCCGCCTGGTGCTCTCCGGCGACCCCGGGGTGCTCGGGTCGGCCGGGCCCGGGCGGGTGTTCGCCGACGTGCTGGCGGCACGGGCCTTCCCCCAGGTGGTGTCCCGCACCCCGGACCCCGGCCCGATCGGCGAGCTGGTCTCGGGGGTCGGCATCGGGGAGCTGAACCGGGTCGACGCCCCCGGCAAGGAGGTCGTCATCGTCCCCGTCCGGGACGCCGGCGAGGCCGTGCACCGCACCGTCCAGCTGGTGGCCGAGTCGGTGCCCCGCGCCTTCGGAATCCCGGCGGAGGCCGTGCAGGTCATCACCCCGGGCCACGGCGGCTCGGCAGGCACCCGCACGCTGAACGCCGCCCTCAAGGAGCGGCTGAACCCCGGGCCCGGCCGGTTCGGCGGCTTCGACCCCGGTGACCGGGTGGTCCACGTGCCCTCGCCGGGGCGGGCGCTGCCGGCCCGGGTGGTGTCGGCCGACGCGCAGGGGCTGCACCTGGACGCGGGGGGCGCGCGGGTCGTCGTACCGCAGGAGCGGGTGGAGGCGCAGGTCCGGCACGGCTGGGCGGTGACCGCGCACCAGGCCGTGGGCGCGCGCTGGCCGGCGGTGGTCGTCGTACTGCCCGGGGACGCGGCCGAGGCGCTGTCCCGGGACTGGGTGTACACGGCTTTCGGGCGGGCCGAGCGGCACCTGTCCGTGGTCCACGGGGTGGACGAGGCGCTGCCGCGGGCGGTGGCGCAGGGGCTGCCGAAGCCGCGTACGACCCGGCTGACGGGCCTGCTGCGGGCCCTCACGGCCGCCCAGGAGGAGCAGCAGCCGTAACGGCCGGTCGCCCGCGTGCCCCCGCCCGTCGCCGGGCGGGGGCACGCGGGTGCGGGAACTCAGGCCGGGGTCAGCCCGGATTCGGGGGCGCTCTCCTCGCCGTCGGCGCCGGCCGCGGCCTCGAAGACCTCCTCGTCCCCGTCCTCGAAACCGGGCTCCTCGTCGAAGACGGAGCTCACGTCGAACCGGTGCAGCACGTCCTGCGGGTCGGTCTGCTGGAACGGGGAGTTGAGCCAGTCCCCCGGTTCGGCGACTTCTTCCAGGGCGGCGACCCAGAGCGTGGAGTCCCCTTCCTCCAAGCCGAACTCCTTGTAGCGGGAGGCGATCTCGTCGGGCTCGTACTCACCGAAGAGCACGCCCAGCGCACCGGCGGTACCGCCGTCGTCGAGGAGCTCGGCGTCCTGGTCGTGCGCGGCGACGCGCTCGGCCTGGGCGATCAGCCGTGCCGGTTCGACCACGGCGTAGTCGCGGCGGATCAGCACGCTGAAAGCGGCGGGTTCGGCGGGGCCGGTGTACGGGGCACCGGTCTCGGGCGCGGGGATCTCGAAGGGGGTGACCTCGTCGTAGCGGTCGTAGAGGAGTTCGTCGTACTCCTCGGCCGCGGCGGCGAGTTCGTTGAAGGCGGCGTAGACGGCTGGATCCTCGTCCCCGATCCTGCCCTCGACCGCGGCGAGGTGACGGTCGAGTGCGGTCTTGACCGCCTCGGCGGCGGCGCGTACCTCGGCAACAGTGGGCAGAGCGGCATCAGACATAGTGCAGACGCTATCCGTAGGGGGCCGGTGCCCGCACAATAGATGCGATGCCGGAATACGAATTCGTCGACGTGTACGTGCCTCGCGGGACGCCCCGCAAGGAGGCGACCCGCCTGCTGACCGATCATGCGGAATACGGGAACTGGGAGCTGGAGCGCCTGACCCTGCACCGGGACGGCAGCCGCCGCGTGCGGTTGCGCCGCCGGATCATCCGCCAGGTCCGCGCGACCTGGTGACGCGGGCCCCGCTGCCGGGGCCCGCGTCGTGAGTGCCCGTCAGGCGGCGTTGCGGGCGCGCCGGTAGAGCACGGCGCCGGCCAGCAGCAGGCCGCCGGCGAGCGGCACGCCGGCGGTCAGGGCGTCGCCCGAGCCGGTGGCGGCGAGCTGGGCGTGGTGGCCGGCCGGGGTGACCGGGCCGGTGGGGGTGCCGGGCGAGGCCGGGGTGCCCGGGTTCGCGGGGGTGTGTCCGGCCGGGGTGCCGGGGTTGCCCGGCGTCTGACCGCCCGGCGTACCGGGGTGCCCGGGCTCGTCCTCGTCGCACGGCTCGTCGTCCCCGCCGCCCGGGTGGCCGGGGTGCCCCGGGTGGCCGGGGTGTCCGGGCTCTCCCGGATTCCCGGGGTGGCCCGGGTGCTCCGGATGTCCGGGGTGCTCCGGGTGGCCGGGGTGCTCCGGGTGGCCGGACTGGCCCGGGTACCGCGGGTCGTCCGACTGGTTGGCGCAGCGGTTCCCGAAGGCCGGGTTCAGCGCCCCCACCACGTTCACCGTGTTGCCGCAGACGTTCACCGGTGTGTCCACCGGCGCCTGCACGTTGTTCCCGGACAGCAGGCCCGGAGAGTTCGAGGCGTGCCCGGACGCCCCCGAGTCCGCCTGGGCCTGACCGCCGGCGAACGCGAGGACACCTCCCGCGGCCGCCATGGTGATCAGCGTCTTCCTCGTGACCTGGACCGGTCGTCGCATCTGTACTCGTCCCCTGGTGTGTACGTACCGTTCGGCACGCAGGCCGTACGGGCTCCCCCGCCCGCCGCGCCGTATGTGAGCGGCCGGGCCGGAAAAGCCCGGCGGCCCCGGAGCGCTGGCAGCGCCCCGGGGCCAGAACTTCAGATGCGTCAGGCGTTGACGCAGGTGTTGCCGAAGGCCGGGTTCAGCAGCGCGATCACGTTGACGGTGTTGCCGCAGACGTTGACCGGGATGTGGATCGGGACCTGGACGACGTTGCCGGACAGGACGCCGGGGGAGCCGACGGCCGCAGCCTGGGCACCCGCGTCGGCGACAGCCAGACCCGCACCCGCGAGCACCAGACCACCAGTGGCAGCCGCAGCGGCAGCAACCTTCTTGAGCATTGTTCCTCCTAGTAGGCAAGTGCGGTCCCAGCCGCGGACCGCACCACCTGTAACGAGGAGGACTCACCGGGGCTACGAGCGTATGAGCGCATTCACTCTTCTCAGTGGAATGCGCACACCTTCCCGAATCTGCGGCGTTATCGGGCGCCAGGCGCCAGGGTCAGGCGTCACGCGTCACGCGTTGTCGAGGAACCGGTCGAGGACGCGGACGCCGAACTTCAGGCCGTCCACCGGCACCCGCTCGTCCACGCCGTGGAACATGCCGGCGAAGTCCAGCTCCGGCGGCAGCTGGAGCGGCGCGAAGCCGAAGCAGCGGATGCCGAGGTCGTCGAAGGACTTGGCGTCCGTCCCGCCGGAGAGCATGTACGGGACCGCCCGCGCGATCGGGTCCTCCGCCTTCAGGGCGCCCTGCATGGCGTCCACGAGCCGCCCGTCGAAGTCCGTCTCCAGCGCCTTGTCGGCGTGCACGTCCTCGCGCTTGACGCGCGGGCCGAGGATCCGGTCGAGGTCGGCGAAGAACTCGTCCTCGTAGCCCGGCAGGAAACGCCCGTCGACGTGTGCGGTGGCCTGGCCGGGGATGACGTTGACCTTGTAGCCGGCGCCGAGCATCGTCGGGGCGGCGGAGTTGCGCAGGGTCGCGCCGACCATCTTGGCGATCCCGCCGAGCTTGGCGAGGGTGGCGTCCATGTTCTCCGGGTCGAGCGGGGTTCCGAGCGCGTCCGAGAGTTCGTCGAGGAAGGATCGGACGGTCTTCGTCACGCGCACCGGCCACTGGTGGCGGCCGAGGCGCCCGACGGCCTCGCACAGCTCGGTGATCGCGTTGTCGTTGTTGGTCATGGAGCCGTGGCCCGCGGTGCCCTCGACCGTGAGCCGCATCCAGTGCATGCCCTTCTGGGCCGTCTCCACCAGGTAGAGGCGCAGGTTCTCGTTCACGGTGAAGGAGAAACCGCCCACTTCGCCGATGGCCTCGGTGACGCCCTCGAAGAGGTGGGGGTGCTTGTCCACGAGGTGCCGGGCGCCGTACGTGCCGCCCGCCTCCTCGTCCGCGAGGAAGGCCAGCACGATGTCCCGGGGAGGCTTGCGCCCGCTGCGCATGCGGTCGCGCACGACGGCCAGCGTCATCGCGTCCATGTCCTTCATGTCGACCGCGCCGCGGCCCCACACGCAGCCGTCGGCGATCTCGCCCGAGAAGGGGTCGTAGGTCCAGTCGGCGGCGTTGGCGGGCACCACGTCGGTGTGCCCGTGGATCAGCAGGGCCGGCCGTGAGGGGTCCTCCCCCTCGATCCGGGCCACGGTCGAGGCGCGCCCCTTGTGCGATTCGAAGATCTGCGGCTCCAGGCCGACCTCGGCCAGCTTCTCGGCGACCCACTCGGCCGCCTTGCGCTCGCCGGGGCCCGAGTGGTCCCCGTAGTTGCTGGTGTCGATCCGGATGAGGTCCCGGCAGAGGTCGACGACCTCGTCCTCGCCGGAGACGGCCTTGCCCGCGCCCGTTGCGCTCACGCTGTTCCTCCCACTGATCAGTACCGGCTACCGCCCCCATCCTCCCGCCCCGGGCCCGTCCGCCCAAGGGCGTTCCGGGCCCACTGGGGGGTGTGATCGAGGACCCCCGGCGGTTTGGTAATGTTTTCCATGTCGCAACGGCCCGCGAGGGACGTGAGGCGCACACCCGGTCCGGGTGGCGGAATGGCAGACGCGCTAGCTTGAGGTGCTAGTGCCCTTTATCGGGCGTGGGGGTTCAAGTCCCCCCTCGGACACATGTGAGAAGGACCCCGCTGAGGCGGGGTCCTTCTTCGTTTTCGCCCCGGTGGGGGCCGGAAACGGGCCGCGTAGGGGCCGGCGAGGGCGGGGACGAGCCGCCCCGGAATGTTTGGTAATGTTTTCCACGTCGCAACGGCCCGCGAGGGACGTGAGGCACACACCCGGTCCGGGTGGCGGAATGGCAGACGCGCTAGCTTGAGGTGCTAGTGCCCTTTATCGGGCGTGGGGGTTCAAGTCCCCCCTCGGACACAT
>NZ_JBVISL010000006.1:0-132557 GCF_055575555.1 Streptomyces sp. NPDC034085 | reverse complement strand
ATGTGAGAAGGACCCCGCTGAGGCGGGGTCCTTCTTCGTTTTCGCCCCACACACGGGAGAGGCCCCCGGGCCGGGATGCGGGATCCCGGCCCGGGGGCCTCTTGCGTACGGGCCGGTCAGCCGTTGGCGGCGGCCAGTTCGGCGACGCGGCGGCGGACCAGGAACCAGCCGCCGACGAGTGCGGCGGCGATGCCCGGGAGGAACATGACCGTGGTGCGGCCGACGCCGCCGTCGCTCCACATCAGGACCAGGACCGCGGCCAGGAAGACCAGGGTGACGATCTGGGTGTAGGGGGCCCAGGGAAGGCGGTAGGCCGGGCGGTCGAGCTCGCCGTTCTTCGCGCGGCGCCAGAAGAGCAGCGAGCAGAGCATGACCATGGCCCAGGTGCCGAGGATGCCGATGGAGGCGAGGTTGAGGACGATCTCGAAGGCCTCGCCGGGCATCCAGTAGTTCAGGCCGACGCCCGCGACGCCGAAGGCGGCGGTGAAGAGGACGCCGCCGTAGGGGACCTTGCCCTTGTTCATGACGCCGGTGAACTTGGGGGCGGAGCCGGACATGGCCATCGAGCGCAGGATCCGTCCGGTGGAGTAGAGGCCGGAGTTCAGGCTGGACAGGGCGGCGGTCAGGACGACCAGGTTCATGATGCCGGCGGCGCCGGGGACGCCGAGCTTGTCGAACACGGTGACGAAGGGGCTCTGGTCGGCCGAGTACGCGGTGTACGGGAGCAGGAGGGCCAGCAGGACCACGGAGCCGACGTAGAAGAGGCCCACGCGCCACATGATCGAGTTGATCGCCTTCGGCATGATCTTCTCGGGGTTCTCGGTCTCGCCGGCGGCGACGCCGCAGAGCTCGACGGAGGCGTACGCGAAGACCACGCCCTGGACGACGAGGAGCATCGGCAGGACGCCGGAGGGGAAGAGGCCGCCGTTGTCGGTGATGTTGGCCAGGCCGGGGGTGTTGCCGCCGATGTCGTGGCTGGTGGCGACGAGGTAGATGCCGACGATCAGGAAGACGACCAGGGCGGCGACCTTGACCAGGGAGAACCAGAACTCCATCTCACCGAAGTACTTCACCGAGATCAGGTTCGCGGTGAGGACGACGGCGAGCGCGATGAAGGCGAGCACCCACTGGGGGACGTCGGTGAACATCGACCAGAAGTGCGCGTAGGTCGCGGCGGCGGTGATGTCGGCCACGGTGGTGGTGGACCAGTTGAGGAAGTAGAGCCAGCCCGCCGTGTAGGCGCCCTTCTCCCCCATGAACTCGCGCGCGTACGAGACGAACGCGCCCGAGGAGGGGCGGTAGAGGACGAGCTCGCCGAGCGCCCGGACCACGAAGAAGGCGAAGACGCCACACACGGCGTAGGCGATGGCCAGGGAGGGGCCGGCGCCGGCGAGGCGGCCTCCGGCGCCGAGGAAGAGGCCGGTGCCTATCGCCCCGCCGATGGCGATCATGTTGATGTGGCGGGACTTGAGGTCCTTGCTGTAGCCCTCGTCACCGGCGTCGACAGGGCGGGGGGACGCCGTGGCGGGGGGCTCGGTCAAGGTGCGATCGCTCATGCGGAACTTCGCCTTCGTGGGGTCGGACAGGCAGGCCGGGCCGGGCGCGGGAGAGCTGGGTGGGGTCCCCGTGCTGCGGTTCCGGTGATTTTGTCGCCCCAGGAGACCATGAGCTCCGGCTACCCGCCAAAATCGGCCTCATACGCGCGGAAGCCCCCGGCGACCTTGGAAACGGTCTCCGGGGGCTCCCCAGGGGTACGAATGCGAGGCCCGGGGCCTCAGGGGCGCGGGGTGGCCTCCGCGGCCTGGTCGAGCCGGAAGGCCTCGTTGCCCAGGCCGATGCGGGCGTGGACCTCGGGGCGGCGTGATTTGAGCAGCAGCCCGTGGACCAGTCCGCCCAGTGCGGCGACGGCGATGATCGCGGGCAGGGCCCAGCTCAGCGCGGACCCCTCCTCGGCGCCGACCAGCAGGGCGAAGTCCTTGACGGTGTAGACGGCGATGCCGACGAGGGCGAGCCCGGCCAGGCCCGCGGCGGCCAGCCGGCGGACCTGGGCGGCGGCGGTGCCCCGGCGGACGAAGAAGGCGATGACGGCGAAGGAGGCCGCGGCCATCAGGGTGGTCACGCCGAGGGCGCCGACGCTGCCCATCCAGGTGAACAGGTGCAGCACGGGGGCGGTGGGGTCGCCGGTCGGCATCGAGTCCGTGACGGCGAAGAGGAGGACGACCACGGCGGCGACGACGGTCTGCAGGAGGGATCCGGTGGCGGGGGCGCCGGTGCCCGGGTTGGTGCGGCCGAAGCGGGCGGGCAGCAGGCCCTCGCGGCCCATGGCGAAGGCGTAGCGGGCGACGACGTTGTGGAAGCTGAGCATGGCCGCGAACATGCCGGTGACGAAGAGCACGTGCAGGACGTCGGTGAAGGTGGCGCCGAGGCGGCTCTGGGTGAGCTCGAAGAGCAGGCCGGGTCCGGCCTCGGCGGAGGCCTTGGTGATCGCGGCGGGTCCGGTGGCGACCGAGAGGGCCCAGGCGCTGAGGGCGAAGAAGACGGCGACGAAGCCGATGGCGAGGAACATCACCCGGGAGACGACGAGGTGCGGCTTGCTGGTCTCCTCGGCGTAGACCGGGGACTGCTCGAAGCCGACGAAGGCGGCGATGCAGAAGCACAGTGCGGTGCCGAGGCCGGCTCCGCCGAGGGTGGAGGGGTCGAAGGCCTCCAGGGAGAGGCCTTCGGGGCCGGGCTTGCCGAGGGCGGCGAGGTCGAAGACGACGACGAGGGCGCACTCGATGAGGAGCAGGACCCCGAGCACCTTCGCGTTGAGGTCGATCTTGAGCCAGCCGAGGGCGCCGGTCGCGGCGACCGCGAGCAGGGCCGGGATCCACCAGGCGAGCCGGACGTCGAGGTAGGTCGCGAAGAGGCCGGATATCTCGAAGCCGAGGATGCCGTAGACGCCGACCTGCATGGCGCTGTAGGCGACGAGGGCGACGAGGGAGGCGGCCGCGCCGGCGGTGGGCCCGAGGCCGCGGGCGATGTAGGCGTAGAAGGCGCCGGCGTTGTGGACGTGCCGGCTCATCTCGGCGTAGCCGACGCCGAACAGGGCGAGGACGACGCCGAGGATGACGAAGAGCAGCGGCTGGCCGACGATGCCCATGACCCCGAAGATCGTGGGCATGACACCTGCGACGACCATCAGGGGCGCGCTGGCGGCGAGGACGGAGAGCAGCAGTCCGGCGGTGCCGAGCCGGTCGGCACGCAGGGCGCGGTCCTGGCCCTTGTACGTGCGGATCTCGGCCGCGGAGTCGGCTGGGAGCGTGGTGGATCTGCCCGTCGGCATGGCAGGGTCCTTTCGGGGGTGACTGGTCAAGCGGTGCCGAGCGCGGTGCTGCGCGCGGCGAGGAAGGCCTTGTGCGGATCGCGGTCCGGGTAGGACCAGGGCGCGCGGGTGGCGTGGCTTCCGATGCGGTGGAAGAGGGCGGCCGCTTCGGCGGGGCGGCCCTCGCAGAGCTTGGCGTGGGCGAGGAAGTTGAGGTCGACCCGGTTGCGGGGGTGGTCTTCGCGCTCCCATTCCAGCCACCAGTCGAAGGCGGACCGCAGGACCTGGCGGGCGCGGCGGCCGGTCCAGTGCTCGGCGGCGGCCTCGCCGGTGGCGCTGCCGCGGGCGGCGGCGAGGACCCGGAACCGCTCGGCGTGGGCGATCACGGGCAGCACGGCGAGCGGGGAGTCGGCCGGGGACTCCTCGGCGGCCCATGCGGCGAAGTCGTAGACCTCGTGAAGCGGGTCGTGGCCGGAGGCGGGGGCGCGTTCGGCGAGCTTGGCGACCATGAGGTGGTGGGCGTGGTGGTGCTCGCGGTGGCGGGCCCGGACCTGGTCGAAGTGGCGGCTGAACTCCTCCTCGGTGCCGTAGGCGCGGGCGAGCATGAGGAGGCCGAGCCAGGGGGTGGGGTCGGCGGGGAGCAGCGCGGCGGCGCGGCGGCAGGCCTCCTCGGCGGCCTCGGGGCTGCCCTTGCGGCGCAGGGCGGTGAAGACGGAGGCGCAGGCGAGGAGGGTCGCGGCGTCGGCGCTGTCGGGTTCGGCGAGCAGCCACTCGCCGGCCCAGGCGGTCGCGGCCGGGGTCTCGGCGAGGACGACGACGCGGTGGCCGCGGCGGTCCCAGTCGTCGCCGGTGGCGACGAGGAGGGTGCGGGCCTTGGCCCAGCGGCCCTGGGTGAACTGGCTCCGTACGCCGACGAGCTCGGTGTCGCACAGGGCCGGGTCGAAGAGCTGGGCGTCCCGCTTGCGGGCGCGGCCGAGGGGCGGCGGAGGCGGGGACATCCGCGGGTTCCCTCCAGGACGCGGGCGCGGGTGGACTCCGTACGCGGGAGCGCGCACGGCGGTACGGTGTGGCAGGTGGTGCGGGTGGTACACGGGGAGTGCCGACGGCGCGGCTTGATCATGCCGGTGAGCGATCCGGATGATCACACACAGCAAACCGGTAGGCACAGCTCCGAGTCAAGGTCCGGTCCAGCGGGTGGCGCGATTCAACTGGTGATCTAAAGGGGCGAGTTGGGACGCATGCGACGCTTCGAAATTCGAGTGTGACCTGCGGGAACGGTTCGTAGGGTGGTTCCATGACGAGCCGTGACGATCTGCCGCCCTTCGAGCTGGGCTTCCCGGGAGAACTGCGCGACCGGCTGGTGGCCGCCGTGCTGAGCGGGGCGAAGACCACGACGACGGCCCTGCTCAAGGCGTACGAGGCCGAGGGCGAACCGCTGCCCCGGCCCGGGGAGCGCGCGGTGCTGGTTGACTCCGGCGAGCAGCCCCTGGCCGTCGTGGAGCTCACCGACGTCCGGGTGCTGCGGCTGGCCGAGGTCGATCTGCGGCACGCGCTGGACGAGGGCGAGGGTTTCGCCTCGCTGGCCGAATGGCGCTCCGCGCACGAGCGGTTCTGGCACGGCGAACCGTCGCGCACGGCGCTGGGCGACCCGGCCTTCACGGTGGACGACGACACCCTGGTGGTGGCCGAGCGCTTCCGGGTCCTCTAAGGGGGTGTCGTCAACGTGCCACCGGCCAGGAGGGACTTCGACGACACGACCCCGGGGACCCGGCTCCCTCAGGCGACCGCCCCGGCTGCCGCTCGGCCGGCGGCGCGGCCCGAGAAGATGCAGCCGCCCAGGAAGGTGCCCTCCAGGGCGCGGTAGCCGTGGACGCCTCCCCCACCGAAGCCGGCCGCCTCGCCGGCCGCGTAGACGCCGGGCAGGGGGTCGCCGGCGGGGGTCAGGACGCGGGAGGACAGGTCGGTCTCCAGGCCGCCCAGGGACTTGCGGGTCAGGACGGAGAGCCGGACGGCGATCAGCGGGCCCGCGGCCGGGTCCAGGATGCGGTGCGGGGCGGCCGTGCGGATCAGCTTGTCGCCGAGGTACCTGCGCGCGCCGTGGATGGCCGTCACCTGGAGGTCCTTGGTGAAGGGGTTGGCGATCTCCCGGTCCCGGGCGGTGATCTCCCGCCGGACGGTGGCCTCGTCGAGCAGGTCCTCCCCGGTGAGCTCGTTCATCCGGCGGACCATCGCGGACAGGTCCCGTTCCACGATGAAGTCGGCGCCGTGGTCCATGAAGGCCTTGACCGGGCCGGGGACGGACTGCCGGGCGCGGTTGATCACCTCGCGGACGGACTTCCCCGTCAGGTCGGGGTTCTGCTCGGAGCCGGAGAGGCCGAACTCCTTGCCGATGATGCGCTGGTTGAGGACGAACCAGGTGTGGTCGTGGCCGCTCCGCACGATGTGGTCGAGGGTGCCGAGGGTGTCGAAGCCCGGGAAGAGCGGTACAGGCAGCCGCCTGCCGGTGGCGTCGAGCCACAGCGAGGAGGGGCCGGGCAGGATGCGGATGCCGTGCCGGGCCCAGATCGGGTTCCAGTTCTCGATGCCCTCGGTGTAGTGCCACATCCGGTCCTTGTTGATGTGGCTGGCCCCGGCGGCCTCGGTGATGCCCAGCATCAGGCCGTCCACGTGCGCCGGGACCCCGGAGAGCATCCGCGCCGGCGGGGTGCCGAGCCGGGCCGGCCACTGCGCGCGCACCAGGTCGTGGTTGCCGCCGATGCCCCCGCTGGTCACGATGACCGCCTGGGCCCGCAGGCTGAAGGCGCCGACGGCCTCGCGGCTGCTCGCGGTGCCCCGTACGGCGTCCGAGGGCGCGAGGACCTCACCGGTGACGGTGTCCACGGCACCGGCGGTGGCCGACAGCCCGGTGACCCGGTGGCGGAACGCGAAGCGGACCAGCCCGCGGGCCGCCCCGGCGCGCACCCGCCGCTCGAAGGGCTCCACCAGGCCGGGGCCGGTACCCCAGGTGATGTGGAAGCGGGGTACCGAATTGCCGTGGCCGTTGGCGTCGTAGCCGCCGCGTTCGGCCCAGCCGACCACCGGGAAGAAGCGCACCCCCCGCGCGTGCAGCCAGGGCCGCTTCTCCCCGGCGGCGAAGTCCACGTACGCCTCGGCCCAGCGGCGCGGCCAGGCGTCCTCCTCGCGGTCGAACCCGGCGGTGCCGAGCCAGTCCTGGAGGGCCAGGTCGCGGCTGTCCTTGATCCGCATGCGGCGCTGCTCGGGCGAGTCCACGAAGAACAGTCCGCCGAACGACCAGTGCGCCTGCCCGCCGAGGGACTGCTCCGGCTCCTGGTCGAGGAGGATCACCTTGCGGCCCGCGTCGACCAGCTCGGCGGTGGCCACGAGACCCGCGAGGCCCGCTCCGATCACGATCACGTCAGCGTCGTACGTCATGCCTGCCGGTCCTCCGGTCGGTCGGTGGTGGGGCAGATCCTTGGCTACGGAGCGGTAACCAGTCAACAGCGGTGGTTGGATGGCTCCGTGGATCCCGCTGAAGAGGTACTGGACGTGGTGGACCGGGAGGACCGGGTCGTCGGGCAGGCCCCCCGGGGTGAGGTGTACGCCCGGGGGCTGCTCCACCGGTGCGTGTTCGTCCTGGCCAGGGACGTGCGGGGGCGGGTGTTCGTGCACCGCCGGACCGCGTCGAAGCTGGTCTTCCCCTCGTACTACGACATGTTCGTCGGCGGGGTGCTGGGCGCCGGGGAGGAGTACGCGGACGCCGCGCTGCGGGAGGCCGAGGAGGAGCTGGGGGTGAGCGGGCTGGCCCCGCCGGAGCCGCTGTTCAAGTTCCTCTACGAGGGTCCGGGCGGTGCCTGGTGGTCGTACGTCCACGAGGTGCGGTGCACCCTGCCGGTGGCTCCGCAGGCCTCGGAGGTGGACTGGTACACCTGGCTGCCGGAGGAGGAGCTGGACCGGCGGGTCGCGGGCGGCCCGTGGGCGTGGGTGCCGGACGGGCTGGAGGCGTACCGCAGGCTGCGCGCCTTCCGGGAGGGCGGGTCCTGATCCGGCGGGGCACGGCCCGGCGCGCGCCGGGTGCGCGAGGGGGACGTAGATTGGCCACGTGATCGACTTCGTCAAGGACGTGCGGCTCTGGTTCGCACCGGAGCAGCTGCGGGACGAGGGCGAGACGCCGGACTACCGCTTCTCCCTCGCCAACGAGCGCACCTTCCTGGCCTGGATCCGGACCGCGCTCGCGCTGGTGGGCGGCGGGTTCGCGGTGGACCAGTTCCTGCCGGACCTGCGGTGGGCCGTGCGGGTGGGCATGGCCTTCGCGCTGCTGGCGGTGGGTGCGGCCTGCGCGCTGCGGGCCGTGAACCACTGGGTGCGGTGCGAACGGGCCATGCGGCGGGGCGAGGACCTGCCGCTGTCGCGGTTCCCGGTGGTGCTGAGCCTGGGGGTGGGGGTGGTGGCCGCCGCGATGGTGGTGGTCGTGCTGCTGGGCTGGACGGCCGGGCGGTGAGCCGTCCGGCGGCGGCTGGGCGTGACGCGGGGCTCCAACCCGAGCGGACGCGGCTGGCGTGGCGGCGTACGACGCTGGCCTGCTCGGTCACCGCGGTCCTGGCGCTGCGGCAGGCGCTGCACGGGACCGGGTCGAGGGTGGAGGTGGCCGCGGCGGCGGTGATCGCCCTGATCTGGGCGGCCTTCCTGTGGGTGGCGCACCGGCGGGTGCGCCGGCTGGCCGGGGCCCGGCCGCCGGCGCTCGCGCCCCGGGTGGCGCTGGGGGTGGTGCTGTGCTCGGTGGGGCTGGCGGTGTTCGCGATGGCGTTGATCGTCTGAGCTGCTCGTCCGATGGTCCGGCTTCCACCGCGCGACGGCGACACCCGGGCGGACACACCGGGCGATACCGGGCGGGTGCACCAGGCCGTCTCTTTCGGATCTTGCCGGTTAAGCCCGCGTTGTCCGGTGCCGTGCATCGCAAGGCGGAGAGGCTCCCGATTACTGGACGTCCTCGGGTGCCTCGACAACGCGGCGAGGTGCGGTGCCGGGCGACGCGGGTGAGGCAAGATCCGGAAGAGACGGCCTGGCCTCTGCGGCATGACCACGCTGCACCAGGAACATCCCTTGCACGCCCACGAGCACGGCGCCGCCTGCGGGCACTCGGCGGTCGAGCACGGCGACCACCTCGACTACGCGCACGACGGCCACCTGCACCGGCGGCACGCGGGGCACTGGGACGAGTGCGAGGCCCCGACGCACTCCCCGCACGCGGAGCACGGCCACGAGCACGGCGAGGGCTGCGGGCACGACGCCGTCCCGCACGGCGACCACCTGGACTACCTGCACGACGGCCACCGGCACGCCGAGCACGCGGGCCACTACGACGACCACTGACCCGCCCCGGGCGGCGCTCCCGACCCGGTGCCGCCCCCGCTCTCCCCGGCCGGAACCCCGGCTGACAGGATGCTGACCGCCTGTCACAGCGACCCGGGGAGAGCGCCCATGACCGTCGAAGCGCCGTACGTCGTCCAGCCCGCGGCCGGGGTGTACGCCTACGTCCAGCCCGACGGGGGCTGGTGCCTGAACAACGCCGGCTGGATCAGCGACGGCGGGCGGACCCTGCTCGTCGACACCGCCGCCACCCAGCGGCGGGCGCTGGCCCTGCGCGAGGCGGTCGCGGCGGCCGGCGTGCCGATGCCCCGGACGGTGGTCAACACCCACCACCACGGCGACCACACCTACGGCAACGGCGTCTTCGCGCCCGAGGCCGTCGTCGTCGGGCACGACAACGCGCGCGCCGAGCAGCTCGCCGCCGGGCACCAGCTGGAGCTGATCTGGCCCGGGACCGACTTCGGGGCGATAGAGATCACCGCGCCCGACCTGACGTACCGCGACCGGCTGACCCTGCACGTCGGGGACACGGAGGTGCAGGTCATCCACCCGGGCGTCGCCCACACCACCGGGGACTCCGTCGTGTGGCTGCCCGGCCGGCGGGTGGTGTTCACCGGCGACCTGGTCTTCGCCGGGGGCACGCCGTTCCTCGCGATGGGCTCCCTGGCCGGATCGCTGCGGGCGCTGGAGCTGCTGCGGACGCTGGGCGCGGAGACCGTCGTACCGGGCCACGGGCCGCTGACCGACCCCTCGGCGTACGAGGCCACCGAGCGGTACCTGCGGTACGTGGCCGAACTGGCGCGGGAGGGCCGCGAGAAGGGGCTGACCCCGCTGGAGGCGGCGCGGGGGGCCGAGCTGGGCGAGTTCGCCGGTTGGCGGGAGAGCGAGCGGCTGGTGGCGAACCTGCACCGGGCGTACGCGGAGCTGGCAGGCGAGCCGGAGGGGGCGCCGCTGGACATCATGGCGGTGCTGAGGGACATGACGGTGATGAACGGCGGCACGCCGATCCTGTGCCACGCGTGACGTGAGGGCTCCGGCCGGAGGAGTTGTTCCGGCCACCCTCTGGACGGCATACCGACTGGTCGGCATGATGGCGTAACCGACCATCCCGTCGTCGACCCGGTACGGAGGCGCACCCCATGACCCCAGCCGATCCCCGAGGCCTCGATCTGGAACGGCTGCGCGGCCATCTCGACGCTGCCCGGCCCGGGCTCGCGGCCGGGCCGCTGAGCGGCCGGCTGATCGAGGGCGGCCGGTCCAACCTCACGTACGCCGTCACCGACGGCAGCACCCGCTGGGTGGTGCGCCGGCCGCCGCTCGGGCACGTCCTGGCCACCGCGCACGACATGCGGCGCGAGCACCGGGTGATCTCGGCCCTGCACGGGACGGCCGTCCCGGTGCCCGGGCCGGTGCTGCTGTGCGAGGACGAGGAGGTGCTGGGGGCGCCGTTCTACGTCATGGAGTACGTGGACGGGGTCCCGTACCGGACGGCCGGGCAGCTCGCGGAGATCGGCCCCGAGCGCACCCGGCGGGCGGTGCTGGGCCTGGTGGACACCCTGGTCGACCTGCACGCGGTGGACCCGGAGGCCGTCGGCCTGGGCGACTTCGGCCGACCCGAGGGCTTCCTCGACCGCCAGCTGCGCCGCTGGGGCAAGCAGCTCGCGGCCTCCCGGGGGCGGGAGCTCGCCGGGATCGACGAACTGCACGGGGCGCTGGGGCGGGCCCTGCCCCGCTCCCCCGCCCCGACCGTGGTGCACGGGGACTTCCGGCTGGACAACGTCCTGATCGGGGGGCCCGACGACACGATCCGGGCGGTGCTGGACTGGGAGATGTCCACCCTGGGCGACCCGCTGACGGACCTCGGGCTGCTGGTGATGTACAGCTCGGACCTGGGCCTGCCCGCCTCCCCGGTCAGCACGACGAGCGGGGCGCCGGGCCATCCGGCACCGGCCGAGCTGATCGAGCGGTACGCCGCCCGCTCGGGACGGGACACCGGGGCGATCGCCTGGTACACGGCCTTCGCCTGGTTCAAGCTCGCGGTGATCCTCGAAGGCATCCACTACCGCTACACGCTCGGCCAGACGGTCGGCGCGGGCTTCGACCGGATCGGCGAGCTGGTCCCGGTCTTCATCGCACACGGACTGACCACCCTCCAGGAAGGCTAGGAGCCGGCAGCATGGACTTCGCATTCGACAGCAGGACCGGGGAACTCCGCGAGCGGCTCCTCGCGTTTATGGAGGAGTACGTCTACCCGGCGGAGCCCGTCGCCGCCGAGCAGCGCGCGCGGCTGGCCTCGCCCTGGGTCACCCCGGCCGTCTTCGGTGACCTGAAGGCCGAGGCGCGCCGCCAGGGGCTGTGGAACCTCTTCCTGCCCGACGGGGAGTACGGCGCCGGCCTGACCAACCTCCAGTACGCCCCGCTGGCGGAGATCACCGGCCGGAGCCCGCACCTGGCGCCGATGGCCACCAACTGCGCGGCGCCGGACACCGGGAACATGGAGCTGCTCGCGCAGTTCGGCGACGAGCAGCAGAAGAAGCAGTGGCTGGAGCCGCTCCTCGCCGGTGAGATCCGCTCCGCCTTCGCGATGACGGAGCCGGAGGTGGCCTCCTCGGACGCCACGAACATCGAGACCCGGATCGAGCGGGACGGCGACGCGTACGTGGTCACCGGGCGCAAGTGGTACATCTCGGGGGCGATGAACCCGGACTGCAAGGTCTTCATCGTGATGGGCAAGACCGACCCCGACGGCGCCGATCCGCGCCGCCAGCAGTCGATGGTCCTGGTCCCGCGCGACACCCCGGGGGTGGAGGTGCGCCGGGCGATGACGGTGTACGGGTACGCCGACCACGACCACGGCGGGCACGCCGAGGTGGTCTTCGACGGGGCGCGGGTCCCCGCGCGGAACCTGATCGGCGAGGAGGGCGCCGGTTTCGCGATCGCCCAGGCCCGGCTCGGCCCGGGCCGGATCCACCACTGCATGCGGCTGATCGGCATGGCGGAGCGGGCCGTCGAGCTGATGTGCCGGCGCGCGGTGGGGCGTACGGCCTTCGGGAAGGAGCTGGCCGCGCAGGGAGTCGTACAGAACTGGATCGCGGATGCCCGGGTCACCATCGAGCAGCTGCGGCTGCTGGTGCTGAAGACGGCGTGGCTGATGGACACGGCCGGCAACCGGGGCGCGCACACCGAGATCCAGGCCATCAAGATCGCCACCCCGCGTGCGGTCGTGGGGATCCTCGACCAGGCGGTGCAGCTGCACGGGGCCGCCGGGGTCAGCCAGGACCTCCCGCTGGCCGAACTGTGGGCGGCGGCGCGGACGCTGCGGCTGGCGGACGGCCCGGACGAGGTGCACCAGCGCTCGCTGGCCCACCGCGAGCTGCGGCGCTACCGCGCCTGAGCCGGAGGGAGCCGCCCCGCGCCCTCAGACGGTCGCGGGGCGGCCCGACGCCGCCTCGATGACCTCGTCCAGCACGTCGCGGGAGCGCAGCAGATCACCGATCATCCGGTCGATCCGGTCCCGCTCGGTGGCCAGTTCGGCCACCAGCGCGGGCGTGGCGCGCACCGACGGGCCGCCGTCCTCGTCCCGCATGCAGGGCAGGATCTGCGCGATCTTGGAGCTGTGCAGTCCGGCCGCGTAGAGCTCCTGGATGCGGATGACCCGGTCGACGGCCCGCTCGGGGAAGTCCCGGTGCCCGCCGGGCGTCCGGTCGGACGCCAGCAGGCCCTGCTGCTCGTAGTAGCGCAGCGAACGCTCACCGACTCCGGTGCGCGCCGCCAGTTCACCGATCCGCATGGTCACCTCGGGGGAATCAGCCTTGAACCTGACACTGGTGTCAGGTTCTACGGTACCGGCATGACGCAGACACGACAGGGCCTCGCCGCATCCCGCCTCTTCTCCCCCGCCCGTCTGGGCGGCCTGGAACTCCCCCACCGGCTGGTGATGGCCCCGCTGACCCGCAACCGGGCCGGAGCCGACGGGGTCCCCGGAGACCTCATGGCCACCTACTACGCGCAGCGCGCCTCGGCCGGGCTGATCATCGCCGAGGCCACCACTCCCAACGCCGTCGGACAGACCTATCCGCACATCCCGGGCATCCACACCCCGGCGCAGATCGCCGGCTGGCGGCGGGTCACCGATGCCGTGCGCGCCGCCGGCGGGCAGATGTTCCTCCAGCTCCAGCACGGCGGCCGGGTCGGCCACCCCGACACCAGCGGACACGTCCCGCTCGCCCCGTCCGCCGTACGGTTCCCGGAGCCGCTGCACACCCCCGGCGGGCTCCGGGACGCCGTCACGCCCCGCGCGATGACGGAGGAGGACATCGCGTCCACCGTCGCCGACTTCGCGGACGCCGCCCGCAACGCGGTGGAGGCGGGCTTCGCCGGGGTCGAGGTGCACGCGGCCAACGGGCACCTGCTCCATCAGTTCCTGGCGCGGAACACCAACCTCCGTACCGACGCGTGGGGCGGATCGGCCGAGGGGCGGATCCGGTTCCCCGTCGAGGTGGTCCAAGCCGTCGCCGAGGCCGTCGGCCCGGAGCGGGTCGGCGTACGGATCTCGCCCGGGATCGAGGTCAACGGCGTGGAGGAGGGCGACGCCGAGGAGGTCTACCCGGCCCTCGTCACGGCGCTGGCCGAGCTGGAGCCGGTCTACCTGCACCAGGTCCACGCCGACCCGGACCGGCCCGCCTTCGCGGCACTCCGCAAGGCCTGGCCCGGCACCCTGATCGCCAACCCCGTGCTCTCGCACGAGGAGGTCGCCTCCGACGGCGGAAGGCGGCGGGGCGAGCGGCTGCTGGCCGAGGGCGCCGACCTCGTCGCCCTCGGGCGGGGGTTCCTGGCCAACCCCGACTTCGTGGAACGCCTGCGCACGGGCGCCCCGCTCAACCCACTGCGCCCGGAGTCCCTGATGCACGTCCACGGCCCGGAGGGCTACACCGACTATCCGGCGCTCGGCTCCCGGACGGCCTAGGGACGCAGGGAGCGCAGGAGGAGGTCCGCGAGGTGGTCGGCGACCTGGTGGGGGGTGAGCGGGCCGTCCGTGCGGTACCAGGTGGAGAGGTGGTGGACGGAGCCGAAGTAGTAGTCCACCACCAGGTCGGCGGGGGTGGCCGTGGAGAACACCCCGGTGCGCTGCCCCTCCTCGACCAGCGCGCGGAACCGCTCGTGGTAGCGCCGGCGTTCCGCCCGGACCTGCTTGTACTTCTCCGGGCTGAGCTGGTGCATCGACCGGAAGAAGATCATCGCGTCGTCGAGGTTCTCGATCGTGGTGACCACGACGTCGGCGGCGGCCGCCCGCAGCCGCTCCTCGACGGGGGCATCGGATCCGGCCACCGCGTCGAGCCGCTGCTGCTGGAGGCGCAGCATCCGCGCGTACACCTCGTGCAGCAGGTCGTCCTTGGAGCCGAAGTAGTGGTAGAGCGCGCCCTTCGTCACCCCGGCCGCCTCCACGATCTCCTGGACGGAGGTGCGGTCGTAGCCGCGTTCGGCGAAGAGCCTGGTGGCGACGGCCAGCAGCCGCTGCGGCACCGGGGTCTCCCGGTTTCCGTCCTCGGGGCCCTCGGTGGTCCTGGCGGCCATGGTGCTCGCCTTCCTCTCCTGATCCTGACCTGTCCCGCGCTGTACGACCGTCCGGCGGTTTTCAGCCGCGCTCGCGCAGTTCTCGTCGCAGGATCTTGCCACTGGTGGTCTGGGGAAGAACAGGCAGGATCTCGACCCGGCGCGGGCACTTGTACGCGGCCAGGCGCTCCGCGCAGTATGCGACGAGTTCCGCCGGACCGGCCGAGGCACCGGGGCGCAGGCTGACGTACGCCTTGACGCTCTCCCCCCGGTACGCGTCGGGGACGCCGACCACGGCCGCCTCCCGTACGGCGGGGTGCGTGTAGAGCACGTCCTCGACCTCGCGCGGCCACACCTTGAACCCGGAGGCGTTGATCATGTCCTTCTTGCGGTCGACCACGTAGAGCCAGCCCTCGGGGTCCATGAACCCGACGTCTCCCGTGCGCAGTTCGCCGTCCGGGAAGGTCTCGGCGGTGGCCCCGGGCAGGCCCCAGTAGCCGGGGACGACCTGGGGGCCGCGCACGGCTATCTCCCCGGTCACTCCGAAGGGCACCTCGGCGCCGTGCTCGTCGAGGATCCGTACGAGGGTCTGCGCGCCCGGTACTCCGACGGAGAGGGTGCCGGTGGCGGGGTCGACGGGCGCTTCGAGGTGGGCGGGAACGGAGGCGCAGGGGGCGGTGCACTCGGTGAGGCCGTAGCCGTTGCGCAGGTAGAACCCGAAGGAGGCGCGGAGGCGTTCGACGAGCGCGGGCGGGAGCGGTGCGCCGCCGGAGGAGATCACCTGGAAGGAGGCGAAGTGCTCCCGGGTGGCGGCGGGGTGGGCGGCCAGGGCGGTGAAGGCGGTGGCCGGGCCGATGGTGTAGGCGGGCCGGTGTTCGAGGAAGGCGTCGAGGACGGCGCCGGGGTGGAAGCGGTGGGCGAGGACCAGGGTGCCGGCGTTGACGAGGCAGGCGGTGAGCTCGCAGACGAGGCCGGTGATGTGGAAGAGCGGGGCGAGCGCGAAGTAGCGGGCGCCCTCGGGGAGGGGGTGGCCGGTGACCTGCCGGGCGGCGTTGTAGGTGAGCGCCCCGTGCGGGTTCATGGCGCCCTTGGGGGTGCCGGAGGTGCCGGAGGTGTAGCTGATGAGGGCGGTGTCGGCGGCGTCGAGCCGGGGATCCGGCGGCGCGGGGTGGCCCTGGCGGGCCACGGTGAGCAGATCCGCGGGCCCGGGGACGGGCCCGGGCCCGCCGGGACCCGCCGGCGCGTCGGGCGCTTGCGGCGCTGCCGGCGTTCGCGGCGCGTGGGGTCCCGCCGGTGCTTCGGACGCGTGCGGTCCCGAAGGCGTGCGCGGCGTGGGGGACCAGGGCCGCAGCTCAGAGTCACCCGGAGCCGCGCCGGCGGCCGGGACCGGCGCGTGCGGGGCCGACGGCGTGCGGGGCTGGGGCCGCAGCTCCGGGTCAGCCGGTGTCGCGCCGGCGGCCGGGGTGGGGCCGGGGGGAGGTTCCGCGCAGTCGGGGGTGGGGGCGGTGGCCGGGAAGACGCGGGGGTCGTCGCGGGTCTGGAAGTCCCGGTCGCGCGCGGTCAGGGCGACCCGTACGCCGCTCTCCCGCGCCGTCTCGCCGAGGTACGCCTCCCACGCCCCGCCGTCGCACACCAGTGCCGCGGCGCCCGAGTCGCGCAGGATGTGCCCCGCCTCCCCGGCCTTGTACATCGGGTTGAGCGGTACGACCACCGCCCCCGCCTTCCAGGCGGCCAGCACCGCGAGCACGAAGTGCGGGGTGTTCTGGAGCATGACCGCGACCCGGTCGCCCCGGCCGATCCCCCGCCCGGCGAGGTGCCCGGCCAGGGAGTCGGAGAGGGCGTCGGCCTCGGCGTAGCCGATCCGGCCGTCGAAGTACGCGAGGGCCGTGCGCCCCGGGGCGCGGGCCACGGCGGCCCGGAACGCGTCGAGCACGCTCGCCGGCGGCGTGACGGGAGCCCGCTGGGCCTCGCTCAGCTGCGCCAGCCAGGGCCGGGCGGCGTACCCGGACCCGGCTCCGGAGGGGACCGTCACGAGCCCTCCCACTTCTGCTGGAGGCGGTTCATGGAGTGCAGCCACCGGTCGGGGTCGGTCGCGCGGGCAGCGTGGTAGTCCGCCACCTCGGGGTGCGGGAGGATCAAGAACCGGCCCTTCTCCATGCCGTCGAACAGCGCTTCGGCGACCGTGTCCGGCTCGATCGCGGTCGGCGCCAGGACCAGCTCCCCCGCCGAACCGGAGGCGGTCAGCATGTCGGTGCGCACCCCCTGGGGGCAGATCGCGTGGACCTGGACGCCCCGGTGGCGGTAGGTCAGCGAGAGCCATTCCGCGAAGGCGAGGGCACCGTGCTTCGTGACACTGTACGGGGCCGCTCCGATCATGGTCAGCAGCCCGGCGGCGGAGACGGTGGACACGAAGCGGCCGGCGCCGCGCTCCAGCCAGCCGGGCAGCAGGGCCCGGGCGGCGCGCACGTGGGCCATGACGTTGGTGTCCCAGGCGGCCTCCCAGACGTCCTCGGCCGCGAAGGCGTCGCCGCCCGAGGCGAGTCCGGCGTTGGCGCAGTACACGTCGACCGTGCCGCCGAGGGCCTCGCGGGCCTCGGCGACGACGGCGGAGGCGTCTCCGGGGACGGCGATCGCCCGGGTGCCGATGGCGTCGGCCACGGCGGCGGCCTTGGCGGGGTCGAGGTCGTTGACGACGACGGTGGCGCCTTCGGCGGCGAAGCGGTGGGCGAGGGCCGCGCCGATGCCGCCGCCCGCGCCGGTGACGACGACTCGCTGGTCCTGGTACGTGCTCACGGGGGTCACCTTTCGCCACTGCTCGCCGGGCCGCTGCCGGATCCCCGGCAGACTAACCGGTCGGTATGTGCCGCCGGAAGGGGTGCGCGCCCTAGCGTGGCGGGATGACGCTGTCGCGACGCGGGGTGCTGGGACTGGCGGGGGCCGTGGGGGCTGCGGGAGCCGCGGGGGCCGTGGGGGCGGCCGGTCCCGCGGGCGCCGCCGGCGGCGAGCGGGTGCGTACCGGCTTCGAGCGGCTCGCCGCCGACGGGTACGCGGAACTCGCCGGCCAGCGGGTCGGGGTCGTCACCAACCCCACCGGGATCACCGCCGACGCCCGCCACCTGGTCGACGTCCTCCACGCCGACGAGCGGGTCTCGCTGATCGCGGTGTTCGGGCCGGAGCACGGCTTCCGCGGCACGGCCCAGGCCGGCGGGTCGGAGGGGGCCGGACGGGACCCGGCGACCGGGCTGCCCGTGTACGACACGTACGGCAAGAGCGGGCGGGAGCTGGCGGACCTCTTCACCGCGGCGGGGATCGACACGCTGGTCTTCGACATCCAGGACGTGGGGGCCCGCTTCTACACCTACGTCTGGACCCTGTACGACTGCATGCACGCGGCCGCGCTGGCCGGCAAGGCGGTGGTGGTGCTGGACCGTCCCAACCCGGTCGGCGGCCGGCGGGCGGCCGGGCCGGTGCTGGACCGGGCGTACGCGAGCTTCGTGGGCCGGGAGCCGATCGCACTGGCCCACGGGATGACGGCGGCCGAGCTGGCGCTGCTGTTCAACGGCGAGTTCCTCGGCGCGGACCGCGTACGGCTGCGGACCGTACGGATGTCGGGCTGGCGGCGGGAGTCCTTCTTCGGGGCGACGGGGCTGCCGTGGGTGCCGCCGAGCCCGAACATGCCCACCCCGGACACGGCGCTCGTATACGCGGGGACCTGCCTGTTCGAGGGCACCAGCCTGTCCGAGGGGCGGGGTACGACCACGCCCTTCGAGGTGGTCGGCGCGGAGGGCGTCGACCGGCGGTGGGCGGAGGCGGCGGACGCGCTGGATCTGCCCGGGGTGTGGTTCCGGGAGACCTGGTTCACGCCCGCCTTCTCCAAGCACGCCGGGAAGCTCTGCGGCGGGGTCCGGCTGGTCGTGCACGACCGGGAGTCCTTCGACCCGGTGCGGGCCGGGATCGGGCTGCTGGTGACGGCGCGCAGGGTGTGGAGCGGGTTCGGCTGGCGGGCGGACCACTGGATCGACCGGCTGACCGGCTCGGACCGGGTGCGGACCATGGTGGACGCGGGCGCCGGGGTGGAGGAGGTCGCCGGCGCCTGGGCGGCCGGGCTGGCGCGGTTCTCGGCGGTACGGGAGGCGTACCTGCTCTACCCCTGAGCGGCCGGCGGGCGTGCTCCGGCCCTGACACCCGCCCCGGGCGTCTCCGGCGGACCGGTGCCGTCGGGGGTCTGGCCGCGGCGGCCTCCCGGCGGGATGCTGCGAGCACCGCAGGCTGCTCGTGAAGGGGGAGGCCATGGTGGACAGCGGTGTCGTGCCGGCAGCCGGGATCGGTGTGGGCCCGTACCAGGAGCTGACCTTCGACGTCCAGGGCGACGTGGACCCGGCCACGCGGGCGGCGGTCGCCCGGATGGAGGCGACGGACCTGCTGGTCTTCGCCCACGGCTGGAACAGCGACCGCTCCACCTCGACCCGGCTCTACGACCGCTTCTTCGCTCCCTTCCCGGGGCTGGTGGGGGCAGGGGTGCGGCTGGGGTACGTGGGGGTGGTGTGGCCGTCGATCCGCTTCTCGGACGAGCCGATTCCGGATTTCGATCCCCCCGGCGCCCGGCCCGGCGCGGAGGACGGGACGGCCCTGGACGGTGCCACGCGCGCGGCGCTCGGGCTGTTCTGGCCGGGGCGGGAAGCGGAGCTGGACCGGGCCGGCGGACTGCTGGCGCAGCGCCCGGAGTCAGCGGCGGCGTTCGCCGAGTTCGGGGCGCTGGTGCGCCGGCTCGTCCACGCCGATCCGGCGGGGCAGGCCCTCGGCCCGGACGTTCCGGCCGTCTTCACGCTGGACACCGTCGAGGTGTGCCGGGCGCTGGCGGGGGCCCTCGCCGAGGCTGAGGCGGCCGCCGCCCCGGCCGGGGCGGATCCAGCCGGGGCGCTCGCGGGGGGTGCGGTGGCCGCGGCCCCGGGACCCGCGCTCGGGGGCGGGCTGCGCTCCCTGTGGGGCGGGGCCAAGGAGTTGCTGCGCCAGGCCACGTACTACGAGATGAAGAAGCGGGCCGGGGTGGTCGGCGAACACGGGCTCGGGCCGGTGCTCACCGACCTCGCCGGACGCCGGCCGGCCCTGCGCGTCCACCTGATCGGCCACAGCTTCGGCGCCCGGGTGGTGTCCTTCTCGCTGCGGGCGGTACCGGACGCGGCGCGGCACGTGAAGTCGCTGACGCTGCTCCAGGGGGCCTTCTCCCACTACGCGTTCAGCGAGCGCCTCCCCCACGACCAGCGGCGCGGGGGCGCCCTGCGCGGGCTCCAGCACAGGGTGGACGGCCCGGTGGTGGCCTGCCACTCCGCCCACGACTCGGCCCTGGGCGTGTTCTATCCCCTGGCCTCCCGGATGGCGGGTGATTCGGCCGGTCTGCTCGGTTTCGACGAGCGGTGGGGCGCGATCGGGCACGACGGGGTGCGGGCGGTGCCCGGCGCCCCGCGGCTGGGCTTGGAGGCGGCCCTGCGGGGCGGCCTGCCGGAGGCCGGTTGCGTCAGTGTGGACGCGGGCTCCGTGGTCCGCCGGGGCGGGGCTCCGTCGGGGGCGCACAGCGACATCTGCCATGCGGAACTGGCCCGGATCGTGGTCGGCGCGGGACGCATGGGGCGCTGACTTCCGGCCATGTGCCACCGGCACGCCTCGACCGCCCCCGCATGCGCCCGCATCTCCCCGGGCATGTTGGGCACGTCGCGGGGGGTTGCTTCGTTCGACGGAGTGACGCGGTCAGGTGTGGGCAGGGGCACGGCGGAGGTGAAGGTACGTTGGCAGGTTTTCGGAGTCTGGCCTATCAGGTGCGTGACGCACGCAATGACCGGGCCCTGCGGCGCCACTCGCTGCGCCGCTGCCTGGAGCGCTTCGCGCCCTACGGGCACCGGGCGACGTGGTGGCACCTGTGCGACCGGCACGGGATCGCCCCCGAGGACCGGGGGGCGGATCCCCTGCGGCTGGTGGCGGCGCTGGAGGAGCTCGAGGAGGCGCGGGCGGTCTGGCTGGAGTACGAGCGGCTGTTCGCGGAGCGGCGCAGACGCGAGAAGCACGACGGGGTCCGGCGGCCGGAGTGGGCCTGGGGCGGCAGCGGGGACGCCGTGGTGCGGTGTGCCGACCCGGGGGTGCGTCCGGAGGGGACGCTGGGCGAGGTGCTGCGGCGGCTGGTGACGGCCCTGGAGTCGGAGCCGGGGACGGCGTGCCCGGTCTGCGGCGAGGAGGAGCTGCGCTGGCCGGCCGCGCTGGCCGGGGCGGGCGCGTGGGCCGGGGCGTGGGCGTGGGACGGGCCGGTGTGCGGGGGCTGCGGGATCGTGGTGCCCCGGCCGGCGCTGGTGGACACGGCGGTGGTGCACGAGGCGGCGGGGGCGGCGTGAGCGGACTGCCGGGCGGCCCGCCGGAGGGGATGCTCCAGGTCGCGCTCAACGGTTCGCGGGGCGCGGCCGACGGGGCGGCGGTGCCGCTGTCCCCGGGGGATCTGGTCCGGTCGGCGCTGGACGCGGTGGCCGCCGGGGCCTGTGAGGTGCTGGTGCACCCGCGGACTCCGTGCGGGCGGGAGAGCCTCTCGCCCCGGGTGGTCGGGCCGCTGCTCGAGGAGTTGCGCGGCGCGGGGGTCCGCGTACCTCTGACGGTTCCGGCGGGTGTCGGCGCCGAGCCGGATCCGGCGGGGCGGCTGGAGCGGGTGCGGTCCTGGACGGTGCTGCCGGACCGGGCGACGGTGCCGTTCGCGGAGCCGGGCGCCCGGGAGCTGGGGCAGGCCCTGCTGGCGCGCGGGGTGGCGGTGGACGCCGTCGTGCCGCTGGGGGGCGGGGCCGGGCCGGAGCCGCTGGCCCGGTTCCTGGAGTGGGCCGCGCCGGGGCGGGTCCGGCTGGTGGCGGAGCTGGCGGAGGCCGATCCGGCGCTGGTGGCGGGCCTGCGCTGGCTGCCGCCGGTTCCGGTGGTGCTGTACGGGCGGGAGGGCGCCGCCTGGCCGGTGCTGCGGCTGGCCGCGCGGTGCGGGGCGGGCGCGCGGATCGGCGTGGCGCAGGTGCTGCACCTTCCGGACGGGCGGCCGGCGCGCTCGAACGCCGAACTGGTGTCGGCCGCCCTGGCGTTGCGGGACGGGGCCGCTACTGCGACAGCCGGGAACCGGTGAGGCGTTCGCCGAAGACGTCGTCCGGGTTGGAGAGCGCGCAGTTCTTCAGCGAGAGGCAGCCGCAGCCGATGCAGTCGGACAAGTGGTCGCGCAGGCGGCTGAGTTGCTGGATGCGCTGGTCGAGCTCGCCGCGCCAGTGCTCCGACAGCCGGGCCCAGTCCTCCCGCGTGGGGGTGCGCTCCTCCGGCAGCTCGGCCAGCGCCTCGCGGATGCTGGCGAGCGGAATGCCCACGCGCTGGGCGGCGCGCACGAAGGCGACCCGGCGCAGCGCCTCACGGTTGTAGCGCCGCTGGTTGCCGGAGGTGCGGCGGCTGCTGATCAGCCCCTTGGCCTCGTAGAAGTGCAGGGCGGACACGGCCGCTCCGCTGCGCGCGGACAACTGGCCGACGGTGAGTTCGTGGACGTTCTCGGGAATCTGCGGCACATCGCCGAGCCTAACCGGAGATCCGTTGACAGACGCACCAGCCCCCCAGCATGCTGAGCAAGCGCTTATTCGCCTGGGCGGCCGGCACCAGGGGCCGGTCCCGGCATCCGGTACCAGCAGAAGCAGACAGGGGCAGGGCATGGCCGAACCGAGGATCTTCACGTCCGCCGAGGAGCTGCGCGCCGGCATCGGCGAGCCGCTCGGCCCGAGCGGGTGGCTGGAGGTGGACCAGAAGCGCATCGACCTCTTCGCGGACGCGACCGGGGACCACCAGTGGATCCACGTGGACCCGGAGCGGGCCGCCGACGGACCCTTCGGCTCGACCATCGCGCACGGCTACCTGACGCTGTCGCTGCTGCCGAGCCTGGTGCCACAGATCATGCGGGTCGAGGGCATGCGGATGGGCATCAACTACGGCGTGGACAAGGTCCGTTTCCCCGCCCCGGTACCGGTCGGCTCGCGGCTGCGCGCCACCGCCGTGATCACGGCGGTCACCGAGGCGGGGGACGGCGTACAGGTCGCGGCCACGGTGACCGTCGAGCGGGAGGACGGCGAGAAGCCGGTGTGCGTGGCGGAGTCGGTGTCGCGCTACTACTTCTGAGCCGTCGCGGCGGCCGGGCGCGCGCCCACCATCCGCAGGACGAGGTCGGCGTACAGGGCGCCGACCTCGTCGGGCGTGCGCTGCCCGGCGGCGCTGAACCAGCGGGCCACGTCGATGCACAGGGACAGCACGGCGAGGGTGGTGCCCGGGACGTCCGGGACGTCGAACTCCCCCGCCCGCACGCCCTCGGCGATGATCCGGCGCACGGCGGCGTCGCTCAGCCGGCGCAGGGCGACGATCTCGCCGCGGTGCTCCGGGGCGAGGGCGTCGAGCTCGTACTGGACCACGCGGGCGGTGGTGTGGTGTGCGGCGTGCCAGCGCACGAAGGACCGTACGGCCGCGTCGAGCCGGTCGGCGGCGGCCCCCGGGCCGGAGGCGGCGGTTTCCAGGATCTCCAGCGCCTTGTCGTGGCCTATCCGGCTGATCCGGTGGAGCAGCTCTTCCTTGGTCTTGTAGTGGATGTAGAGGGCGGCCGGGCTCATGCCGGCGCGGCCCGCGATGTCACGGGTGGTGGTCGCGTGGTAGCCGCGCTCGGCGAAGGCTTCGACGGCGGCCACGAGCAGCCGCCGCGCGGCGTCGGGGGTGACCTCCGACCACGGCTGGTAGCCGCCGGTCGTCTCCGCCGCGCTGTCCATCGCTCGCCCACCCTCTTCGTCCTGTAGGAAGACACCAGCTTACCGGAGGGTGAGCAAGCGCTTAGCGCCTGGCGCGGACGGTGGCCGGCGGGGCTGCTTCTGCTGTCCGTGCCGCTCGGTTACTTCTGCGCGTAGGGGTCGTACTCCGCCAGGATCTTCTCCATCCGGGCCTGGTCGACCCGGCTGACGATCTGCGTCGCCTCCTGGCGGTCGCGGACCACCTTGGAGAGGGTGAAGGCCGAGGTGGTCAGGTAGAGCACGGCGATGCCGAGGAAGGCCCGGACCCAGCCGCTGACGTCCATGTTGTAGATCCCCACGGCCACGGCGGCCAGGGCGATGCCGAAGGAGGCGACGGCCTGGCCGTAGTACGCCCCCGTGTTCTGCTGCTTGACCGGTGTCTCGTTCATGGGCCCAGCATCGGACGCCGTGACGCGGAGCACATCCGCTCGGATACTCAGACGGGTACTCAGCCCGGGCCCGCCACTCCCGCGACGGATGGTCAGAAGGCGGAAACCCCGGTGCGGGCACGGCCGATGAGCAGCTTCTGGATCTGGCTGGTGCCCTCGTAGAGGGTCATGACGCGGGCGTCGCGCAACAGCTTCCCCGCCGGGTACTCGTCGATGTAGCCGTAGCCGCCGTGCACCTGGAGGGCGTTGCCCGCCGCCCGCACGGCGGCCTCGGAGGCGAACAGCTTGGCGGTGGAGGACTCGGTGGCGAAGGGCTGCCCACGGTCGATCAGGTCCGCGACCCGCCAGGTCAGCAGGCGGGCCGCGTCCACGTCGACCGAGATGTCGGCGATCAGCTCCTGGACCAGCTGGTGGTGGGCGATCGGCTTGCCGAACTGCTCGCGCTGGGCCGCGTACGAGACCGCCGCGTCCAGCGCGGCCTGGGCGATGCCGACGCAGCCGGCCGCCACCGACATCCGTCCCTTGGCCAGGGCCGACATGGCCACGGAGAAGCCCTTGCCCTCGGGGCCGAGCATCGCGGAGGCGGGGACGCGGACGCCGTCGAGGGTGAGTTCGGCGGTGGCCTGGCCGCGCAGGCCGAGTTTGCCGTGGACCTCGCGGCGGGTCAGGCCGGGGCTGTCGGCGGGGACGAGGAAGGCGGAGATCCCGCGGTGGCCGGGGGTGGCGGCGTCGGTCCGGGCGAAGAGGAGGACGACGTCCGCCCAGGTGCCGTTGGTGATGAACATCTTGCTGCCGCTGATGACGTACGCGTCCCCCTCGCGCACGGCGCGCGTGGTGAGGGCGGCGGCGTCCGAGCCGGTCCCGGGCTCGGTCAGACCGAAGCAGCCGAGCGCCTCGCCGGAGCACAGCCGGGGCAGCCAGGCCCGCTTCTGCTCCTCGGTGCCCCAGGCGGCGACGGTCTTGGCGACCAGGCCGAGGGAGACGGAGACGATGCCGCGCACGGCGGAGTCCCCTCGGCCGAGTTCCTCGGTGACGAGCACGTAGGAGAGGTGGTCGCCGCCGGAGCCGCCGTACTCCTCGGGCACGGTGAGGCCGAGGAAGCCGACGTCCCCGAGCTTCTTCACGATCGAGCGGTCCACGCTCTCGGCGCGGTCCCACTCGGCGGCGTACGGGACGATCTCGCGCTCGGTGAACGCGCGGGCGAGGCGGCGCACGGCCTCCTGCTCCTCGCTGAGCTCCAGGTTCACGGGGGGTCCTCCCGGGCGTGGTCCGGCTGCCGGGCCTTTAACTAGCACCGGTAGTTTATGGCGGGGCAGGGCCTACTATGTGGCGCATGGCCAGACCGCGCAAGCCCCTCCTCAGCAGAGACCGCATCGTCGAGGCGGCGGGCGCGCTCGTGGACGCCGAGGGGCTGGACGCGGTGTCCACGCGACGGCTGGCCGCCGCTCTCGGAGTCAGCGGGCCCTCGCTGTACAACCACTTCCGCACGAAGGACGCGATCCTGGAGGCCGTCGCGGACGCGGTGAGCGCGAAGGTCGACTTGTCGATGTTCGAGGCCTTCGGGGGCTCCGGTGGAGACTCCGGGGAAGCCCCCGGCGGCGTGGGCGGGAAGGACTGGCGGGGGGCCCTGTACGACTGGGCGCACTCCTACCGGGAGGCCCTGTCCGACCATCCGAACATCGTGCCGGTGCTGGCGCGCGGGCCGGGGCGCCGCCCGGCCGGCCTGCGGCTGGCGGACGCGGTGTTCGGGGCCATGACGGCGGCGGGGTGGCCGCCGGCCCAGGCGACCCGGATCGGCGCGCTGATGCGGTACTTCATCCTGGGCTCGGCGGTGGCCTCCTTCGCCCGGGGGTTCGTGGACGACGAGACGGCGTACGATCCGGCGGACTACCCGCACCTGGGCCAGGCCCACCTGCTGGCAGAACGTCAGCGGGAGGTGGACGAGGGCGCCTTCGAGACGGGCCTGACGGCGCTCCTGGACGGCCTGGCCCTCCAGTACGAGGCCCTGCGGGCGGCCGCGCCGCAGACGCGGGAGGCACCGCAGACGGGGGACGCGCCGCAGACGGGGGACGCGCCGTCCCAGCGGGGTTAGAAGACCACCAGCGAGCGGCCGCCCTTGCCCGCGGTCATCGCGTCGAAGGCGGCCGGAATGCCCTCCAGGGTGATGCGGTCGGTGACCATGGAGCCGAGGTCGAGGCGGCCGGCCCGGACGTGTTCCGCGATGACCGGCAGGTCGCGGGCCGGGTCGCTGTTGCCGTACACGCAACCGCTGAGGGTGCGGGCGAAGTGGAAGATCTCCAGCGCGTGGAAGCCGACCTGCTGGTCCTTGCCGCCGATGCCGACGACCGTGGTGCGGCCGCCCCTGCGGGTGGAGTCCCAGGCCGTGCGGATCGTCCCGGCGCGGCCCACGCACTCCACGGCGACGTCGGCGCCCTGCCCGCCGGTGAGGGCGCGGATCTGCTTGGCGGTGGTGTCGCCGGCCAGCACGAAGTCGGTGGCCCCGGCGGCGCGGGCCAGTTCCTCCTTGGCCGGGGAGACGTCGACGGCCACGACGGGGCCGGCCTGGGCGATCCGGGCCGCCTGGAGGGCGGCGAGTCCGACCCCGCCGACGCCGAACACCGCGACCGACTCGCCCGGGCGGACCTGGGCGCTGTGGTGCACGGCGCCGTAGCCGGTCAGTACCGCGCAGCCGAGCAGGGCGGCCTCGGCGAGCGGGATCCCGTCGGGCGCGGGCAGCACGCAGTTCGCCGCGACGACGGTCTCCTCGGCGAAGGCGGCGACGTTGAGCCCCGGGTGCAGCTCGGTGCCGGCGGTGTCGTGGGCGTAGACCGCGCCGACGCCGGTCAGGGCCTTGGCGCAGAGCCAGACCTCGCCGATCCGGCAGTGGTGGCACTCCCCGCAGGACGGCGCCCAGTTGAGCACCACCCCGTCGCCCGGGGAGACGTGGGTGACGCCCTCGCCGACGGCGAGGACCGTCCCCGCGCCCTCGTGCCCCAGGACGGCGGGGACGGGGACCCGCATGGTGCCGTCGGTGAGGGACAGGTCCGAGTGGCAGACCCCGGCCGCGGCGAGCCGCACCCGGACCTGCCCGGGGCCGGGATCGGGCAGCACGATCTCCCGTATCTCCAGCGGGGCTCCGACGGCGGGCAGGATGGCGGCGCGGACCATGGTCGTCGTCTCCGTGTCTCGGGGGCTGCTCGGGCTTCGGGGTGGCGGGTGGGGCGCGGCGCACGGCGGCGCCGCCGGGTCAGAACTGCAGCGACTTGGTCTGGAGGTACTCCCCCAGGCCGTGCGCGCCCAGCTCGCGGCCCACGCCCGACTGCTTGTAGCCGCCGAAGGGCGCGAGCACGTTGAAGCGGCCGCCGTTGATGTCCACCTGGCCGGTGTCCATGCGGCGGGCGAACGCCACGGCCGTCTCCTCGTCCGCCGCCCACACCGCGCCGCCCAGGCCGTAGACGGTGCCGTTGGCGATGCGCAGGGCGTCGTCCTGGTCCTCGTACGGGAGGATCGCCAGCACCGGGCCGAAGATCTCCTCCTGGGCGATGGTCATGTCGGGGGTGACGTCGGCGAAGACGGTCGGGGCGACGAAGTAGCCGCGCTCGTGGGGCGCGTCGGGGCCGCCCGCGACGAGGCGCGCGCCTTCCGCGATGCCCTTGCCGATGTACGAGCGCACGCGGTCGCGCTGGGTGGCGTTGACGACCGGCCCGAGGCGGGTGCCCCGGTCGCGCGGGTCGCCCGAGGGGTACGTGGCGACGGCGGCGGCCGCGAGGGCGACGGCCTCCTCGTGCTGGTCCCGGTGGACGAGCATGCGGGTGAGCGCGTTGCAGCTCTGGCCGGTGTTGTTCATGACGTGTCCGACGCCTGCCGCGACGGCCTTGGCCAGATCGGCTCCGGGCAGGATGACGTTCGCCGACTTGCCGCCCAGCTCGAGGGCGACGCGCTTGACGGCGGCGCCGGCGATGGCGCCGATCTTCTTGCCGACGGCGGTCGAGCCGGTGAAGGAGACGAGGTCGACTCCTTCGTGCTCGACCAGCGCCTGGCCGGCGACCGGGCCGGTGCCGGTCACCAGGTTGAAGACTCCGGCCGGGATGCCCGCCTCGTGCACGGCTTCGGCGAAGAGCTGTGCGGTCAGCGGGGTGTCCTCGGCCGGCTTGAGGACGACGGTGCAGCCGGCGGCGAGAGCGGGTGCCACCTTGGCAACGACCTGGTGCAGGGGATAGTTCCAGGGCGTGATGGCCCCGACCACACCGACCGGCTCCAGGAAGACGGTGGAGTTCCCGACCCTCTCCTCGAAGGCGTGGGAGGCGGCGAGTTCCGCGTACGAGGAGGCCACCGCGACCGGCGTGCCGACGTGCACGGCCTCCGCGAAGCCGACCGGGGAGCCCAGCTCGGCGGTGATGGTGTCGGTGAACTCGCCCTTGCGGGCGACGATGGCGTCGCGCAGGGCACCGATCAGGGCGGCCCGCTCGGCCGGGGCGGTCGCCGCCCAGCCGGGGAAGGCGGCACGGGCGGCGCGCACGGCCGCGTCCACGTCCTCGGCCGTACCGGCCGGGACGGCACCGATGACCTGCTCGTCGGCCGGGTTGACGACCTCGATCCGGCCGGTTCCGGCGGCGGGCCGCCATTCCCCGCCGATGTACATCCCGTCGTGGGCCTTCATGGCATTCCTCCCGAGCACGGACGAGCGCGTGGACCTGATCTCGCTCCCACACCCTACAAACTAGCGACGGTAGTTTTTGGTCGGCGGGTGGTCCACCGGTCAGATGATGCCGAAAAGCATCCCTGCCGCCAGGACCAGGAGGGAGGTGAGAACCGCCCATTTCACGGTGAAACGGGTGTGATCGCCGAACTCGACCCTGGCCATGCCGACGAGGACGTAGACGGCCGGAACCAGCGGGCTGGACATGTGCAGGGCCTGTCCGACCAGGGAGGCGCGGGCGATCTCGTGCGGCGAGACCCCGTGGGCCGCGCCCGCCTCCGCCAGGACCGGCAGGACGCCGAAGTAGAAGCCGTCGTTGGACATGAAGTAGGTGAGGGGCAGGCTCAGCAGGCCCGTGACCAGGGCCATGTGCGGCCCCATGCCCTCCGGGATGGCCCCGACGAGCCAGTCGGCCATGTGCTTGACCATGCCGGTGCCGGTGAGGACGCCGGTGAAGACGGCGGCGGCGAAGACCATGCCGGCGACGTTGAGGACGTTGTCGGCGTGGGCGGCGATCCGGGCCTTCTGGTCGGGCATGTGGGGGAAGTTCACGGTGAGGGCGAGGGCCGCGCCGAGCAGGAACAGCACCGGGATCGGCAGCAGCTCCATGATCATGGCGGTGAGCAGGGCGGCGGTCAGGCCCGCGTTGAACCAGTAGAGGCGCGGGCGCAGGGTCGGGCGCTGCGGGTCCAGCCCCTGGAATCCGTCCCCGTCCCCATCGGACAGCACGGCTTCGGTACCGGAGCCGGCGGCGGGGGCGCAGGCCGGGGCGGCGGGAGCGGAGGCGGACACCGGGCCGGAGGTGCCGGTGGAGGCGGACGGGGCGGAGCCGGAGTTGCGGATTTCCGTGGCGGTTTCCTTCGCGCCCGAGCCGGCCGTCACGAGGACCTCCTCGGCGATCGCCTCGCCCGGCATCACCAGCGAGCCGACCCGGCGGCGCTCCCTGACGCCGAGGACGTAGGCGAGGACGAAGACGCCGAGCAGGCCGACCGCGAGGGCCGGGATCATCGGGACGAAGATGTCCGCCGCGTCGAGCTTGAGCGCGGTGGCCGCGCGGGCCGTGGGACCGCCCCAGGGCAGGGTGTTCATCACCCCGTTGGCGGTCGCGGCGACGCCGGTCATGACCACCAGGCTCAGGCCGAGCCGCTTGTAGAGCGGGTACATGGCCGACACGGTGATCATGAACGTGGTCGATCCGTCACCGTCGAGCGAGACGATCGCGGCGAGGACGGCCGTACCGACCACCACCCGCATCGGGTCGGCCTTGCAGAAGCGCAGGATGCCCCGGACGACCGGGTCGAACAGTCCGACGTCGATCATCACGCCGAAGTAGACGATGGCGAACATCAGCATGGCGGCGGTCGGGGCGAGTTTGCCGACGCCGTCGATGACGTAGTCCCCCAGGTGCGCGCCCTTTCCGGCGAACACGCAGAAGAGCGCGGGAATGAGGACGAGCGCCGCGATGGGCGACATTTTCTTCAGCATGATCAGGACCAGGAAGGTCGCGATCATGGCGAAGCCGAGGAAGGTCAGCATGCAGGGACGGTAGGTGCCGCTTCCTTACGCCAACAAGACGTCCACGCGTGAGCAATACGAGCAAAACCACAGCTCAGGGCAGGGGTGTGACGGTGACGGGGAAGCCGTTGAGCACGGCGGTGCCCGACAGCGGGTCGAGCCGGGTGCCGTCGAGCAGCTGGTTGACGTTGACCCCCGGTTCGGCGCCGGCCACCGCCAGGCGGGTTCCGGGCCGGTCGTGGCCCCAGCCGTGCGGGAGGCTGACGACGCCGGTGCGGACGGTGTCGGTGACCTCCACCGGCGCGTCCAGGCTGCCGCCGTCTGCGGTGATCCGGGCCCGGCCTCCGTCGGCGAGGCCGAGACGGTCCGCGTCCTGGGGATGGACCTGGAGGGTGCAGCGGTTGGAACCTCCGACGAGGGCCGGGACGTTGTGCAACCAGCTGTTGTTGGAGCGCAGATGGCGGCGGCCCACGAGCACGAGGGTGGCGGGGCGGGCGGCGAGCGCCGCGCGCAGCCTGGGGAGCTCGGCCGTGATCGGCTCCGGGAGCAGCTCGATCCTGCCGGTGCGGGTCCTGAGCACGCCCGGGAGCCGGGGGCGCAGCGGGCCGAGGTCGATGCCGTGCGGGTGGGCGAGGAGCCGCTCCAGGCTCAGCCCGGCCGTCTCTTCGGGCGCGCCCGCGCTGGTCTGCGTACCTCCTGCGCCGGGAGCCGCGGCCCCACCGCCGCCGGACTGTCCGGCGGCGCCGAACAGGTCCCCGTACGGGCCCAGCCGGAGCATCAGGTCAAGCCTGCGCTCCGGACCGTTCTCGCCGGTGAGGAGCCCGGCCAAGCGGGCCGGGTCCGCTCCGTGCAGGGGGGAGCGGCGGTCGGCGGTCTCCTTGGCGAGCACGGCCTGGATCGCCATGTCGTCGACGGCGGACGGCTCGGCGGAGCCGTGCATGCCGGAGACGGCCAGGACGAGGCGTGCATGGATCTCGCACTCGTCGAGCCGGTCCGCTTCGAGGGGGACGGCGGGCCGGGTGTAGCGGACCTGGTTGCGGATGGCGAACCCGTTGAAGGCGAAGTCGTGGTGCGCGCTCTGCGAGGGCGGTGGCGGGGGCAGGACGACGTGGGCGTGGCGCGAGGTCTCGTTGAGGTACGGGTCGACGCTGACCATGAAGTCGAGGCCGGCGAGGGCCGCGTCGAGCCGCCGGCCGTCGGGGGCGGACAGCACGGGGTTGGCCGCGATGGCGATCAGGGCGCGGACGCGCCCCTCTCCCGGGGTTTCGATCTCCTCGGCCAGCGCGGCGGTGGGCAGTTCGCTCTTGACCTCGGGGTGGCCGCTCACCCGGCTGCGCCAGCGGCCGAGCGCGAACCCCCTGCCGGGCCCGGCGGGCCGGGGCCGCGGGCCGGCCGCCGGGAGCGGGAAGAGGGCTCCGCCCGGGCGGTCGAGGTTGCCGGTGAGGATGTTCAGTACGTCCACCAGCCAGCTGACGAGCGTCCCGTACTCCACGGTGCAGCTGCCGATCCGCCCGTAGACGGCGGCGGTCGGGGCGGCCGCCAGCTCTCGGGCGAGGGCGCGTATCCCGTCGGCCGGCAGGTCGCAGGCGGGGGCGACCGCCTCGGGAGTGAAACTCGCGAGGGCGTCGGAGAGTTCCCCGAGTCCTTCGGTGTGTTCGGCGAGGGCGCCGGGATCGGCGAGCTTCTCGGTGAGCAGGGTGTGGGCGAGCGCGGCCAGCAGCAGGGCGTCGCTGCCGGGGCGCGGGGCGAGGTGTCGGTCGGCGAGCCTGGCGGTGCGCGTCCGGCGCGGGTCGACGACGACGAGCGTGCCGCCCCGGGCCCGCAGGGCCTTGAGCCGGCCCGGGAAGTCGGGGGCGGTGCACAGCGAGCCGTTCGACTCGACCGGGTTGGCGCCGATCAGCAGGAGGAAGTCGGTGCGGTCGAGGTCGGGCACGGGGATGGCGAAGGGGTCGCCGAACAGGAGCCCGCTGGAGACGTGTTTGGGCATCTGGTCGAGGGTGCTGGCGGTGAAGAGGTTGCGCGTGCCCAGGGTGTTGACGAGGAGCGGCGGGTAGAGGGCTCCGGCCATGGTGTGGACGTTGGGGTTGCCGAGCACGACGCCGACGGCCTGGGCGCCGTGCTCCCGGACGAGGGCGGGGACGGCGGCGGCGATGGCGTCGAAGGCCTCGTCCCAGGTGGCCTCCCGCAGGCGCCCGTCGCGGCGGACGAGGGGGGTGCGCAGCCGGTCGGGGTCGGAGTCGAGGGCGCCGAACGCGGCTCCCTTGGGGCAGACGAAGCCGCGGCTGAAGACGTCGTCGCGGTCGCCCCGGGCTCCGGTGACGGTGGTGCCCTCGATGGTGAGGGTGAGGCCGCAGGTGGCTTCGCACAGGGGGCAGATGCGCGGGGCGGTGCGGGGCATGGGCACTCCTGGGGGCGGCGGGCTGCGTCGCGGACCGGTGGCGCGGCCGCACGGCGCGGGCTGGCGGGGCGGGCACGGCGAGCATACCGACCGGTAGGGACGGCGGGGAGGGGGTTGCGGCAGCCCGTTCCGCTGCTGCCCGGGGGCGGGGCCCGCGCGGGCCGGTCAGTCCAGGACCCGGGCCAGGTAGGCGTGCATCATCGCCCGGGTCTCGGCCACGATGCCGGGGTCCCCCGCCGGGTCGGCCCGGAAGGCCAGTTGGACCAGCGCGTCGGTCGCCTCGACGGCCACCAGGACCGCCCGGGCCAGGTCGGCGCCGGGGGTGAGCCCCAGGTGGGCGCACAGGAGCGCCGTCAGACGGGCGGCGACCATGTGGTTGGGGTCTGAGGCGGGACCTCCGGCGGGCTCGGAGGCGGGCGGGGCCGGCACCCCGAAGTCGACGAGGGCGAAGCCCGGGACGCTGCGCTTCATGGCCAGGTACTCGTCCAGCACGGCGTCCACGACCGGCCGCCAGTGCGTGCCCGGCACGACCGCGAGCCGCCGCTGGATGCCTTCCGCGTACTGCTCCAGGTTGCGCTGGGCCAGGGCGACGGCCATGGCGCGCTTGTTCCCGAAGAAGCGGTAGACCGAGCCGATGGGCACCCCGGCGCGCAGGGCGACGGCACGGGTGCTGAGGTTCTCGTAGCCGGTCTCGTCGAGGAGTTCGGCGCAGGCGTCGAGGATGCGGGCGAGGCGGTCGGCGCTGCGCTGCTGGACCGGGGTCCTGCGCAGGGGGTGGGCGGGAGGCACGGGGTCCATCATGCCGCTCCTGGTCCGTGGGTCCAGTGGTGCGGGGGCCCGGTCCTCAGTTCAGGAGGAGGGTGAGCCCGCCGATCGTGTACGTGATCATCAGCGCGAGCAGCGGGAGTTGGCCCGCCACCGCCCTGGCCGGCGGGAAGAGGCGTACGGAACGGTCGTGGGCGGCGATCACACCGAGTACGTGACCGGTGACGACGGCCATCACCTGGAGGGCGGCGAGACCGCCCGGACCCAAGGGGGGACTGGGATCGGGGCCGTTGTCAGTGCCCAGTGCCATGCTTACTGTGCGTGGTCCTTCGGTGACGAAGAGGGAGAAGTAATGGGCGATGAGATAGCCGAGGGCGATCGGCACGAGTGAGTGCGCGAAGGCGGTCAGCGGTCGGGGGTGCGGGCCGCTGACGAGGCGGGTGGCCCCCGCGCACAGGCAGTACAGGGTGGCGACGAGGCCGATGGAGGCGAGCAGTCCGAGCGTGGCCGTGGGGATGCGGCCCAGGGGGGAGGTCTGAAGGGTGTTGATCCAGGCGGGGTTGTCCGAGTAGCCGTCGTAGGCGGTGGAACCGAGCAGGACGCAGACGGTGGCGACGAGTCCGGGCCGCTCGGGCGTCGCGTCGAGTCCGTGGAAGGGGTTGCGCAGGACCAGGCGGCCGTCGCTGCGGCGGCCGAAGGGGGAGAGCCGGGCCAGGAGGCCTGAGTAGGCCTCGAAGGCGTCGGCGTCGGCGAACCAGCTCTCGCCGAAGCGGGCGGCGAGGAGCAGCTGGGCGGCGGCATAGGCGGTGAGGGCACACAGGAGGGTGGTGGTGGATGCGGGATCGGGAGCGACGAGTTCGAGCCAGGTGAAGCCGAACAGCGCGGCGGCGGCCGGCCACTGGCCGATCCGGGCCGGCAGGGGGCGGCCGGCCCCGGGCGGGCGGCGGCGGACCCGGGAGAGCAGGCGGTGCAGGGTGCGCAGCGGGTTGAGCAGGCGCCAGACGGGGCCGAGGAGAAGGGAGGCGGGCACGATCCCGACCCACAGCAGGACGTAGACGGCGCCGGGAGCGGGGTTGCGGCCGGGGTCGTCGGGACCGAGGAGGAGGTGGAGGAGTACGGCGAGGGCTGCGGCGAGACCGAGCCCGCGCAGGGCGGTGCGGGTGGCCGGCGCGTCGGCCACCCGCTGGAGCCCGGCGGGCAGGGCGAGGCCGGAGCGGTCGCCGCGGAAGCGGGATGCGGACCACAGGAGGCCGAGCGCGAGGAAGGAGACGAAGAGCGCCGCGAAGGCACCGGCGAAGGCGTAGAAGGGAGAGATCGGCAGGTCGTGCTGGGAGCCGATCCCGTGCGCGAGCAGGGTCGACGGGTCGGCCGGGTGAAGGACCACGCCCTGGCCCGGCCCGGGGCCCGGCTGCGCGGCGGGCCATCCCGGGACGGCCGCGGCACCGGCCTGGAGGGCGGTTCCGGTTCCGGGGCTTCCCGGGGTCGGCAGGCTCAGGGGGGTCACCGGACGAGGAGCTGGGTCAGGACGAGCCGGGACTCGTGGGTCTCGACCTCGAAGAGGCCCGTGCGGTCGGCCGTCAGGACCAGGGTGGCCTCCTGGCCCGCGGGCAGAGCGAGTTCCTTGTCGTAGCCGTGGACGTGCAGGGTGTCGGCGCGGTCGCTGGTGACGCGCAGGGCGAGGCGCTCGCCGCGCTTCAGCTCGGTGCGGCCGGTGGCGGGGACGACCTTTCCGTCCCGGACGGTGAGGGTGACGGTCCGGTCGGCCTGAGGCGCCGGGGAGGCCTGTGGGGGCGCCGGGGGGCCGGTCGGGGCGGGCGCGGGATGGCTGTGGGTTCCCTGGCCCGGGGGGCCCGCGGTCAGCGCGGCCGTCGCTTCGACCGGCTTGCCGGCGACGGCCCAGGCGGTGTGGTCGTCGGCGTACAGGCGGACGGTCAGGGTGTGCGCGCCTTCGGGGACCTGCGCCGCGGGCAGGTGGAACCAGGGGCCGTACACGCGGGCCACTTTGCGGCCGTCGAGTTCCAGGTGGGCGTGGCCTGTGCCGGGGAGGGCGGCGCCGCCGGTGCTGTCGGGGGTGAAGCGGAAGCGGGTCACCTCCAGTTGGAGGTTCCATCCATCCTCGGAGTCGGGGCGGGCGGTGAGCTTCACCGCGGGCGCGGCGGCGGCGGGGACCTCGCGCAGGCGGTGGCCGCCGCCGTCCTGGGTGTCGAGCAGGGTGCCGACGCTGCCGGAGGCCTGTTCGTGGGTGGTGCCGGGTTTGTGGTGGGTGGTGGCCCGGCCGCCGCATCCCGTCGCCGCTCCGCCCGCGAGCAGCAGGAGGAGCGCCAGCAGCGCCGCCGTGCGGGCCGAGCGGCGGGGCGGGCAGGTCCGGGGGGCGGGCGTCCGGCACACGTCGCACCGGATGCGGGTCTCTGCGGGCACGGTCACTGCGGGCCTCCGGTCGTAGGGCGGACCACCCCGGGCGGGAGGCGGCCCTGGCGGGGCGGACTGGTCGGGACGGGGCTTCCGCGCCCGGGCCGACTGGTCGGGGCGGACTGGTCCAGCACGGGCTCCCGCCCGGGCCGGGGCTTCCGCGCCGGCGCGGGGTTTCCCGCCCGGGGCGGGGTTTCCGGGCCGAAGCGGGGCCTCCCGCCTGGGGCGGGGTTTCCGGGCCGGGGCGGGGTTTCCGGGGCGGCGCGGGCCGGGGGCCGTCGTTCGGGCGTCAGGGGGTGTCGGCGGGCGGCGGTTCGGGGGTGGCGCTCCGGGCCGGGGCCGGGCCTGCCGGGACCGGGGTGCGGTCGCCCGCCGGAGCGTCGCCCGGGCCGGCGGGGCGGGCGGGCGCGGCGGGGCCCGGGCGGGCCGCCGCGACGACCGCCCACAGCACCCACACCACCGCGACCAGGGCCCGTACCCAGGCGGGGCTCAGCGGGATCCACGGGATCATCAGCACGGCCTTGTCGAAGGCGTCCAGGAGGGTGAGGGCGCCCAGGAGCAGGGTGAGGCGCGCCAGCCAGGGGCGTCCGGGGCGCAGTGCCAGGCCGACGCCTACCCACCACAGGCCGAGCAGGAGCAGGGCCAGCGCCGGGACGGGGGTGTCCACCAGCGGCATCGTGGAGCCGGCCACGTCCAGGGCCAGGCCGGCCAGGCCCAGGAGGGTCGCCGCCGTGCCCGTCCGCGTCCCGCGCAGCCGCCGCCACCACAGCATCCCGCCGACCAGCAGCAGCACCGCCGCCACCGCGACCGCGAGCTGCGTCTCCACCCGCTCCAGCCCCCGGGCGCCGTACCAGTCGCAGCCGGCCGGGAGCTTGCGGGCCTGGACGCTGTAGTCGGCGCAGACCAGCAGCTGGACGAGCTTCACCGGCTCGCCCACCAGCCGGGCCGAGTCCCCGCTGACGGCCCCGCGTTCCTTCCCGCACTGCGGCAGGGTGCCCGGGGTGGAGCCGTCGGGGCCGTCCTGCCAGCAGTTGCCCCTGCCCTGGCCGTCCCACCACACGTCGGTGCCGTTGGGCCGGGAGGCGCCGGACCGGTCCTTGCCGAGGACGTTGCCCGCGTACCGGTTGTGGTGGGAGGTGTCGGTCTGCTTGGACCACTGGTCCTCGCCCCGGATGAAGGCGGGGACGGCGCTGAGGAAGAAGCCCGCGCGCCGGTGCCCGTACACCCAGTTGTGCTCGTAGAGGTTCCAGTTGCCTCCGGCGGTGATGATGCCGGTGCCGGGCGGCATGGAGATCTGCGGGCAGACCACCCCCTGCTCGTAGCCGCGTTCGGCGGGCGGTTTGGCGCAGGTGCCGTCGGCGACGTGGGGGTAGTAGTCGGCGTTGTTGTCGTGGATCAGGTTGCGTTCGAAGCGGGCGTGGTTCTGCGGGAGTCCGGGGTGTCCGGGGAAGGCGCTGTCCATCGAGGCGCCGCCCATGTTCTGGTCGAACTCGTTGTCGTGGACCCACACGGAGTCCCCCGCGGTCCCGGAGTAGCCGACCATGTTGTGGTGGCTGCGGCAGCCGGTGATCTCGATGGAGTAGCGGGGCACGTCGTAGCCGCGTCCGTCGTTGATGTCGGAGGCGCTGCCGGGATAGATCCCCGAGTCGCCGTTGCCGTAGGACTCGCAGTTCTTGTAGAGGCCGTGGTCGCTGGCGAAGGTCAGGAAGCCGTATTCGTCGTTCCAGCGGGTCAGGACGTCGTCGATGACGAAGCCGTCGCCGGCGAGGACGTACAGGGAGTTGAAGGTGGTGCGCTGCGCGGTGAAGTTGCGGAAGTAGATGCCGTTGGACTTGTCGGCGCGGATGGCGTTCAGCTTCTGGTACCCGGCGTCGACGACGACGTCCGTGCGGGCGGCGCCGGTGCCCTCGATCTGCAGGTTCGTCTTGCCGAGGATGGCGACGAGGTTCTGGTTGTGCCGGCACTTCACCTGCTGCTCGTACGACAGGATCTGGTAGCCGAGTGAGGAGTCGGGGGCCTTGAGTGCGGCGCACTCCCCCGTCGGCTCGGGCCGGGAGGGCTCCTCCTCGTAGAGGCCGGGCAGGATCGCGATGTTCATCCCGGGCCGGTCGACGGCGTCCACGGCCTCCTGGAGGTGGCGGTAGCCGCTCTGCTCGCAGCGCGCGTAGAGGTCGAGGTTGCGTCGGCGCAGCTCGGCCGGGAAGCCGGATATGCGGCGTTCGAAAGCGGGCCGGTCGGTCTTGCAGACCAGCAGGTCGGGCTCGGCGGCGCGGTAGGCGGGGACGGATCCGGTGCCGTCGGGCAGGGCGACGGGGCGCTCCTCGTGCGCGCGGGCGGCCGGCGCGGCGGCGAGGAGGGACAGGAAGGCGAGGAGGGCGGCGAGGAGCGCCGCCGGCACGGCAGGGAACCTGCGGGTCCACGACATGCGCGAGAGAGTAGAGCAATGTTCATCTTTTTGGATCCCCCTGCGCGCGAGGTTCTCGCAGCCGCCGCGGGCGGGGTTCGTGGAGCGGCCGCGCGCCGGGTTCCGGGCCGGCGGCCGCGAGACGGCGTTGACGTGGGCGGCTCGGAATCCTACTGTCAGCCATAGGATTCCTTCGAGGGAGCGGGAGCACCCATGAGTGAGCAGGCCAGGAAGACGGCGGAGGCGCTGGAGTACCTCACCGGCTTCGGGAACGAGCACAGCTCCGAGGCCGTGCCCGGCGCGCTCCCGATCGGCCGCAACTCCCCGCAGCGCGCCGCCCTCGGCCTGTACGCCGAGCAGCTCAGCGGCAGCGCCTTCACCGAGCCGCGCCGCCACAACCGCCGCTCGTGGCTCTACCGGATCCGCCCCTCGGCGGCGCACCCGGCCTTCACCCGCGTGGACAACGGCGCCCTGCGCACCGCGCCGTTCAACGAGAGCGTCCCGGACCCCAACCGGCTGCGCTGGAACCCGCTCCCCGACCCCGCCCCCGGCACCGACTTCCTGGACGGCCTGTGGACCCTGGGCGGCAACGGCGACGCCACCCAGCGCACCGGCATGGCCGTCCACCTCTACAGCGCCAACGCCTCCATGGCCGACCGGGTCTTCAGCGACTCGGACGGCGAGCTGCTGATCGTCCCGGAGCGCGGCGGTCTGCTGCTGCGCACCGAGTTCGGCCTGCTCAGCGCCGGCCCCGGCGAGGTGGCGCTGATCCCGCGCGGCGTCCGCTTCCGCGTCGAGCTGCTCGACGGCGACGCGCGCGGGTACGTGTGCGAGAACTACGGGCAGCCCTTCGAGCTGCCGGACCTCGGTCCGATCGGCGCCAACGGCCTGGCCGCCGCCCGGGACTTCCGCGCGCCGGTGGCGGCGTACGAGGACGTGGAGCGCCCCACCGAGGTGGTCAACAAGTTCTGCGGCAACCTCTGGTCGGCGACCTACGGGCACTCCCCGCTCGACGTGGTGGCCTGGCACGGCACGCACGTGCCGTACGTCTACGACCTGCGGCGCTTCAACGTGATCGGGTCCATCAGCTACGACCACCCGGACCCGTCGATCTTCACGGTGCTGACCTCGCCCTCCGACACCCCGGGGCTGGCGGGCGTGGACTTCGTGGTGTTCGCCCCGCGCTGGCTGGTCGGCGAGGACACCTTCCGCCCGCCGTACTTCCACCGGAACGTGATGAGCGAGTACATGGGCCTGATCGAGGGCGCCTACGACGCCAAGGCCGAGGGCTTCGTGCCGGGCGGCGGCTCGCTGCACAACATGATGTCCGCGCACGGCCCGGACCGGGAGACCTTCGACAAGGCCAGCGCCGCCGAGCTGAAGCCGCAGAAGATCGACGACGGCCTGGCCTTCATGTTCGAGACCCGCTGGCCGATCACCGCCACTCCCCAGGCTGCGGAGGCGGAGCACCTCCAGCGCGGATACGACGACGTATGGGAGGGTCTCCAGCGCCACTTCCGTGCCTAACATGCCCCTGCCGGACCCCGTCGGCCCCGCCCGGCCCGCCACCTCGCCGCGTCACCTGTGAATCCACCCGTACGGAGAACGACCCGTGACCGCCTTCGCCCCCGACTCCCTGGTGCTGAACCGGAAGCTGCCGCTCTGGTACCAGGTGTCCCAGTCCCTGCGCGCCTCGATACTGGGGCGCACTCCGGACGCCTCGCTGCGGCTCCCGACCGAGGAGCAGCTCGCCGGGCACTACGGGGTGAGCGTGCTGACGATGCGCCAGGCGCTCAAGGAGCTGGAGGGCGAGGGCCTCATCAGCCGGCACCGGCGGCGCGGCACCTTCATCGAGCCGGGTGCGATGCGCAGCGCCCCGGTGCGGCTGCTCGGCTCGGTGGACGCGATCGTCGCCCAGCAGTCGGGTGAGCGGACGACGGTGCTGGGCCACGAGCGCACGCCCGTGTCCGGGGAGCTGCTGGAGCACTTCCCGGACGCGGAGGAGGTGGTCACGTACCGCAGGCTCCGGCGCGACGGCGAGAGCGGGGAGCCCACCAACTGGGCGGAGAACGCCGTGCGCCCCGAACTCGCCGAGGCGGTGGACCTGGCCGATCTGGAGCGCTGGCCTATGACCAAGGTGCTGCGCGACGTGGTCGGCGTACGGATCAGCCGCATCACGGACACCGTGGAGGCGCGGCTCGCCGACCCGGTGACGGCGGAGCTGCTGGAGGTACCGCTGCTGAGCCCGATCCTGCACTACACGGGCGTGACCTACGACGAGGACGGCCGGGTCGTCGACGTGGCCCGGATCCGGTACCGGGGCGACCGGTTCTCGTTCACGGTGACCGTCGAGGCGCCCTGATCACCGGGCGCCGGTCGCGGGCACGGGCCGGCAGCGGCCCGCGGTCGTCACTTCGCTTCCTTCTCGTCCTTCTCCTCCGCACCGCGCTCGCCCTCGGCCTGGGAGGGCGTCGTGCGCATGGTCTGCGGGTGCCGCTCCCGCTTCTCCCGCTCGTCCATGTCCTCGTCGAGCCGCTCGCCCTCGGCCTGCGACGGGGTCGAATACTCGTCGTACTGACTCATGGCCGGCTCCTCCGTGCAGCTACGTGCCACATACGTGACGTATGCGTACATAAGGAGCGTAACGCTTCGGCCGGGACACGGCCCGGCCCCGGCGGCCCGTCGCTACCATCTGCCGGGTGAGCGCTGACGTACCGCTGCTGGACGATCTGATGCCCTGGGCCGTGGCCGGCCTGCGCCTGGGCCGCGACTGGGTGGCGGCGCCCGATCCCGCCGTGCTGCGTGCCCGCTGGGAGGCGCTGACGGGCGCCGAAGGGGCGGAGCGGGAGCGGCTGTTCCGCCCGAGCCGGACCCGTACGCCCTCCGCCGGAGCGGCCGCGCTGCCGGGCCAGCGCTCGGCCACTGCCCGCTTCGCGGACGCGCCCGGTCCCTTCCCGGACCCCGTACGGGTGCTCCGCGCACCCTTCGACGAGCAGTGGCTCCTGCCCGACCAGCGGCTCATCGACTCCGCCCGCCCCGAGCTGTGGCGGGTCCTGGACGCGCGGCAGCTGTTCCTGCTGGAGGCCCCCGGCCTGCTGGTCACCGCCCACCTCCCGGCGGGCCGGCTCGGCCGGATCCGCCCGCTGCACCGGCGCCCCGGCGGGGCCGAGCCGAACCTCGCGCCGGGCCTGCCGGCCGTGCTGGGCGCCCGCCACGGCGGCCCGGTCACCCCCGAGGACGTCCTGTGCTGGATCCTGGCCGCGGGCCGCCCGGGCCCGCGGGGGTACGAGGTCCCGCTCGCGGCCGATCCGGAGCACTGGCGGGCCGGGCTGGAGCTGGGCCGCCGGCTGCTGTCCGTCCAGCTCCGCGGGGCACCGGGCGGGGAGCCGCCCCGGCTGCCCGGAGGGCGGCGGCCGTACGTGCGCGCGGCCGTCACGGCGTGGCCGGACGGGCTCGGGTACGACCCGGAGACGGAGACGCTGACCCTCGGGGACGGGACCGTGTCCCCCGTCCCGGCGGGCGCCTGGGAGTACGAGGTCCAGGGGGTCCGGGTGCTGGAGTCCTGGTTCGCCGCCCGCGGCGCGCACCGCGATCCGCAGGCGCGGGGCCTGGAGGGGCTGGGGCCGGCCGCGTGGCCGCAGGCCTGGACCTCGGAGCTGCTCGCCCTGGTGACGACCTTGGCGCTGCTGGCCGATCTGGCCCCGGAGCGGGCGGCGTTCAGCCCCGGGCCGCTGCTGCCGGCCGCGGAGCTGGAGGCCGCCGGGGTGCTGCCGCCGCCGCGCTGGGCCCGGCGGCCGGCGTCGGTGCTGGATCATCAGGAGGAGGGCCCGGGCGGGCAGTTCGCGCTGCTCTGACCCCGGCGCCGCGCCCGCGCGTCGGCCGTCGCGCGACCCGGAAGCCCGGCGCCGCACCCGCCCGCCGACCTTCGCGCGACCCGGGAGCCCGGCGCAGCACCCGCCCGCCGGCCGTCACGCGACCCGGAAGCCCGGCGCCGCGCCCCCGCGCGGGTGCCCCGGTGGCCGGCCTCAGGCGTCCCAGGCCGCCAGCAGCCGGGACACCGCACGGTCGAAGACCGCCGTCATGTCCGGCCCGGCGGACGTCACCGGGGTGCCCTCGCCGAGGGCCTCCGCGAGCCGCGGGTACTCCCCGGTGGCCAGCCGGGAGCCGAGCCAGGCCGCGCGTACGCCCTGCTCGGCGGCCTCGCTCCAGGGCAGCGCGCGGGCCCGTTCGGCCAGGGCGAGCTCCCCCGCCACGAAGGTGGCGACCATGCCGTTGATCGCCGCGATCAGCTCCAGCTTCTCGCCCCCGGGAGCCTCCAGCGGCTCCAGGCAGGCCAGGCAGTACTCCAGGTACCGCAGGGCCTGGGGGCCGAAGCCGTAGACCGGGCTCAGCAGCCGGGGAAGCCAGGGGTGGCGGCGCATCAGGGCGCGGGTCTGGCGGGTCAGGGCGAGCAGGTCGGCCCGCCAGTCGCCGCTCGGCGGGGCCAGCTCGTACTCCCCGCTGACCGCGTCGACCATCAGCTCGTACAGGTCCTCCTTGCGGGGGACGTAGTTGTACAGGGACATCGTCCCGGCGCCGATCCCCGCCGCCACGCGCCGCATGGAGACGGCGTCGATCCCCTCCGCGTCGGCGATCCGCACCGCCTCGGCCGCGATCGAGTCGCGGCTGTGCGCGGGCCTGGGCCCGCGGCCGGCCCGTTGCGGCCGGGCCCAGATCACTTCGGGTTCGGCTGGGCGCCCGCCGGCTGCCATCGGTCACATCACCTCGTCGTCGTCTCGGGCTCCCATCTTAGTTACGTACAGCGTACGGAGTGCGGTAGGGTGCGGCGCATGACAACTACGTACGCCGTACTTAGTGAGGGTCTGGAGAAGCACTACGGCGAGGTGCACGCCCTGCGCGGGCTGGACCTGGCCGTTCCGGAGGGCACCGTCTGCGGGCTGCTGGGCCCCAACGGCGCGGGAAAGACCACCGCCGTGCGCATCCTCACCACCCTCACCGCGCCCACCGCCGGCCGCGCCCTGGTGGCCGGCCACGAGGTCACCGGCGACCCGGCCGCCGTACGCCGCGCCATCGGGGCCACCGGCCAGTACGCCTCCGTAGACGGGGACCTGACCGGCCGTGAGAACCTCCGGCTGTTCGCCCGCCTCGCCGGCCTGCGGGGCCGGGCCGTACGCGCCCGCGCCGACGAGCTGCTGGAGCGCTTCGGGCTCGGCGAGGCCGCCGACCGGGTCGCCTCGACCTGGTCCGGCGGCATGAAGCGGCGCCTGGACCTGGCCGCCGGGCTCGTCACCCGACCCCGAGTCCTGTTCCTCGACGAACCCACGACCGGCCTGGATCCGGCGGCCCGCGAGCAGATCTGGACCGCCGTGCGCGACCTCGCAGACTCGGGTACCACGGTGCTGCTCACCACCCAGTACCTGGAGGAGGCCGACCGCCTCGCCGACGGCGTCGTCGTCGTGGACCGCGGCCGGGCCGTCGCCACCGGCACCCCCGCCGCCCTCAAGGCCCGCATCGGCGCCCGCGCCGAGGTCACCGTCGCCGAGCCGGCCGCCCTCGCGGGCGCGGCCGCGGTCCTCGACCGGCTCACCGGCGGCCGCCCCGCGCTGGACGAGGAGCGGCTCACCGCCGCGGTGACCGTCCTGGACGCCTCGCTCACCCTGCCCCGGATCATCCGGGAGCTGGACACCGCCCAGATCCTGGTGACCGACGCGAGCCTGCGCCCGCCCACCCTCGACGAGGTGTTCCTGCGCCTCACCCGGACCCCGGCCCCCCTCCAGGAGAAGGAGAACGCGGCATGACCACCCTGCTGTCGGACGGCGGCGCCGTCCTCACCCGCCAGCTCCAGAAGGCCCGGCACGCCCCGGCCCTGCTGGTCCTGACCCAGACCATGCCGATCATGATGCTGCTGTTCTTCGGGTACGTGTTCGGCAGCGCGCTCGCCATGCCGGGCGCCGAGTACCGCGAGTTCCTGGTGCCCGGGCTGCTCGCCGCGACCGCCGCGAACGGCCTGATGACCGGCATGTTCACCGCCGCACAGGACGCCCACCGCGGGGTGACCGACCGCTTCCGGACGCTGCCGATGAGCCGGGCCGCGGTCCCGCTGGGGCAGACCGCCGCCGACCTGCTGACCACGGCGGTGTCGATGGTGCCGCTGATGCTGGTGGGGCTGGCGATGGGCTGGCGGGTCGAGAACGGCCTGCCGGGGGCGCTGGGGGCGCTCGGCGTGCTGCTTCTGTTCCGCTTCGCCACCGCCTGGGTGGGGACGTACCTCGGGCTGGTGAGCCGCAGCGAGGAAGCCGCGGGGCAGCTCGGCAGCGCGACCTTCGTGCTGCCGATGCTGTCCAGCGCCTACCTGCCGACGGCCGGACTGCCCGGCTGGCTGCGGACGGTCGCGGAGTGGAACCCGATCAGCGCCGTCGCCACCGCCGTACGGGAGCTGTGCGGCAACGCGGGCGGTGCGGGCGCGCCCGGCGCCGCGTGGCCGGCGGCGCATCCGGTGGCGGGCGCGGTGCTGTGGTCACTGCTCCTGCTGGCGCTCTTCGTGCCGCCGACCGCGCGACGGTTCGCGCGCGGCCGGGACTGAGGAAGGGTCAGGGCGCGGTCGCCGCAAGGCGTCACGGCACCGGCGTGACCGGCACCTGCACGGTCACCGGGACCGTCGCCGTCTGCGGGTTGCCGTCGAGCGCGTCCGTCAGGGACGTCCGGGTGTCGGCCGTGAAGCGGCAGCCGACGACGGCGAGCCCGCACACCCGGTAGCGGACGACCACCGAAGCGGTGGCACCGGACCGGATCGAGCCCACCGTCTGCGGCACCGGGCCGAGCCGGGTGATCCCGGAGCCCGTGGGCAGGGCGTCGAGGAGCTTGACGTTGAAGGCGTCGCCGGAGCCCGAGTTCCGGATCCGGTACTCGACGCTCAGCGTGCGGGTGAGGTAGTTGCCGATCCCGCCCCAGTAGGCGCGGTGGGTCACGGCCACCTGCGGCTGGAGGAGCGAGATGCTCCCCAGGAGGTCCAGACCCCACGGCTTGCCGGGGCCGGGGGTGGCGTCGGCGTTGAGGCTGAAGCTTCCGCCGCCCGAGGCACCCCGGTAGGCGTTGGCCGAGGTGGTGTTCGACACGACGTGCCAGGCTCCGGTCCCCGACGCCGTGGTCCCGTTGTACGAGAGGCCGGGGGCGTCGCAGCTGCCGCCGTCCAGCTGCACGGTCACGAACCCCCGTGCGTTGGCGATGGTCACCTGGGTGTCGGCCGCGGGGAGCGCGGCCTGGGTGCCGCCGACCCGGAAGGGCAGGTGGACGGCCATCTGGCTGGGCAGTGCGGAGAAGACCCCGGGGCCCAGCGCGGCGCCGCCCCCGAGCGTCCGGCCGTCGGTGAGCGGTCCGGCCGGGCAGCCCGGTACGCTCGTCACGACGCCGTCGGCGCCGGACCCGCTCACGGTCACCGGATCCGGGCCCCGCCCGGCCGCCCCGGCCGGGGCCACCGTCACCGCCAAGCCCGCCAGCAGCGCTGTCACGACGACCGCCGCCCGCCGGGCTGCGGAGCGGGCGGGGGATGCGGCGGCGGTCGGGGCTCTCATGGGCGACCCTTCGGTACGGCGCGACGGCGGACGCCCGCACCTTAGGCATACAATCCGGACATTCCGCTGGACTTGGGCCCCGGACACGGGTGACAGACCCCGCTGTCACCCGGTAGGCAGGCCCCATGGCTACCGAACCCCTCCCCCTCGACGGCATCACCGTCGTCGCCGTCGAGCAGGCCGTCTCCGCTCCCTTCGCCACCCGCCAGCTCGCCGACCTCGGCGCCCGGGTGATCAAGGTCGAGCGTCCTGACGGCGGTGACTTCGCCCGCGCCTACGACACCGCCGCCCACGGCCTGGCCTCGCACTTCGTCTGGGCCAACCGGGGCAAGGAGTCCCTGGCCCTCGACTTGAAGGACCCGCGGGGGCTGGAGGTGCTGCACGGCCTGCTCGGCGGCGCCGACGTGTTCGTGCAGAACCTCGCCCAGGGCGCCGCGGCCCGGCTCGGGCTCGACGCGGCCGCGCTGTGCGCCCGTTACCCGCGCCTGGTCGCGGTCGACGTCTCCGGCTACGGCGCGCAGGGCCCGTACGCCCACAAGCGCGCCTACGACATGCTCGTGCAGTGCGAGGCGGGGCTGGTCTCCGTGACGGGCACCCCGGAGCGGCCCGTGAAGGCGGGGATCCCGGCCGCGGACATCGCCGCCGCCATGTACGCCTTCTCGGGAGTGCTCGCCGCCCTGCTGCGCCGCGGGGTCACCGGGCGCGGCGGGCCGGTGGAGGTGTCGATGCTGGACGCGCTCGCGGAGTGGATGGGGCATCCGCTGCACCACACGATGCACGGCGGTGAACAGCCCGTACGGACCGGCCTGGCGCACGCCGTGATCGCGCCGTACGACGCCTACGCGACGGCCGACGGGGACCGGGTGCTGCTGTCGGTGCAGAACGACCGGGAGTGGCGGCGCCTCGCGGTCCAGGTGCTGGACCGGCCGGACCTGGCGCAGGACCCGGCGTACGCGACGAACGCGGCCCGCACCCGGGGCCGGGAGAAGACCGACGCGGTGGTGGCCGAGGTCCTCGGCCGGCTCGGGGCGGACGAGGCCGTCGCACGGCTGGAGGCGGCCGGGATCGCCTGCGCGCGGCTCAACTCGGTGGAGCGGCTGGCCGCGCACCCCCAGCTGGCGGCACGCGAACGCTGGCGGGAGGTGGACACCCCGGCGGGCCCGCTGCGGGCGCTGCTGCCGCCGATCGGGCTGCCGGGTGGCGCGGAACCGCGGATGGGCGCGGTGCCCGCGCTCGGCGAACACACCGACGCCTTGCTGCGCGCCCTGGGGATGACGGGCGCGCAGATCACGGCACTGCGCCGGGACGGTGTGATCGCCTGAGGCCGGGGGTGACGCCGGGACTGTCCGGGGTCACCGGACGGGGGACGGGCCGGGGTGCAGCCGGACGGGGGACCGGCTGCGCGGGCTGTTACGAGCGGCGGCTGCCGAAGAGCGTGCGCCGCAGCCTGCGCAGCGGTGCGAAGAGCGCGACGCGCGCGCTCCGGCTCCGCTGGACGTGGGTGTGGTCGCGCGCGGTCAGCTCACGCATCAGCAGGGTCGCCTCGGCGACCTCGTGGTGCGGGGCGGCGGGTCCGCCCAGCACGGCGAGGTGGCGGTCGAGGCGCGAGCTGACCGCGCTGCTGCCGCAGGTGATGGCAGGCACGCGAGGCGGCCTGCTGCGCATTGCTATCTGTTCCATGTCTCTCCCCACCCGTACGAGGGCACCCGGCCCGGGCAGGTTAACCCTATCGCCCCGGCTGCGCCCGCGGGTATCCCGGTGGTGTGAATTACCCCTGTAATTACGGGTAGTTGACGATTACTCAGCGGAGTCATCCGTCACTCTCCGTACCAATGGGGTGACTTGGGGGGCCGCTCGCAGCGGTCGGTGACAGGGCCGTCACGGCGGGGGCGGCCCGGCGGCTCCTGCGCTAACTTGGAGTGATCACCCGGTGGCACAGGGGGGTTCGCGTGAGTGGGAACGAAAACGGGGAGGCCGGGCGTGTCATCGCCGGCCGGTACCGGTTGCTCGGCGAGCTGGGCCGCGGCGGCATGGGACTCGTGTGGCGGGCCCGCGACGAGGTCCTGGGCCGGGAGGTCGCGGTCAAGGAGGTACGGGCCCCCGCCGGACTGGACGCGGCCGAGGTCGAGCGGCTGTACCGGCGGCTGGAGCGGGAGGCGTGGGCGGCGGCCCGCATCTCGCACCGCGGGGTGGTCATGATCTACGACGTCGCGAGCGAGGGCGGCCGGCCCTGGATCGTGATGGAGCTGGTGCGCGGGCTCTCCCTGGCGGAGGTGCTGGAGGGCGAGGGCCCGATGAGTCCGCAGCGGGCCGCGGACATCGGCGAGCAGGTGCTGGCCGCGCTGCGCTCCGCCCACGACGCGGGGGTGCTGCACCGCGACGTGAAGCCGGCCAACGTCCTGGTCGCCAACGACGGGCGGGTGGTGCTCAGCGACTTCGGGATCGCCCGGCTGGAGGGATCGGCCGCGCTCACGATGACCGGAGAGGTGATCGGCTCCCCCGAGTTCCTGGCACCGGAGCGGGCGTTGGGCCGTGAGCCCGGCCCCGAGTCGGACCTGTGGTCGCTCGGGGTGATGCTGTACGCGGCCGTGGAGGGGGTCCCGCCCTTCCGCGCGGAGACCCCGGTGGCCACCCTGCAGGCCGTGGTCGACGCGGAGTTGCCCCCGCCTCGCCGGGCCGGGCCGCTGGGACCGGTGCTGGAGGGGCTGCTGCGCAAGGACCCCGCCGCGCGGCTGCCCGCCGCGGAGGCCGCCCGGATGCTGCGGGTGGTCGGCGCGGGCGGGACGGTACGGGAGGCGGGCGGGCCGGTGTCGGGGCCGGGCGCGCCGACGGCCACCACGCGGGCGGCGTACGACGCGGGGTACGGGCCGACCCGGTCGATGCCGGTACCGGTACCGGTGGCGCCGGCGGAACCGGAGCGGCCCGGGCGGGGACAGCGGCGGGCCGGGGTGGTGCTGGCCCTCGGGATCGCGGTGCTGCTGCTGGCCCTGGCCCTGCTGGGGTGGCTGCTGCTGCGGGACACCGGGGGCGGGCGGGGGCCGGGCGGCGGCCCGACGGCGTCGGCCTCCGCTACGGCGCCGGCGTCGGCCTCCGCTTCGGCGTCCGAGACCGCGTCCGCGTCCGCGTCCGCCAGTGCGGCGCCCGCGCAGAGCGTCACCCTCTACGTCCACACCGTGCGCGCCGCGTACGGCGGGAGCTGCCCGCCGCCCGAGGTGCTCGCGCCCGCCTTCACCGGCACCATCGAGGTGGCCCGGACCCCGGCCGTGGTGGAGTACCGCTGGGTCAGGCGCGAGGGGGGTGCGGGGGCGGCCGCGGAGTGGCGCAGCATCGCGTACGAGGCCGGCGGGGCGCGTACCCGCCAGCTCGACCACACCGAGCCGGGTGACGGCGAGCCGGCCGGCGCGGGCGTCCACGACGCGGTCCGGCTGGAGGTGCGCGCGCCGGCGCAGACGGCGTCGGCGTGGCTGGAGTACTCCGTGACGTGCGAGGAGGAGACCCCGACGGGCGGGGTCTCCTCCCCCGGCTCCCCCGCCCCCTCCGGTTCACCGGCGGAGACGGCGACGCCTTCCCCGGCGCCGAGCGCCGGGGTGAGCCCTTAGGCCTGGCCGTCGCGCCCGGCCCAAGGGCTCGGCCCTCAGACCTGGCCCGAGAAGACGGGCAGGTAGCCGCTGGACTGTCCGGTGGCGGTGGGGTGGTAGGACTCGCCGATGTTGGCCCAGTTGACGCTGTGCAGCCAGGCGCTGCCGGAGCAGATCTCGTGTCCGGTGAAGGCGCCGACGACCGAGGCGAAGGCGTAGCCGTGGTCGGCGGCGCGTTTGGCGATGGCGGCGTTGAGGTAGTCCGCCGCGCCGTTGATGGCGGAGCGCTCGCCCTCGGTGAGGCCGGCGACGCAGGTGCCGTTCAGCTTGTAGAAGCGGGGGTAGCCGAGGACGACGACCCGGGCGGCGGGGGCGCGGCCGCGGATGGCGTCGTAGACCTGGTCGAGTTGTCCGGGAAGGGTGGAGTCGACGTACCTCTTGGCTTCGTTGACGCGGCTGACGCAGGTGGATTCGGACTGCAGGACACAGGTCGTCATCACGTCGGAGAAGCCCGCGTCGTTGCCGCCGACGGTGATGCTGACCAGGTCGGTGCCGGAGTTGAGCGGGCCGAGCTGGTTGGCGAGGACGTCACCGGTACGGGCTCCGGAGCACGCGGTGAAGGCGAAGGTCTGCGGGGAGTGGGCGGCGGCCCACAGGGCGGGGTAGGCGCGGGTGGTGCGCTTGCAGCTGCCGCTGGAGCCGTCGTAGTTGCCGGCGCCGACGCCGGAGGAGTACGAGTCGCCGAGGGCGACGTAGCCGAAGTCGGCCTGTGCGGCGGCCGCCTGGCCGGCGCCGAACAGGGCGGCGCCCGCGGCGAGTAACAGGGAGGAGGCCAGGGCGGCGAGGCGCGGCATTCGTTTGCTCATGTGTGCGGCTCCTTGTGGGGGGTTACTCCTGAGTCCGTGGTACAAGGAGCCGGGGCTGTCTGGAAGTGTCCATGCCAAGAATGTTCGGCGCAGGATTGGCGAGGACACATGGCCGGAATCTTCACGCGCGATGTGTTTGAAGAGGGAACCCGGGCACCCGTCCGGGGAAACACAGGTGCATGGGGGCAGTTCGTGCCGGATCATGGGCGCCATGCCAGCAGACCCGCATGACGCGCTGCCGATCCGGCTCCATGTCGACGACAGCGACTCACCGTCGGACGTCGTCGACGCGCTGTTCCTCGGCCGGTTCGCGACCGGCGAGCAGCCGTACGCGCAGAGCGTCACGATCGAGCGGGTGAAGGCGGAAGCCACCCTGCTGCCCCCGCGGGCCACCGTGCTGCGCGCGGCACGCGACACCGACCGCAGCGCGACGCTCGCCGAGGGCGAGGGCTGGACGGTCCTGGTCTCCCGCTGGAGCCGGGGGGCGGACGTGACCGTGACGGCGGTCAGCGACGAGCTCGCGCAGAAGGTGCTCGGTGAGGCCACGGAGGGCGCCCGGGACGAGCCCGAACCGCAGCCGGAGAACGTCACGATGGGCTTCTGGTACGTCTCCCCGCGCCGCGGCCCGTACCGCACGACCCGGCAGATCTCCGCCGGCACCTGGGAGGAGGTCCGGCCGAACTACACGGAGCCGGTGGCCCGGGCGATGGACCGGCTGATGAAGGTCACCCCGGACGACATCGCGGGCCGGCTGCTCCTGCTGCACGGCCCGCCGGGCACCGGCAAGACCTCGGCGCTGCGCACGCTCGCGCGGTCGTGGCGGGACTGGTGCCAGGTGGACTGCGTCCTGGACCCGGAGCGGCTGTTCAACGACGTGGGCTACCTCATGGACATCGCCATCGGCGAGGACGAGGGCACGGCGAAGGGGAGGTGGCGGCTGCTGCTCCTGGAGGACTGCGACGAGCTGATCCGCGGCGAGGCGCGGCACACGGCGGGACAGGCGCTGTCCCGGCTGCTGAACCTGACGGACGGTCTGTTGGGGCAGGGCCGCAACGTCCTGGTCGGCGTCACGACGAACGAGGACCTGGAGCGGCTGCACCCGGCGGTGGTCCGGCCGGGGCGGTGCCTGGCCCGCATCGAGGTCGGCCGGCTGACCCACCCGGAGGCGGTGGAGTGGCTCGGCACGGACGAGGGCGTCTCCCGCGAGGGGGCTTCGCTGGCCGAACTCTTCGCCCTCCGGCGCGGCACGGGCCCCGGGGCGGTCCTCCCGCCCCAACCCCACTCGCCGGAGGCGGGCCTGTACCTCTGATTTTCCACGCGCCGCTCACACGGGCTCGGCCGCGAGCGGCCTCCCCTTTCCACGCGCCGCTCACACGGCTCGGCCGCGAGCGGCCTTCCCGGCTTCGCGCCGCTGCGCCGGACTCCGTCCGTCGACCCGTCAGGCGGGGCCGGCGCCCCTCAACAGGGGTGGTCCGTCGCCTGCGAGTGGTGGGCCGCTGCGCGGGCTGGTTCCCCTACCCGCCCTTCGCCCGTTCCCCGGGGCCCAGCCCCGAACCCCTGAGGGCGCAGCCCCGAACCTTCGGGGGCGCAGCCCCGGACCTTTGGGGCACAGCCCCGGACCCTCGGGGGCGCAGCCCCGGACCTTCGGGACTCGGCCCCGGACCCTCGGGGGCACAGCCCCGGACCCCTGGGGCGCAGCCCCGGACCTTCGGGGCACAGCCCCGGAGGCTTGGGGCTCAGCCCCGGATGCCGGCAGGCTCCGCCCCCGGTCTCCTGGCGCGGGGCCCCCGGAGCTCCCGAAACTGCGGCCCCAGGCCCCCGCGTGTCAGGGCGAGGCGGTCCCGTAGCGGGCCCGCAGGGCCGCGGTGGCGGCCGCCAGGGCTTCGGCTTCCGTGAGGCCCAGCCGGTGCGCGCGCTCCGCGTAGGACTGGGCGGCCGCCGCCGCCTCCCGCGAGGAACCCTCCGCCGCCGCGACGAACGTCCCGTTCCGCCCCCGCGTCTCGATCACCCCGTCGCCCTCCAGCGCCCGGTACGCCTTCGCGACGGTGTTCGCGGCCAGCCCCAGCTCCTCCGCCAGCCCCCGCACCGTCGGCAGCTTGTAGCCCGCCGGCAGTTCCCCCGACCGGGCCCGGTCCGCGATCTGCGCGCGCAGCTGTTCGTACGGGGCGGCCGAGCCGGCCGAGCCGTCGATCCTGATCTTGAGATTGGTCGAGGTCACGGCGCCGATTCTCCCCCATCCGCCCGGTAATTCGCAGGCGCTGCCCGCATCCCCGGCCGTAACGTCCGTCCCATGACCATCCACGTCCGTGACATCCGTCCCGATGACGCTTCCGACGCCGAAGCCGTCGTACGGGTCCTCCGGGCCGCGCTGCCCTTCCTGGTCACCACCCCCGCCGGCGTGGCCCACGAACTCGCCTCCGCCCACCCCGCGAAGCACCACCGGATCCTCCTCGCCGAGACCCCCGACGGCCATCCGGTCGGCACCGCGCAGGCCGGCCTCGCGTATGACAGCCCCGAGCCCGGCCTGTCGTACGTGAACCCCTACGTCGACCCCGCCCACCGCGGTCTCGGCGCCGGGACCGCGCTGCTGCGTGCGGCCGAGGAGCACCTCGCGGCGCGGGGCGCGGTGGACGCGTACGCCTGGGTGCTGGACGAGCCCGCCCAACGGGGCTTCGCCGAGCGGCACGGCTACCGTCCCAGCCGCTCGGCGCACTTCCTGCGCCTGGACCTGGCGGCGGGCGCCCTGCCGCCGCTGCCGCGGGAGCTGCCCGCCGGTGTGGAGCTGCGTCCCGGGTCCGCCTTCGCGGCGGACCCCCGGCCGCTGTACGAGGCCGACGCCGAGGTGACGGCCGACGAGCCGGGTGACGTACCGGTGGTCCTGGACGACTACCAGGACTGGCTGGACGGCGTCTGGCACCAGCCCACCCTCGACCACGCACTGACGACGGTGGTCCTGGTCGACGGGGCCGTGGCCGCCTTCAGCGCCGCGCGGACGGACGGCGCGACCCGCTACTCCTCGGCGATGACCGGCACCCTGCGCGCCTTCCGCGGCCGCGGGCTGGCCAAACTCGCCAAGACCGACTCGCTGCACCGGGCCCGCGCGGCCGGGTACACCGAGGCCTTCACCGGCAACGACGCCGGGAACGGCCCGATGCTGGCTGTCAACGCCTGGTTCGGGTACGAGGTCTGCGCGACCGAGACCCGACACACGAAGAGACTGGGAGCCGCGAGATGACAGCACGCTGGACCGTCACCCTGACCAAGGCCGGCCGCACCAAGATCAGCTACCCGGCGGCGCAGGTGGCCGACGACGGGGACCGGATCTCGGTGCGCGCGCCCTGGGCGGCGGAGGGGGCGCGGGACTTCGGGTTCGTCCGCTTCGAGCCCGGTGACGTGTTCGTGGAGCACTTCTGGAGGACGCGCTGGTACGCGGTCAAGGAGGTGTGGACCGGCGACGGCATCCTCAAGGGCTGGTACTGCGACATCACCCGCCCGGCCGTGGTCCGCGGGGACGAGATCGTGGTCGAGGACCTGGACCTGGACCTGTGGGTGTCGGCGGACGGGCAGTCGGTGCTGCGGCTGGACGAGGACGAGTTCGCGTCGAGCGGGCTGGCGCAGAGCGACCCGGAGGCGGCGGCGCGCGCCGTACGGGCCCTGGACGCCCTGGACGACCAGGCCCGCACGCCGGAAGGCCTGGCCGCCCTGCTCACCTAGGCCTTCTGGGGGCCGTATCTGTGGGCCCGCTTAGGCCTTCCTTAAGCGCACCCTAAGGATGCGCTCCGGGGGCCCGATCCGGGCCGGGCGGGCCGGGCGGCGGGCTAGCTTGGCGGGGCCAGGGAGAGCCGGTGCGGCGCCGGGCCCGACGGGGGGCGGCGCCGCGCCGGCCGGTTCCGCTGGCGCTCCCCCGCCTTGCGCCCGAAGGAGATCCGCCCATGCCCGCTCGCCGTGCCCGTACCGCCGTCCGTGTCGCCGCCGCCGGTTTCGCCCCGCTCGCGGTGGCCGCGTACGCCGCCGTGCCCGCGGCCGCCCACGGTTCGATGACGGACCCGGTCAGCCGGGTGGCGGCGTGTTACGCGGAGGGCCCCGAGGCACCGAAGTCGGCGGCGTGCAAGGCGGCCGTCGCGGCGGGCGGGCCGCAGGCGTTCTACGACTGGAACGCGGTGAACATCGCCAACGCGGCCGGCAAGAGCAGGTCGCTGATCCCGGACGGGCAGCTGTGCTCGGCGGGCAACGCCACGTACAAGGGGCTGGACCTGCCCCGCGCCGACTGGCCGGCCTCCCCGATGACCGCCGGGGCGCACACCTTCCGCTACAAGGGGACCGCCCCGCACAAGGGCTCCTTCGAGCTGTACGTGACGAAGGACGGCTACGACCCGTCCAAGCCGCTGAAGTGGTCCGACCTGGAGCCCGCGCCGTTCGCGAAGGCCACCGACCCGGGCATGCAGAACGGCGACTACGTCTTCGGCGGGACGGTCCCCGAGAAGTCCGGCCGCCACCTGATCTACAGCGTCTGGCAGCGCTCGGACAGCCCGGAGGCCTTTTACACCTGCTCGGACGTGGTCTTCGGCAAGGACAGCGGCGGCGGCGCAGGCGGTACGGGGACCACCGCCCCGAGCGCGAAGCCCAGCACCGGCGCCGGCGCCTCCACCAAGCCCGTCGAGCCGCCCAAGGCCCCGACGGACCAGCAGATCTCCGACGGCGCGGACAAGTCCACGGTCGAGCACCACGGCCACGGCGACAACGACCCGAAGACGAACGGCCGGAGCGCCGCCTCCCCGGTCCCCGCCCCGCCGGCGGCCGCCTCCCCCTCGGCCGCGCCCTCACCGGCCGGCGGCACCGGCGGCGGCCTCGCCGAGACCGGCGGCAGCTCCGCGACCCCGGTGATCGCGATCGCCGGGGCCGGGGTGCTGGCCGCCGGAGCGGCGGTGCTGTTCGCCCTGGCCCGCCGCCGGGCGACCGGGGGCCCCTCCCGGCGGTAGCCGGGGAGGACCGGCCCGGCTACCGCCGGCGGGTACCGGGCGGGCCGCCCGCGCGTCAGTCGAAGACCGACGCGCAGGTGGTCCGTTCGGCGTGCGCGGGGTCGAGGGCGTTGAGCGCCTCGTGCCAGGCGATCCGGTCGGTCAGGCCGATGGCCACGTGCTCCGAGAGGTCCAGCGGGCACAGGTCCTGGAGGACGACGTTGCGCACCCCGGGCCCGTCCAGGAAGGCGCTCCGGTAGGGGGTGACCACCTCGTCGTACTGGGTGGCGATGACCGTGTACGCCACTCCGGGGACGGTGTCGCCGCCCGCGTTGAGCTTCTGCTGGAAGGCGGAGCCGGCGATCTGGTCGGCGAGCCCCGGGGTCGCGGTGCTGATCAGGTCCTGGGCGCCGGGGAAGTACGGGAGCAGCTGCGTGAGTCCCGACAGGGTGGTGCCGTGGTTGTCGGGGGCGAGGCCGACGAGGGCGTTGACCTTGGCTGCGCCGCCCAGGAACTTGAGGTAGTAGCGCGGCATCATGCCGCCCTGGGAGTGGCCGACGAGGTCGGCCTCGGCGGCGCCGGTGGAGGCCAGGACCTTGTCGACGAAGGCGTCGAGCTGTCCGGCGGACTTCTCGATGGGGCCGAGCCCGTTGAAGAGGGGCACGCCGGGCAGCTGGCCGTAGTCGAGGGAGTAGACGCAGTAGCCGCGGTGGACGAGGTAGGGCGCGAAGCCGAGCCAGTTGTCGACGGAGTTGCCGAAGGTGCCGTGGACGAGGACGACGGGGCGGGGGTGCGCGGCGGACGGCTTGCAGGACCAGTTGTTCCAGCCGCTGCTGGGTGCGGTCGCGGCCTGGGCGGCGCCGGTGGGGGCGACGAGCGCGGCGGCGGTGAGGGTGAGGACGGCCAGCGGGCGGAGCAGGCGTCTCCAGGGCAGCATCGTGTGATCTCCTTGCAGGTCAAGGGGAAAAGCGTGGGGATTCGTCCCGTGATCCGGATCACATGGGGGGGCTGCTGGCGCCAAATTACGGGCCGGTAGCAGGACTTGGAAGTTACGCGTCGGTAAAAACTCGCGTGTCGAGGATTCCTCCGGTACCGCTCAGGAACAATGGGCGCCCCCCGACACGGACGTGAGGTGAGCGCGGCCATGCAGAGGCCCCCCGGAGCCGGCACCGCCCTGGCCGCCCCGCCCGCTCTGGCGGCCGACCCGCTGGTCGCGGCCGTCACCGGGGCCGCCGTACGCGTCCTGGCGCCGGAGGCGGAGCGGACCGCCGTGAGCGGGGTGCCCCGTACGCATCTGGACGCGCTCGCCGCCGCGGGCGCGTACGGGTTGGTCGGATACGAACCGGACCCGGCGGGCGGGCTCACGGCCCGTCAGGTGGTCCGGGAGGTGCACGAGGTGCTGGCGGCGGTGGACCCGTCGACCTGGTTCGTGTGGACCCAGCACGTCCCGGCGGCCAAGGCCCTGCTCCAGGCGTCCGGCCCCGCGGGGGCCGCCCTGCGCGCGAGCCTGCTGCCGGCCCTCGCCCGCGGTGAGCGGCGCGCCACCGCCGGCTTCGCCTTCCTGCGCCATCCGCGCCCGCCCGTCACGGCCGAGCGGGTCCCGGGCGGCTGGCGGCTCACCGGGCGGATGCCGTGGGTGACGGGGTGGGGCCTGGCCGACACGCTGTTCGTGGGCGCCGTCACCCCGTCCGACGAGGCGGTCCTCGCCCTGCTCGACCGCAGCGCGGACGGCGGCGGCATCAGCTCCGTCGAGGGAGCCCCGCTGTGGGCGATGGCCGGTACGCACACGGCCCGCGTCGAGCTGCGGGACGTGCGCGTACCCGACGACCGGGTGGTGGGCCTGCTGCCGCGGGCCGACTGGATCCGGGACTACGACCTGGAGAACGCCGACGCGCAGCCGGCCGTCTTCGGCCAGCTGCGCGCCACCGCCGGGTTCCTCCTCCGGTCACCGCCGTACGAGGACCTCGGCCTGCGCCTGGCCGAGCGGACCGCCCGGCTGCGCGCCGAGGCCTACGCCCTGCGCGACGAGGTCCCGCGGGGGCAGCGCACCGGGGACCGCCTCGCCCTGCGGGCCGCCGCCCTGGACCTGGCCGTACGGGCGGCCGCGGCCTGCGTGGCGGTGGCGGGCGGCCGGGCGGTCCAGTACGGGCACACCGCCGGCCGGCTCTCCCGCGAGGCCCAGTTCCACCTGATCCAGGCCCAGACCACCCCGCTCCGCGCGGAGACGGTTCGACTGATGCTGGACGGCGTCTGAGGGGCCGCCGGGGCTGGGCGCGACCGACGCGGGGCGGACCGTGCCGGGCCCGAAGCGGGCGTTGGCGCGGTCGATGGCGGCCTCCACCGTCAGCCGGGACTCGCGGACGGGATCCAGCGTGAGCTGGCGGCTCACGCCCTCCGCGTCCGTGAGGTCCTCGGCGCGCAGCACCATGCCGGTCAGCCGGGCCCGTTGCAGGCCGGCCGCGTCCATCAGGCGGTACGCGAGGGTGCGCAGGTCCTCGTCGTGGGCGGAGGGCTCCACCAGCCGCCGGGACTTCTCCCACCGGGAGCCGCCCGCGAACTGCAGGGTCAGGGACAGGGACCGGGCGGCCTGGCGGCGTCCGCGCAGGGCGGCGCCGAGCCGGACCACCAGGCCGAGCAGCGCGGCCCGGGCGTGCGGGCCGTCCAGCTCCTGACGGGTGAAGCCGGTCCGGACGGCGGCCGAGGACGGCAGGTCCCTCGGGGTGACGGGGCGCGGGTCGATGCCGCGGGCCCGGTCGGCGGCGAGCCGGCCGGCCCGTTTGCCGAGGATCCGCTCGAGGACCCCGGGCGGCACGTGGGTGAGCGCCCCGACGGTGTGCAGCCCGTACCCGCGCAGCGCCTCGGCCTGCCGGGAGCCGAGCCCGTACAGCGCTTCCACCGGGAGGGGGTCCAGGAAGCCGGCCACCGCCTCCTGGGGCACGGCCAGGACCCCGCCGGGCCCCTGGACCCGGGCGGAGGCCATCGCCGCCACCGCCCAGGTGGCGGCGACCCCGATCCGGACGTCCGTGCCCAGCCGGGCCACCGCGCGCAGCCGGATCACCTCGGCGATGCGGGCGGGGCCGGCGCCGAAGTACCGCTGGGCGCCCCGGACCTGGACCAGCGCGGCCCGCGGCGGCAGGGCCTGGACGAGCGGGGAGAACTCGCGCAGCAGCTCCAGCACCTCGCGGTAGCCCTCCCCGGACAGGGCGGGGGCGCAGCGCAGGTGCAGGACGCCGGCGGTGGAGGCCGTGCCGGTGGCGGCGCGGGTGCCGGTCATCCCGCGCTCCCCGGGCTGGAGTGCCACAGCTTGCGGCCGGTCGCGGCGCGCTCCCCGGGCGGCTGGAGGTCGGCCCACGGGTTCATCTCGTAGCCGTTCGGGAGGTGGATGCGGCGGCCGGTGTCGGCGGTGCCGCCGGCCTGGGGCTCCGCGAGCCGGGCCGTGGCCGCTTCCAGGCCGTTGTGCTCGCGCAGCTCCACCAGCTCGGCGAGGTTCCAGGCGGCGGCCCCGACCACGCTGAGGCTCTGCGGGCCGCGCCGCTGCACGACCCCTCGCACCAGCAGCAGGAAGGAGTGGAAGACGGTGTGCGCGCAGGCCTCCTGGCTGTCGTCGAAGAAGGCCAGGTCGACCAGACCGGTGCCGTCGTCGAGGGTGGTGAAGATGACCCGCTTGCCCGAACGGATCGGCGGGGTCTGGGTGGCCGCCTTGGCGCCCGCGACGAGTACGGTCCGGCCGTGCTCGGCGTCCCGCAGGCGGCGGGCCGGGGTCACGCCCAGCTCGGCGAGGAAGGCCTGGTGGTCGTCCATCAGGTGGCGGGAGGCGTCCATGCCGAGGACGCCGAGTTCGGCGCTGAGCCGCTCGGCCTCGGTCAGGTCGGGCAGCCCGACGGTGGCGGTGGACCGCCCGCCGCCGAGGGGCAGTTGGGCCGCGCCCCGGCCTCCGGCGCGGCCGCCGGCACCACGGCCGCCGGGGGCTCCGGCGGCGCGCTGGGCGCCGTGCAGCTCCGCCAAGTGCAGCAGCAGGTCACGGCGGTTCGCGCCGAAGGCGTCCAACGCCCCGACCTGGGCCAGCCGTTCGGCGACCGGGCGGCCCGGGTGGGCGCGGTCCCAGAAGTCGCGCAGGGAGGCGTACGGCTGGCCGGCCTCGATCCGGCGGGACTCGGCTTCACTGATGCCGTGGACGTCGGCCAGGGCGAGCCGCAGGCCCCACCGGCCCGGCCCCGACCCGTCCGCACCATCGGACACCAGTTCGATGCGGTGGGCGGCCGCCGAGCGGTTCACGTCCAGCGGCAGCACCGGCACGCCCCGCCGCCGGGCGTCCGCCAGCAGCAGCCGCTTGGGGTACATCCCGGGGTCGTGGGTGAGCAGCCCGGCGTAGAAGGCCGCCGGGTGGTGGGCCTTCAGCCACGCCGACTGGTAGGTGGGCACGGCGAAGGCCACGGCGTGCGCCTTGCAGAAGCCGTAGCTGCCGAAGGCCTCGACGATCTCCCAGGTGCGGGCGATCACCTCCGGCGCGTAGCCGCGCCCGGCCGCCGCCGCCGCGAACCAGGCCTTGATCCGGCCCTGGGACTCCGGGTCGGAGAGCCCGCGCCGCACCCGGTCGGCCTCGTCCCGCCCGCAGCCGGTCATGACGTGCACGATCTCGATGACCTGCTCGTGGAAGACCACCACCCCGTACGTCTCGCGCAGCGCGTCGGCGAGGTCCGGGTGCGGGAAGCGGACCGGGGCCCGCCCGTGCCGTGCCTCGATGAACGGGCGCACCATGTCGGCGGCCACCGGTCCGGGCCGGAAGAGGGAGATGTCGACGACCAGGTCGTGGAAGGTCGACGGCTGGAGCCGGCCCACCAGGTCGCGCTGACCGGGGGACTCGATCTGGAAGCAGCCCAGCGTCTCGGCGGAGCGGATCAGTTCGTACGTCGGCCCGTCGCCCGGGGGCACCTGCGCGGGGTCGTCCAGGTCGAGCTCGCGGCCCGTCGCCCGGCGCAGCTCCGTGACCGCGTGCGCCATCGCGGACTGCATGCGCACGCCCAGCACGTCGAGTTTGAGCAGCCCGAGGTCCTCCACGTCGTCCTTGTCGAACTGGGACATCGGGAAGCCCTCGCCGCTGGTGGGCACCACCGGGGTGCGCGCGAGCAGCGAGGCGTCGGAGAGCAGTACCCCGCACGGGTGCATGGCGGTCCCGCGCGGCAGGGCGTCCAGCGCCTCGACGAGCTCCCACAGCCGCCCGTGCTCCTCCTCCCGCAGGCCGCGCAGTTCGGGCAGCTCGGCCAGGGCGGCGCGGGCGTCGCGGGCGCGGACGTGCGGGAAGGCCTTGGCGAGCCGGTCGACGGCGGCCGGGTCCATGGACAGGGCGGCGCCGACGTCGCGGATGGCGTGGCGGACCCGGTAGGTCTCGGGCATGGCGACGGTGGCGACGCGCTCGGCGCCGAAGCGGCTGATGATCCGGCGGTAGACCTCCAGCCGGCGGGCGGACTCCACGTCGATGTCGATGTCGGGCAGCACGCGGCGGCGCTTGGAGAGGAAGCGCTCCATCAGCAGGCCGTGCTCGACGGGGTCGGCGTGCGCGATGCCGAGGAGGTGGTTGACGAGGGAGCCCGCGCCGGAGCCGCGGGCGGCCACCCGGATGCCCATCCCGCGCACGTCGTCCACGACCTGGGCGACCGTCAGGAAGTACGAGGCGTAGCCGTGGTGGGCGATGATGTCGAGCTCCTCCTCCATCCGGTCCCAGTACGCGCGCCGGCCGGCGTAGCCGCGCAGCACCATGCCGGCCGCCGCGCGGGAGGCGAGCACCCGCTGGGCGGTGCGGTGGGCGGCGCCGACGAGGCGGGCCTCGGGGAAGTGCACGGAGCCCATGCCGAGGTCGTCCTCGGGGTCCACGGAGCAGGCCTCGGCGGTCTCCCGGGTCCGCGCGAGCAGCCGGCGGGCGTCGGCGGCGCGCAGCCCGGCCGCCTCGGCGATCCGCTCGGCGGCCTCGGCCATGGCGTCGGGGTCCTTGAGCCACCGCTCGCCGGTGTCGAGGGCGCCCCGGGGGTCGACGGGGACGAGCCGGCGGGCGGCGTCGAGGACGTCGGCGACGGGGCCCTGGCCGGGGTCGGCGTACCGGACGGCGTTGGTCAGCACGGCCGTGACGCCCTGCTCGGCGGCGAAGCCGACGGTACGGGCGGCCAGGCGCAGCGAGCCGGGGCCGGTGCCGGTGCGGCCGTGGTGGACGGCCTCCAGGCGCAGGGCGTCCCCGTAGACCTCCCGCCAGGGCGCGAGCAGCCGGGCCGCCCGGTCGGGGCGGCCCGCGGCGAGCGCCCGGCCCACCTCGGAGCCGGGGCCGAGCAGGACGAACACCCCGTCGCCGCGCAGCGCCTCCCAGGGCAGTACGGGCCGGCCGGGGCCCGGGGCGCCGGGCGCGAACCCGTTCCCGGCCCATCCGGAGCCCACGCCGACGGCGTCGGCGTGGGCGGCGGCGGCCCGGCCGGACGCGCCGGCGTCCGGGTCCGCGGGCCCGCCGGCGTCGAAGCCGCCCGCGCCGGCCCCGGCGCTTGCCGGTGCGAACCCGTCCGGTCCGGTCCCGGCAGCGCCGAGGAGGGTCCCGCCGGGACCGGAGGGGGAACCGCCCGCGCCGAAGGCGGCGGTCACCATCCGGCACAGCTCCGCCCATCCGGCGGCCCCGTCCCGGGCCAGGAAGACGGCACGCGGAGCGGACTCGTCGACGAAGGCCCCGCCCCTGACGGGCGTACGCCTGCGGTACGAGAGCTCCCCGGCCCCACCGGGCGCCCCCGCGGGGGACACGGCGGGGGACACGGCCAGGTCGACCCCGAACAGCGGCCGGATCCCGGCCTTGGCGGCCGCCTTCGCGAACCGCACCGCACCCGCGAGGGTGTCGCGGTCGGTGAGGGCGAGGGCGTCCATGCCCCGTTCGACGGCACGTTCCGCCAGCTGTTCCGGGTGCGAAGCTCCGTATCGCATGGAGAACCCCGAAACGGTGTGCAGATGCGTAAACCCAGGCACCCGCGGCCTCCTGCTTCGCTCGACCTTCAACCTCCCCCGTCTCCACCATAGAGCAATTCGAATACCCGTGCGAAACACATGTTCGATCATCCATTCGGGCCTCCCCTGCTGCGCCGCACCCCCGGCGCGCCGAGCGTGGGAGCCATGACCCCACCCCCCAGAAGCAGCGCCCCCGGGCCCTCGGGCGGCTTCCCCGCCGAGATCAAGGACGCCGTGACCACCCGGGCGGCCCTCCTGGTCCTGGGGGTGCTGGCCCTCCAGCTGGCGTTCATCACCTCCTACATCGGGGCCTTCCACCACCCGGAGCCCAGCAGGATCCCGATCGCGGTGGCCGCCCCCGCGGAACCGGTCGCGGCGCAGACCGCGCAGCGCCTCGGCGCACTGCCCGGCGTGCCGCTCGACCCGCACCCGGTCGCGGACGAGGCGGCGGCGCTCGCCCAGCTCCGGAACCGGGAGGTGGACGGTGCGCTGATCGTCGACCCGGCCGGCACCACCGACCGGTTGCTGGTCGCGAGCGGCTCCGGGGCCTCGCTCTCCCAGGCCCTGGAACAGATCGTCGGCCTGGCCGAGCGGGCCGGGGGCCGTACGGTCCGGGTCGTCGACGCGGTCCCCGCCGACCGGGGCGACAGCCGCGGCCTGAGCTCCTTCTACCTGGTCGTCGGCTGGTGCGTGGGCGGCTACCTGTGCGCCGCGATCCTCGCGATCAGCGCCGGCGCCCGGCCGGCCAACATCCACCGCGCGGTCATCCGGCTCGGCGCGCTGCTGCTGTACTCGATCGCCGCCGGGCTGCTCGGCGCGGTCATCGCCGGCCCGGTGCTGGGCGCGCTGCCCGGCCCGGTCGCCGCCCTGTGGGGGCTCGGCACCCTGGTCGTCTTCGCGGTCGGCGCGCTCACCCTGGCCTTCCAGGGGGTGGCGGGCGTGGTCGGCATCGGCCTGGCCATCCTGGTGGTCGTGGTGTTCGGCAACCCGAGCGCGGGCGGCGCCTACCCGTATCCGCTGCTGCCGCCGTTCTGGAGGGCCGTCGGCCCGGCCCTGCCGCCGGGCGCCGGTACGTACGCCGCGCGCTCCATCGCGTACTTCAAGGGCAACGGCGCGGGCGGCCCCATGCTGGTGCTGGCCGCGTGGGCGGCGGCCGGCGCCGTGATCACCATGGCCTGCGCGGTGAGGCGCCGGGGCCGCCCGGGTGCCGCGGTGGGCAGCGGGCTCGCCGCCGACGCCCCGTCCGCCCCCCGCCTCACGGACGGGGCCGCGGACCCGCGCTGAAGCCCGGAGGCCGGGCGGCCGGGGCCGGTGCCCTCCGGGACCCCCGCGGCCGGCCCCCGGCCCGCCGGTGTCCCGCCGGCGTCCGAGGCGGCCGGACGCGGCCTCACGCCGCCGGACACGGCCGGCGGCCGGTCCCGCCCCGGACGCCCCGCGGGGGAAACCGCCCGTGAGTGCGCCCTACCGCGCTCCCCTCCCGGGGAGCACAATCGGCCTCACTGCCCGCGCCGGACGTGAGGGAGGGAGCGCGTGCGCAAAGAGGTGCGCACCGCCGACGGTCGTGCCCTGATGGCGGAACGCTGGGGCGACCCGGACGGTAAGCCCGTCCTCCTGCTCCACGGCATGCCCGGCAGCAGGCTCGGCCCGGCGCCCCGCGGGATGGTCCTCTACCAGCGGCGGATGCAGCTCATCGCCTACGACCGGCCCGGCTACGGCGGCTCCGAACGCCACCCGGGCCGCACCGTCGCCGACGTGGCCCATGACGTGGCCGCGATCGCCGACGCCTTCGGGCTGGACACCTTCGCCGTGGCCGGCCGCTCGGGCGGCGCGCCCGGCGCGCTGGCCTGCGCCGCCCTGCTGCCCGAGCGCGTCACCCGGACGGCGGCCCTGGTCCCGATCGCCCCCAGGGACGCGGAGGACCTGGACTGGTTCGCCGGGATGGCCGCCTCGAACGTACGGGAGTACACCACCGCCACCGACGACCCCGAGGAACTGGCGGCCCGCCTGATCCCGCGCGCCGCCGGCATCGCCAGGGACCCGGGCCGGCTCCTGGACGAACTGCGCCGGGAGCTGACCGCCAGCGACCGCATGATCGTCTCGGACGCCGGCCTGCGGTCGATGCTGCTGCGCAACTACCGCGAGGGCGTGCGCACTTCCGCGTACGGATGGATCGACGACATCCTCGCCTTCAGCAGCCCCTGGGGCTTCGACCCCGCCGGCATCCGCTGCCCCGTACTGCTGTGGCACGGGGAGCTCGACGTCTTCTCCCCCGTGGGCCACTCGCGCTGGCTGGCCCGCCGCATCCCCGGCGCCACCACCACCATCGACCCCTCCGCCGCCCACTTCGCGGCCCTGCGCGCGCTGCCCGGCGTACTCAACTGGCTGCTGCGCGAGCCGCTGGGCGAACAGCAGCCCGCCTGAGGCCGCTCACCCGGCCGCTTCCACCAGCAGGGCGAGCACCCCCGCGAGGCGTTCGCGCGCGGCGGGGTCGGCGAGGGTCCCGTCGGCGCCCACCGCCTGCCGGTCCACCGGGATTCGCGCGCAGGCCGGGTCCACGACGGCTGCGCCCGTGTAGCCCAGCACCGTCCGCAGCGCGGCCTCGGCGCCACCGCCGCGGCCGGGGGCGGCGGCGTTCACCCACGCCACGGGCTTGTCGCAGATCTCGGTGCCGCCCACCGTCCAGTCCAGCAGGTTCTTGAACGAGCCGGGCAGGCTGCCCGCGTACTCCGGGGCGCAGATCAGCACCGCCGAAGCCTCCGCGATCGCCGCGCGCAGCCCGGCCACCGGGGCCGGCAGCGGGTCGGTGTCGTCGTCGGGGTTGAAGTGGGGCAGGCTGCCCAGGCCGTCGTAGAGGACGGTGCGCAGCGGCGGGGTGGCCTCGGCGGCGACGGAGCGCGCGGTGCGCAGCACGGTCTCGTTGGTGGAACCGGCGCGCAGGCTTCCGGACAGCAGCAGGACAACGGGTGCGTGGGCCATGCGTCCCAATCTACCGACCTGCGCCGACGGCGTCCGGCGCGGGCTCCGGGAGAACGGGACCGGGCCGTGCGGCAAACGGCCGAATGCACCCCCTCGATTATTGCTCCACGCTTTCCATAGAACGCTTGACCAGGCGTCATGTCTCGGTTGCCAATGGGGTGGGGACGAGTAAAGTCCACGCTTGACGGCAGCAACGCGCTGATGTCTTCCCCTCCCATTTCAGATGGCCTCCCCGAGGACGGTGTCGTGAACACTTCCGCAACCCCCCCGACCAGCACGGTCAAGGACCGTCGCGTCCCGCTCGCGAAGATCGACGTCCGCAGCGCCTCGGCGGCCGCGGCGCTCGAGCGCGTGCTCCCCGCGGAATCCGGCCGTCGCATTCAGTCACCGATCTTCAACTCCGCCCTCTGACGGTGCGTCACGAGCTCTAGACTGGTGGAATGACCGGCCCGATCGCATTCCGCGAGATCGTCCTGAAGGTTCACAGCAGATGCGATCTTGCTTGTGATCATTGCTATGTCTACGAACACGCAGACCAGAGCTGGCGAGCCCGGCCGAAGGTGATCTCCCCCGGGGTCATTTCCCAGACCGCGTCGCGGCTCGCCGAACATGCCCGTGACCATGCACTCCCCTCCGTCACGGTGATCCTCCACGGAGGGGAACCCCTGCTGGCCGGCCCCGAGCGGCTGCGCCTCGTGTGCGAGGAGTTCACCGGCGCCCTCGCCGGTACGGCCGAGCTCGACCTGCGGATCCACACCAACGGGCTGCGGCTGAGCCCCCGTTACCTGGACCTCTTCGCCGAGTACGGCGTCCGGGTCGGCGTCTCCCTCGACGGGGACCGCACGGCGAACGACCGCCACCGCCGCTTCGCCGACGGCCGCTCCAGCCACCCCCTGGTCCTGGCCTCCCTGGAACTGCTGCGCTCCGCGCCCTACCGCCACCTCTACCTGGGCCTGCTCTGCACCGTGGACGTGGCCAACGACCCCGTCGCCGTCCTCGACGCCCTGGTGGCGCTGGAGCCGCCCCGGGTGGACTTCCTGCTGCCGCACGCCACCTGGCAGACCCCGCCGGAGCGCGCCGGCGGCGCGCCCGACGCGTACGCGCGCTGGCTGCTGCGCGTCTTCGACCGCTGGGAGCAGCTGGAACGGCCCGTGCCGGTACGGCTCTTCGAGTCCCTGCTGTCGACGCTCGGCGGCGGTCCGAGCCTGACGGAGTCCCTGGGGCTGGCCCCGACCGACCTCGTCGTGGTGGAGACCGACGGGACGCTGGAGCAGGCCGACTCCCTCAAGAGCGCCTTCGAGGGGGCCCCCGCCACCGGGTTCGACGTCTTCGCCCACACCTTCGACGAGGTCGCCGCGCACCCGGGGATCCGGGCCCGGCAGCTGGGGCTCGCGGGCGTCAGCGACACGTGCCGCCGCTGCCCTGTCGTACGTTCGTGCGGGGGCGGGCTCTACACGCACCGCTACCGCGAGGACAACGGCTTCGACAACCCCTCCGTCTACTGCTCCGACCTGCGCGAGCTGGTGGACGGGATCGAGGGGCGTACGGCCGCCGCCCTGACCGCCCGCGAGCTGGCCGACCCGGCCGAACTGGCCCGGGCGCAGGAGGAGCTGACCCGGGTCCTGCTGGCCCGCCTGCACGGGGACCTCGCGGGGGACCCCGGCTGGGCGCGGGCCTGGGAGCTGCTGGCCGGGGTGGAGGAGGCCGGGGAGGCGGGCGCGGACGCGCTGGACGCCGTACTGGGCCACCCGTTCACCCGGACCTGGGTGCTGGAGGCCCTGGACGCCGTGCGGGAGGGGCGCCCCGACGGCCCGGGGGCGGCCCGCAGGCTCGCCGCGCTGGCGGCCGCCGCCGTACTGCGGGGCGGGCTCGGGCTGCCGGCGGAGGTGGCCTACCGGGACGGGGAGGTGTACCTGCCGACGCTGGGGCTGCTGCGGCTCGGGGAGCCCGGTACGCGGGGCCGTGCCGTGCTGCACGCCACGGGCGAGGGGTACGCGGTCGTCCGGGAGGGGCGCACCGAGCACCGCTTCGGCCCGGCGGCGGGGGACGCGCGGTGGCTGCCCGTACGGACCTGGTCGCCCGGGCCCGGGGAGCCCGCGGTGGCGCTGGAGGACCTGGACCCGTACCGCAACTGCTTCGCCCGCCCGCCCCGGCTGCGGCTGGGCTCCGGGGAGGCCGACGAGTGGCGGGGTCGCCTCGGCGCGGCCTGGGCCCTGCTGCACCGCACCGTCCCCGGGTTCGCGCGGGCGGCCGCCGCCGGGCTGAGCACCCTGACGCCGCTCGCCGGCGGCCCGCGGGCCGGGGGCTGGGGCGAGGCCGGGCGGCACGGGCCGGGCGCGCTCGGGGTGCCGTACGCCGCCGGGGTCAAGGAGACCGCCCTGGCCCTGCTCACCGGCCGCCGCCGGGCCCGGCTGCGGGCACTGACCGAGGTGGCCGACCTCTACGCGCTGGACGGGGCCTGGGAGCACCCCTCGCCCTGGCGGACGCGTCCGGTGCCGGTGTCGCGGCTGCTGGCCGACGTCCACGAGCGGGTCGCGGTGGAGGCGTACCGCCGGGCCACCCGGACGCAGGAGCCGGGCGGCACCGACCGCATCCACCGCGCGCTGGACCGGCTGGCGGGGGCGGCGGAGCTGACGGTCACCGGCAAGCGGCTGGTGGAGGAGCTGCGCTGGGAGCTGAAGGCGGTCGACGCATGACCCTCCCGGCCGGGCCGGCCTGCCCGCCGGGGGCCCGGGATGCGGCCCCGGCCTCCCCGCAGGACCCGCCCGGCCGCCACCAGCTCGCCGCGCAGCTCCGGCTGCTCGGCGTGCGGCCGGGGCAGCGGCTGCTCGTGCACGCCGCCCTGGGCGGCACCGGCCTGCGCGCCGAGGTCCTGCGCGACGCCCTGCGCGGCCTCCTCGGCCCCCGGGGGACCCTGCTCGTCCCCGCCTTCACGGCGGAGAACTCCCTGACCTCCAGCGCCCACCTGGCCCGCGTCGCCGGGCTCGACGAAGCCGGGGCGGCGGCGTTCCGGTCGCGGATGCCGCCCTTCGACCCGGACGTCACCCCGAGCCAGGGCGTGGGCGCCTTCGCCGAGGTGGTCCGCACCACGCCGGGCGCCGCCCGCAGCGGGCACCCGCAGACCTCCTTCGCCGCGCTCGGGGCCGACGCGGACCGGCTGTGCGCGCAGCACCGCACCGAATGCCACCTCGGTGAGGACTCCCCCTTGGGAAAACTGTGGTGGGAGGGAGGACAGGTACTCATGATCAATGTGGGATTTTCGGCCTGCACGGCTTTCCATCTCGCGGAGTACCGAATTCCGAAGCCCCCCTTGCGCACGTACGACTGTGTGGTGAAGGTGAGCCTTCCGGAAGGGCCCGGAGGGCGCCCTCACGACGGGAAGTGGACGACGTACGAGGACGTCGCGCTGGACGACGGCGATTTCGAGGAGATCGGCCGGGCACTGCCGGAATCGCTGGTGCGCAGGGGGCGGGTGGGAGGGGCGTCCGCCGTGTTCTTCTCGGTTTCGCACGCCGTCGACCACGCCCTGGCCTGGATGACCGAAAACAGACGCTGATTGACTGAACGATGAGGGGATGTGGCGAAGCAGCTCCGGAATGATGTTTCTTCGCTCGCAGCTTCGGGACGGGGGTCGTGTGCCCGCATCAGTGCAGCCGTATTTTTTCCTCAGTTATGCGCATACACCGAGGTTCGGGCCTGGAGGACCCGATCCCGACATGTGGGTGGAGCGTCTCTTCCGCGACCTGTGCGGCCACATCATGGCGCTGACGGACCTGCCCGCCGGATCCGAGGCCGGCTTCATGGACCGGGAGATACGCAGCGGCGAGGGCTGGTCGGAACGGCTCGGGGCGGCCCTCGCCACCTGCCGGGTCTTCGTCCCCCTGTTCTCGCCGCGCTACTTCGCCAGCGAGATGTGCGGCAAGGAGTGGTTCGCCTTCGCGCAGCGCACCATCCACCACGGCGCGCTCAGCAACCAGCCGGCCGCCGAGGCCATCGTCCCGGCCCTGTGGGTACCGGTGCCGCCCGCCCAACTGCCCGGCCCCGCCGAGCGGTTGCAGTTCAACCACAACACCTTCGGCGAGCGCTACGTCACCGACGGCCTGTACGGGCTGATCAAGCTGCGCGGGTACGCCGAGCAGTACGAGCAGGCCGTGTACGAGCTGGCCCGGCGGATCGTCCGGGTCGCCGAGACCGTACGCCTCCAGCCGGTCCGCCCGCTGGACTACCGGCTGGTCCCCAGCGCCTTCGGCCACGGCGGCGGCCAGCCGGCCGGACCCGGCGCCGGGCCCGTCCGCACCCTGCACGTGACCGTCGCCGCCGCCTCCCGGCACGACCTGCCGGACGGCCGCAGCCCCGAGTACTACGGGGAGAACGCGCTGGAGTGGAACCCGTACCACCCCGTCTCCCAGCGGCCCGTCGCCTACGTGGCCGAGGACCTGGTCAGGAACCTCAACTACCAGACCACGATGTCCTCCTTCGACGACGAGGCCGGGCACTTCGACAGCAAGCAGCCGCCCACCCGCCCCGAGATCCTGATCGTCGACCGCTGGGCGGTGGAGGACGAACACCGCCGCCAGCGGCTGGCCGCCTTCGACCAGGAGCACCGCCCGTGGATCAACGTGGTCGTGCCGTGGAACCGGTACGACCCCCAGAGCCGGGCGAGGGAGGCCGAGCTGGCCCGCCGGCTCGAGGAGACCCTGCCCGTCAAGATGAGCCAGGGCCGGGCCGCTTGCCGGGCCGCGGCCAACGGCGTGGCCGGCATGGAGACGCTCGGGCAGATCCTGCCCCAGGTGGTCGAGGCGGCGGCCCAGCAGTTCCTCAGACACGCCCAGGTGTACCTGCCTGCCGGGAGCACCTCCACCGAACGTCCGCGGCTGGTGGGCCCGATGGGGATGGGCGGGCCGCCCGCACCGCCACCGCCCGCACCACCGCCGCCGGCCGGCCGGAACGGCGAAGACACCGACACAGACCCGGGGGGACGCGGATGACAGCCAGTCGTGACAGCCGAGACGGACGCATCGTCACCTTCTACTCGTACAAGGGCGGTACCGGCCGCACGATGGCCCTGGCCAACACGGCCTGGATCCTCGCCGCCAACGGCAAGCGGGTGCTCGCCGTGGACTGGGACCTGGAGGCCCCGGGCCTGCACCGCTTCTTCCACCCCTTCCTGGACCCCTCCACCCTGGGGGCGACCACCGGGGTCATCGACCTGATCAGCGAGTACGCCTGGGCCGCCACCAGCCCCGTGCAGCGCGCCGCCGACTGGCACAAGGACTACGCGCGGATCCAGCCGCACGCCGTCTCCCTCACTCCGGAGACCCACGGCTGGGAGTTCCCGGACGGCGGCACCCTGGACTTCGTCTCCGCGGGCCGGCAGAACCGCGAGTACTCGGCGACCGTGTCCACCTTCGACTGGGACAACTTCTACGACCGGCTCGGCGGCGGCCTGTTCTTCGACGCCCTGCGGGCCGACATGAAGGCGAACTACGACTACGTCCTGATCGACAGCCGCACCGGTCTGTCCGACATCGCCGACATCTGCACCGTCCACCTGCCCGACGTCCTGGTCGACTGCTTCACCCTGTCCGACCAGTCCATCGACGGCGCCGCCTCGGTGGCCCGGCAGATCGACGAGCGGTTCAACGACCGCGGGATCAAGATCTACCCGGTCCCGATGCGCATCGACGAGGGCGAGAAGGAGAAGGCCGACGCGGGCCGGGCCCTGGCCCGCCTGAAGTTCGACCGCTTCCCCAGCGGCCTGGTCGGGGACGAGCTGACCTCCTACTGGGGCGCCGTGGAGATCCCGTACCGGCCCTACTACGCCTACGAGGAGACCCTGGCCACCTTCGGCGACGAGGCCGGACTCACCAACTCCCTGCTCTCCGCCTTCGAACGGCTCACCACGGTGGTCACCGAGGGCGAGATCACCTCCATGCCGGTCATCGGCGAGGAGGTGCGGCTGCGGATCAGGGACGCCTTCACCCGCCGCCGACCGGCGCTGCCCGCCGACCTGTTCCTGTCCTACGTCGCCGAGAACCGGATGTGGGCCGACTGGATCGAGTCGGTGCTCACCCGGGCCGGGTTCCGGGTCGTGCCCAAGGACGTCTCCGCCGAGCGGGCGCCCCACTCGGCGCCCGGCGACACCCTGGGCGGCGCGGGCATCAGCGTGGACACCGCCGCCCGGACCGTGGTGCTGCTCTCCAGCGCCTACCTCAAGTCGGCGCGGGCCGTGGAGGTGTGGAACCGGGCCGCCGCCGAGGACCCGACCGGGGGCCGGCGCCAGCTGGTGCCGCTGCGGGTGGGCGACGTACGCCTGGCCACGCCCTACATCGACCGCAACCCGGTCGACCTGTTCCGGCTCGACGAGGTGCACGCGACCACCGCCCTGCTGCGCGCGGTGGAGCGGCCGATGGCCCTGCCCGACACCGTCGCCGGCACCTCCCAGCCCGGCCCCCGCTTCCCGGGCACGGTCCCGAAGATCTGGAACGCGCCGCCCCGCAACCCCGGGTTCACCGGCCGGTCCATCGTGCTGGAGCGGATGCGCGACCAGCTCGGCGGCGGCATGGCCGTGGTGCTGCCCCAGCCGCAGACCCTGTACGGGCTCGGCGGCGTCGGCAAGACCCAGGTGGCACTGGAGTACGTACACCGGTTCATGGCCGACTACGACCTGGTCTGGTGGATCTCCGCGGAACAGACGGACGAGGTGGTCGCCGGCCTCGCCGAGCTCGCCGTACGGCTGGGCGCGCAGACCGGCGAGGACATGGCGGCCGCCTCCCAGGAGGCGATCGACCTGCTGCGGCGCGGGGTGCCCTCCTCGCGCTGGCTGCTGGTCTTCGACAACGCCGACGACCCCGAGACCCTCAAGCGGTTCTTCCCGCCGGGCGGCCCCGGGCACGTGCTCGTGACCTCGCGCAACCAGTCCTGGTCCCAGTACGGGGACGCGCTGCCGGTGGACGTGTTCCTGCGCGAGGAGTCCATCGAGCACCTCCAGCGCCGCGCTCCCGGCCTGGGCAAGGAGGACGCCGAGCAGGTGGCGGTGGCGGTGGGCGACCTGCCGCTGGCCGTCGAGCAGGCGGGCGCCTGGATCGCGGAGACCGCGACGCCGGTGTCCGCGTACCTGGAGCAGCTCGCGGAGCAGACCGCGCGGGTGCTGGGCCTGAACCAGCCGCCCGGATACCCCCAGCCGGTGGCGGCGACCTGGAACGTGTCGATCGAGCGGCTCCAGTCCCGCTCCCCGGCCGCCGTCCGGCTGCTCCAGCTGTGCGCCTTCTTCGCGCCGGAGCCGATATCGGCGAACCTCCTCTACAGCAAGGAGATGATCGACGCGCTCAAGCCGTACGACTCCTCGCTCCAGGAGAAGCTGGTCCTGGGCCGGGTCATCAGGGAGATCGGCCGGTTCGCGATGGCCAAGGTCGACCAGGTCGGCAACAGCATCCAGGTGCACCGGCTGGTCCAGGCGGTGATCCGGGCGCAGCTGTCGGAGGAGGAGCAGCGCGAGGCGCGGCACGCGGTGCACCGGATCCTGGCGGGTGCCCGGCCGGACGACGACGAACCGATAGACAACCCGGAGACCTGGCCGAGGTTCAACACGATCTGGCCGCACCTGAGCCCGTCCGAGGCCCGGTTCTGCACGGAGCCGGAGACCCGCCGGCTGCTGATCGACCGGGTGCGCTACCTGTGGAAGCGCGGTGACTTCAAGGCGGCGTACGCGCTGGGCGAGGAGCTGCGCGAGGCCTGGCGGGAGATGCTCGGCAGCGACGACCTCCAGTACCTGTACCTGCGGTTCCACCTCTCGAACATCCTGCGCTCGCAGGGCCGTTTCGTGGAGGCGAAGGAGCTGGACGAGGTCACGCTGGAGCGGCAGCGGGCCGCCCTGGGTGCCTCGCACCCCCACACGTACATGACCACGAGCGGTCTGGCGATGGACCTGGGCGCGCTCGGCCGGTACGGGGAGGCGATGGAGCTGGCGACGGCCGCGCACGAGGGCTTCGGGCAGATCTTCCACGAGGCGCACCCGCGCACCCTGGCGGCGGCCAACAACCTGGCGCTGAACCTGCGGATGGTCGGGCAGTACGCGCGGGCCCGGGAGATCGACCAGGAGGTCTTCGACCGGCGCACCGAGGTGCTGGGCACGGACCACCCGTACACCCTGTCGTCGGCGCAGAACCTGGCCCGGGACCTGCGCGAGGTGGGACGCTACGACGACTCGGTGCAGCTGCTGAGCCGGACGTACGAGATCTACAAGCGGCAGCTGGGCCGGGCCTTCCCGGGCACGCTGTCGGCGGCGAAGAACCTGGCGGTGTCGCTGCGGCGGGCCGGGGAGCTCGAGAACGCCCTGCGGCTGACGACGGCGACGCGCAACCGCTACCGGGCCAAGTACACCTCGGTCAACCCCGACCTGCTGGCGTGTGAGCTGAACCTGGCCTCGGACCTGTTCGCGACGGGTGATCCGGGGGCGGCGCGGGACCTGGCGCAGGAGGTGGTGGACGAGTACATGAAGGTGCCGGGCGAGCGGCACCCGTACACCCTGGCGGCGGTCAACAACCTCGCGGTCTTCCACTGGGGCACGGGCGCGGCGGACACGGCGGAGGCGATGCTGCGCCAGACCATCCGCAGCATGCGCGACGTGCTGGGCGACCACCACCCGCACACGATCTTCGCGCACCTGAACCTGGCGAACGCCCGGGCGGACCTGGGTGATCCGGAGGGCGCCCTGGAGCTGGAGCGGATCGCGGTGGTGCGGCTGCGCGACGTGCTGGGGGCGCACCATCCGGAGACCCTGGCGAGCGCGTCGAACATGGCGGTCAGCCTGGACATGACGGGCCGCAAGGAGGAGGCGGCGCGGGTGCGGGCGGAGGCGGTGGCCGAGCTGGCGCGGCTGCTGGGGGAGGACCACGGTCTGACCCGCTACGCCCGTGACGAGCGGCGGGTCCACCGGGACCTGGAGCCGCTCGCGGTGTGATCCGACGGCGGGCGGCGGGGGCCCCGCGGGGTGCCCGCCGGCCGCCACCCGAGAGTTGGGGGGCGTTGTGCCCGACAGCATGACCTTTCGCAACGAGGACCTGCCGGCCCTCTTCCACCACACCGACCAGGCGGCGGTCTCCCGGCAGCGGGAATCGACGCAGGCCACCCGCGCGCAGCTGCTGCTGCTGGTCGCGGCGGCGGCCTCCGCCGCCCTGCCGTCCGGGCCCGCGGTCGGCGGGCTGCATGTGTTCGCGGCGGTGAGCGCGCTGGCGTACGCCGGGGTGCTGGCCGTGGGCGTACGGGCGACGCGGCGCCGGGCCCGTCCGCAGTGGCAGCTCAACCGCAGCGCGGCGGAGTTCATCAAGTCCCTGGCGTGGCGCTACGCCGTGCACGGGGCGCCCTTCGGCAGTGAGGTCGCCGGGCCGGAGGGGGTGTACCGGGCGCGGCTGGAGAAGGGGCTGGACGAGCTGCGCAAGATGGGCTGGCAGGATCCGCGGACGGCGGGCCTGGTGCCGGAGGGGGCGGAGATCACCGGGGCGATGCAGCGGCTGCGCGGGCTGGACTACCAGGTGCGCAGGGAGACGTACGTCCGGGACCGGCTGATCGAGCAGCGCACCTGGTACCAGCGCAAGACGGAGGGGTCGCGGCGGGCGACGGCGCTGTGGTCGTGGACGATCGTGCTGCTGACGTGTCTGGCGCTGCTGCTCGCCCTGTTCGGGGCGTTCGGTTCGGGTCCGGGGGCGGGGCCGGCGGGGCTGCTGAGTGCGGCCGCGGCGGCGGGGATCGCCTGGAACGAGGTGCGCCGCCACCACCCGCTGATCGAGGCGCACACCCTGATCGAGCAGGACCTGTCGGCGATGATGGTGGTGATGCAGACGACCATCACGGAGTCCCACTGGCCGTCGGCCGTCTACGAGACGGAGCGGTACGTTTCTCCCCAGCACACCGACTGGCTGGCCCGGCACAGCAGTTGAGGGGGTGGGGGGCGCGGCTCAGGCGCGGGTCACGCCCTCGCACCAGATGACGGTGACGGGTTTGCCGAGGGCCCGGGCGTAGGCGACGATCTCGCCGGTGCCGCCGTGTCCGCGCGCGGGCAGGCCGTCCCAGACGGCGACGAGCCGGTCGCAGCTGTCCGCGATGTAGGTGCCGGCCGCGTAGTAGGCCTCGTCGGTGGAGCGGGCGAAGGCCATCGTGACCTCCTGGGCGGCGCGGCGCTTGAGCCGTCGGTAGCCGGCGAGGGCGTCGGGGTCCTCGAAGGTGTCCTCGTAGTCCCCGCTGGGGATGACGACGGTGAGGTCGGCGCCGTATTCGAGGGCGATGGCGGCGAAGAGCTGGTCGGCTCCGTCGGCGAGGCTGGAGAAGGCCTCCAGCGGGCCCCGGTGGCCGCCGAGCACGGCCCGCAGGCCCGCTTCCACGGGGCCGAGCGCCTCGTCGGGAATCGAGCGGTGCCCGGTCACGCCGATGCGCTTCATACGAGATCCTCCCCCGTGGACGCCCTGGACATCCTCCCAGAAGGAGGGAGGACGTCCAGGGGGCCTGCGGGCCCGCGGAGGGCCCGGTCAGTAGACGCTGACGCCGTAGGCGTTCAGGGCTTCGACGACGGGCTGGAAGAAGGTGGTGCCGCCCGAGGAGCAGTTGCCGCTGCCGCCCGAGGTGAGGCCGACGGCGCGGCTGCCGGAGTAGAGCGGGCCGCCGCTGTCGCCGGGTTCGGCGCAGACGTTGGTCCGGATCATCCCGTAGACGATGTCGCCGCCCCCGTAGTTCACGGTGGCGTTGAGGCCGGTCACGGAGCCGCTGTGGGTGCCGGTGGTGGAGCCGCGGCGGGTGACGGACATGCCGGTGGTGGCGTTGACGGCGCTGGTGATGTCCTGGCCGCCGACGGTGCCGGGCGGGACCGGGCTGTTGCTGGCGTACTTGATCAGCCCGTAGTCGTTGGTCGGGAAGCTGGAGCCGACGGTGGTGCCGACGGTCGTGGTGTGGGAGGAGTTGGTCCACCAGGTGCCGGCGCCCTCGGTGCAGTGGCCGGCGGTCAGGATGTAGTAGGTGCTTCCGCTGCGGACGTTGAAGCCGAGCGAGCAGCGCCAGCTGTTGGCGTAGATGGCGTCGCCGCCGGAGAGCAGCTTGGTGAGTTTGCCGGGGGTGCGCTCGATGCGCAGGGCGGCGGCGTCCGCTCCGGCCTCGCGCCGGATTCTGCTGATGTCGGCGGCGGTGACGGTGGAATCGGCGGTGACCACGAGGGTTCCGGTGGCGGGATCGGTGTGCCAGGCGGTGCCGGCGACGTCGGCGCGCAGGACCGAGGCCCCGGCGGCGGCGAGGCGGGCGGGGCTGAAGCCGGTGCCGTTGTCGTCGGCGCTGGCGGCGGTGGGGGCGGCGAGGGCTGCCGTCGCGGCCAGGCCGGCGGTCAGGGCGAGCAGCCGCAGACGGGTGGTGCTGTTGATCCTCACTTGACGTCCTCCCGGGTGGGGGTCGGGGGCTTCGGCTGGGGTGGGGGATGCCGGAGCCCGTGAGCGGCGGTGGGGGGCAGGGCGGGCGCGCGGCGGGTAAGCCGCTGATTCGACGTGGCCCTGACAAGTCCGCCGGGTGACGCTGAACGGGAGTGTCCTGGCGTCGGTTACCGGCGGCAAGGGCGCCTTTCAGCCGTCGTCCCCCGGCGGCGACCGGGAAGGGCAGGGCGCGCCCGGGCCGCGGGAACGGGCGGTCGAGGCGGCCGTCGAGGGCGCGGGGCGGGAGCCGGGCCCGGTCGGGGCGGCGGTTCGGCTCGCCGCCGCGCCCGCGGGCGCGCCCGGCGGCGTTCCCGGCCCGGCCCCTGCGCTGCCGCGGGTACGGGCCGCGGCGCCCGGGGAGCCGTGGCGCCGGGGCGCGGCCGGTGACCTCGACGCCTGCGAAGCCCCGCCGGGTCCCCGGCGGCGGGGCCGTGGAGGCGGGCCGCTCCCCTGCCCCGCGCGCCCGGCCGCCGCGCGCCGCACCCGCACGGCCGCGGGCCGGGGGCCGGCGGGGCGGGTCCCGTCCGCGCGGGGCCGCCCGTCGTGCTCCGCGCCTTCTCCGGCGGGGGCGTTCAGCAAGAACCCGCCGTCCTGGACGCGCCGGTGGCCGGGAACGGCCGGAAGTCGACCTTCGCGGTGGTCCGGGACGCCACCCGGCGCCCGTGCAGCTCCCGCCGGGCCCCGGCCGGTTCGTGATCGCTCATGCCGCTCAGCCCTTCCCCCACCGGCCGGACGGGAACCTCCCGGTAACCCGTCCGGACCTGGGGAACTGACGCGGTCTCAGCAGTCGCAGCCGCAACCGTCGCAGCAGCAGCCGTCACAGTTGCAGCAGTCGCACCCGTCGCCGCAGTCGTCGCACCAGGCGTCGCGCTTCTGGCGGGACCAGGGGCCCTCGTAGTCCGTGCAGCAGATCTGACAGGTGCAGAAGAGGCCGATCGCCACCGCGCAGCCGTGCAGCAGCCCCCGGCGCGGCTTCTGCGGGGGCAGCCCGCCGAACCCGCCGCCACCGCCACCCCCGCCGGGGCCTCCCGGGCCCATCGGCGGCGGCGTCCCGGGCCCGCCGGGGGCCGCGTACGGGTGGCCCTGGCCGCCCCCGTACGGGCCGCCGTGCCCGTACCCGGCCTGCGCGCCCGCGGCGTACCCCTGCGGGGGCTGCCCGTAGCCCTGGCCCGCGGAGTTCGCGGCGGCGTGCCCGCACGAGGCGGTCCCGAACGCGCGGTCCACCGAGGTGCGCAGCTCGTGCACCAGCAGCCGGTGGGCGAGGCCCGCGTCGGCGAACTCCACCTCGCGCAGCGCCAGCCGTATCCCGTGCAGCGCGTCGTCGCACAGCCGGCGGGCCTCGGCGCGGGAGGTGCCGGTGGCCGTGAGCGGGTTCCAGGCGCCCGCCAGGGCGTCGGCGGCCTGGTCCTCGACGGCGTCCAGCAGGTGGGCGAGCCGCCCGAAGTACCGGCCGGCCTCGGCGAGGGCCGGGCCGTTGCCGGGCCGTCCCGCGAGGACCGCGGTATGGGCGAAGGCGGCCGCGGTCGCGGTCTCCGTCGGCTCGGTGACCACCAGCACGGGCGTGCCCGGGCCGGCCAGGGTCTCGATGCCGCCCTGGCGGTCCACGGCGTCGACGAGCACCGCCGTGTCGAAGCCGAGCGAGGCGCCGGTGCGGGCGCCGGCCCGGTCCCAGCCCCGGGCCACCTTGCGCGCGGCGGCGGCGATCGGGGCCCGGGCCAACAGCCCGTCCCGGTCGGCCACGTGGTCCCGTACCTTCGCCGAGGCCAGCACCAGCGAGACGGCCGCCGCGAGCCGGGCGCCCTCGCCGTTGGCGACGGGGGCGGTGCGCATGCCGCGCAGCGGGCAGGGCCCGGCGGTGCGCCGGGCACCGGGCAGCGGACCGGACTGAGCCTCCGTCAGAACGGAGACGAGCAGCCCGTCGTAGTTGGTGACGATCCGGGCGAACTGGCCGTGGTCACCGCGAAGTGCCAGGCAGAGGCCGCACAGATGGGCCATCCACTCCGTCTTGAAGCGCTCGCCCAGCCGGTGCGCGCAAGGTCTGACGATGCCGAACAACCGCTTCCCCCGTGTGTCATACGCGTGTTTCGGGGGCATCGTATCCAGCCGGGCGGATCACTCGTACGCCCCAGTGCCTCACCCGGACAGCAGCGGCGGTCGTATTTTCACTCAGTCAGCAGCGGTAGCGTCCGGGAGCCTCGACCGTGCAACGGATGTTCTGCACCAGTCCCGTCACGAAACCTCTGCGCGGCGGCTATCCACTTGGCGCGTTGTCAGCATCATGGACGACCATAGGGGCAGCGGAGAAGAAGACAGACTGGCCACGGTGAAAGGAGGCGTCCATGGGTTCGGTACGCAAGGCGAGTGCCTGGTTGGGTCTCGTAGAGGACAGCGACGACGAGCGGTACTACGACGACGACTACGCGGAGGCGGTGGAGCGCCAGCAGGGCTCGGTCTCCGGCCCCGGCGACCAGTGGGTCACCGACCCCCGCGTGCAGGTCGCCTCGGATTCCGCGGTCGAGCGGGGCCGCCGGATCGCCACCGTGACCCCGGACGGCTTCCGTGACGCGCGCGGCATCGGCGAGCTGTTCCGCGAGGGCGTCCCGGTGATCGTGAACCTGTCGTCGATGGACCCGGCCGACGCCAAGCGCGTCGTCGACTTCGCGGCCGGCCTGACCTTCGGTCTGCGCGGGTCGATCGAGCGGGTGGCGACCAGGGTCTTCCTCCTGACCCCGGCCGACACCCGGATCGTCAGCGGCGAGGCGGGCGGCCGCTCCCGCGACTTCTTCAACCAGAGCTGAGCGAGGCCCTCACCGGCCCACGGCCTAGCGGAAGGCGTCCAGCCCGGTGAGCGCCTTGCCCAGGACCAGCTGGTGCATCTCCACGGTGCCCTCGTAGGTGAGCACCGACTCCAGGTTGGTGGCGTGCCGCATGACGGGGTACTCCAGGGAGATCCCGTTGGCCCCGAGGATGGTCCGCGCGGTGCGGCAGATGTCGATGGCCTCGCGGACGTTGTTGAGTTTGCCGAAGCTGATCTGCTCCGGCCGCAGGGTGCCCGCGTCCATGCGCCGGCCCAGGTGGTGGGCGAGCAGGATGCCCTTGTGCAGTTCGAGCGCCATGTCGGCGAGCTTGGCCTGGGTGAGCTGGAAGCCGCCGATCGGCCTGCCGAACTGCTCCCGCGTCTTCGCGTAGTCGAGCGCCGCCTCGAAACTGGCGCGCGCCGCGCCCATGGACCCCCAGATGATCCCGTACCGCGCGTGGCTGAGACAGCCCAGCGGTCCCTTGAGCCCCGTGACGTCGGGGAGCACCGCGTCCGAGGGCAGCCGTACGTCGTCCAGCACCAGCTCGCTCGTCACCGACGCGCGCAGCGACCACTTGTGCTTGATCTCCGGAGCCGAGAAGCCGGCGCTGTCGGTGGGGACGGCGAAGCCGCGGATGCCCTCGTCCGTCTGGGCCCAGACGACGGCCACCGCGGCCACCGACCCGTTGGTGATCCACATCTTGCGGCCGTTCAGCACCCAGTCGGAGCCGTCCCGCTTGGCGTACGTGCGCATGGCGGCCGGGTCGGAGCCGATGTCCGGCTCGGTCAGCGCGAAGCAGCCGATCAGTTCGCCGGCCGCCATGCCGGGCAGCCAGCGCTGCTTCTGCTCCTCGGAGCCGTACTTCCAGATCGCGTACATGGCCAGCGAGCCCTGTACGGAGACCAGCGAGCGGATCCCGGAGTCGGCGGCCTCCAGCTCCAGGCAGGCCAGGCCGTACTGGACGGCGCTCGCGCCCGCGCACCCGTAGCCGGTCAGGGACATGCCGAGCGCGCCGATGGCGCCGAGTTCGCGGGCCAGCTCGCGGATCTGCGGGAGCTCGCCGTCCTCGTACCACTGGGCGATGTGCGGAAGGACCCGGTCGGCGGCCCAGGAGCGGACGGTGTCGCGGACGGCGAGGTCCTCGGGGCCGAGCAGCTCGTCGAGGCCGAGCGGATCGGTGGGGGCGAACGGGGACTTCGGCGCAGACGGCGCGGACAAGGGGGCCTCCCGGCAGGCACGTGGGGCGGAACCTAGCGGTGCAAGTTTGTCGCCGACCCGGCTCCGGGTCCACCCCCGGCTCTCCGGGCGGCCGCCCGGGTCAGCCCTGGCGGCCGGGCCTGCCGCCGACCGCGGGGTCGCGCTCGGGCCGGACCGGGGCCGGGACCCGCGGGCCGGCGGCCGGCCGGTCCGGGCCGGCGGGCTGCGCGGGCAGGCGTACGGCGGCCCCGGCCCCGGCGGCGTCCCCCTGGCCGCATCCGGCGGGCTCGGCGCCGTCCATGGTGCGCGGCAGCTTCAGCGCCATCGCGGCACCGGCGAGCAGCAGGCAGGCGCTGACCGCGAGGCTGACGTGCAGGCCGTGCACGAAGGAGTTCCGGGCGGCCGCGAAGAGGGACTCCCCCGCCTGGCCGCCGAGGTGCGCGGCGATCTGGTAGGCCTCGCCGAGGGAGTTCGCGGCCCCCGCCGAGTCCTCGGCGGCGACGCCGGGGACGTTCAGGAGGCCGGGCCGGTAGGCGGCGTTCATCACGCTGCCGAGCAGGGCGATGCCCATGCCCGCGCCGAGCTGGTAGGAGGTCTCGCCTATGGAGGCGGCGCCGCCGGCCGTCTCCGCCGGAGCCTCGCTCAGCATGGACTCGTACGCGGCGAAGAGGGTGGTCTGGAGCCCGAAGCCGAGCAGGACGAAGCCGGCCGTGAGCAGCACCGGACGGTCGTGCTGGCCCATCAGCGTCAGCAGCAGCACGGCGCCCGCGGTGAGCACGAAGCCCAGCGAGACCATGGTGCGCGGGCCGACCCGCTGGAGGGTGTAGGAGCCGGTGGCGCCCGCGGCCATGGCGGCGAAGGTGAGCGGCAGCAGCCGCAGGCCGGTCTCCAGCGGACCGAGGTGCAGCACCAGCTGGAGGTACTGGACGGCGAGCAGCTCCAGGCCGACCAGGGCCAGCATGGCGAGCACGATGCAGCCGACGGAGGTGGAGAAGGCGGCCCGGGAGAACATCCGCATGTCGATCAGCGGGTGCTCGCGCCGCTTCTGGCGGCGTACGAACAGGACCAGCAGGGCCACGCCGAGCACCAGCGGGATCAGCGCCGCGGGGTCGGTGAGGTGGCGTTCCGCGCCGAGCCGCTTGATGCCGAGCACCGCTCCCAGGACGCCGCAGGCGGCCATCAGCGCGCCGAGCACGTCCCAGGGCCCGTCCGCCGAGCCCCGGGATTCGGGCAGCAGCCAGCGGCCGACCGGCAGGATCAGCGCCATCAGCGGGATGTTGATGAGGAAGACCGAACCCCACCAGAAGTGCTGGACGAGGAAGCCGCCGAGTACGGGGCCGCCGGCCGCGCCGATCGCGGCGACGGCGGTCCAGATGCCGATGGCCAGGGCCCGCTCCCGCCGGTCGGGGAAGACCTGGCGCAGGATCGACAGGGTGGCCGGCATGATCATCGCCCCGCCGACGCCGAGCAGGGCGCGCGCGGCGATCAGGACCTGGGCGTTGTCGGCGAGGGCGGCGATCGCGGAGGCGACGCCGAAGAGGGTGTAGCCGAGGAGCAGGATCCGGCGGCGCCCGACCCGGTCGCCGAGGGTGCCGAAGAGGATCAGGAGCGCGGCGCAGACCAGCGGGTAGGCGTCGACGATCCACAGGAGTTCCATCGGGCCGGGGCGCAGGTCCTCGGTGACGGAGGGGACGGCCACGTGCAGGATCGTCGCGTCGAGCGCGACGAGCACGAGGCTGACGCACAGAACGGCGAGGACGAACCAGCGGTTGGCCCCGCCGGAGACCGGGCCGAGCCGGTGCCGGAGGGAGGGCTTCCTGTCGTCGGCCGTGTTCGTCCCCGACATGCATGTACCTCCCAGGTGGTCCCTCGCACTCGGCGGACAGCGTCGTGGGGCGCCGCGGGTGTGGTGCGCTGTGCGGCGTCCTACGGGGTCCGGCATCGACACGCGAGTGAAGCGTCAGCGTACGCGAGTTCGTGTGTCCCCCACGTGGTCAAGCTCTCATCCCGGCGGCGGCCCCGCTGTGGTGTGCGCCACTCGCCCCGTTCCGTCCTCCCCCCGCGCGCACGCCCGCTCACGCTCCGTGGCCGCGTGCCGTTTCCGCCGGTCGCGCCGTCGATACTCGTCCCCGTGACCACTGTGCCCCGTGACCCCGCCCCTGCGAAGGACCCCGGCGCGCGCCGTGCCGCGCCGGCCGTCGCCGCCTTCGCCGCCGTCCGGCTGCTGGGGCTGGCGGCGCTCGCGCTGTGGGGCGCCGCGGCCGGCAGCAGCCCGCACACCCTGCTGTCGGCGCGCTGGGACTCCCTCTGGTACGCGCGGGTCGCCGCCGGCGGGTACACGTACGAGGTGGTCCTGCCGGGCGGGGCCGTCCATTCCAGCCTGGCGTTCTTCCCGCTGCTTCCCTGGCTGGAGCGGCTGGTGGCGGCGCCCACGGGACTCTCGTACGGCTCGGCGGGCCTGGTCGTCTCGGCGGTGGCGGGGCTCGCCGCGGCCTGGGGGATCTTCGCGGTCGCCGACCTGCTCCACGGGCGACGCGCCGGGGTCCTGGCGGTGGCGCTGTGGGCGGCGCTGCCGGTGGGGATCGTGCAGTCCATGGCGTACAGCGAGTCGCCGTTCACCGCCCTGGCCGCCTGGGCCCTGTACGCGGTGCTGCGCGGGCGGTGGATCACGGCCGGCCTGCTCGCCGCGGGGGCGGGGCTGACCCGGCCGGTCGGGGCGGCGGTGGTCGCGGCGGTGTGGGTGGCGGCGGCCCTGGCCCTGCGGCGCGGGGAGCGCTCGTGGCGGATGGTGCTCGGGGTGCTGCTGGCTCCGCTGGGGGCGGCGGCGTACGTGCTGTGGGTGGGCCGGCGGACGGGGGGCGGGCTGCTGGGGTACCTGGACGTCCAGGCGGGCTGGGGCAACGGCTTCGACGGCGGGTGGGCGTTCGCCCGCTTCATCGGGGACCGGCTCGCCTCCCCCGCCTTCGCAGCGGGGGCCGGGCTGATCGCCGGGGTGCTGCTGGTGCTGTGGCTGTACCGGCTGTGCGTACGGGACCGGCAGCCCGCCGCGCTCCTCGTGTACTGCGGGGTCGTGGTGGCGCTGGCGCTGTGCGCCTCCGGCTACTTCGGCTCCAAGCCGCGGCTGTTGCTGCCGGCCTTCCCGCTGATGCTGCCGGTGGCGGCGGCCCTGGCGCGGTGGCGGACGGGGCGGGCGGCGGGCGTGCTGGCGGCGCTGGCGCTGGCCTCGGCGGTGTACGGGGCCTTCTGGCTCAACGGCTCGGGACCGCCCTAGGCGCACCCGCCCCGGTGATCACGGAATGGATCATTCCAATCCATGATTGCGCAAAGGAATTGACCTGCCTCGATAAGCCGCGCGTAAGTATGCCGATAATTGCGGGGGCAGCACTCCCGGAGTTCAATCCGGAAAGTTCCAACAAGTGGCGGAACAAGGGGAATTAAGTCCCCCGTGAGACGCACTCCACATCACATGGTCATCACAAAGCGCGCGATTCGCCCGGGCTGCGCTGCGGCGCGCGGTAACGTCGATTGAGTGCGTACTGACCAAATGCTTGCCCGTCTGGAGCCGGTGTTCGCCCGGCTCGACCGGGAACCCGAGCGACCGGCTCATCTGCAAACTCCGCAGATGAGCCGGCACCGCGTCGTGCTCCTCTCCGCGACCCTCGCGTTCTACCTCGCGATCGTCGTGGCCGTGCTGACGACCTCCTGGCTCGTCCGCCTGGACTGGCAGATCATGTTCTTCCGGCCCTACGAGCAGTGGCCGCAGGTGCACGCGTTCCTCGACTACCTCGTCGTACTCGGACAGCGCGGACCCACCGCGGTGATGGTCGCGGCCTGGCTCGGCTGGCGCTCCTGGCGCCAGCACACCCTGCGCCCGCTGATCGCCCTCGGCGTGGCCCTGCTGCTGCTCAACATCACCGTGGGCTCCGTCAAGCTCGGCCTCGGCCGGCTCGGCCCGCACTACGCCACCCAGATCGGCTCCGCCGAGCTCTTCGCCGGCGGCGATATATTCCCTTCGGGTCACACCGCCAACGCCGTCGTGACCTGGGGAATCCTGGCCTACCTGGCCTCCACCACCGTCACCCGCCGGGTGCTGTCCGTGCTCTCCGCGGTCGTCTCGCTGAGCGTCGGCGCCACCACCGTGTACCTCGGCACCCACTGGGTGAGCGACGTGCTCCTCGGCTGGACCGCCGGACTGCTCATCATGCTGGCGCTGCCCTGGTTCGAGCCGCTCATCGGCCGCGCCGAGGCCTACGTCTTCGAACTGCGCGAGCTGTGGCGCCGCCGGCTGGAGGACGGCCGGGTCTCCGAACCGGTCGCCGCCGCGCTCACCCCGCTGCTCTCCGCGGGCGGCAAGTGGCAGCCCGGACGCACCCCCGCCGGCGAGGACGGGACCCCCGCCCCCGCCCAGGCCCCCGCCGGGCACTCCCCCGCGCTGCGCCCCGCCGCGCACCAGGTCTCCCGGCAGCACGTCATCCGCTCCGAGCGCACCCCGCTCACCCCGGCCGGCAGCCGCCGCCCGGCGCACACCGAGCGGGCCGCCGCGCGGGGGGCCTCGGCCCGCCCCGCCACCGGCGGCTGACCGCCGCGGGGGCACGGTACGCACAGCCCCGCCCCACACCGCGAAAACGGCGGGCCGGTTCACCTGACCGGCCCGCCGTCGGCGTTCATATGGCCGGACGCGTCACCCCGGTGAGCGGATGTTCCTCCGCTCCGGGTCACGCTTGTGTCACGGGTCGTCGACGGTACGCGGCCCGAATCCCGCCTTTAGCCGGCCCTTTCGAATTCCGCCGGAGAAGCCGAATTCGGGGCACCGGACACGGCCCGGGATTACTCCGGAGCGGCTTCCACCGCCCGGCCCAGAAGGTCCCGCAGACCCCGGATCCGCTCGGCCAGCCCCGGCGGCTCCACCACCTCGAACTCACAGCCGAGCAGCAGGATGTGAATCAGCAGGACGTCCAGGTTGACCGCCCCGGTGCGCAGCAGGCAGCTCCGCTCGTCGACTGCCTCCAGCGCCCCGTCGGAGGGCCCGATGATCCGCGCCGCCTCCTCGGCCGGGACGCGCAGCCGCACCAGCGCCCGGGCCGCGTACGCGCGGTGCGCCACGCCCTGGGAGACGTACGCGGCGAGGTCCTCGGCGGGGGCCGGGCGCGGGACGAAACGCGGGCCGTGCGGCGGCCGGGGCTCGATCCGGTCCGCGCGGAAGGTCCGCCAGTCCTCCCGCTCGACGTCCCAGGCGACGAGGTACCAGCGCCGCTCGGAGCAGACGAGCCGGTGCGGCTCGACCACGCGCCGGCTGACGCTGCCGCCGTGGTCGCGGTAGCCGAAGCGGAGCCGCTCGCTGTCGCGGCAGGCCGCGGCGAGCTCGGTGAGCACCGAGGCGTCGACGGTGGCTGGGCCCGGGCCGCGCAGCATGGGCACGGTGAACTCGTTGAGCGCCGAGACCCGTCTGCGCAGCCGTGCCGGCAGTACCTGCTCCAGCTTGGCGAGGGCCCGTACGGAGGCCTCCCCGATGCCCTCGACGCCGTGGCCGGCGGCCGTGCGCAGCCCGACGGCGACCGCGACGGCCTCGTCGTCGTCCAGCAGCAGCGGCGGCAGCTCGGCCCCGGCCCCGAGCTGGTAGCCGCCGCCGGTGCCGGGGCTGGCGTTCACGGGGTACCCGAGCCCGCGCAGTCGGTCGACGTCCCGCCGCACGGTGCGCGGGGTGACCCCGAGCCGTGCGGCGAGGTCGGCGCCGCTCCATTCCCGGTGGGCCTGCAACAGGGAGAGCAGGCGCAGCAGTCGCGCGGAGGTCTCGAGCATGCCGCCCAGTGTGCCCGCAGGCACGCGCCGCCGCCCCGGCCCCTCCCCGACCCGCCGCCGCGCCGGGCTCCGTCAGCGGGGCCGCGGGCGGGGCGGAGAGGTGTGAGGCTTCAACGCACCGGGACGGGGCCCGACCTCGCAGGCGTCGGCGACGGGACGGCCGGGGACGGGGTCGGCGGGGCTGCCGGGGACGCAGGCGGGGCCGACGGGGCCTGGGGCGACGGCGTCGTGCTCGACGGGGACGGGGCCGACGGGGACGGGCTCGGCGGCGTCGGGGTCGGCGACGGGGTCGGCGTCGGTGAGGGCGTCGGGGGCGTGGGGAGGGTGAGGAGGAGGCCCGGTTTCAGGGCGGACGGGCGGGGGCCGACCGCCCGGCGGTTCGCCGCGTACAGGGAACGCCAGCCGCCCTCCACCCGGCGCCTGCGCGCGATCCCCTCCAGCGTGTCCCCCGCCCGCACCACGTGCATCCGCCCCGTCAGCCCGTACCGCTTCGCGCACTCGGGCCAGGACTCCCACCCCCGCACGGCCACCAGTTCCTCCGCGACCCGGATCTGCTGCTCCCGGCTCGCCAGGTCCGCCCGCGCCGCGTACGCCAGCCCCCCGTACTCCTCCCAGGTCGGCTGCCCGAACTGCAGCCCCCCGTAGAAGCCGTTGCCCGTGTTCACCGCCCACCGCCCGCTGCTCTCGCAGTCCGCGACGCAGTCCCACGGCCACTGTCCCCCCGGCCCGCAGTCCCCCGCCCCGCTCCCGATCACGCCCGGCGAGCCCGGCTGCGCGGCCCCCGCCGGGCCCGGAGCCGGCGGGGGCGGCGCGGCGGCCGCGCCGACACCCGACGGGAGGGCGAGTACCAGCGCGGCGGCCGCCGCGGCCACGGCGGTGGCCGCCGCCCGCCGCATACACAGATCGGGCATCGGCTCACGCTACGGAGCCGCGGCCCGCCGTCCGCCCCGCCACGCGGTGCCCCGCCGCGGCCCACCCGGACGGCCGACACGGCCCCGGCCGCCGCGACAACAGGTGGCGACAGGAACAGCCACCAACTGCGCACAAAGAGGCAACAGTTGCCGGAAAGCGAAGCCGCAGCCCGACGGTTCACTCGTTCGGGTGGCCGGTTCGATTCCGTTCCCTCAAACGGCGTGACCCCGGCCGCCACTGCGCCGTTGATCCCGGCGAGCCGGGAACCCCCCGGCCTCCGCACCAATGAGGAGCCACCCCGTGCCGCGCATGCTCGACGTCAGTCTTGAGGTACGTGCCGAGATCGGTGACGAAGAAGCCGACAGGCTGCTCACCGGCGACGACGCCCCGGGCAGTTACGACTGCACCTCCTGCCGCACCCCCGGCGACCCCGAGACCGACCCCACGAGCACCGTGCTGTTCGTGGGCGAGGAGACCGCCGTCCTCGCCTTCGCCCACGCCGCCTGCATCCCCTCCCAGGTCGTGACGGTCTCCGAGGAGCAGCTCCAGGGCGCGGTCCGCAGCATCACCGGCGACAGCCCGGCCCCCGCCCCCGCCCCCGAGCAGGCCCCGGGCGAGGTTCCGCAGGCGGTCCCCGGCGGCCAGGCCGTCCTCGGCATCACCAGCGGCCTGGTCCTGATCGCCGGGGAGCTGCACCCCGCGCTGGTCGTCGAGCCGACCGCGCCGATCGCCCGCCCCGGCACCACCGGCCCCGGCGACGACTTCCTCCCCCTCCTCATCGAGCAGGGCTTCATCCCGGTCACCGACACCGACGAGGTCCCCTCCCCCCTCACCGGGTGGTCCGTGCTGCTGGCGGCCGGCCAGCTGCACGCCGTGCTCCAGCCCGGCATCGAGGGCGGGCCCCAGGTGGCCTGGTGGCAGGCCCACCAGGCGCTGAGCGTCACCGACGGCTGGCGGGCCGCCGTCAACAAGACCCAGCGCGTGCTCGTCTACGCCGCCCCGGTCGGCTCCATCGGCCAGCAGCCCCGCGAGGACCTGCTGCGCGACGCCCTCGACAAGGCCGCGAGCAACGGCAAGCTGGTCGCCGCCTCGATGCCCCTGGCCGGCACTCAGGCCGCCTGAGCCTTCTCCCTCCTCCACCCGAGACGGCCGTCCGCCCCCGACCAGGGGGCCGGCGGTGTGCGCCGGGGGTGCGCGGTCCGTCCCGCGCACCCCCGGCGATCTGCGTTTTCCGCCCCGTCACCCCGCATCCGCAGGGCGCCGGTTTCGTTGGCTGATACGTGCATGCATACGACCCCTCCCGCGCCCCGTTCCGTGCGAGCAACGCCTCGCCCACCCCGATCTACGACAGCCTGTACTCGGAGTACCTGCGCGCCTTCCGGGCGCTGCCGGGCGACCGTACGGGCGAGGAGGACCTCGGCTTCACCGCGTTTTCGTACGGCAGCGGGTACACCGCCGGCTCGTACGGGAGCGGCACCACGGGCTCGTACGGGAGCGGCACGGGCAGCTCGTACGGAAGCGGCGGCAGCGGCTGGAGCGGGGCCGCGTGGCAGCAGCAGTCCGACTCCTGGCAGCCCTCGTACGTCCCGCCGCAGGGCCAGCCGGCGTACTCGTACGCGGGCACCGGCTCCGGATACGGCGGCGGGCGGCAGCACCAGACCGGGATGCAGCACATCCCGGCGGCCCTGCCGCCCGCTCCGCGCCGGGGCTACTGACCCCGGCCCGGCCGCTACTTCTTCTTCTTGTACGCCGCGCCGCGCTTCTCACGCACCCGCACCGAGATGTGGAGCGGGGTGCCCTCGAAGCCGAACTCCTCGCGCAGGCGGCGCTCGATGAAGCGCCGGTAGCCGTGCTCCAGGAAGCCGGAGGCGAAGAGGACGAACCGCGGCGGCTTGCTGCCCGCCTGGGTACCGAACAGGATGCGGGGCTGCTTGCCGCCGCGGATCGGGTGCGGGTGGGCCGCGACGACCTCGCCGAGGAAGGCGTTCAGCCGGCCGGTGGGGACGCGCGTCTCCCAGCCCGCGAGCGCGGCCTCGATCGCCGGGACCAGCTTCTCCATGTGGCGGCCGGTCTTCGCGGAGACGTTGACCCGGGGCGCCCAGGAGACCTGCTGCATCTCGGTCTCGATCTCGCGCTCGAGGTAGTAGCGGCGCTCCTCGTCCAGCTCGTCCCACTTGTTGTAGGCGATGACGATCGCCCGGCCGGCCTCGACGGCCATCGTGATGATGCGCTGGTCCTGGACGCTGATGTTCTCGGTGGTGTCGATCAGGATGACCGCCACCTCCGCCTTCTCCACGGCGGCGGCCGTGCGCAGCGAGGCGTAGTAGTCGGCGCCCTGCTGGAGGTGGACCTTCTTGCGGATGCCCGCGGTGTCGACGAACTTCCAGGTGACGCCGCCGAGTTCGATCAGCTCGTCGACCGGGTCGCGGGTGGTGCCGGCCAGCTCGTTGACGACGACCCGGTCCTCGCGCGCGACCTTGTTCAGCAGGGAGGACTTGCCGACGTTCGGGCGGCCGATGAGGGCGATGCGGCGCGGTCCGCCGACGCCGGCGCCGCCGAAGGTCTGCTCCGGGGCTTCCGGCAGGGCCTCCAGGACGGCGTCGAGCATGTCGCCCGTGCCGCGGCCGTGCAGCGAGGAGACCGGGTGCGGCTGGCCGAGGCCCAGGGACCACAGGGAGGCCGCGTCGGCCTCGCCGCTCTGGCCGTCGACCTTGTTGGCGCACAGGACGACGGGCTTGCCGGCCCGGCGCAGCAGCTTGACGACGGCCTCGTCGGTGTCGGTGGCGCCGACCTTGGCGTCCACGACGAAGACGACCGCGTCGGCGGCCTCGATGGCGTACTCGGCCTGGGCGGCGACGGAGGCGTCGATGCCGAGGACGTCCTGCTCCCAGCCGCCGGTGTCGACGACCTTGAAGCGGCGCCCGGCCCACTCGGCCTCGTAGGTGACGCGGTCGCGGGTGACGCCCGGCTTGTCCTCGACGACGGCCTCGCGGCGGCCGATGATGCGGTTCACCAGGGTCGACTTGCCCACGTTCGGGCGGCCGACGACGGCGAGGACCGGGAGCGGGCCGTGGCCGGCCTCCTCGAGCGCGCCCTCGACCTCTTCGAGGTCGAAGCCTTCCTCCGCGGCGAGCTCCATGAACTCCGCGTACTCGGCGTCGCCAAGTGCTCCGTGGTCGTGCTGGTCGTTCATGAAGTCCGTTCCTCGTCGTTCGTGGTGGTCGGTGGCACCCGCGCAGCGCGGTTCCACTACTAGGTCAAGTCTCGCTCAGCGCCCGGTCAGGCGCTTGGCGTCGGCCAGGTGGGCGGTCAGCCGGCCCTGGATGCGTGTGGTGGCCTCGTCCAGCGCGGTGCGCGTACGACGGCCCGTGCCGTCCCCGGCGTCGAAGGCGGAGCCGAAGACGACGTCGACCCGGCTGCGCAGCGGCGGCAGGCCCTTGACGAGCCGGCCCTCGGCCTCGGTGCTGCCGAGCACGGCGACCGGCACGACCGGGGCGCCGCTGCGGACGGCGAAGTAGGCGAGCCCGGCGCGCAGGGACGCGAAGTCGCCCTCGCCGCGGGTGCCCTCGGGGAATATCCCGAGGGCGCCGCCGTTCTCGAGGACGCCGAGGGCGCGGGTGATCGCGGTCCGGTCGGTGCCGGAGCGGTCCACCTTCACCTGCCCGATCCCTTCCAGGAAGGGGCCGAGCGGGCCGACGTACGCCTCTTTCTTGATCAGGAAGTGCAGCGGCCGCGGCGCGGTGCCCATGACCATGGGGCCGTCGATGTTGTGGGCGTGGTTCACCGCCAGGATGACGGGCCCGGAGGCGGGCACCTTCCAGGCTCCCAGCACACGGGGCTTCCACAGCCCGTACATGAGGCCTATGCCGATGCGCCTGCCGACCGCCGCACCCTTCGGGGAGGGCGTGGCGCTCACGCGCTCCGCCGCTCTTCCACCAGGGTGACCACGCACTCGATCACCTGGTCGAGGGTGAGTTCGGTGGTGTCGACCTCGACGGCGTCGTCGGCCTTGGCCAGCGGGGAGGTCTTGCGGCCCGAGTCGGCCGCGTCCCGCTTGATCAGCGCCTCCTTGGTGGCCGCGAGGTCGCGGGCCTCCTTGCCGCGCAGCTCACCGCTGCGGCGGGCGGCGCGGGCCTCGGGCGAGGCCGTCAGGAAGATCTTGAGGTCGGCGTCGGGCAGGACGGTGGTGCCGATGTCCCGGCCCTCGACCACGATGCCCTCGCCCTCCTCGGCCGCCTCGGCGGCGATGGAGCGCTGGAGGCCGGTGATCAGGGTGCGCACCTCGGGGACGGCGCTGACGGCGCTGACCTTGGAGGTGACCTCCTGGGTGCGGATCGGGCCGGAGGCGTCCAGGCCGTCCACCGTGATGGTGGGGGCGGCCGGGTCCGTGCCGGAGACGATGGCCGGCTTGCCGGCGGCGAGGGCGATCGCCTGCGGGTCGTCGGTGTCGACGCCGTTGGTGATCATCCACCAGGTGATGGCCCGGTACTGGGCACCGGTGTCCAGGTAGCGCAGCCCGAGCTTGGCGGCCACGGCCTTGGAGGTGCTGGACTTGCCCGTGCCGGAGGGACCGTCGATGGCGACGATCACGGCGGACGGAGCTGCGGTTTCCACGGTGCGGGCACCTTCCTGGTTGCGCGTACGTGTGCGGGCGCGCCAAAAGCGCCCCCGCACCAGGTTACCGGCCCCCGGCACCCGCCGTTCCCGGCCGTCGCCCGGCGGGCCCGGCGGCCGGGCGGGCGGCGGGTCGCCCCGGTCGGTCGCCGGTCACTGCTGCCTGAGCGCCCAGCCCCGCTCGCGCAGCTCGGCGGTCAGGGCGGGGACGGCCCTCGGCTCGACCATGAGCTGCACCAGGCCCGCCTGCTGGCCCGTCGCGTGCTCGATCCGTACGTCCTCGATGTTGACCCCGGCCCGGCCGGCGTCGGCGAAGATCCGCGCCAGCTCGCCCGGCTTGTCGCTGATGAACACCCCGACCGTCTCGTACGCCATGGGCGCCGCGCCGTGCTTGCCGGGGACGCGGACCCGGCCCGCGTTGCCGCGCTTGAGGACGTCCTCGATGCCCGCCGCACCGCCCCTGCGCTTGGCCTCGTCGGCGGACTGGAGGCCGCGCAGCGCCTCCACGGTCTCCTCCAGGTCGGCTGCGATGCCGGCGAGGACGTCGGCCACCGGCCCGGGGTTGGCAGACAGGATCTCCACCCACATCCGCGGGTCGGAGGCCGCGATCCGGGTCACGTCCCGGATGCCCTGACCGCACAGCCGTACGGCCGTCTCGTCCGCGTCCTCCAGGCGGGCCGCGACCATGCTGGACACCAGCTGCGGGGTGTGCGAGACCAGCGCCACCGCCCGGTCGTGCGCGTCGGCGTCCATCACCACGGGGACGGCCCGGCACAGGGCGACGAGCTCGAGGGCGAGGTTGAGCACCTCGTGGTCGGTCTCCCGGGTCGGGGTCAGCACCCAGGGCCGCCCCTCGAACAGGTCGGCCGTCGCCGCCAGCGGCCCCGAGCGCTCCTTGCCGGCCATGGGGTGGGTGCCGATGTAGGCGGAGGTGTCGGCGCCCAGCGCGGCCAGCTCCCGCCGCGGGCCGCCCTTGACGCTGGCCACGTCCACGTAGGCCCGGGCCAGCCCGCGTCCGATGGCGTCGGCCAGCGCGGCGGCCACGTGGGCCGGGGGTACGGCGACGACCGCGAGGTCGACCTGGCCCTCGGGGGCCTCGTCGGTGCCGGCGCCCAGGGCGGCGGCGGTGCGGGCCTGCGCCGGGTCGTGGTCGACGAGGTGCACGTGGACCCCCCGGGCGGTCAGGGCGAGCGCCGCGGAGGTGCCGATCAGTCCGGTTCCGATGACGACGGCGGTTCTCACGGGGCGCTCCAAGGGGATCACGTAACGGCTGGGCCTGACTCAGGGTAGCCAGCCGTACGCCCTGAGGCCCCGGCGGTCCGCCCTGTGGACGGGCGCCGGTCCCTCGGAGCGGGCCCGCGGGGCCGGGAGCCGGTGATGACAATGTCGCCCGGACCGCCCCCGTGCCGCCAGTCGGCGGGCGGCCGTACGGCGCGGGTGCGGTAGAACCGGCGGCATGATCTTCCACATCGTCGCGCTCGCCGACTGGAGTGCCGCTCCCGGATCCCCGTACGCTCCCGGCTCGCTCGCGGCCGAGGGCTTCGTGCACTGCTCGGCGGACCGGCCCACCGTGCTCGCCATCGCGCAGGCCCGCTACCGGGAGACGCCCGGCACCCTGCTCGCCGTGGAGCTCGACGAGTCCGCCCTGGCGGCGGAGGTCCGCCGGACGGGTCCCGGCGACCCGTACCCGCACGTCCACGGGCCGTTGAACCGGGACGCCGTGGTGCGCGTGTGGGAGGTCGTACGCAGCCCCGGCGGCCCGGCGGACCTGGTCCCCTGGCAGCCGGTGTGAGACGAGACGGTGTGGCGGGTTCTCCTGGGGCCCGCCGCACGCCAGGATGCACCTCGCCATCCCGGCCACCCAGCAAGGAGCCCCGCATGACCGATTCGCACACCGCCCGGCGCACGGTACTCGCCGCCGGAGCCGCGGCCCTGGCGGGCGGCACCCTCGCCGCCTGCGGGTCCGACACGGACGCACCCTCCACCGGGTCCGGCAACGCGTCCGCCCCGTCCCCGCAGACGGGGGGTTCCTCGCCGGGCACGGCGGCGCAGCCGCTGCTGAAGTCCTCGGAGGTGCCGGTCGGCGGCGGCACGGTCCTCAAGGACCAGAAGCTGGTGGTCACCCAGCCGACGGCCGGCTCCTTCCGCTGCTTCACGGCGGTGTGCACGCACCAGGGCTGCCTGGTGAACAAGGTCGCGGACGGCACCATCGACTGCCCCTGCCACGGCAGCAGGTTCAAGGCCACGGACGGGGCGGTGACCCACGGGCCGGCGACCAAGCCGCTCGAGGAGAAGAAGATCACCGTGTCGCCGGAGGGGGAAATCTCGCTCGCCTAGCCGGCGCCCGGCCGCCTACCCTCCCGGGATGGACGACCTGACCCTGGTACGGGACCACACGATCTACGCCTGTGTGATGGGCTCCCGCGCCTTCGGGCTGGCCACGGGGGCGAGCGACACCGACCGGCGCGGTGTCTTCCTCGCCCCCACGCCGCTCTTCTGGCGGTTCGAGAAGCCGCCGACCCATGTCGAGGGGCCCCGGGAGGAGGAGTTCTCCTGGGAGCTGGAGCGCTTCTGCGAGCTGGCCCTGCGGGCCAACCCGAACATCCTGGAGTGCCTGCACTCGCCGCTGGTGGAGCGGATCACGCCGGTCGGCGAGGAACTCCTGTCGCTGCGCGGGGCCTTCCTCTCCCGCCGCGCCCACACCACCTTCAGCCGCTACGCGGTCTCCCAGCACCGCAAACTCGTCGCGGACGTCCGCCTGCACGGCGCCCCGCGCTGGAAGCACGCCATGCACCTGCTGCGCCTGCTCGCCTCCTGCCGCGACCTGCTGCGCACGGGCCGCCTCACGATCGACGCGGGCCCCGACCGCGAGCGGCTCCTCGCGGTCAGGCGCGGCGAGCTCTCCTGGGAGGAGACCGACGCGTGGATGACCCGCCTCACGGCGGAGGCCGACGCGGCCCTCTCCTCCACCCCCCTGCCCGCCGAACCGGACCGCGCCCGCGTCACGGACTTCCTCCACCGCACCCGCCGCGCCTCGGCGACCTAGGTCACGCGTCCCAGAGGGCGCCGAAGGCCAGGAGTTCCTCGCGGTACTCGATGCGGCCCTCCCAGTCGCCGGGCCAGACGTCCGCCCCGAGGTGGGCGCCCGCGAAGGCCCCGGCCAGGCAGGCGAGGGAGTCGGAGTCGCCGGCCGTGCAGGCCGCGCGGCGCAGGGCCAGGAGGGGTTCGTCCGGGAACAGCAGGAAGCACTGGAGGGCCGTGGCCAGGGCCTCCTCCGCGATCCAGCCCTCACCGGTGGTCAGGCAGGGGTCGGTCTCCGGCGAGGGGTCGCGCAGGGCGGCCGCGAGGCGGTCCAGGACCGCCAGGCACTCGTCCCAGCCCCGGGCGATGAAGGACTCCGGCGAGGCGTCGGAGGCGGTGCGCATCCACAGGTCGCCGAGCCAGCGCTCGTGGTAGCGGGTGCGGTTCTCCAAGGCGTACGAGCGCAGCCGCCCGACCAGGCCGGTCACCTCGGCGCCCTGCGCGAGGAGGTGCACGGCGCGCGCGGTCAGGTCGGAGGCGGCCAGGGCGGTGGGGTGGCCGTGGGTGAGGGCCGACTGGAGCTGGGCGGCGCCCGCGCGCTCCTCGTCGCTCCAGCCGGGGACCAGGCCCACCGGCACCACCCGCATGTTGGCGCCGCAGCCCTTGGAGCCGGTCTGGCTGGCGTCCCGCCAGTCCCGCCGCGGGTCGTCGAGCAGGTTGCAGGCCACCAGGCAGGTGCGGCCGGGGGCGCGGTTGTTCTCCGGGGAGTGGTACCAGTCGACGAACTCCTCGCGGACCGGCCGGGTCAGCCGCAGCGGCCCGACCGGGCCCCGCTCGGCGGCGGTCCGTATGCCGCGCGCCAGCGCCAGGGTCATCTGGGTGTCGTCGGTGACGATCGCGGGGCGGGGCAGCGGCATCTGACGCCACGGGCCCGTCTTGGCGAGGATCGACGGGACGTCGCGGAACTCCGTCGGGAAGCCGAGGGCGTCGCCGAGGGCCAGGCCGATGAGGGCGCCCGTCGCGGCGCGCTTGGTGGCGGTCACAGGAGGGGTCCTTCCGAGGGGCGGAGCAGGGGCGGGTGGAGGGTGGTCGCCGGGCCGGCCCGGTAGAGCGCGGCGGGTTTGCCGCGGCCGCCGGTCAGCCGTGCGGCTCCGGGCACGGCTTGGACGAAGCCGGGCGTGGCGAGCACCTTGCGGCGGAAGTTGGGGCGGTCCAGGGTGGTGCCCCAGACCGTCTCGTAGACGGTCTGGAGCTCGCCGAGGGTGAACTCGGGCGGGCAGAAGGCGGTGGCCAGGCAGGTGTACTCCAGCTTCGAGCCCACCCGCTGCCGGGCGTCCGCCAGGATCAGCCCGTGGTCGAAGGCGAGCTCCGCGGCCTCCCCGACCGGCACCCACCGGGCCCCGTCGGCGTCCCCGCCGCCCGCCTCGGCCGGTTCCGGCATGTCGGGGACCAGGGCGGTGAAGGCCACCGACACCACCCGCATCCGGGGGTCCCGGTCCGGTTCGCTGTAGGTGCGCAGCTGCTCCAGGTGCAGGGCGGCGACCAGTTCGGGCGGCAGGCCGGTCTCCTCGGCCAGCTCGCGGCGGGCGGCCGTCTCGGCGGACTCCCGGGGCAGGACGAAGCCGCCGGGGAGCGCCCAGGCGCCGGCGTACGGTTCCTGGCCGCGCCGGATCAGCAGGACGTGCAGGGCGCCTGCGCGCACGGTGAGGACGGCGAGGTCGACGGTCACCGCGAAGGGGGCGAAGGCGTACGGGTCGTAGGGCGCGGCTCCGCCACCGGCGTCCGGGCCGCCCGGCCGCGCGCTCACCGCCGCTCCGGGAGGGGCGCGGAGAAGTGCCAGCCCTCGGCCAGCAGGCCGTCGACGGCCGCGACGGCCGTCTCCAGCCGGGCCCGCCGGTCCCCCCTCACGAGCAGGAAGCGCCTGCCGGTGCGGGCGAGCTCCCGGTGGAAGCGGGCGGTCATCCACGGTCGGAGCTCCGGCCCGTCGCGCAGCCCGTCGTCCTCGAAGGGCACCCCCTCGTGGTCCGTCAGCAGGTACAGGTCCCGGGGGCGGCGGGCGGCGATCCGTTCGACCTGCGGGTTGCGGCCGCCCAGGTAGCGCTCGTGCCAGATGCCGGTGGCGAAGGAGTCGGTGTCGCAGAAGAGCACCGGCGAGCCGAGCCGGGCGGCCCGTTCCTCCGCCTCGTCCTGGCGGTTGGCGATCACGGGGAACTCCGGCGAGGTGAAGGACACGTCCTCCCACGAGGCCGCCGGGTCGGCCGCGCGGGCCGCCGCGAGCTTCTCCTCGCTGTACCGGCGCCCGTACTCGGCGACCCAGCCCGTCTTGGCCCATACGCCGCCGCGCCGCCGGTAGTGCGCGGCCAGCTCCCGCGAGAGGGTGGTGGTGCCGGTGGACTCGGCGCCCAGGACGACGATCCGCCGGGTCAGGGCGGCCCGTACGCCGGGCCCGAGGAACTCCCAGTGGGCGGCGGGGTCCTCGCGCACGGCGGTCCCCGACACCGGGAAGAGGGTGCGCGCCGGGTCGACGCACACCTCCTCGGCGCCGAACCGGCGGGCGAGTTCGCTCCCGTACTCCTCCGAGGTGAACACGGCGTCCACGCGCCGGCCCACCGCGCTGCGGAAGATCGTCATGTGCGCCTCCCAGATGCCCGGGTCGTGCAGGTCGACGGGGACGTCGTCGACCGCGCCGACCACCTGAGCGCCGGGGTGCTCCTCGCGCATCCAGGCGACCCGGTCGGCGAGCGGCACCGACTCGACGGAGGCGGCGCAGACCAGCACGGTCAGCCGCTCGCACTGGTCCTGGGCGGTGCGCACCAGGTGGTGGTGGCCGGCGTGCGGCGGGTAGAACTTGCCCAGCACCAGCCCGTGGCCGTAGCGCTTGCCGCCGCTCACGCCGTCGCCTCCAGGGCCGTACGGGCGCCGCGTGCCGGGAGCGTACGGTGCCAGCCGGCGAGCCCGGCCACGCACAGGGCGAGGAAGCCCGCGTAGAGCACCGAGGTCAGGTAGAGCCCCTTGTAGGCGTAGAGCGGGATGTAGACGAGGTCGGCGGCGATCCACAGCCACCAGGACTCCAGGAGCTTGCGGCACTGCCCGTAGGTGGCCATCAGGGAGAGCCCGGTGGTGAGCGCGTCCCAGAACGGGACCGTGGAATCGCTGACCCGGCCGAGCAGCAGGGTGAGGGCGGCGGTCCCCACCGCCCCCGCCACCAGCAGCCAGGCCCATTCGGCGCGGGTGGTGCGGCGCACCGGCAGGGCTTCGGAGGTTCCTGGTCCACCCCCGTGGGTCCAGGACCACCAGCCGTAGGCGGCGAGGGCGATGAAGACGATCTGGAGCCCGGCGTCGGCGTAGAGGCCCGCCTGGGCGAACAGCACGATGAAGAAGAGGTTGTTGGCGATCCCCACCGGCCAGTTGGCGATGTGCTGCCGGGCCACCAGCCAGACGCAGACGGCGCCCGTGGCGAAGCCGAGGATCTCGGTCCAGCTCGTGTTCCAGCCCATGAAGGCCCCCCGCTCCCTTTAATAGTCATCCTGACTATAAACAGGGATGACGGCGTCGGGCAAGGGAGTGGGAGCGGCCGGAAACGCGGAAGCCCGCAGTGCCGGGGGCACTGCGGGCTTCCGGGTGAGGGACGGGAGCGGCTAGAGGCCGACCTCGCGCATGAGCATGCCGACCTCGGTGTTGGTCAGGCGGCGCAGCCAGCCGGACTTCTGGTCGCCCAGCTCGATCGGGCCGAAGGAGGTCCGTACGAGCTTCTCGACCGGGAAACCGGCCTCGGCCAGCATGCGGCGGACGATGTGCTTGCGGCCCTCGTGCAGGGTCACCTCGACCATGTAGTTCTTGCCGACCTGGTCGAGGACGCGGAAGTTGTCGGCGCGGGCCCAGCCGTCCTCCAGCTCGATGCCCTCCTTGAGCCGCTTGCCGATGTCACGCGGCAGCGAGCCGGTGATCGCGGCGACGTAGGTCTTCTTCACGCCGTACTTGGGGTGCGTGAGGCGGTGGGCCAGCTCACCGTGGTTGGTGAGGAGGATGATGCCCTCGGTCTCGGTGTCGAGCCGGCCGACGTGGAAGAGGCGGGTCTCCCGGTTGGTGACGTAGTCACCGAGGCACTGGCGGCCGTCCGGGTCCTCCATGGTGGAGACGACGCCGGCGGGCTTGTTGAGGGCGAAGAACAGGAACGACTGGGTGGCGACCGTCAGGCCGTCCACCTTGATCTCGTCCTTCGGCTGGACGCGCTTGCCCTGCTCCAGCACGATCTCGCCGTTGACCTCGACGCGGGCCTGCTCGATGAGCTCCTCGCAGGCGCGGCGCGAACCCATGCCCGCCCGGGCCAGCACCTTCTGCAGGCGCTCCCCCTCCTCCTCGGCGCCCGGGAAGGTCTTCGGGGTCTTGATCACGGGCTTGTCGGCGTACCGGTCGCGCACGCGCTCCTCGATCCGCGCGTCCAGCTCGCGGGGGCGCGACTGGCCGCTACGACTGCCCGGGCCGCGGCGCGGGCCGCCGGCCCCGCCGATACCGGGGGTGCGGGAGGTCTTGGGGCCGCCCTTGGCCCCGCCGCGGGCCGCCGCGCCGCGGGCGCCGCGGGTGCGCTCGCCCTCGGGGCCCACGTCGTAGCGGCGCTCCTCGGGGCGGGGGTTGCGGGGCCGCTGGGGCGCCTGGTCGCGGTCCCGGTCGCGGCCGCGCGCGTCGGAGCCGCCGCCCTGGTACCCGCCGGAGGAGCTGCCGCCGCGGGAGCCGCCGCCGCCGGAGGAGCCGCCACCGCGGTGGCCACCGCCTCCGCCGGAGGAGCTGCCGCCGCGGTAGCCACCGCCGCCGGAGCTGCCGCCGCGGGAGCCACCGCGTCCGCCGCCACCGCCGCCGCTGTTCCTGTTGCCGCCACCGTTGCCGTTGCCGCTGCTTCGCATCAAAGTTCCGTCGTCTTGTCGTCGTCTACGTCAGTGTCCGGTGCGTCCGGATCGAACGACGGCACACCTTCTTGCGTCTCGGCTTCGATCGCGTCCGCCTCGGGGAGGAAGGGCGCGAGCTCCGGGAGCTCGTCCAGGCCACGCAGGCCCATCCGCTCCAGAAAGTAGTTCGTCGTCCTGTACAGGATCGCACCTGTTTCGGGTTCCGTCCCCGCCTCGGCCACCAGACCCCGCTGGAGCAGGGTCCGCATGACCCCGTCACAGTTGACTCCGCGGACCGCCGAGACCCGCGAACGGCTCACCGGCTGGCGGTACGCGACCACCGCCAGCGTCTCCAGGGCCGCCTGGGTGAGCCGGGCCTGCTGCCCGTCCAGGACGAAGGCCTCCACGGCGGCCGCGTACTCGGGCCGGGTGTAGAACCGCCAGCCCCCGGCGACCAGCCGCAGCTCGAAGCCGCGGCGCTGCGCGGTGTACTCGTCGGCGAGGGCGGCGAGGGCGCCGGCGACCTCGCGCGGGGTGCGCGCGAGCACCTTGGCGAGGTGCTCGACGGTCGCGGGCTCGTCCACCACCATCAGGACGGCTTCCAGCGCCCCCTTCAGCTCCAGCTCCGCCGGGCTCATCCCGCCACCTCCACGACGTGGTCGAACTCATCGGTCACCCTCGGCATCCCGTCGCCGTCCCCGCCGCACCAGCGCACGGTGAGGGTGAGCAGGGCGTCTTCCTGGTCGAGGGTGACGGCCTTCTCCCGGTACAGCTCCAGCAGCGCCAGGAAGCGGGCGACGACGGTGAGGGTGTCCGCGGCGTCCTCGGTCAGCTCCTGGAACGTCGCCTCGCCGCGCGTCTTCAGCAGCCGTACGACGTGCCCGGCCTGCTCCCGCACGCTGACGAGGGGGGCGTGGATGTGGTCGACATACACCTGCGGCGCGGCCTTGGGCTGCATGGCGCGCACGGCGAGGCGGGCGAAGCCGTCGGCGCCGATGCTGATGACGACGTCGGGCAGCAGGTCGGCGTGGTGCGGCTCCAGCCCGACGGTGCGCGGGAAGCGCCGCCCCTCGGCTTCGGCGCGGTCCTGGAAGATCGCGGCGATCTGCTTGTACGCCTTGTACTGGAGCAGCCGGGCGAAGAGCAGGTCGCGGGCCTCCAGCAGGGCCAGGTCGGCCTCGTCCTCGACCTCGGCGGCGGGCAGCAGCCGGGCGGTCTTCAGGTCGAGCAGGGTCGCGGCGACGACGAGGAACTCGGTGGTCTGGTCGAGGTCCCAGTCGGGGCCCATGGCGCGGATGTGCGCCATGAACTCGTCGGTGACCTTGGACAGGGCGACCTCGGTGACGTCGAGCTTGTGCCGGGAGATCAGCTGGAGCAGCAGGTCGAAGGGGCCCTCGAAGTTGTCGAGCCGCAGCGTGAACCGCCCGTCACCCGCACCGGCCACCGCCGTCGCCGCCCCGGGACCCGCCGCCGCACCGACCCCCGCCGGAGCCGATAGGACGCCTGCCGGGCCGTCGACGGCCCCGGGGCCCGGTCCGGGACCTGCCCCACCGACTGCCGGGGCCGGCGCGGGTTCTGCGGGCCCGGCTGCCGGGGCCGGAACGGGGTCTGCCCCGCCGGCTGCCGGGGCCGGTGCGGGTGCTGCGGGCCCGTCGGCCGTGGGAGCCGGTACGGGCGCAGTGCCCGCTTCAGGGTCCGTGGAAGGGGTGCGGGGCTCCGGCCCGCCCGTCGGCGGGGTGCGGGCCCCAGGAGGGGCTCCAGCGGGCTCCTGGGCCGCCCCTGGGCCCCGGCCGAGGCTCCGCCGGGCGGGGCGGGCGGTGTCTTCGTACGGGGGCATCGCGGTCCAGGGTGGTACGGGAGTCGGCCGGGCGGCCACCAGCAGCCTAGGGCCTGCGCGGCCGACCGCGGGGACGCCGCTGCGCGGTGCCGGTCCCCTACCCGCCCTTCCCCCGTTCCCTGGGGCTCCGCCCCAGACCCCGCGCCTCAAACGCCGGCGGGGCTGGATGCGCCGAGCCCGGCCCGGACCTGTCGCGGCGCCTGGAGTGCGCGCAGCGCACTTCCAGCCCCGCCGGCGCTTGAGGCGAGAACGGGTGAAGGGCGGGGAGGGGCCAGGCCCGCGCAGCGGAGAACCACCCGCACCCGGACTGCCGGCCCGGCCACCCGAACCGGCCCTCCCCCGCGTCCGACCGCCGGAGGCCGGCGCAGCGGCGCGAAGCCGGGGAGGCCGCCCGCGGCCGAGTCGCGCGAGCGGCGCGTCAAGAAGGGGGGCTCAGCGGCCGCGGAGACGGCGGACCAGGATGCTGGCGTCGCCGCGGGACTCCAGGTCCGCGAGGACCACCGCCACCGCCTCGCGCACGATGCGGCCGCGGTCCACCGCGAGGCCGTGCTCACCGCGGAGCACCAGCCGGGCGTGCTCCAGGTCCATGAGCTCCTCCGCGGAGACGTAGACCGTGATCTTCTCGTCGTGCCGCTCCCGCCCGCTCGGCCGCCGGTTCGCACCCCGGCCCTGGGCCTTGCCGCCCGCCCGAGGGGCCGCGCCGGCAGAACCTTCCTGCGGCCTGCGCTGCGTGCCCACCGCCGGCTCGGCGGCCGCCCGGCCGCGGGCGTCCCCCGTGGTCCGCGTCGTGCCGTCCGCCGGTGCGGCCGCGTGCTCCGTGCTCCCGGCCGCCGGCGCCTCCTCGGCGCCCCGCCGCGGCGAGGACGACTGGAGGGCCGTCCCCCCGGTCGTACGGAACAGTTCGTCGGCTCCGGGCAGACTCACTCGGCGGGACACCGGGCGAGCACCTCCCTGGCCAGCTGGCGGTAGGCGGCGGCGCCGACGGAGTTGGACGCGTACGTGGTGATCGGCTCGCCGGCGACCGTGGTCTCCGGGAAGCGCACCGTCCGGCCGATGACCGTGTGGTAGACGTGGTCGTCGAAGGCCTCGACCACCCGCGCCAGCACCTCGCGGCTGTGCACCGTACGGGAGTCGTACATGGTGGCCAGGATGCCGTCGAGCTCCAGCTCCGGGTTGAGCCGCTCCTGCACCTTCTCGATGGTCTCGGTCAGCAGCGCCACACCGCGCAGCGCGAAGAACTCGCACTCCAGCGGGACGATGACCTTGTGAGCCGCCGTCAGGGCGTTCACGGTCAGCAGGCCGAGCGAGGGCTGACAGTCGATCACGATGTAGTCGTAGTCGGCCATCAGGGGCTTCAGCGCCCGCTGGAGCGTCGACTCGCGCGCGACCTCGCTGACCAGCTGCACCTCGGCGGCGGACAGGTCGATGTTGCTCGGCAGCAGGTCCATGTTGGGGACCGCGGTCTTGAGCAGCACCTCGTCGGCCGACATGCCCCGCTCCATGAGCAGGTTGTAGACCGTCAGGTCGAGTTCCATCGGGTTCACGCCGAGGCCCACGGACAGCGCGCCCTGCGGGTCGAAGTCGACGAGCAGCACGCGGCGCCCGTACTCGGCGAGCGCGGCACCCAGGTTGATGGTCGACGTGGTCTTGCCGACGCCGCCCTTCTGGTTGCACATCGCGATGATCTTCGCCGGACCGTGGTCGGTCAGCGGACCCGGGATCGGGAAGTACGGCAGCGGACGTCCGGTCGGGCCGATCCGCTCGCGGCGCTGGCGGGCAGCGTCGGGGGCGAGGGTGGCCGCGTACTCGGGGTCGGGCTCGTACTCCGCGTCGGGGTCGTAGAAGTGCCCCTCGGGCACCTGGTCGTAGTCGGCGAAACCAATGGGCGTATCGCCACCGTGGTCGCCGGCCGTGGAGTTCACGTCTAGGCCGTCCATGCTCTTTTGAGGCGTCGTCATGTGCTGGTGGTTTGCGAAGGTGCGGACCGCGACGGAGCCGACAGCTTCCAGCCCGGCAGGACCCTGTCCCCGCTCAGGCGTCCCTGCTCGACCACCTCCAGGAGCAAATGTCGACTCATTCACAAGTCGTCTTACCTCCTCGGACGTGACCAGGACACTTATCGATAGGTCAGCGTTGCACCATGCCGACGGTTGGCGACTCTATGGCGTGTCACCGCCCAGCGGCAACACAATCCACCGGACCCGGCACGATGTGTCGGCAACCGAACACCACTCTGTCAAGGGCGTGCGCGCTGTCACTGCGAAGTTTCGCAGGTGTGCGAAAGGGTTAAAGGGTTACGTTCGAGGCGAGTTGAGGGGGCTCCGCGGGCGGCCCGCGAACGCGTCCGGCCGGACCTTGCGGGCAAGGTCCGGCCGGATACGTGAGATTGACGTCAGTCGTTGACGGTTCAGCCGATGAGCGTGCTGATCTCGACGGACTCGAGGCCGTGGGCCTCGGCGACGGGGCCGTAAACGACCTTGCCGTCATGGGTGTTGAGGCCCAGGGCGAGGGCGGCGTCGCGACGCAGCGCCTCGGCCCAGCCGAGGTTCGCGAGCTGCACGATGTAGGGCAGGGTCGCGTTCGTCAGGGCGTAGGTGGAGGTGTTCGGCACCGCACCCGGCATGTTGGCGACGCAGTAGAAGACCGAGTTGTGGACCTGGAAGGTCGGCTCGGCGTGGGTGGTCGGACGGGAGTCCTCGAAGCAGCCGCCCTGGTCGATCGCAATGTCGACAAGGACACTTCCGGGCTTCATCTTGGCGACGAGCTCGTTGGTGACCAGCTTCGGGGCCTTCGCACCCGGGATCAGCACCGCGCCGATGACGAGGTCGGCCTCGACGACGGCCTTCTCCAGCTCGTAGGCGTTGGAGACGATCGTCTTGATCTTCGTGCCGAAGATCTTGTCGGCCTCGCGGAGCTTGTTGATGTCGCGGTCGAGCAGGGTCACGTGGAAGCCCATGCCGATGGCGATCTGCGCGGCGTTCCAGCCGGAGACGCCGCCGCCGATGACCACGCACTCGCCGGCGTGGGTGCCGGGGACGCCGCCGGGCAGGACGCCGCGGCCGCCGGCCGAGCGCATCAGGTGGTAGGCGCCGACCTGCGGGGCCAGGCGGCCCGCGACCTCGGACATCGGGGCGAGCAGCGGCAGCGCGCGGTTGGCGAGCTCGACCGTCTCGTACGCGATGGCGGTGGTGCCGGAGGCGAGGAGCGCGTCCGTGCACTCGCGGGAGGCCGCGAGGTGCAGGTAGGTGAAGAGGGTCTGGTCCTTGCGGAGGCGGTGGTACTCCTCCGCGATGGGCTCCTTGACCTTCAGCAGCAGGTCCGCGGTCGCCCAGACCTCGTCGGCGGTACCGAGGATCTCGGCGCCGGCGGCGACGTACTCGGCGTCCGTGATCGAGGAGCCGACACCGGCGTTCTGCTCGATGAAGACCTGGTGGCCGTTGCGGACCAGCTCATGCACGCCGGCGGGCGTGATGGCGACCCGGAACTCGTTGTTCTTGACCTCGCGGGGGATGCCGACCTTCATCGTCGATCACGGTCCTTGGCTCAGGGGATATTACGGGGCACTTCCATACATACCCGCCCACAAGAACGCGCAACGGGATGCACCACGGAATGACGTGGTGAAGCCAGTCTAATGAAGGATGAAGCTCTGTCTAGCCTTGCAAACCAATAATTTCAGTCGGACACACTACGGATTTCGCAGGCTACGGGGTCGTCTCCCAGCAATCTGTCGGCCGCCGACCGGTGCAGCCTGGCCGCCGCCGGGTCGCCGAGACGGTCCAGCGTGTCGGCCAACCGCACCTGCAGCGCGGCCTGAAGTCGCTGGTCCCCGGCCCGCCGCGCCAGCTCGATGGCCTCGCGGCAGGTGTGCAGGGATTCCTCGGGCCGGCCGGCGTACTCCTGCACCCGTGCCATCTCGCTCAACGCCTTTGCCTGCCCCGGGACATCGGCGAGCCGGCGGTAGCCGGCGGCGGCCGCGCGCCAGCTGCGCAGGGCCTCCCCGTACCGGCCCGCGTAGGTGTGCACGTTGCCGAGCCGGCCGTAGAGCCTGGCCTCGTCCTCCCGCTCCCCCCGGGCCAGTGCGTGGGCCAGGGCGCGGCCGAACCAGTCGGAGGCCCGCGGCCAGTCCGCCAGCTCCTGGTACGCACCCCCTACGGATTCCATCGCGCGGCCCGTCGCGTAGGGGTCGTTCGCCGCCTTTCCCGCGACCAGCGCGGCCCGGTAGCGGCCCAGCGCCTCCCGGGTCCGGCCGGTCGCGGCGTCCAGATCGGCCAGGTTCAGCAGGGCCGCGGCCCGCTCCCGGTGCAGGCCGCGGCGCTCGGCGACGTCCAGGACGAGGCGGTGCAGCCCGTACAGCTCGGGCGCGGCGGCCTCGGTGCCGCGGTGCGCGGCCAGCGCCCGGACCAGGGCGGACACCAGGCGGCGGGCCAGGGTGTCCAGCCCGCCGTCGGCCACGGCCAGCTGCGCGGCGGCGGTCAGCGCGGGCAGCCGGGTGTCCAGCCAGGTGGCGGCGGCGCGCCGGTCGGGGAAGCGCAGGGCGCGGGGCATCGCGTCCAGGTGCTCGCGCAGCTCGTCGTCGTCCTCGCCGGGGTCGGCCGCGGCCCGGCAGGAGGTCAGCAGCCGGACGGTCCGCTCCAGCGTCCGGGCGCGCGCCAGCTGTACCTCCGGGGCCCGCTCCTTGGTTTCGAGCAGGGCCTGGAGGAAGGGCGCGAGGCAGCCGGGGAGCAGGAACATCCCGTCCGGGGCGTGCCGTACGAGGCCCAGCGCGGCGAAGTCCTCCAGCGTGGACTGCGCCGCGGCCACCGAGCAGCCGGCGAGGGCGGAGACGGTGTGCGAGTCGAGGATCCCGGCCGGGGCGAGCGGCAGCAGGTGCAGGGTGCGGCGGGCGGGCTGGGGCAGGGACTCGTAGACGAGCCGGAAGGCGCGGCCCAGCGGGCCGGTGGTGGTGGGGGGCATCTCGTGGAGCTGCTTGGCCAGGTCGGCGACGGCGGCCTTGGGGTGGGCGGCGAGCCAGCCGCCGGCCAGGGCGAGGGCGGCGGGAAGCCCGCCGCACTCCTCGGCGAGGGACTCGGCGGCCCGGGGGTCGACGGTGACGCGGGTGTCGCCGATGAGCCGGGAGAGCAGGCCGACGGCGGAGGGGGGCTCCAGGCCGCCGAGGGTGCAGGGGCGGACGTCCGGGATCCCGGTGAGCGGGCCTTCGGCGGTGACCACGACCAGGCATTCGGGGGTGTCGGGGAGCAGGGCGTCGACCTGGTGCGGGTCGGCGGCGTCGTCGACGAGCAGGATCGCGCGCCGCCCGGACAGCGCCTCCCGCAGGGCCGCGCTCAGGTCGTCCTCGCCGGCCCCGGGCGGGGTGGGTTCCCCGAGCCCTTCGAGCAGGGTCCGCACGGCGCGCTCGGTGGCGACCGGCTCCCCGCCGGGCTGGGTCAGCCGCACCCGGAGCAGGCCGTCGGGGTACTGGTCGGCGACCTCGCGCACGAACGCCTCCGCGAGCGCGGTCCGCCCGGAGCCGGGCCGCCCGGCGACGAGCAGCACCCGCGCGCGGGGCGCCTTCGCCTTGCGGCCCGAGAGGGTGTCGAGCCCGGTCCGGGCGATGTCCTCGCGCAGCTCCTTGAGCTCACGCCGCCGCCCGACGAAATCCGCCACGATCCGCTCCTCTCCCTGCCTCCGGGGTGCTGAGCGTAGTTCACGCAGAGCGACGACCCGTGTGGAGCGCGGCCTACAGATCCCCCAATCGGATCAGCGGATGGGCCTATTTATCATCGCGGCTTCCTCATCGCGGCTACATCGCCGCGGCTTCCTCACCGCGCCGCTCGCGCCGCGCCCCCTCGCGCGCCCAGGCGGTCAGGCCTCGTACGGGCGGGCCGGCCACGGGGCCAGGGCCGGGCGCAGGGAGGCGAAGTCCGGGTCCGAGGCGAGGACCGTCGCCACGGCCAGGACGCCCGCCACCAGCGCCGCGTTCGAGAGGTCGCCCGCCAGGATGCCCCGTACCAGGTCGGGGACCGGCACCCACTCCACTTCCATGTCGGCCTCCTCGGAGGAGGTCTCCGTGTACCGCTCCCCCTCGGCCTCCGAGATGCCCCGCGCGAGGAACACCCGCACCGCCTCGTCGGAGCCGCCGGGCGAGGAGTAGAAGTCGGTCAGCACCCGCCAGTCGTCGGCCTTGACGTACGCCTCCTCGTACAGCTCCCGCTGCGCCGCGCCCAGCGGGTTCTCGCCGGGAACGTCCAGCAGCCCGGCCGGCAGTTCCCACAGCCGGTGCCGCACCGGGTGGCGGTACTGGCGGATCACCAGCACGCGCTCCTGCTCGTCCAGGGCCACCACGCACACCGACCCGGGGTGCACCTGGTAGTCGCGCCGGACGACCGATCCGTCCGGCATCCGCACCTGGTCGGAGGCCACGGCCGTCTTCGCCCCCTCGAACGGCCGCCGCCGCGCCAGCGTCTCCCAGGTCTCGGCCGTGTCCTTGATGACGTTGCCCATGCCCAATGCCCTCCACAACGTGCGACAGCCGGGTACGGATGATCCGTACCCGGCTGCCTACGTTACCGAGCGTCAGCCCTGCTGCTGGCGCTCCACCGCGGCCTTGACCAGGCCCGCGAAGAGCGGGTGCGGCCGGGTCGGGCGGGAGCGGAGCTCCGGGTGGGCCTGGGTGGCCACCAGGTAGGGGTGCACCTCGCGCGGGTACTCGACGTACTCGACGAGCTTGTTGTCCGGGGAGGTACCGGAGAAGACCAGGCCGGCCTTCTTCTCCAGCTCGCCGCGGTAGGCGTTGTTGACCTCGTAGCGGTGGCGGTGGCGCTCGTCGACGTACGCGTCGCCGTAGACCTCGCGCACGATGGAGCCCTCGGCCAGCTTGGCCGTGTACATGCCCAGGCGCATGGTGCCGCCCAGGTCGCCGGCGCCCTCGACGAAGGCCAGCTGCTCCTCCATGGTCGAGATGACCGGGTGCGGGGTGGAGGCGTCGAACTCGGTGGAGTTCGCGTCCTCGATGCCCGCGAGGTTGCGCGCGGCCTCGATGACCACGCACTGCAGGCCCAGGCACAGGCCGAGCAGCGGGATCTTCTTCTCGCGGGCGTAGGTGATCGCGCCGACCTTGCCGTTGACACCGCGGTCGCCGAAGCCGCCGGGCACGCAGATCGCGTCCACGTCGCCGAGCACCGCGGCGGCGCCCGCCGGGGTCTTGCAGTCGTCGGAGGTGACCCACTTGATCTGGACGCGGGCCTTGTTGGCGAAGCCGCCGGCGCGCAGCGCCTCGGTCACCGACAGGTAGGCGTCCGGCAGGTCGATGTACTTGCCGACGAGCGCGACCTTGACCTCGTGGTCGGGGTTGTGGACCCGGTCCAGCAGGTCCTCCCACACCGTCCAGTCGACGTCGCGGAAGGGCAGGTCGAGCTTGCGCACGACGTACGCGTCCAGGCCCTCGGTGTGCAGCACCTTCGGGATGTCGTAGATCGACTTGGCGTCGATCGCCGCGACCACGGCCGCCTCGTCCACGTCGCACATCAGCGAGATCTTGCGCTTGATGGAGATGGGGACGTCGCGGTCGGCGCGCAGCACGATGGCGTCGGGCTGGATGCCGATGTTGCGCAGCGCGGCGACGGAGTGCTGGGTGGGCTTGGTCTTCAGCTCGCCGGAGGGGCCGATGTAGGGCAGCAGCGAGATGTGCACGACGAAGACGTTGTCGCGGCCGACCTCGTGGCGGACCTGGCGGACGGTCTCCAGGAACGGCAGCGACTCGATGTCGCCGACCGTGCCGCCGACCTCGGTGATGACGACGTCGACGTCCTCGGTCGCCATGCGGCGGATGCGGTGCTTGATCTCGTTGGTGATGTGCGGGATGACCTGCACGGTGTCACCGAGGTACTCGCCCCGGCGCTCCTTGGCGATGACCGTGTTGTAGACCTGGCCGGTGGTGACGTTGGCCGAGCCGTCGAGGTCGACGTCGAGGAAGCGCTCGTAGTGGCCGATGTCCAGGTCGGTCTCGGCGCCGTCGTTGGTGACGAACACCTCACCGTGCTGGAAGGGGTTCATCGTGCCGGGGTCGACGTTCAGGTAGGGGTCGAGCTTCTGCATCGTGACCCGCAGGCCGCGCGCCTTCAGCAGCGCACCCAGGCTGGAGGCCGTCAGGCCCTTGCCGAGGGACGAAGCGACACCTCCGGTGACGAAGATGTGCTTGGTCGTCATGGATTTGGGCGGCATCGCCAAGAGGGGGCTCCCGTGGTCGCGAGGTGAGGTGCGTCCGGCGACTTCTCCCGTTTCCGGGGGTGCCGAAGCTGCGGTTTCGGGGCCCCTGATTCGCACAGGCAGACCACCGGTCCACGGGGTACCAGCCTATCAGCGCCCGGGAGGGTCCGCCTCCGGGCGCGCTGCGCGCCGACGGCCCGGTACCGTCCTGCCAGGCGGTTCGGCAGGTCACCCATTCGGCCGAGTGACATTGTCCCGATACTTAAGGAGATCACTAGGGTGCGCTCATAGCGTGCTCGGATACCGCTGCACATCACCGCCGAGCAGTCCGGCAGACGGCGTAACAACGCCAGTTCCGGCAATCTAGGACTCGACGCGGGGATCCCTGCGCACAGGAGACCGCGCGACAGCGCATTGCAAGCGCCCTACGGGGCGGACGTGGCCGTTCGACTGGAGAGCAACGTGTCCGGGCGCATCGAGGATTACGCACTGATCGGGGACATGCAGACCGCGGCGCTGGTCTGCCGGGACGGGGCGGTGGACTGGCTGTGCCTGCCACGTTTCGACTCCCATGCCGTCTTCGCGAGCCTTCTGGGCACCGATGAACACGGGTTCTGGCGCGTCGGCCCTGCGTTCGCGCCGGGTACGGAGCCGCCGCGGGCCGCCCGCCGGCGCTACCGGGGGGACTCCCTGGTGCTGGAGTCGGAGTGGGACACCCCGCGCGGGACCGTCCGCGTCATCGACTTCATGCCGCCCCGCGAGGACCACGCGCCGCAGCTGATCCGCATCGTGGAGGGCGTCAGCGGGCGCGTCCCGATGCGCTCGGCGCTGCGGATGCGCTTCAGCTACGGCCGGGTCGTGCCCTGGGTGCACAAGGTGGACGGGCGCACCGTGGCCGTCGCCGGCCCGGACTCGGTCTGGCTGGACACCGAGGTGCAGACGTACGGCAAGGACCTGACGACCTACTCCGACTTCACGGTCGGGCCGGGCGACCGGGTGGCCTTCGCCATCAGCTGGCAGCCGTCCCACAAGGGCGCCCCGGAGACCCCGGACGCCGAGGCGGCGCTGGAGGCGACCAGCGAGTTCTGGCGCGAGTGGGTGGACCTGTGTACGTACCACGGGCCCTACCGGGAGGCGGTGATCCGTTCGCTGATCACCCTCAAGGCGCTCACGTACGCCCCCACGGGCGGGATCGTCGCCGCGCCGACGACCTCCCTGCCGGAGGAGATCGGCGGGGTCCGCAACTGGGACTACCGCTACACCTGGCTGCGTGACGCCGCCATCACCCTGTCCTCGCTGCTGCGCACCGGCTACCGGGGCGAGGCAGCGGCCTGGCGGGACTGGCTGCTGCGCGCGGTGGCCGGCGACCCGGAGAACCTGCAGATCATGTACGGCATCGCCGGCGAGCGCGAGCTGGGCGAGACCGAGCTGGACTGGCTGCCCGGGTACGAGAACTCCAGCCCGGTGCGCGTCGGCAACGGCGCCGCGCACCAGCTCCAGCTCGACGTGTACGGCGAGGTCACCGAGGCCCTGCACCTCGGGCACATGACGGGCCTGGCCCGCAACGACTACGCCTCGGTGCTCCAGCTGAAGCTGATCCGCTACCTGGAGACCCACTGGAACGAGCCGGACGAGGGCATCTGGGAGGTGCGCGGCCCCCGCCGCCACTTCGTGCACTCCAAGGTGATGGCCTGGGTGGCCGTCGACCGCACGATCAAGCTGATCGAGAGCGGCGACGCGGACGGCCCGCTGGACCGCTGGCGCGAGATGCGCGACCGGATCCACGCGGACGTCTGCGAGAAGGGCTACGACCCGGAGCGCAACACCTTCACCCAGTCCTACGGGTCGAAGGAGCTGGACGCCTCCCTGCTGCTCATCCCGCAGATGGGCTTCCTGCCGCCGGACGACAAGCGGGTCATCGGCACCATCGAGGCGATCCAGCGCGAGCTGTCGACCCCGGACGGGTTCATCCTGCGCTACCCGACGGCCGGCGAGGAGGCCGGTGTGGACGGGCTGGAGGGGGACGAGGGGGCCTTCCTCGCGTGCTCGTTCTGGATGGCCGACGACCTCGCGATGATCGGCCGGGTCGACGAGGCGCGCCGGCTGTTCGAGAAGCTGCTGGCCCTGCGCAACGACCTGGGGCTCCTGGCGGAGGAGTGGGACCCCAAGCTCCAGCGCCAGGTCGGCAACTTCCCGCAGGCCTTCAGCCACGTCCCGCTGATCGACACGGCGCTGCGGCTGACCGCGAGCGGGGCCTACGGCGGCTGACGCGCGGGCCCCGTGCCGCCCGCCTACGCTGTAGGGGTCCCCTGCCCCTCTCGGGAAGGGGGGGTCGCCATGGCGCCCCTCTCGAAGGCGGGCACGGCCCTTGCCGCGCTCCGCGAGGACCTGGCCGGCGACGTCTTCGCCCCGGACGACCCGGGGTACGACGAGGCCAGGACCGTGTTCAACGCCATGGTCGACCGCAGGCCGGCGGTGATAGCCCAGTGCGAGGGCGCGTCGGACGTGGTCACGGCGGTGCGCTTCGCCCGGGAGCTCGACCTGCCGGTCGCGGTGCGCGGGGGCGGGCACAGCGTCGCGGGGATGTCCCTGAACGACGGGGGCCTGGTCGTCGACCTGCGCCGGATGCACGGGGTGACCGTCCATCCGGCGGCGCGGGCCGCGCACATCGGCGGCGGCGCCACGATGAGCCACCTGGACCGGGCCTGCCAGCCGCACGCGCTGGCGACCACCGGGGGCCGGGCCTCCACCACCGGCGTCGGCGGCTTCGTCCTGGGCGGGGGGACGGGCTGGCTGGACCGGAAGTTCGGGCTGGCCGTGGACAACCTGCTGGGCGTGGACCTGGTCACCGCCGACGGCGAGCTGGTGCACGCCACGGCGGAGGACCACCCGGACCTGTTCTGGGGGCTGCACGGCGGCGGCGGGAACTTCGGCATCGCCACCTCGCTGACCCTGCGGCTGCACGACCTGCCCCACATGTCGATCGCGTTCCTGCTGTACCTGCCCGAGCGCGGGCCCGAGGCGGTGCGCGCCTACCGGGACGTCATCGAGTCCGGGCCGCCGGAGGCGAGCGGCGCCGCCCTCTACCTGACGGCGCCGCCCGAGGAGTTCGTACCGCCGCACCTGGTGGGCCTGCTGCTGGCGGGCGTGCTGCTGACGTACGCGGGCCCCGAGGAGGAGATGCGCAGGCTCGCGGAGCCGCTGCTGGCGGTCCCGCACGAGGTGGAGATCGTCACGGCCATCCCGTACGCCGACCTCCAGTGCATGATCGACGACCCGCCGGGGCTGCGGAACTACTGGTCGGCCGAGTACCTCACGGGGCTGCCCGACGCGTGCGTGGACGTGTTCTGCGCCCGCGCCGACTCGATGCCGGTGCCGACGGCCACCCAGCACCTGGTGTGGCCGCAGGGCGGGGCGATCGCCTCCGCCCCGGGCGACTACCCGGTCCCCTACCGCGACGCCCCCTGGGCGGTGCACCCGTTCGGGATGTGGGAGGACCCGGCCGACGACGACCGGGTCCGCCAGTGGGTCGGGGACGTCCGCGCCGACGTCCGGCCGTGGCGCACCGGCGCGGTGTACCTCAACTTCACCGGGGACGAGGGCGCGGACCGGGTCGTGGCCGGCCTGGGCGCCGACAACATGCGGCGCCTGGGCGAGCTGAAGCGGCGCTACGACCCGGACAACGTCTTCCGCTACAACCACAACATCAAGCCGCTGTAGGGGCGCGGGCCCGGTGCCGGTCTCAGGTGAGGGCGGCGATCACCTCCCGGGCGGCCCGTTCGCCCTCGGTGGCGCCGCCCTCCATGAAGCCCTGGAAGTCGTAGCTGCAGTGCTCGCCGCCGATGTGGACGTTGCCCTGGGCGGTGCCCTCGTACTGGGCGTAGCGGTGCAGGTAGCCCGTGGGCCAGTACGAGTACGCGCCCAGCGAGTAGGGGTTGCGGTGCCAGGCGGAGAGCTGGGCGCGGCCGGTCCAGACGGCCTTGGTGCCCGGGAAGAAGACGTCGATGCCGGTCAGCATCCGCTGGGCGAGGGCCCGTACGTAGGGGTCGGCCTCGGTGGCGAAGGGGGTCGCGGGGGTGAGCGAGCCGGCGAGGCTGCCGCCGCCGTACTGGAGGAGGATGCCGCCGTTGCCGGGCTGGACCTTGGTGGTGTCCCAGGTCTGCTGGACGTCGGAGTCGGTGAAGCAGTCTCCGGCCGAGACGCCGGGCCACGGGCCGGTGCCGCGCCAGGGCCGGGCGGTGAACTGCATGTTGAGCTTGGTGCAGTAGCCCATGCGGGCGTCGCGCAGCAGGTTGCGCATCAGCGGGTCGAAGCCGGCCTGCGAGGTGTCGAGGCGCTGGAGGACGGGCAGCGGCAGGCACAGGACGGTGTGGTCGGCGACGGTGGTGCGGGTGGCGCCGGAGTCGTCGAACGTGAGGGTCTGGGTGCCGTCGGCGTTGGCCCGTACGGCGAGCAGCTCGCGGCCCATCACGATCGTGCCGGCGGACAGGGCGGCGGCGATGGCGTTCGGGAGCCGGTCGTTGCCGCCGGTGATGTGGTAGCGCTCGTTGGACAGGCCCCAGACGTTGAAGTTGCCGGGGTTGGGCTGGTAGCCCATCAGCAGGACCAGCGCGAGGGCGGACTGGGCGGTGGTGTCGGCGCCGTACTCGACGTTGTAGGCGACGTCGATGAACCGGCCGAGCTGGGAGCCGTGGCCGCCGGGGATCCGGGTCTCGATCCACTCGTACAGGGTCATGTTGTCGAGGGCGGTGCCGGCGGGGGTGGAGCTGTTCCAGGTGACCTCCCCGGCTTCCTGGAGGTCGCGGTGCAGCGCCTGGTAGACGGCCTTGAAGTCCTCGTCGGCCTGGGTGCGGGAGTAGTACTCGCCGTTGAACCGGAGCACCTCCTCCGCGCCGTTGGGGCCGCCGCCGAGGAAGTCCTCGGTGGGCAGGTTGAAGCGGCGGCACAGCTCCAGGATCTTCTTGTGGCTGGTGTCGATCAGCTCGCCGCCGATCTCGGAGGTCTGGCCGTACGCCCAGTGGGCGCGCTGGGTCCACATGCGGCCGCCGACGCGGGCCGGGTTGGCCTCGTAGAGGGTGCAGGGGATGCCGGCGTCCTGGAGGGTGAGGGCGGCGGTGAGGCCGGATATGCCGGCGCCGACGACGGCGACGCGGGCGGGGGTGGCGCGCTTGGGGGCCGGGGCGCTCTGCGCGGCGTGCGCGGTGGCGGCCGTCGCGGAGGAGGCGAGCGCGGTGCCGAGGCCGAGCGCGGCGGCGCGGCCGAGGAGTTCGCGGCGGGTGGAGCCGCGGACCTCGGCGGCGGGCATCCGCAGCCGCCGGGCGGCCGCGTGTTCGGCGGCGAGCTGCCGCAGGGAGTGCATCAGGGGGGTACGGGCCATGGGAGGGGCTCCTCAGACGGTGGCGGCGGCGGGGCCGGAGGGGGTGGCGGCGGGGTCGTCGGCGTCGTCGGTGCGTTCGGCGGCGTCCTCCAGGACGATCCGGCCGATGACCTCGTAGCGTGCCGGGGCCTTCGCCTTCAGCCAGAACCCGAGGGCCAGGCCGCCGAGGAAGACCGCGCCGACGATCCACGGGATGAGCTTGAAGAACAGCGAGCCGGCGGCGGCCCCCGCGGCGGTCTCCATGTTGAGCACCAGCAGCACCACGACGGCGGTCATCCCGATCCCGCCGAGCAGCGGCGCCGTGAAGGTTCTGAACCAGTGCCGGTCCTCTGGGTGGTTGGCCCGGAAGTAGCCGATGACCGCGAAGGAGCACAGGGTCTGCACGATCAGGATCGCCATCGTGCCGAGGATCGCCAGGAGCGTGTACAGGTGCAGGTACGGGTCCTGGCCGGTGAGCCAGAAGCCGGCGACGAGGGCGGTGGCGATGGCGGTCTGCGCCACGGAGGCGACGTACGGGGAGCCGTGCCGGGGGTGGGTGCGCCCGAGTCCGGCGTGCAGGAAGCCCTCGCGGCCGATGGCGTACAGGTAGCGGGCGGCGCACTGGTGGAAGGCCATCCCGCAGGCGAAGGAGCCGGTGAGCAGCAGCCACTGGAAGGCGTCGACGGCCCAGCCCCCGATGAACGTCCGGGTGGGGGCGAAGAACAGGTCCAGGGGGCTGGCGGAGGCGGACAGGGTGACGGAGTCGGCCAGGCCGTTGCCGGCGATGGTCATCCAGGAGACGTAGATGTAGAAGAGGCCCACTCCGACGACGGAGATGAGGGTGGCCTTGGGGATGACCCGCTTGGGGTCGCGGGACTCCTCGCCGTACATCGCGGTGGACTCGAAGCCGACCCAGGACCAGAAGGCGAAGAAGAGGCCGAGCCCGGCGGAGGTGCCGGTGAAGGCGTTCTTCGGGTTGACGGGCTCCACCGGGATGCCGTCCGGTCCGCCGCCCGCGACGAGCACGGCGGTGGCGACGGCGAAGAGGACGGCGATCTCCGCGACGAGCATCACGCCGAGGGCCTTGGCGGTGAGGTTGATGTCGAAGTGCGCGAGGACGGCGGTGACGGCGAGCATGGCGGCCGCGTAGAGGACCCAGGGCAGGTCGACGCCGAGCTGGTCGTGGACGGTCGTCTTCGCGAAGTAGGAGAACACGCCGACGATCGAGGCCTCGAAGACGATGTAGGCGAGGACGGCGAGCATCCCCGAGGCCATGCCGGCGATCCGGCCGAGGCCGTGCGAGATGAACCCGTAGAAGGCGCCGGCGGCGGTGATCCGCTTGGCCATGGCCACGTAGCCGACCGCGAAGACGGTGAGGACGAGGGTCGCGAAGAGGTATCCGGCGGGCGCGCCGGTGCCGTTGCCGAAGCCGACCGCGATGGGCAGGTTGCCGGTCATCGCGGTGATCGGCGCGGCGGTGGCGACCGCCATGAAGACGACGCCGACCAGGCCGACGGAGTTGGCCTTGAGGCGCTGGACCGGGGGCGCGGCCCCGGCGGCGGGTGGCGGCGTGGCGCTGGCTCTGCTCATGGAGTCCTCGTTCCTGCTTCGTGGTCTTGCCGAAGGCCGTCACTCTCCACCCGCGTGACGCACGCCACAATCGGCACGCGGTCCGATAATCTCTGTGCCGGGGCGACGAGTTGTCGGTCCGGACGGGGGCATATCGGACTCCGTAACCGCCCGGTGATACGCGCGGTACGGGCCGGCCGGTAGCGTCCGCGACATGGACGACCAGGGCGGAATCACGGTTCAGCGGGCACTGGAGCTGCCGGGACTGCGCAGCGGGCTCCCGGAGGTGGTCGCCTGCGCCGACCGCCTGGGACGGACCGTGCGCTGGGTGCACGCGGGCGAGGTCCCCAACATCGCCTCGCTGCTCAAGGGCGGCGAACTGCTGCTGACCACCGGTCTCGGGCTGGGCACCCGGCCCGCCGAGCAGCGCGCCTTCGTACGCCGCCTCGCGGACCGGGGCATCGCCGCGCTGGTCGTGGAACTCGGCCCGCGCTTCACCCGGCTCCCCGCCACGATCGTCGAGACGGCCAGGGCCGCCGGGCTGCCGCTGGTCCAGCTCCACCGCGAGGTCCCCTTCGTGACGGTGACGGAGGAGGTCCACACCGAGATCGTCAACGGCCACTACGCCCTGCTCCAGCGGGCCGAGGAGGTCCACCGCCGATGTACCGAGGCCCTGCTGGGCGGCGGCGGGATCCCGCAGGTGCTGCGCATCCTGGCCGACTTCACGGGCAACCCCGTCTTCCTGGAGACCCCGGACGGCCAACTGCTGTACGCCGCCGGGCCGGTGGCCGGCGAGGCGGCGGCGGACCCGCTCCAGGTGTGGGAGGGCCTGCGCGGCGGCCAGCGCGCGGCCGAGCCCCCGGCGAACGCGGTGGTGGTCGACGTACCGGGCGGCGGCCACGGCACGGGGTCGGTCCGGGCGCGAGTCGTCCTGGTGGGCGTCGCGGGCCCGCTGCTGCCGGTCCACCGAATGGCGGCGGAGCGCACGGCGGGGGTCCTGGCGGTCGTCCTGATGCAGGCGCGGCAGGAGGAGGAGCTGGCCGCGCGCGGCCGGGGCGACTTCCTGACGGACCTGGCGGAGGGCCGGATCTCGGCGGAGGACGCCCCGGCGCAGGCGCGCGTCCTCGGCTTCCGGCCGGGGGCGGGGCCGCTGCTGCCGATCGTGATGCGGCTGTCCACGGACCTGGGGGCCTCGGGGAACTGGGCCGTGCTGGCCCGGGCGGTACTGGAGGAGCTGTCGTCGGTCGGGGTGCCGGTGCTGCTCGGCGTACGACCGGTGGAGGGGCGGGTGCCGCTGCTGGTGTCCCTGCGCGCCGAGTCGGAGCGCACGGCCGTCGCCGACCGGGTCGCCGCCGCGCTGCGGGCGGGCGTCGAACGGGCCGGCCTGGACCGGGCCGTCGCCCCGCCGGCCGTGGTCGTGGGCGTCGCCGGCGGCTGGGCGGCCGCCTCCTCCGGCCTGCGGCACGCCGCCGAGACGGCCACGGCGGCGCACGGCCTGCCGGCCCGGCCCTGGTACGACGCCCGCCGCCTGGACATCGACCTGCTGCTGTGGCGGCTGCGCGAACACCCCGACCTGGCGGCCTTCGTGGACCGCGCGATCGGCCCGCTCCGCACCCACGACACGACGTCGCGCCCGCCGCTCCTGCCCACCCTGGAGACGTACCTGGCCCACGCGGGCCGCAAGGCGGAGACCGCGCGCGAGCTGCACCTGAACCGCCAGACCCTGTACAACCGGCTGGCCCGCATCGCGGAGCTCCTGGGCACGGACCTGGACGACCCCGAAACGGTCCTCTCCCTGAGCCTGGCCCTCCGCGCCCGCCGCCACACCTCTTCCTGACGCGGTCCTCGCACCGCTCAGCGCCGGGGCGCTTCCCGGGCTTCGGCCCGGGGGCGGGGCCACGGGCACGGGCCGGTGCCGTCGGCCGCCTGCGGGTGGTGGCCGCTGCGCGGAGCATGATCCCCTCCCGGGCTCCGCCCGGATCCGCGCCTCGAACGCCGGCGGGGCTGGACCGTGCGGCGTTGCGGGCTGAAGTCCCCGGTAGCCGCGCCGGCACGCGGGGCCGCGGGCGCGGAGCCCCGCATCGCGCCCCGCCGAAGCGTGCGCAGCCCCGCCCGGGGCTGTGCCCTGGGTGTCCCGGGCGCAGCCCCGCGAGATCCGGAGCACAGCCCCGCGAGATCCGGGGCGCAGCCCCGCGAGATCCGGAGCACAGCCCCGCGAGATCCGGGGCGCAGCCCCGCGGGATCCGGGGCGCAGCCCCGCGGGATCCGGGGCGCAGCCCCGCGGGATCCGGGGCGCAGCCCCGCGGGATCCGGGGCGCAGCCCCGCGGAGTCCGGGGCGCAGCCCCGCGGGGGGCCCGGGGCGCAGCCCCGGGGAGTCCGGGGCACAGCCCCGCGGGGGGCTCGGGGCGCAGCCCCGGGGGGGGGTCCGGGGCACAGCCCCGGGGAACGGGTGGAGGGCGGGGAGGGGGCTCGGCCTCGCGCCGCGGAACGGGCGCAGCCGCGCACCGCCCTGGAACCGCCGGAGGCTACCGGCGGTCCATCAGTTCGTCGTACACCGCCAGGACCTGCGCCACCGTGTCGTCCTCCGTCGGCCACGTCGCCGCCTGCGCCCGGCCCGCCACCGCGAGGGCCGCCCGCCGGTCGGGGTCGTCCAGGAGCGCGGCCACCGCGCCCGCCAGCGCGCCGGAGTCCCCGTACGGGACCAGCACCGCCGCGTCGCCGACCAGCTCCGGCACGCCCCCGACCTCGGTCGCCACCAGGGCCACCCCGGCCCGCAGGGCCTCCTGCGCCAGCAGGGACCGGCCCTCCCAGCGGCTCGGCAGTACCGCCACGTCCGCCGCCGCCAGCAGCCGGTCGGCGTCCCCGCGCCGGCCCAGCAGCCGCACCGGGAGCCCCTCTTCCCGGATGCGCCGCGCCAGTTCGGGCCGCAGCGGTCCCTCCCCCGCGATCACCAGCAGCGGCGGCGGCTCCAGCACCCGCCACGCCCGCGCCGCGTCCAGCAGGACGGAGTACCCGCGCCGCGCCACCAGGCTGCCGACCGCGACGACCAGCGGCCGTTCCACCACGCCCAGCTCCGCCCGCGTCTTGCCGGCGTCGGGGAGCGACGGCGCCGCCGGCACGGCCACCGCCGCCAGCCGCGCGTCCCGCGCCCCGCGCCGCCGCGCGAGGTCCACCTGGTCGGAGGAGGAGCCCAGCACCACCGCCGCGGCCCGGGCCACGTGCCGCTCCAGGAGCCGGCTCAGCCGTCCGAGCGGCCCCGCCGGCTCGGGCCCGCTGCCGTGCCACGTCACCACCAGCGGCGGCCGCCGCCCGCCGCCGCGCAGCGCCAGCGCGGCGCGCATCCCGGCCCGGACCCCGTGGGCGTGCACCACGTCGGCCCGGCCGCAGGCGGCCCGCAGGGCGCCCGCCGCGTCGGGGGTGAACTCCGCCCCGGCGCCGGTGAAGTCGTACTCCCCCTCGGCCGCCGCGGGGGCGCACACGGTCACCCGTACGCCGCGCGCCGCCAGCCCCGTCGCCAGGGACCGCACGTGCGCGCTGCTGCCCGCTCCCGTACCGCCGAGGACCTGGAGGGTGCGCAGCGCAGGCCGCCCGTACGGCTGTGCGGGGGCCGGGAAGGAGGCCGGGGAGCTGCTCACGGGCCGTAGCTCCAGGGTGAGGAGGGGGGTCAGAGACGTCGCCCAGGATGCCAGTCCGTACGCGCGTTCCGGGACCATACGGGTGCGGATCCGGGACGAGATACCGCAGTACGCCCCCCAGCCTCACCCACACGGGCTAACAGCGGGCGGGCCGCCCGCGCTCAGGCGTCCGCGCGCGCCGCCGCCAGCAGTTCCTCGGCGTGGGCCCGTGCCGTCTGGGAGTCCTCCTGGCCGGCCAGCATCCGCGACAGCTCGCGGATGCGGTCCTCGCCTTCGAGGACGGTCACCCCGGAGCGGGTCACCGAGCCGTCGACGGTCTTCTCCACCAGCAGCTGGCGGTCCGCGAAGGCGGCCACCTGCGGCAGGTGCGTGACGACGACGACCTGCGCGGACTTGGCGAGCTTCGCGAGCCGCCGCCCGACCTCGACCGCCGCCTTGCCGCCGACGCCCGCGTCCACCTCGTCGAAGAGGTACGTCGGCACCGGGTCGGACCCGGCGAAGACGACCTCCACGGCCAGCATGACGCGCGACAGCTCACCGCCCGAGGCGCCCTTGGCGATCGGCCGCGGCTGGGCGCCGGGGTGCGGGGCCAGCAGCAGCTCGACCTCGTCCGTGCCCGTGGGCCCGTACGCGACCGCGCGCCCGCCGACCTCGACGCCCTCGGGGTCCTCGGTCTGCCGGATGTCGATGGTGACGCGGGCGTGCGGCATGGCGAGGGAAGCCAGTTCGGCGGTGACCGCGGAGGCGAACCGTTCGGCCGCCTCGGTCCGCGCGTCCGTCAGCGCCTGGGCCAGGACCGACAGTTCGTCGCGCAGCGCGTCCCGTTCGGCGGTCAGCCCGGTGATCCGCTCGTCGTCGCCGTCGAGCTCGAGGAGCCGCGCCGAGCCCTTCTGGGCCCAGTCCAGTACGGAGTCGATCGAGTCGCCGTACTTGCGGGTCAGCTGGGTCAGCGCGGCCCGCCGCTCCTCCACCGCGGCCAGCCGCAGCGGGTCGGCGTCCAGGTCGTCGGCGTACCCGGCCAGTTCCCCGGCCACGTCGGCCAGCAGGATGCCGAGCTCCCCGATCCGGTCGGCGAGCGCGCCGAGCGCCGGGTCGTGGGAGCGTACGGATTCCAGGGCGCGGTGCGCGCCCGCGACGAGCGTGTTGGCGTCGACGCCCTCGGGGTCCTCGACGTCACCGGCCAGTGCCGCGTGCGCGGCCTGCGCCGCGGAGGCCAGGGACTCGGCGTGCCGGAGCCGTTCGGCCTCGGCCGCGAGCTCGGCGTCCTCGCCGGGCAGCGGCTCGACGGCGGCGACCTCGTCCAGCCCGAAGCGCAGCAGGTCCGCCTCCTGCGCCCGCTCCCGGGCGCGGGTGGTCAGGGTGTCCAGCTCGGCGGTGACGGCCCGCAGCCGCCGGTAGGCGCCGGCGTACTTCTCCAGGGGGACGGAGACGGAGTCCCCGGCGTACCGGTCGAGGGCCTGGCGCTGGCGGGCGGGCCGCAGCAGGCCCTGCTGGTCGGTCTGCCCGTGGACGGCGACGAGGTCGTCGGCGAGTTCGGCGAGCAGGCCGACGGGCACGGAGCGGCCTCCGACGTGGGCGCGCGAGCGCCCCTCGGCCGACACGGTCCGGCTGATCAGCAGGGCGCCCTCGTCGAGTTCCGCCCCGGCCTCCCCGGCGCGTACGGCGGCGGGCGCGTCGGGGCGCATGACGAGGCGCCCCTCGACCACGGCCGCCTTGGCGCCGATCCGTACCAGGGCCGGGTCGGCGCGGCCGCCGAGCAGCAGCCCGAGGCTGGTGACGACCATCGTCTTGCCCGCGCCGGTCTCGCCGGTCACCGCGGTGAAACCGGGCGACAGCTCGACCACCGCGTCGTCGATGACCCCGAGCGACCGTATCCGCATCTCCTCAAGCACGGGACGACGATACCGAGGTTTCACCGGTGCCATGTGACCTCACCCGCCCGAAGCTTCTCGAACGAGTGTGCTATTGGAGCGTCAGTGCGGTGCCCCGCGCCACCCCTGGACCGGCAGCGCGAACTTCGCCACCAGCCGGTCCGTGAAGGACGCGTGGTGCAGCCGGGCGAGCCGCACCGGCACCGTCCCCCGGCGGACCTCCACCCGGGCCCCGGCGGGCAGCTCCAGCGTCCTGCGCCCGTCGCACCACAGGGCCCCGTGCGGGGTACCGTTCTGCACCTCCACGGCCAGCACCGAGGTGGGCGAGGTCACCAGCGGCTTCGCGAACAGCGCGTGCGCGCTGATCGGCACCATCAGCAGCGCCTCCACCTCCGGCCAGACCACCGGCCCGCCCGCGGAGAAGGCGTACGCCGTGGAGCCCGTCGGCGTCGCGCAGACGATGCCGTCGCAGCCGAAGCCGGTCACCGGGCGCCCGTCGATCTCCAGGACCACCTCCAGCATCCGCTCCGCTGACACCTTCTGGACGGCGGCCTCGTTCAGCGCCCAGTCCCGGTGCACCACGTCCCCGTTGGTCCGTACGAGGACGTCGAGGGTCATCCGCTCCTCGACCTCGTAGTCCCGGCTGACCACCCGGTCCACGACCTTGTCGAGGTCGTCGCGCTCGGCCTCCGCGAGGAACCCGACCCGGCCCAGGTTGACGCCCAGCATCGGCACGCCCGAGCCGCGGGCGAACTCCGCACCGCGCAGCAGGGTCCCGTCCCCGCCCAGCACGATCAGCAGCTCGCACCCGCCGAGCACCTTGGGCGTGCACTCGGCGACCAGCTCCACCTCGGGCGGCAGCGGCAGGTCCCGGGCCTCGTCCTCCAGGACGCGCACCCCGATCCCCGACCGCAACAGCCCCTGCACCACCAGCTCGGCGCTGCGGATGGCGGCGGGCCGTCCGGTGTGCGCGACCAGGAAGACCGTCCTCGGTCCCGCCGGCTCCGCGGCCCCCTCCGTTTCCACCCGACGTGCTGAACCCGCTGAACCTGCTGACACCTCTGTCACTGCGGCCCCTCCGCCACTGCACGGTCGACATCCCCCGGGTCGAGTGCCGGTGCCCCCGCCCGCAGCCACAGAAAGTACTCGACGTTGCCCGACGGCCCCGGCAGCGGGCTCGCCGTCACCCCCAGCACCCCCAGCCCCAGCTTCCAGGCCTGCGCCGCGACGTCCCGCACGGCCTCGGCCCGCAGCTCGGCGCTGCGCACCACACCGCCGCTGCCCAGGCGCTCCTTGCCGACCTCGAACTGCGGCTTCACCATCAGCACCAGGTCGGCGTCCGGCGCCGTGCACCGCACCAGCGCGGGCAGCACCAGCCCGATGGAGATGAAGGACAGGTCGCCCACCACCAGGTCCGCCGGGACGCCGTCGATCAGGTCGAGCGTCAGCTCCCGTACGTTCGTACGGTCCTTGACGGTGACCCGCTCGTCGCTCTGCAGCGACCAGGCGAGCTGCCCGTAGCCGACGTCGACGGCGACCACGTGGGCCACGCCCGCGCGCAGCAGCACATCGGTGAACCCGCCCGTCGAGGCACCCGCGTCCAGTGCCCGCCGCCCCTCGACGGCCAGCCCCCGGGGCCGGAAGGCGGCGAGCGCGCCGGCCAGCTTGTGGCCGCCCCGGGAGACGTAGTCGGGGTCGCTGTCGTCCTTGAGGACGACGAGGGCCGCGCTGGTCTCGACCTGGGTGGCCGCCTTGGTGGCGGTGGTACCGCCCACGGTCACCCGGCCCGCGGCGATCAGCTGGGCCGCGTGCTCGCGCGAGCGGGCCATGCTGCGGCGTACCAGTTCGGCGTCCAGGCGGCGGCGTGCCACTCCTGCCACGTTCGGTTCAGCTCCTGTTTTCGTAAGGTCCGGGGACGGGCGGTGCGTCCAGCGCGTCCAGCGCCTCGCGCAGTCCCCTGTGCACATCCTCGTACACCTCGGCGTGCCCGTCCGCCGCCAGGTGGTCCGCGTCCGCCAGCCGCTCCAGCCGCGCGTCCACCCCTGCGTGGCCGGTGGGCGTCCGTACGAGGCCCAGCGGCGCGGCCGCGGCGGGCTCGGCGTCCGGCTCCGCCGCGGGCTCCCGGTGGTCGTCTTCCGGAACGCACTCGGACACTTCGTCGGTCATGCCACGACGCTACCCCGAAGCGCGGGCGCCACCACCGGCGGCTCTGCGGTACGGTCGTGATCACCATGGCTACGATCCAGGAGTGCCGCGCCGCACTCGACCGACTCTCCGGCAACCTGGCGGCGGCCGACGGCGACGTGCGCGGCGCGGCCGCCCTCGACCGCTCCCTGAGCTGCCACATCACCGACCTCGACCAGACCTTCTCCGGGCGCCTGGAGGGCGGCCGGATCCGGGTGGACGCCCTCACGCCGGGCCCGCCCCGCACCAAGGCCGACATCCGGCTGGCGATGACCGGCGACGACCTCGTCGCGCTGGTCGCCGGCGAGCTGAAGTTCGCCAAGGCCTGGGCCTCCGGCCGGGTCCGGCTGGAGGCCGGCTTCCGCGACCTGCTGCGCCTCAAGAGCCTGCTTTAGCCTTCTTCACGCGCCGCTCGCACGCCTCGGCCGCGAGCGGCCCCGCCCTCTCGACGCGCCGCTCGCACGACTCAGCCGCGAGCGGCCCTGCCCCCTCAACGCACCGCTCACACGACTCGGCCGCGAGCGGCCTCCCCGGCTTCGCGCCGCTGCGCCGGACTCCGTCCGGCGGGTGGGGGCCCGCCTGCGGGCCCGTCCCGGCGCGAGCCTCAGACGGTGGCCTTCGCGCGCGCCCGCCGGGCGGCCGGGACCACCAGCGGCGTGCCGGTCTCCGGGTCGTCGATGATCCGGCAGCGCACCCCGAAGACCTCCTCCACCAGCTCGGCGGTGACCACCTCGGCCGGCGGCCCCTCGGCGACGACCCTGCCCGCGCGCAGCGCGACCAGGTGCGTGGCGTAGCGGGCCGCGTGGTTGAGGTCGTGCAGCACCGCCACGAGCGTGCGGCCCTGGTTCTCGTGGAGTTCCGCGCACAGGTCGAGCACGTCGAGCTGGTGCTGGATGTCGAGGTAGGTGGTCGGTTCGTCCAGCAACAGCAGCGGGGTCTGCTGGGCCAGCGCCATCGCGATCCACACCCGCTGGCGCTGGCCGCCCGACAGCTCGTCCACGGCCCGGCCGGCGAGCTCGGCGACGCCGGTCGCGGCCATCGACTCCAGGACGATCCGCTCGTCCTGCGCCGACCACTGGCGCAGCAGCCCCTGGTGCGGGTAGCGGCCCCGCGCGACCAGGTCGGCGACGGTGATGCCGTCCGGCGCGACCGAGGACTGCGGGAGCAGCCCCAGCGTCTTCGCCACCTTCTTCGCGGGCAGCGAGGAGATGGCCCGGCCGTCGAGCAGCACCCGTCCGGCGGCCGGCTTGAGCATCCGCGACAGCGCCCGCAGCAGGGTCGACTTGCCGCAGGCGTTGGGTCCCACGATCACCGTGAAGGAGTGGTCGGGGATCTCCACCGACAGGTTCTCCGCGATGACCCGCTGGTCGTAGCCGAGGGTGACGTCCTCCGCGATCAGCCTCTGCACGTGCCCGCTCCTCGTTCCGGTCCGCTCGTTCATATACGTCCCGCCCTGCGCTCGGTGACGAGCAGCCAGAGCAGGTAGACACCGCCGGTCAGCCCGGTGACCACGCCCACCGGGAGCTGGTCCGCGCCGAAGGCCCGCTGCGAGGCCAGGTCCGAGGCCAGCAGCAGGACGGCGCCCATCAGCGCGCCGGTCAGCAGGCTCGACCCGGGCGAGCGCGCCAGCCGCCGGGCCAGCTGCGGCGCGGCCAGCGCCACGAAGCTGATCGGTCCCGCCGCCGCCGCGGCCGCGGTGGTCAGCAGGACCGCCGCCAGCATCAGCAGCATCCGGGTCCGCTCCACCGGGACGCCCAGGGCGTACGCGGCGTCGTCGCCCATCTCGATCATCCGCAGGGCCCGGCTCTGCCCCAGCACGAGCGGGAACAGCACCGCGCAGACCGCCAGCAGCGGCCACACCTGCCCCCAGTCCCGCCCGGCCAGCGAGCCGGTCAGCCACACCATCGCCCGGGTGGCCTCGACGATCTGCGCCTTGGCGATCAGGTACTGGATGAGCGCCACGAGGACGGCGGAAGCCCCGATGCCCACGAGCACCAGCCGGTACCCCTGGATCCCCTGCTTGTACGCGAGGAGGTAGACGGCGGCGCCGGCCAGCAGGCCGCCGGCCACCGCCCCCAGCGCCACCTCGCCCGCCCCGCCCTTGAAGACGACGATCACGACGAGCGCACCGACGGCCGACCCGTACCCGAAGCCGAGCAGGTCCGGCGAGCCGAGCGGGTTGCGCGAGACGGACTGGAAGACCGCCCCGGCCATCCCGAGGGCCGCGCCGACCAGCACCGCGACCAGGACCCGCGGCAGCCGCAGGTCGTTGACGATGAAGTCGTCGGCGGGGGTGCCGTTGCCCAGCAGGGTCCGCACGACGTCCCAGGGCGCGATCTCGAAGTCGCCGGTGCCGATGAGCACGACGGCCAGCACCACGGCGACCGCGGCCAGCACCAGCCCGGTGGCCAGCGCGCGCGGCTCGACGCGCAGCGAGGTGCCGCCGGGACCGCGCAGGGCGCGCAGCCGGGATTCCGTGGCGGCGGGGTGAGCGGTCACAGCTGGGCCATCCTCTTGCGCCGGACCAGGTGGATGAAGACGGGGCCGCCGATCAGCGCCGTGACGATGCCCACCTGGAGTTCGGAGGGACGGGTGACGACCCGTCCGATCACGTCGGCGCCGAGCAGCAGCACGGGCGACAGGACGGCCGAGTACACGAGCACCCAGCGCATGTCGGGCCCGGTGACGAGACGGGCCAGGTGCGGGATCATCAGCCCGATGAAGACGATCGGCCCGCACGCGGCGGTCGCGGCCCCGCACAGCAGGGTGATGGCGGCCATCGCCAGGATCCGCGTCCGCGTCAGGTGCGCGCCGAGCGCCCGCGCCGTGTCGTCGCCCATCGCCATCGCGTTGAGCGGGCGGCCCAGCACCAGGGCGAGGACCGCACCGGCCAGCAGGAACGGGGCGACCTGGCGGACGGTGTCCATGGTGGCCGAGGCCAGCGAGCCCACCGTCCAGAAGCGCAGCTTGTCCAGCGCCTTGGTGTCCATCAGCTGCACGGCGTTGATGTACCCGACGAGCGCCGCGCTGGCCGCCGTCCCGGCGAGCGCGAGGCGCACCGGCGTCGCGCTGCGGCTGCCGCCGAGGACGTACACGGCGACCGAGACGACAGCGGCGCCGAGGAAGGCCCACCACACGAACTCGGTCAGCGTGCTCGCCCCGAAGAAGCTGATCGCCGAGACGACGGCCGCCGCCGCGCCCGCGTTGACGCCGAGGATGCCGGGCTCGGCCAGCGGGTTGCGGGTCAGCGCCTGCATCACCGCGCCGGACAGGCCGAGTCCGAGCCCGACCAGCACGCCGAGGACGGTGCGCGGGACCCGCAGGTCCCGTACGACCACGTCGTTCGTGGTGCCCTCGTAGTGGAACAGGCCGTGCCAGACCTGGTCGAGCGGCATGGGCTTGGCACCCACGGCGATGCTCGCCACCGCGACCAGGGCCAGCACGGCGAGGGCGATCAGCAGGCCGGCGGCGCGCACCGCGTGCCGTGGACGGGCCACGGGCGGCGGCGCGTTCCGCTCGGTTTCGGGGGGACTCTCAGCCAACACCCAAGTTAGGTTAGCCTACCCTGCGCCCCACCGATCACCATCCGGACGGCGGCCCCGCTCAGAACCCCAGCTTCGCCAGCGCCTTCTCCACGCCGTCCCCGTACACCCCGTCCCCGGCCCGCGACCAGGCCGCCGCGCACAGCGCCCGCAGCCCGTCGACCGGATCACCCGCCCGCTCCGGCTCCGCGGCCGGGACCACGTCCAGGGAACCGTCCGTGTGCACCGCGTTCCAGCCGCCGCACCGCCAGCCGTCCCCGTCCTCCACCACCTCGGGCTGCCCGCTCAGCAGCCCCCGCAGGTCCCGGTCCACATATGTGGGCCGGTGGCGCGGCTCGGCCCGCAGCAACTGCGCCGCGTCCGTCACCCCGGTCAGCACCAACAGCGAGTCCACGTCCCCGTTGAACGCCCCCTCGATGTCGGTGTCCAGCCGGTCCCCCACCACCAGCGGCCGCTTCGCCCCCGTCCGCAGCACCGTCTCGCGGTGCATCGGGGGCAGCGGCTTCCCCGCCACCTGCGGCTCCGCGCCCGTGGCGATCCGTACGACCTCCACGGCCGCCCCGTTGCCCGGCGCGATCCCGCGCGCCCCCGGAATCGTCAGGTCGGTGTTCGAAGCGAACCACGGCACCCCCCGGTTGATCGCGTACGAGGCCTCCGCGAACCGCCCCCACGCCAGATCGGGCCCGCCGTACCCCTGGACGACCGCCGCGAGCCCCTCCTCCTCCGCGGACTCCACCGGCACCAGCCCGCGTTCGCGCAGCGCGACCCGCAGCCCGTCACCGCCGATCACCAGCACCTTCGACCCCGGCTCCACCTGCTCCGCGATCAGCCGGGCCACCGCCTGCGCGGACGTGATCACCTCACCGGCCTCGGTGGGGATCCCCAGCTCACTCAGATGCGCAGCGACGGCGTCCGGGGTGCGCAGCGCGTTGTTGGTGACGTAGGCCAGGTGCATGCCGTCCTCCCGGGCCACCGCCAGGGACTCCACCGCGTGCGCGATGGCGTGCCCGCCCGCGTACACCACCCCGTCCAGGTCCAGCAGGGCCGTGTCGTACGCCTGGTGCAGACTCCGCTCACTGCCCGCGGGACTGGTCCTGCTCTGCCGGGTCATCTGGCCGCTCCTTCTGAACCGTTGCAACAACGCTCGAGGCTCGCAATGCGTACGATCGATCTTGTCCGAGTTTGCGCTACCCCGTCTCTCCCCCGATCATCCCGCATCCCGAGACGGGTCTTACCATGCACCAATGACCACACCTGGCAACGCGGAGCACGGGCTGCGCCTGATCCCCTTCCACGGACTGCGCTATGTCCCGGAGCGCGTCGGCAGCCTGGCGGCAGTGACCTCGCCGCCGTACGACGTGGTCGTACGCCCCGACGGAGTCGACTACCTCGAATCCGCCGACCCCCACAACATCGTCCGGCTGATCCTGCCGCAGGCCGAGACCCCGGCGGCCCGCAACGAGCAGGCCGCCCGCACCCTGCGCGACTGGCTCGCGCAGGGCGTCCTGGGCGTCGACCCGCAGCCCGCCCTGTACGTCTACGAGCAGCGCAGGGCGGGTCTCCTGCAGCGCGGCATCATCGGCGCCCTCGCCCTCTCCCCCGCCGAGGCGGGCGTGGTGCTCCCCCACGAGGACGTCATGCCGGACGTGGTCACCGACCGGGCGGGCCTGATGCGCGCCACCTCCGCCAACCTGGAGCCCCTCCTCCTCACCTACCGCGGCGACGGCCCCGGCACCGGAGCGGCCGGGATCGTCGAGGACACCGCCGCCCGCGAGCCGCTGCTGTCCACCGTCACCGAGGACGGCTTCCGCCACAGCCTCTGGGCCATCACGGACCCGGCCGAACTGGCGGCCGTCACCGCCGACCTGGCACACCGCCAGGCCCTCATCGCCGACGGCCACCACCGCTGGGCGACGTACCTGCGCCTCCAGGAGGAGCACGGCTCGGCCACCCCCTGGGACTTCGGCCTGGTCCTCCTCGTGGACACCGTCCGGTACCCGCTCCAGGTCCGGGCCATCCACCGGATGCTGCGCCGGCTGCCCCTCGCCGAGGCACTGGCCAAGGTCGAGGGCTCCTTCCGCATCCGCCCCGTCGAGGGCCCGCTGCCCCTGGCCCTGGAGGTCCTCGCGGACGCCTCGGAGCGCGGCAACGCCTTCCTCCTCACCGGCGACGGCACCTTCCACCTGGTCACCGACCCGGAACCGGCCCTCATCGAGCGCACCGTCCGGCGCGACCGCCCCGAGGCCTGGCGCCGGCTGGACGCGACCGTGCTGCACGCCTCCCTGCTGGACGCCCTGTGGCAGATCCCGGACGCCCCCGACCACATCTCCTACATCCACGACGCCGCCGCCACGGTCGCCATGGCCGAACGGCACGGCGGTACCGCGGTCCTGCTGCACCCCGTACGGGAGGAGGTCGTACGGAACCTGGCCCGGCAGGGCGTCACCATGCCCCGCAAGTCCACCTCCTTCGGCCCGAAGCCGGCCACCGGCCTGGTGCTGCGCAGCCTGGACTGAGCCCCCCCACCGCCCCGGACGTGCGGAAGGGCGGCACCCCCGAGGGGGTGCCGCCCTTCCGCCGTCCTGCGAGCGTCGCGGTTACGCCTTGTCGCGCCCGTCGGTCGCGTCGGCGTCGGCCGCGTCGTCGGCATCGACGGGCTCGTATTCCTCGTCGTCCTCGTCGTAGTACTCGGCCTGGTCGGCGGCGCGCTCGGCGGCGGCCACCTCGGCCGGGTCCTGACCCTCGTCCTCGTCCTCGGCGTCCTCGTCCTCGACGTCCTCGAACTCGGCGTCCTCGAGGTCCGCGGCGGCCGCGGCGGCGTCCACGAACTCGACGCCGTCGATCTCGGCGAGGCGGTCGGAGGCGTCGGTGGCCCCGTCCTTGTCGGCCTCGAGGGTCTTGGCGAACCACTCGCGGGCCTCGTCCTCACGACCGGCCGCCAGCAGGGCGTCGGCGTAGGCGTACCGCAGACGCGCGGTCCACGGCTGCACGGAGCTGGAGGCCAGCTCGGGGCTCTGCAGGGTCACGATGGCGGCGTCGAGCTCGCCCATGTCCCGCCGGGCACCGGCCGCGACGAGACGCATCTCGACCTGGCCGGCCTTGTCCAGCTTCTGCACCTCGGGCTCACCGGCCATGGCCAGCGCCCGCTCCGGACGGCCCAGGCCGCGCTCGCAGTCGGCCATGACGGGCCACAGCTCGACGGAACCGGTCATCCGCTTGGCGGCGCGGAACTCCGCGAGCGCCTCGCTGTACTTCTGCGTCGCGTACGCGGCGAAGCCGGCGGCCTCGCGCACGGCGGCGACGCGGGAGGCCAGACGCAGGGCGATGCGGGAGTACGCGTACGCCTGCTCGGGGTCCTCGTCGATCAGCCGGGCGACCATGACCAGGTTGCGCGAGACCTCCTCGGCCAGGCCCTTGGGCAGGCTCAGGAGCTCCTGGCGGACATCGGCGTCGATCTCGTGGCCGGTGACGTCGTCGTCGATCGGAAGCCGCTTGACCGGGTCCCGGTCGCGGTCCGCGCGGTAGTCCCGCTCACCGCGGTCGTCACGGCGGAAGCCGCCGCGGTCGCCACCACGGTCATCGCGGCCACCACGGTACCCACCACGGTCACCGCGGTCGTCGCGGCGCGGGAAGGACGGACGGTCGCCGCCGCGGTCGTCGCGACGGGGGAAGGAGGGACGGTCGCCGCCGCGGTCGTCACGACCGCCGCGGAAACCGCCGCGCTCGTCGTCACGACGGGGGTAGGACGGACGTCCACCACGGTCGTCGTCACGGCGCGGGTAGCTGGGACGCTCACCCCGGTCGTCACGGCGCGGGTACGACGGACGGTCGCCGCCGCGGTCGTCGCGACGCGGGTACGAGGGACGGTCGCCGCCGCGGAAACCACCGCGCTCGTCGTCACGACGGGGGTAGCTGGGACGGCCACCACGGTCGTCGTCACGACGGAACGAAGGACGGTCGCCACCGCGGTCATCGCGACGGGGGAACGAGGGACGGTCGCCGCCGCGGTCGTCACGACCGCCACGGAAACCACCACGGTCGTCGTCACGACGCGGGTAGGACGGACGCCCACCACGGTCATCGTCGCGACGGGGGTAGCTGGGACGGCCACCACGGTCGTCGTCACGACGGAACGACGGACGGTCGCCACCGCGGTCATCGCGACGCGGGAACGACGGACGGTCCCCACCGCGGTCGTCACGGCGCGGGAAGGACGGGCGGTCGCCGCCACGGTCGTCACGACCGCCACGGAAACCACCACGGTCGTCGTCACGACGGGGGTAGGACGGACGGCCACCACGGTCGTCGTCACGACGGAACGACGGACGGTCCCCACCGCGGTCATCGCGACGCGGGAAGGACGGACGGTCGCCACCACGGTCGTCACGACCGCCACGGAAACCACCACGGTCGTCCTCACGACGCGGGTAGGACGGACGCCCACCACGGTCGTCGTCACGACGCGGGTAGCTGGGACGGCCACCACGCTCGTCGTCACGACGGAACGACGGACGGTCGCCACGGTCATCGCGACGCGGGAACGACGGACGGTCACCACCACGGTCGTCGCGGCGCGGGAAGGACGGGCGGTCCCCACCGCGGTCGTCACGGCGCGGGAAGGACGGGCGGTCGCCGCCACGGTCGTCACGACCGCCGCGGAAACCACCACGGTCGTCATCACGACGCGGGGAGGAGGGACGGTCGCCACCGCGGTCGTCACGGCCGCGGAAGCCGCCGCCGGCCGGGCGTCCGCCACGGTCGTCACGGCGGAAACCGCCACCGGCCGGCCTGCCACCACGGTCGTCACGACGGAACGGGGGACGGTCGCCACCACGGTCGCTACCACGGTCGTCACGACGGAAGCCGCCCCTGTCACCGCCGTCGTTGCGCCGAGGCTCGCGCTCCGGACGATCGTCGGGAGAGTTGGACATGGGTGTGACTCCTGTCTTCGGGGTACCGCTAGTCATTCTCGCGCAACCAACCCATGGCCGCGCTTCGGCGTAAAGATGTACAAAAACAAAAAGGACCCTTGGCCCAGCGTTGAACGCTGGACCAAGGGTCCTTTGAAAGATTGTTCGGCGGCGTCCTACTCTCCCACAGGGTCCCCCCTGCAGTACCATCGGCGCTGAAAGGCTTAGCTTCCGGGTTCGGAATGTAACCGGGC
>NZ_JBVISL010000005.1:24402-555699 GCF_055575555.1 Streptomyces sp. NPDC034085 | reverse complement strand
CGCATGGTCCTGCTCCAACGCGTCCAGGTCACCCGTGAACTGCGGGATCGTGCACGGATTGATCGGTACGTGGTCGGTCACTTCTGACCCGCCCCGGGAAGGTCGACCTTCGGTTCCTTCAGCGCCTCGTTCTGGGCGTTCTGGGCCTGCTCGATGTTGCCCTGCACGTATGCCGTCGTGGCCTTCACGGCACCGTTGATCGAGGCCTCCGTACGGGCCCCTATGTAGCCGAGACGGTACTCGTGGGACTTCATGAGCTCACCCAGCGCGCCGGCGATCGGGCCCATGCCGCCGCCCTCACCGCCGGTGCCGCCGCCCGGAGTGACCGTGCCCGCGTGCTTCGCGGCCTCCGGCAGCTCCGTCTGGAGCGACTTGCCCGCCTTCTGGAAGCCCTCGGCGGCGGTGATCGTCTTGTTGATGACGCCCTGCACACCGGACGGTTTGATGTCCCAGTTCATGCCCTACCCCCGTGTCCCTCGTGTCCGTCCCGGCCGGCGTCAGCCGATGGCGTCGACCGCCGCCTTGGCCTTCTGCAGCGTGGCGTGCGCGGTCGCGTCGTTCTGCTCCAGCGTGCTGCGGACGAGGCGGATGATGTCGCGCACCTCGTTCGCCGCCTTGTGCCAGCGGGCTTCCTTGCCGTGGTATTCGTCCGAGACGCCGTCGGCGGTGAACTCGGCCATGGCCGCCTTCACCGCGGCCTCACGGTCGCCGAGCACCCGCTCCAGCTGGCCGATGATGCCGCCGAGTCCGCCCTGGACCTCGACGGAGGCCCCGATGTCGTACGAGGTGCGGTCCTGGTTCTGTCCCATGTCCTTCAGTCCCCCGGTGTCAGCGCGCGCCGAAGCGGGCGGCGTCGAAGTTGGCGGAGCCCATGTTCTGGTGGGCGTTGTCGCCCTGCTCCTGGGCACCGGTGTTGAACGAGGTGTCCATCCCGGCCTGACCGCCGAGGATGGCGCGCAGCGATCCGTTCAGCTCGGCGGTGATCGCGTCGGAGCGCCGCTTGAAGGAGTCGAAAGCGGTCCGGCCGACGCCGTTGAACTTGCCCTCCAGCGGGTCCGCCGCGGCGATCAGCAGCTTGATCAGCGTGCCGAGGTCGTCGCTGGAGCCGCTCGTGGCCTTGCCCAGCTCGGACAGCGTCGTGCTGCCCATGTCGAACTTCATTCACCCACCCCTGACGTGTTGTGCCGTCACTTGCGTTCCTGGCTGTCTACCTGTCTACCGAAGGGACGTTGCGAACACAAACACGGTTTCATCCCGCCTGGACGTCTGGCCGAAAATCGCCCCCGGCTGGTTTCCGTGCCCCCAGCACCTCCCGTACGTACGCGTCGCCAGAGTCCCACAGCCGGGCGGCCAGCGCCCTGCCGGCCGGGACCCGGCAGCGGGACACGGGGCCCGCGGCGTGCCGGAGGGCGCGGCCGGAGGGGGCGTTGCCGAGCAGCGGTGTGAGCAGTTCCACGGCCAGTTCCTCGTCGACCTGGGTCACCGCGCCCGCCAGGTCCACGAGTTGCGTCTCCACGTCGAAGTGGAAGCGCTCGCCGGCCCGCATCCGGGCGAGGCCCCGTTCGACGACGGTACGGATCCCGGGCAGGCAGTCCCGTACGGCCCGTGCGTCGAGGCAGTCGCCCAGCCGGTCGTCGAAGCCCTCGCGGTCGGCGAGGGCGACCAGGGCGCGGAGGGTCGCGGTGCGCAGCTCCGAGGTGCCCTTCTCACCGGCCAACTCGTCGCTGCCCGCGGCCGCTTCGCACAGGAGGCCGTAGCTGCGGTCCGCCGAGAACCAGCGGTCGGTGGACCAGCCGTACCAGGGGGTCGCGCGGGGGTCGGTGCCGGCGGCCCGGACGACCGCCTCGAACCCGGCGGGCTCCGCCCAGGACACCAGGGCGACCAGGGCCATGAGGCGTTCGCCGGCGGCCGCGCCGGGGTCGGCCAGCAGGGCGGTGAGGCCGGGGACGCGGTCGCGGTGGGCCGGATCGTCGTACCCGCCGTAGATCACGTCGTAGGGGTCGTCGGCGGGGGCGCCGTCGAAACCGGTCCCCAGCAGGCGCTCGTAGGCCGTCGTCATGTCAGGTCATCCATCGGTCGGGGCGGGCCGCCGCGCGGGAGGTGCGGGAGCGGACCGCCTGGTCGTGCAGCAGGCCGGAGGCCTCGTCGGCGGAGCGCAGCCGGGCCGTGACCGTCTTGTCCGCGCCGGTGTCCACGTGCAGGTCGGCCACCCCGCGGGCGCGCTCCCACGGGCCCTGTGAGCGGCGCACGCTCTGTACCTTCGCATGCGGAACGATCTCCGTACGCCGGCACAGGCGCCCGCGCCGGGCGGCGAAGACCTCGTCCGAGACGGCCAGGCCGTACCCCTTCCACCACACCGGCACCACCCAGCGCGCGCCGGTCCGCGGGGACGGGCTGAAGACCAGGCCGGCCGGGTCCGCGCCCGGCAGCACGCGGGCGATCAGGGCGTGGGCGGCGGCCCGGGTGGCCACCGGGACCAGCAGCTCGTTCCTGGAGCCCGCGACGGCCAGTTCCACCCGGACCCAGCCGAGCCGCCGCCACAGCAGCGGCTCCACGATCCGCACGGTCTGCACGCGGCCCGGCGGGACGGTCTCGTGGACCCGGTCCAGCAGCCCGTGGTCCAGGCGGAGCCCGTCGGGGGACTCGGCGACGGTCCAGTCGTACCCGGCGAGGAAACGGCCCAGGCTGGCGGTCCAGGCCGCGCCGAGCAGCGGCAGCAGGATGGCCGCGGCCGCCCAGGGGCTGCCGCTGAACCACCACACGGCCACCGGGGCGGTGAGCCCGCCGGCGAGCGCCGCCCACACGTCGAGGCTGAGCAGCAGGGAGGCCACCAGGTCCCGCACGGGCACCCGCAGCAGCTCCCGCGCCGGGGCCTGGCCGACGGCGACGGCCTCGGCGGGCGCGAAGCCGGCCGCCCGGGCGAGCAGCTCGGCGCGCAGGGCGACGGCGTGGCGTTCGTCGAGGAAGGCGAGCTCGTCCTTCTCCTCGGTGCCGATGACGTCGAGCCGGAGCTTGGCGACCCCCGCGATGCGGGCCGGCAGGGGGCGGGTGACATCGACGGCCTGGATGCGGTCGAGGCGGATGTGGGCGGTGCGGCGGAAGAGCAGTCCGGTGCGGATGCGGAGCTCGGTGTCGGTGACGGCGTAGTGGGTGAACCACCAGCTGAGGAAGCCGTACGTGCCGAAGACGAGGACCAGTGCGGCGACGGTGAGCAGCCGCAGGGCCGGGGTGAGGCCGGTGATCCACTCCTGGACGCGGTCGCCCTGCTGGAGGACGACGCCGGCGGTGGCGGCGATCGGGACCCAGGCGCGGCGCAGGGGGGTCAGGACGTGCAGCCGGCGCTCGCCGCCGCCGGACGGGGGGACGGGGGCCGCGGGGGGCGGTGCCGTGTCCGGGGGCGGCGGGGGCGTGGGGGTGTCCCCCGGCTGCGGGGGCGGCGGGTCGTGGCGCGGGGTGCTCGCGGGGTGCTCCGTCACAGGCCCGCCGACCTTGCTCCGCCCAGGGCCGTCAGGCGGTCGCGGAGGCGTTCCGCCTCCTCCGGGGCCAGTCCCGGGATCTTGGCGTCCGTCGCCGCGGCCGCCGTGTGCAGCTGGACGGAGGCCAGCCCGAAGCGGCGCTCCAGCGGCCCCGACGTCACCTCCACCAGCTGCATCCGCCCGTACGGGACCACCGTCTCCTCCCGCCACAGCACGCCCCGGCTGATCAGCAGGTCGTCCGCCCGCTCCGCGTACCGCCAGGACCGCCAGTTCCGCCCCACCAGCACCCACCCCCAGCCCAGGACACCGGGCCAGAACGCCGCGAAGGCCGCCCACCCCGGCCCGGCCGCCAGCCCCAGCGACACGCCGGTGGCCACCGTGAGGGGCACCGTCCAGACCACCAGCAGCAGCCGCCGGAGCCTGCGGAGCCCGCCCGGCAGGCCCACCCAGTCCGGCCGGCCCGTCTCACCCTTCGTCCCCGTCTCCATGGGCCCACCCTAGGACTGAGACAATGCGCCCATGACGGAGACCACGGTCGGCATCGGCGGTGCGGCGGAGAGCACCGACATGGTGCTCAACATCGGACCCCAGCACCCTTCCACCCACGGCGTGCTGCGCCTGCGGCTCGTCCTGGACGGCGAGCGCATCGCCAGCGCCGAACCGGTGGTCGGCTACATGCACCGGGGTGCCGAGAAGCTCTTCGAGGCGCGCGACTACCGCCAGATCGTGATGCTCGCGAACCGCCACGACTGGCTCTCCGCGTTCTCCAACGAGCTCGGCGTCGTCATGGCCGTCGAGCGGATGCTCGGCATGGAGGTCCCCGAGCGCGCGGTGTGGATGCGTACGCTCCTCGCCGAGCTGAACCGGGTGCTGAACCACCTGATGTTCCTCGGGTCGTACCCCCTCGAACTGGGCGGGATCACCCCGATCTTCCACGCGTTCCGCGAGCGCGAGGAGCTCCAGGCCGTCATGGAGGAGATCTCCGGCGGCCGCATGCACTACATGTTCAACCGCGTCGGCGGCCTCAAGGAGGACCTCCCCGCCGGCTGGCTCGGCCGGGCGCGCGCCGCCATCGCCGACGTCCGCACCCGCATGGACGTGTACGACAAGCTGGTCCACGGCAACGAGATCTTCCGCGGCCGTACCCGCGGCGTCGGCGTCCTGTCCGCCGAGGCGGTGCACGCGTACGGGGTCTCCGGCCCGATCGCGCGCGCCTCCGGCGTGGACTTCGACCTGCGCCGCGACGAGCCGTACCTGGCCTACGGGGACCTCCAGGACGTCCTCACGGTGGTCACCCGTACCGAGGGCGACTGCCTGGCCCGCTTCGAGGTGCTGCTCGACCAGACGCACAACGCCCTCGACCTGGCCGTGGCCTGCCTGGACCGGATGGCCGAGCTGCCGCCCGGCCCGGTCAACCAGCGGCTGCCGAAGGTGCTGAAGGCGCCCGAGGGGAGCACGTACGCCTGGACGGAGAACCCGCTCGGCATCAACGGCTACTACCTGGTGTCCAAGGGCGAGAAGACCCCGTACCGGCTGAAGCTGCGCAGCGCCTCCTTCAACAACATCCAGGCGCTGGCCGTGCTCCTGCCGGGGCAGCTGGTCGCGGACATGGTGTCGATCCTGGGCTCGCTCTTCTTCGTCGTCGGCGACATCGACAAGTAGCCGCGCCCTCCCGCCGCGGCCCCCGGCGCGCCCCGGACCTGACAGTCCGGTGCGAACCCGCCCGGGCCGGGGCGCGGCGGCGTCCTAGGGTCCCCCCATGACCACTGGCACCTACTCGGACTACCTGCGCCGGCTCGGCATCACCGCCCCGGGAACCCCCTCCGCGGAGGGGCTGTTCGCCCTCCAGCGCGCCCACGTGGAGCGCGTCTCCTACGACAACGTCGACATCCAGCTGGGCCGGCCGCCCGGCATCGACCCGGAGCTGTCGGCCCGCCGGATCGCCGCCGGATTCGGCGGCTACTGCTTCCACCTCAACGGCGGCTTCGCGGCGCTCCTGGAACACCTGGGCTACGACGTGACCCGCCACCTCGGCGGTGTCGAGGCGGACGCCTCCTCGCGCGCGGTCAACGGGCACCACCTGAGCCTGACCGTCCGCACCGGCGGGACCGCGTACTGGGTGGACGTGGGGCTCGGGGACGGCCCGCACGAGCCGCTGCCGCTGCGCGAGGGCGCGTGGGAGCAGGGCGGCTTCCGCTACGCACTGGAGCGGCTGGAGCCCCTGGAGGGCGAGGGGCCCGGCTGGAGCTACCTCACCCCCGACAGCCCCATGCCCCGGGTGAACTTCCGTGACGCGCCCGCGACGACCGCCGACTTCGAGGAGACGCACACCTGGCTGTCCACCTCGGCGGACTCCTCCTTCGTACGGACCCTCGCGCTGTTCCGGCGCGACGCCGACGGCGTGGACGTCCTGCGCGGGAGGGTCCTGAGCCGCGTCACCGCCGGGAAGCCGGTGCAGGAACGGGAACTGGCCGGGCCCCGGGAGTTCTTCGAGGCCGTGGCGGGCACCTTCGGGCGGAACACCGACGACCTGACGGCCGCCGACCGGGAGGCCCTGTGGGCGCGGGTGGACCGGGCGCACCGGGCGTGGCGGGCGTCCCGGGAGGCCGGGCCACACCGGGCCGAGGGGCCTGAGGGGGCGGCCGTGGCGGCCTCCTGACGGCTTCGGTGTCGGTGCGGCCGGGCACACTGGGGGCATGTCCCACTCACCCCGACGCGCCTGCCCCTCCTGCGGCCGCGACTGCGCCGTGACGGCCGGCCGGATCGCCCGCCACGACCCGCCGGCCGGTCGTGGACGCGGTGACATGGTGTCCTGCCCCGGCTCCCGGGCCCGTGTGGTGCTCGGCGCCTCCGCCCCGGTGCTGGACGGGTTCGTCCTCGGACCGCATCCGGGTCAGCTGCCGCTGTTCTGAGCCCGCCGGGCGCCCGCCCGGGTAGGGGGGCCCACCCGGGTACGGGGGCCGCACGGACTGAGTACGCGTACGGATGCCCGTGCCGGTCCGCCCGGACAGGATGGCGGCATGACCTGGACCCCCCGCCCCGCAGCCGTCGCCGCGCCCCCGTCCGCCGGGGCCGCCCGGATCCGCGTGCGCGCGCTGATCGCCGCCGTGCTGTTCGTGCCCGCGCTGGTGGTGGCGAAGATCCTGGTCCTGGCCACCGAGCAGGGCAGCCGCTGCCTGATGTACGGCGGCTGCGCGCCGTTCCCCGTCCTGCTGTTCCTGGCGCTGTCCGGTGCGGCGCTGGCGGCGACGGTGCTCGCGCTGGCCGGTCCGGAGCGGATGCGCCCGGGCGCGCTGACCGCGCAGCTCCTGCTGGAGCTGGTGGCGGTGGGGCTCGTCCCGGTTTTTCCCTGAGCCCGTTCCGGTGCCGTGCGTCTTTCCACAGGCTGTGGAGGAACCGCGCGTCCGGGCCGCGCCTAGGAGCTGCCCTCCGGCTCCTCTGACAGGGCGGCGCGGGCCGCCGTCCGCCAGGCCCCGGGCCCGTCCTGCGTCACCGAGGAGGCGTCGGCGTCCCCGGCCGCCACCCACTCCCGGTACTCGCGGCGGGCTTCGGTCAGGCTCAGCCGGCCGTTGGGGCCGCCCCATACCCGGTCGGCGTCGGCGTCGTCCTGGCCGTCGTCCTCCCAGCCGCACTCGCCGCAGATCTCGAACAACGCGCTCGACCCCAGCGTCGGCTGGAAGCAGCAGGGGCAGTCGAAGACCTCGCCCGGGCGCCCCTGGCGCCGCTCGCGCACTGACGACACCGCCTAGGAAATCGCCGTGCGGAGCCGGGCCACGTCGATGGGCTCGGTCTCGTCGTGGGCCGTCAGGTCGATGACCTGGCCCACCGCCCGCTGTTCGGGGGTGGCCGCCTTGAACTCCGGCTCGGCGTCGGTGCCCGCCGACTCCGCCTTGTGGACGGCGAGGGCCTCGGCTCCGACGACGTCGGCCAGGTCCTCGTTCTGCACGGACTCGATCGCGGCGCGGGCCTGCGCGGCGTTCTTGGTGCCGAAGAAGTCGAAGCCGCCCTCGACCCGGGAGGCGGAGCGGCGCTGGGCCGCGTACGGGGCCACGGGCGCCGCCGGCCGGCGGGCCGGGGCGGGGACCGCCGGTGCGGGGGCAGCCGGACGGGTGTGCGCGGCCGTTGCGGCGTACCGTTCCTGCGCCGTGCGCGCCAGCGCCGACATCGCGGCGTGCGCCCGGGCGTAGCCGACCGGGGTGGGCGCGCCGCTGCCGGTGCGCTCCTCGGACACCGCGGGCAGCTCCCTGGGGCCGGCCGCCGGGGCCCCGGCGGCCTCGAGGGCCAGCAGGCGGCGCTTCTCCAGGGCACTGGCGCGCTCGGTCTCGGCGGTCGCGTACCGGCGCAGCAGCGCGGCGTGCTCGCCGCGCAGGCCCGCCAGTTCGACCCGCTTGGCGCGCAGCTTCGCGTCGAGCCGGGCGCGCAGGAGGCGCGCCTCCTCCAGGTCGGATTCGAGCTCGGCTATCCGCTCGTCGGTCTTCCACTCGTCCTTGACGCGCTCGCGCGCCAGCTCGGCCACCCGGCGGCCGGCCGCCCGGTCCCAGGAGCGCATGAGGACGGCACCGCCCACGCCCGCGGCCGCCGTGAGGGCGACGAGCAGGCGCAGGGCGAGGGGTTCCGCGAGCAGCCAGGCCGCGCCGGCACTGGCGACGGAAACCCCGGCGACGGCCGTCGGCGTGAGAAGTCGGTGGAGGGGCTCGGGATTGCGGTGGCGTCCACGGGGCATGGCCTGAAATTTACAGGGCGTGGGCGGCGCGTGGGGTACCCGCCCGGCAATCCTTTCCCGGGCGGCCGCCCCACAATTGGCCATCAAGCGCCATCAAGCCGAACTACTGCTTCCGCAGCAGGCCCTTGGAGTCCAGATAGGCCTTCGCGGCGTCCGCCGGCTTGGCCCGTTCCGCGTCCACCTTGCGGTTCAGCTCGACGAGGTCGGCGGTCGTCAGCACCTTGGTCAGCCGGTCGAGGGCGGCCGCGACCTCCGGGGCCCCGGCGTCCTTGGCGTTGACGACCGGAAGCACGTTGTCGGCGTTCTGGAGCTTCTTGTCGTCCTCCAGCAGGACCAGGCCGTAGCCGTCGAGGGTGGCGTCGGTGGTGGTGGTCAGCACCAGCTGGGCCGCCCCGTCCTTGACGGCCTGCTTGGCCTGCGGGGTGCCGACGCCCTTGGGGTCGATACCGGAAACCGAGATGCCGTAGGTCTTTTCGAGCCCCGGTGCGCAGAAGGGCCGGACGGCGCATTCGTCACCCGCCGCGATCCGCACCTTCAGCCCCGACTTACCAAGATCGGAAAGCGTCTTCAGGTTGTTCTTCTGCGCGAATTCCCGGCTGACCGCGAAGGCGTTCTGGTCGACCGCCGCGCCCGCCGGCAGCGCCTTCAGCCCCAGCGGCGCCGCGAGCTTCTCCAGCGCCGCGACCGTCGCCGCCGCATCGCTGGAGGCGACCGGCTTGTCCTTGGGCGCGTCCGGTCCGTTCACCTTGGCGTTGAGGAACTCGGCGAGCGTGGCGGCGTACTCCGGGGCGACGTCGATCTCGCCCTTCTCCAGCGACGGCTCGTACAGCTCGCGGTTGTTGACGGTGGTGATCGAGGTGTCGTAACCGGCCGCCCTGAGCACCTGTGCGTACAGCTCGGCCAGCACGTTGGACTCGGTGAAGCCCGCCGCGCCGACCACCAGCCGGCCCTTGCCGCCCCCGGCCGGGCCGGAGGAGCCGCCGTCCTGGGACTTCTCCAGGCTCTCGCCCCCGCACGCGCCGAGCGATGCGGTCAGGGCCACCGCGGCCAGGGTCGCGCCGAGGATGCGCGTGGACTTGCTCATCATGCTCCTTGGGAATCAGGGGGAATCACAACACAGCGGGGACATCGGGCACCGGGGGCGGCCGGCGGGCGCGCCTCAGCGCGACGGGGCCCGCAGCAGCAGCCGGTCCGCGGCCACCAGCGCGCCCTCCACCAGCAGCGCCAGCAGGGCCACCAGCACCGCGCCCGCCACCACCTGCGGGGTGTTGTACGTGTTGAAGCCCGCGGTGATGATCCGGCCCAGACCGCCCTGGCCGACCATCGCCGCGATCGTGGCGGTGGCGATGACCTGCACGGCACCCGAACGCAGCCCGGTCATCACCAGATCGCGCGCGAGCGGCAGTTCCACCCGCAGGAACAGCTGGCGGCCGGACATGCCCATGCCCCGGGCCGCCTCGACCACCGCGCGGTCCACCTCGCGCATGCCGACGTACGCGTTGGTCAGCAGCGGGGGCACGGCGAACAGCACGAGCGCGGCGATGGTGGGCACGTAGCCCGCGCTGCGCAGCGGCGACACCATGAACAGGGCGAGCACCGCGAACACCGGCACGGCCCGTCCGGCGTTGGAGACGTTCACCGCAAGCGTGCCGCCCCTGCCGAGGTGGCCGAGCCACAGCCCGACCGGCAGGGCCACCGCGCAGGCGATGGCCAGGGCGATCCCGCTGACGTAGACGTGCTCGCCGAGCCGGTGCCACACCCCGTTCTCCCCGGCCCAGTTGGCCCCGTCCGCCAGCCAGTCCCAGGCCTGCGCCAGCACGCCCATGCCCTCAGACCCCCTCGGCCTGTGCGGAGCGCGCGGTACGCGACGTACGCGGGGTGCGCGTCCACGGGGTCAGCAGCCGCTGCACGCCGAGCAGCAGGAGATCCGCGACCAGCGCGAGCAGCACGCACAGCACCGAGGCGGTGAGCACCTGGGCCTTGAACGAGCTGTTCACGGCGGGGGCGATCAGGTTGCCCAGGCCGCCCTTGCCGACGATGGAGCCGACGGTGGTCAGCGCCACGGTCGAGACGGTGGCGATCCGCACCCCGGCCAGCAGCGCCGGCAGCGCCAGCGGGAGTTCGACCTGCCACAGCAGCCGGCCCGGGCCGTAGCCCATCCCGCGCGCGGCTTCCCGTACGTCGTCGGGGACGGCCTCCAGGCCGGCCAGGACGTTGCGGACCAGGATGGTCAGCGAGTACAGCACCAGGCCGGTCACCACGAGCGCCGCCGACAGCCCGAAGAAGGGAAGCAGCAGGGAGAACATGGCGAGCGAGGGGATCGTGTAGAGCAGCGTGGTCAGGCCCAGCACGGGCGCCGCCCAGCCGCGGCCGCGGCGGGCCAGCAGCGCCAGCGGCACGGACACGGCGACGCCGATGAACACCGACAGCGCGGTGATCCAGACGTGCTGGACGGTGGCGTCGGCGAGTTCCCCGGAACGGGAGCTGACGTACTCCCAGCAGATCCAGTCGTTCGCCACCAGGCAGCCCTGCCCGGCCATGCCGCTCACCCCCTTCCCCTCGCACACGCGTGCCGGAGACCGGCCTCGAGCGACCATAACCCCCGCTGCCCGCGTTGGCCGGAAACATTCGCACAGCCGCAACACTCCCCTGACGAACCCTTCGCCCATCCGGGCGGACGGGTGGGGGAGGATGAGGGGGTGATCCGATTCGAGCGAGTGACCAAGCGCTACCCGGACGGGACGACCGCCGTCGAGGACCTGTCCTTCGAGGTCGCGGAGGGCGAGCTGGTCACGCTGGTGGGCCCGTCCGGCTGCGGCAAGACGACCACGATGAAGATGGTCAACCGGCTGATCGAGCCGACATCGGGCCGGATCCTGCTGGGCGGCGAGGACATCGCGGCCGCCGATCCCGTCGAACTGCGCCGCCGGATCGGGTACGTCATCCAGCAGGTCGGGCTGTTCCCGCACAAGACCGTGCTGGAGAACACGGCGACGGTGCCGCAGCTCATCGGCACCCCGAAGACCAGGGCCCGCGCCCGCGCGGCCGAGCTGCTCGAACTTGTGGGCCTGGACCCGGCCGTGTACGGGAGCCGGTACCCGCACCAGCTGTCGGGCGGGCAGCGCCAGCGGGTCGGCGTGGCCCGCGCGCTCGCGGCGGACCCGCCGGTGCTGCTGATGGACGAACCGTTCGGCGCGGTGGACCCGGTGGTGCGCGAACGGCTGCAGAACGAGTTCCTGACGCTCCAGCGGACCGTCCGCAAGACGATCCTGCTCGTCACGCACGACCTGGAGGAGGCCGTCCGGCTCGGCGACCGGATCGCCGTCTACGGGGAGGGCACCATCGAGCAGTTCGCCCGCCCGGCCGCCGTGCTCGCCGCGCCGGCCACCGCGTACGTCGCCTCGTTCGTCGGCGCCGACCGCGGGCTCAAGCGGCTCGCGGTCACCCCGGTCGGCGCGGCCGACCTGACGGCCCCCGAAGGCCCGGCCCCCGCCGTGTCGGTGCCGCTGGGCGCCTCGTTGCGCGAGGCCCTCGCCGCCCTGCTCCAGGAGGACTCGGGCCGGATCGGGGTCACCGACCCCGGCTCCGGCGCGCTGGCCGGCGTACTGACCCCCGAAGGCGTCCACCGGGCGCTGCGCCGGGCCTCCCTCCAGGAGGCCTGACCGCCACCGCCACCCCGGCCATCGCACGGCGTGGCGAACGGCGAAGGGCCCGGCCGGAGCCGGGCCCTTCACCTGCTTCTGCTTCTCCTGCGAGCACGGGGCTCAGGCCTGCATGCGGCCGCTCAGCCACACCAGCATCGGCGGGATCTCGCGGCGCCACGTGTTGAAGTTGTGGCCCCCGCTGTCGAGGATGATCGAGGAGACCCGGTCCGGGCCCTTGACCAGCTTCAGGAACTTCCTGGTGTCGTTCAGGTTGTCCTCGCCCTTCTCGCTGGTCGTCACCAGGAAGGACGTACCGGTCGGCTTCTTGTCCCGCAGGCTCTCCAGCACGTCCGCGCGGGCCTTCAGCTTCTGGTCCCCGTGGAACAGGTCACCGGTCGTCGCGTCGTCGGCCGCCTTGTAGTACGCCGACAGGCCCACGGCCGCGCCGAAGGTCTGCGGGTGGTGCGCGGCGATCTTCAGCGCGCAGTAGCCGCCCGTGGAGTTCCCGATGAAGCCCATGTTCTGCGGCTTCTTGCCCACCCGGAAGGTGGACTGGATGGCCTGCGGCAGGTCCTGCGCGAAGAAGGTCTCCGTCTGCGGGCCACCGGGTATGTCCACGCACTCGGTGTCGCGCGGCGGCGCGATGGTCGGGCGCAGCATGACCAGGATCATCGGCTTCATCTTGCCCGCCTTGGCCTGCTTGAAGGCCGTCATCGGGTAGTTCAGCCCTTTGATCAGGTTCTCGGCGGTGCCCGGGTAGCCCGTCAGCACGATCGACGCGGGGAAGTTGCGGTCCTTGTGCTGCGGCTGGAAGTACTCCGGCGGCAGCCAGACGTAGCCGGGGCTCGTTATCCTCGACTTCTGCCCGGTTATGGCGACCTTCAGGATCTGACCGCCGACCTGGGGCTTGGCCCCGCCGGGGACGTCCAGCTTCTGCTTGTCGAGGACCTTGATGTCCTTGCTGCTCATCGAGTGGTCGACGACCTTGCCGATGGAGGTCTCCTGGCCGAACAGGTCGGCCCAGGAACCGTAGAAGAGGAACGACTTGTTGGCCGCCAGACCGACTGCCGAGAACAGCGCCAGCTGGGTCGCGAGCAACAGGCCGATCCTGCCGAGGACCGAGCGCACGCCGCGCCCCGAGAGCTTCGGCCAGGCCCAGACCGTGACCGCGAACAGGGCCACGCCCGCGATGATGGCCAGGACCAGAACCGTATTACTGGTGAGACCCATGAGCAGTCAGTCGACTTTCTGATGGCAGGACCGGATTTTTCCGACGGAAGAGTGAACCCGTTCCCCGTCGATGTCGTCCTAGTGGACGCACCACACTCCGGAGGCTGTCGCGGCCTTCGGCCACATGATCTCTCGCGGAGCAACGGGAAGCGATGTCTAGCAGGATAGATGGCGATAAGTCGGGACAGGTTCCGAGTACGGTCCGGCGAATCTTCCGCGGACCACGGCCGGAGTCGGTGCCCGGCCTCGTAGGTACGGCCGTCATGATCGTCGGCCTTCTGGACATCGCGGCGGGCGTCTTCCCGCGATTCCGCCACAGCCGGTTCCACGCGGTCACCGAGGTGCTGCCCGGCTCCCTGGGCCCCTTCGCCGCGGCCCTGTCCATCAGCGCGGGCGTGCTCATCCTCCTCCTCGCACACGGCCTCAAGCGCCGCAAGCGGCGGGCCTGGCGGGCCGCCGTCGTCCTGCTGCCCGCGGGCGCGGTGGCGCAGTTCGCGTACCGCCACTCCGTCATCGGCGTGGTCATCGCGGCCGTCCTCCTCGCGCTGCTGCTGCGCCACCAGAACGAGTTCAAGGCCCTGCCGGACCCGCGCAGCCGCTGGAAGGCCCTGGCCAACTTCGTCCTGATGAGCGCGGGCTCCATCGGCCTCGGCCTGGTCATCGTCAACGTGCACCCGGGCAAGGTCGTCGGCCGCCCCAGCCTGTACGAGCAGATCACCCACGTCGTCTACGGCCTCTTCGGCTTCGAGGGCCCCGTCGACTACGCCGGCCGGGTCTCCTGGACCGTCGGCTACTCCCTCGGCGCGCTCGGCATGCTGACCGCCGTCACCACGATCTACCTGGCCTTCCGCCCCGAGCACCCGGCCGCCCGGCTCACCTCCGACGACGAGGCGAAGCTGCGCGAGCTGCTCGCCAAGCACGGCGGCCGCGACTCCCTCGGCCACTTCGCGCTGCGCCGCGACAAGGCCGTCGTCTTCTCCCCCAGCGGCAAGGCCGCCGTCACCTACCGCGTCGTCTCCGGCGTGATGCTCGCCTCCGGCGACCCGGTCGGCGACGTCGAGGCCTGGCCCGGCGCCATAGAGCGGTTCATGGAGGAGGCCAAGGCCCACTCGTGGACCCCGGCCGTCGTGGGCTGCAGCGAGACCGGCGGCGAGGTCTGGACCCGCGAGACCGGCCTGGACGCCCTGGAGCTCGGCGACGAGGCCATCGTCGACGTCAAAGACTTCTCCCTGTCGGGCCGCCCGATGCGCAACGTCCGCCAGATGGTCAAGCGCATCGAGCGCAACGGCTACACCACCAAGGTCCGCCGGGTCAGCGAGCTGACCGAGGAGGAGCTGACGGCGGTACGCGGCGCCGCCGAGGCCTGGCGCGGCACCGACACCGAGCGCGGCTTCTCCATGGCCCTGGGCCGCGTCGGCGACCCGGGCGACGGCGACTGCATCATCGCCACCGCGCACCGCGTGGAGGAGGGCGACACCAGCCCCTTCGGCGACCTCAAGGCGATCCAGCACTTCGTGCCGTGGGGCGAGGACGGCATGTCGCTGGAGATGATGCGCCGCGACCGCGGTGCCGACCCGGGCATGAACGAGCTGCTGATCGTCGCCTCCCTGCAGCAGGCCCCCGGCCTGGGCATCGAGAAGGTCTCCCTGAACTTCGCGATGTTCCGCTCGGCCCTGGCCCGCGGCGAGAAGATCGGCGCCGGCCCGGTCCTGCGCGCCTGGCGGGGCCTGCTCGTCTTCCTCTCGCGCTGGTTCCAGATCGAGTCGCTGTACAAGTTCAACGAGAAGTTCCGCCCCCGCTGGGAGCCGCGCTTCATGGTCTTCCGCCACAACCGCGACCTGCCCCGCATCGGCTTCGCCGTGATGCAGGCCGAGGGCTTCGTGACGCTGGCCCTGCCGCGGCTGTTCGCCGGCCGCCGCCGCCCCAAGCCGGTCCGCACCTGCGCGCACACCCTGACGAAGGTCCCGTCCCAGCGGGAACGCGAGACCCAGGCGGCATAACACCACTCGCACGGCGGCCCCGCCGCCCCGGAATCCGCCCCCCGGGGCCCGTCGGCGTTCGAGCCGCGGGGGCCCGGCGGGGCCGGAAAACCCAGCCCCGCCGGCGTTTGAGGCGCGGGGGTCCGGGGGCGGAGCCCCCGGGGGGTCCGGGCGCAGCCCGGGGAACGGGCGAAGGGCGGGGCGGGGAGCAGCCCGCGCAGCGGCACCCACCCCGCCCGGCCAGGGCAGCGGCTCACCACCGAACCGCCCGGCCAGGGCAAGGGCTCTACCCTGGAGCCCATGAACACCAACCGCGGCCCGGCCCCCCGTGGCACCGTCACCGGGCTGCCCGACTGGGACCGCTGCGCGGTCATGGGCGTCGTCAACGTCACCCCGGACTCCTTCTCCGACGGCGGCCGGTGGTTCGACACCACCGCCGCGGTCAAGCGCGGCCTCGAGCTCGTCGCCCAGGGCGCCGACCTCGTCGACGTCGGCGGTGAGTCCACCCGCCCCGGCGCCTCCCGCGTCGACGCCGAGGAAGAGCTCCGCCGCGTCGTCCCCGTCGTCCGCGGCCTGGCCTCCGAGGGGGTCACCGTCTCCGTCGACACCATGCGCGCGACCGTCGCCGCCCGGGCCGTCGCGGCCGGCGCGACCCTCGTCAACGACGTCAGCGGCGGCCTCGCCGACCCCGGCATGATCCCGGCCGTCGCCGCCGCCGAGGTCCCCTTCGTGGTCATGCACTGGCGCGGCTTCAGCGACGGCATGAACCGCCTCGCCGTCTACGAGGACGTCCTCGCGGAGGTCACCGCCGAGCTCCGCACCCGCATCGACGCCGTCGTCGCCGGCGGCATCGCCCCCGAGCGGCTCGTCGTCGACCCCGGCCTCGGCTTCGCCAAGAACGCCGAGCACGACCTGGCCCTGGTCGCCCGCCTCCCCGAGCTGCGCGCCCTCGGCTTCCCGCTGCTGGTCGCCGCCTCGCGGAAGCGTTTCCTCGGCCGGGTCCTGGCGGGCGGCGCCGACGCCACCCCGCCGCCCGCCCGCGAGCGGGACGCCGCCACGGCCGCCGTCTCGGCCATCGCCGCCCACCAGGGCGCCTGGGCCGTACGGGTGCACGAGGTACGGGCGACGGCGGACGCGGTTCGGGTGGCCCGCGCCGTGGAAGGGGCTCTGTGATCCGCCGGACGACCGTCCGGGCGGGCCGGACGTACAGGGAAGGGGAACGGTGAGCCGTACCGACATCGAGGCCGTCGAAGAGGCCAACACGGCCTTCTACGGGGCCATGGAGCAGGGGGACTTCGACACGCTGTCGGCGCTCTGGCTCGAGGACGAGATCTCCTGCGTCCACCCCGGGTGGCCGGTGCTCTCGGGACGGGGCGAGGTGCTGCGTTCGTACGCGCTGATCATGTCGCACACCGAGTACATCCAGTTCTTCCTCACCGACACCAAGGTGGCCCTCATAGGCGACACCGCCCTGGTCACGTGTACCGAGAACATCCTCAGCGGGGGGCCCTCCCAGGAGGCCGGGGAGCTGGGTCCGCTCGTCGGCCAGCTGGTCGTCGCCACGAATGTGTTCCGACGCACACCGCAGGGGTGGCGGCTGTGGTCCCACCACGGTTCTCCCGTCCTGACGGACTCCGATGACGAGGAAGAAAAGGGCTCCGACTGACCCCAAGGGCGGGGCCCGGGGTTCGTCGCAGGTAAATTCGAAGGTGGACGACGCCGACCGCACTCGGCGTAGGCCCATGGCCCCGGGGAGCCCCGGGACCGGAAGCACCTACGAAAGCAGGAGTGATTCGCGTGGATCGTGTCGCGCTGCGCGGCCTCAAGGCTCGCGGGCACCACGGCGTCTTCCCCCGGGAACGCGAAGAAGGCCAGACCTTCATCGTCGACCTCGTGCTGCACCTGGACACCCGCCCCGCGGCGGCCGGGGACGACCTGGCCAAGACCGTGCACTACGGGGTCGTCGCCGAGGAGGTCGTGGACGTGGTCCAGGGCGAGCCCGTCGACCTGATCGAGACGCTCGCCGAGCGGATCGCCCAGCAGTGCCTCAAGCACGAGGCGGTGGCACAGGTGGAGGTCGTCGTCCACAAGCCGGACGCGCCCATCACCGTCCCCTTCGACGACGTCACCATCACGATCACCCGGAGCCGCGCATGAACAACGGACTGAACGCCCAGAGCGACCCCACGGTCCAGCCCGTGCCCGCCTCCGTCATGGAAGCGGTCGACGCGGCGGACGTCACCCTGTCCAACCCCAGGTGGGCCGTCGTCGCGCTCGGCGCGAACCTCGGCAACCGCCTGGACACCCTCCAGGGCGCCATCGACGCCCTCGGCGACACCCCGGGGCTGCGGGTCAAGGCCGTCTCCCCCGTCTACGAGACGGAGCCGTGGGGCGTCGAGCCCGGCTCGCAGCCCTCGTACCTCAACGCCGTCGTCGCGCTGAAGACCACCCTGCCGCCCTCCTCGCTGCTGGAGCGGGCCCACGCCATCGAGGAGGCCTTCGACCGGGTCCGCGAGGAGCGCTGGGGACCGCGCACGATCGACGTCGACATCGTGACGTACGCCGACGTGGTCTCCGACGACCCCGTCCTCACCCTCCCGCACCCCCGGGCGCACCTGCGGTCCTTCGTCCTGGCCCCCTGGCACGACATCGACGCCGAGGCGCAGCTGCCGGGCCGCGGGCCCGTCGCGGAGCTGCTGGGCACGATCGGCCTCACCGGGGTCACGGCGCGCCCCGACCTGGAACTCCGCCTGCCGGAGTAGCCGTTAGCTTGGGCGTACCAGTCACCGAGTGGGGATGTGCACGTGAAGCAACTGAGGCCGGCGGTCCTGGCGGGCATCTTCGTGATCGCCGGCGTGCTGTCCTGGGCGGGCGCCCGCCTGTGGAACGCGTACGGCACCCTGCCGGGCGTGCCGCTGGCCGCGCCGATCGTGCTGGCGGTGATCGCCGCCGTCCTGTTCGCGACGGCCCTGTCGATGCGGGCCCGCCTGAAGGCCCAGCGCGAGCGCCGGCCGGGGGCGAAGGGCGTGGAGCCGCTGATGGCGGCCCGGGCGGTGGTCTTCGGCCAGGCCAGCGCCCTGGTGGCGGCCCTCGTCTCCGGCATGTACGGCGGCGCCGGCGTCTTCCTGCTGACCGACGCCATGGACGTCCCCGCCCGCCGCGACCAGGCCTGGTACGCAGGCGGGTCGGTGCTCGCCGGGGCCGCCGTGATCGCCGCCGCCCTCTTCCTGGAGCACGTCCTGAAGCTCCCCGAGGACGACGACCCGGGCAAGGCCCCCGCCACGGCCTGAGCGGCCCGCGGCTCAGCCGTAGCGGTGTCCCAGCCATTCCCAGAGCCGGCGGCCCGGGCCGGGCCCGCGGTCCTCCCAGTCGCAGAACTGGAGGTCCGCGAGGACACCCTCGGAGGCGAACAGCGTCACCTCGCCGTCGTAGCCGCCGTCCGGGGCGATCAGCGACGCCCCGGCCACCGGGCCGAAGCGCCGGCCCGTCGGCGCCGCCGCCACGGCGTCCGTGTCCACGTTCAGGTAGACGCAGGGGCAGGCGCAGCCGCTGTCGCGCATCCGCGCGTGCGGGATCTGCGCCCGCAGGGCCCGGTGGAGGTCGGACGCGCCGTCGAGCAGCAGCTCCAGCGTGCGCCGGACGTCCTCGCCGAGCGGCTCCCAGACGATCGGGGCACCGGCCGGGTCCGGCACCGGCTCAGCGCGCCATGATGAGGCTCATGGCCTCGTTGCGGGTCGCGGGGTCGCGCAGCTGGCCGCGGACCGCCGAGGTGATCGTCTTCGCACCGGGCTTGCGGACCCCGCGCATGGTCATGCACATGTGCTCGCACTCGATGACGACGATGCAGCCGCGCGGGTCGAGGATCTCCATCAGGGAGTCGGCGATCTGCGTGGTCAGCCGCTCCTGGACCTGGGGACGGCGGGCGAAGACGTCGACCAGCCGGGCCAGCTTCGACAGACCGGTGATCTTGCCGTCGGTCGACGGGATGTACCCCACGTGCGCCACGCCGTGGAAGGGCACCAGGTGGTGCTCGCAGCTCGACATGACCTCGATGTCCTTCACCAGGACCATCTCGTCGTGGCCGAGGTCGAAGGTCGTCGTCAGGACCTCTTCCGGCTTCTGGTAGAGGCCGGCGAATATCTCCCTGTACGCCCGGGCCACGCGCGCCGGGGTCTCCAGCAGGCCTTCGCGGTCCGGGTCCTCGCCGACCGCGATCAGGAGCTCGCGGATCGCCGCCTCGGCGCGCTTCTCGTCGAACTCCCCGATCGTGCCCTCGCCACCGGTCAGGGTCACTGGGTCGGTCATCTCATCCTCGTTCCTGTGCGCACACGCGGCTTCGTACAAATGTGCCGCGCCCCCCAGGCTAGAACCTGGGGGGCGCGGCTTCCATTCCGGGTGGGTCAGGCTTCGGGGCGGTCCTCCGGAGCCACCTCGATGCCCTTCTCCGTGGAGACCGGCGCGGCCGCGGCCGTGCCGTTCGCGGAGTTCGTCAGCTGGAGCTCCTTGGGAGAGAGCACCGGCGGACGGGTGGAGGGGGTACGGCGGGCGGAACCGGTCCACGCCGGGCGGGCCGGGCGCTTCACGATCGTGGAGAAGATCTCGGCGATCTCCTCCTTGCCCAGCGTCTCCTTCTCCAGGAGCGCGAGGACGAGGTTGTCCAGGACGTCCCGGTTCTCGACCAGGATCTCCCAGGCCTCGTTGTGCGCGGTCTCGATGAGCTTCTTGACCTCTTCGTCGACCAGCGCCGCGACCTCTTCCGAGTAGTCCCGCGGGTGCGACATCTCGCGGCCCAGGAACGGCTCGGTGTTGTCCCCGCCGAACTTGATCGCGCCGAGGCGCTCGGTCATGCCGTACTGGGTGACCATCGCGCGGGCCGTCGCCGTGGCCTTCTCGATGTCGTTCGCCGCGCCCGTGGTGGGGTCGTGGAAGACCAGTTCCTCGGCCGCGCGCCCGCCCAGCATGTACGCGAGCTGGTCGAGCATCTCGTTGCGCGTGGTCGAGTACTTGTCCTCGTCGGGCAGGACCATGGTGTAGCCCAGGGCCCGGCCGCGGGACAGGATCGTGATCTTGTGGACCGGGTCGGAGTTCGGGGAGGCCGCCGCGACCAGGGCGTGTCCGCCCTCGTGGTACGCGGTGATCTTCTTCTCCCTGTCCGACATGATCCGGGTCCGCTTCTGCGGGCCCGCCACGACGCGGTCGATCGCCTCGTCCAGCATGTGGTTGTCGATCAGCTTCTTGTCCGAGCGGGCGGTCAGCAGGGCCGCCTCGTTCAGCACGTTGGAGAGATCGGCACCCGTGAAGCCGGGGGTGCGGCGGGCGACGGCCGAGAGGTCGACGTCCGGTGCGACCGGCTTGCCCTTCTGGTGGACCTTGAGGATCTCCAGACGGCCCTGCATGTCCGGGCGGTCGACCGCGATCTGGCGGTCGAAGCGGCCCGGGCGCAGCAGCGCCGGGTCGAGGATGTCCGGGCGGTTCGTGGCGGCGATCAGGATGACGCCGCCCTTCACGTCGAAGCCGTCCATCTCGACCAGCAGCTGGTTGAGGGTCTGCTCGCGCTCGTCGTGGCCGCCGCCGAGACCCGCACCGCGGTGCCGGCCGACGGCGTCGATCTCGTCGACGAAGACGATCGCCGGCGCGTTGGCCTTGGCCTGCTCGAACAGGTCGCGGACACGCGAGGCACCGACACCGACGAACATCTCGACGAAGTCGGAGCCGGAGATCGAGTAGAAGGGAACGCCGGCTTCGCCCGCGACGGCACGCGCGAGCAGGGTCTTGCCGGTGCCGGGCGGGCCGTAGAGCAGCACGCCCTTGGGGATCTTGGCACCGACGGCCTGGAACTTCGCCGGCTCCTGGAGGAACTCCTTGATCTCGTGGAGTTCCTCGACGGCCTCGTCCGAACCCGCGACGTCGGCGAACGTCGTCTTCGGGGTGTCCTTGGTGATGAGCTTCGCCTTGGACTTGCCGAAGTTCATGACCCGGGAGCCGCCGCCCTGCATCTGGTTCATCAGGAACAGGAAGACGACGACGATGAGGACGAAGGGCAGGAGCGAGAGCAGCACGCTCAGGAACGGGCTGGTCTTGTCCGGCGTGACGGAGTAGCCGTCCGGGATCTGACCGGCTTCGTACTTGGTCTGGAGGTTCTGGGCGAGCTGGACGCCCTGATCCCCGATGTAGTTGGCCTGGAACTTGGTGCCGCTGTTGTTGCCGAGCTTCTGGCCCTTCTTCAGCTCGATCTTGATCATCTGGCTGTCACCGGTGGTCAGCTTGGCGCTGTCCACCTGGCCACTGTTGATCGCCTTGATGACCTCGCTGGTCTCCACCGACTTGTAGCCGCCGCCGGAGCCGACGACGTTCATCAACACGACCACGGCGAGGACGGCCAGCACGATCCACATGACCGGCCCACGGAAGTATCGCTTCACGTCCATCCATACGGGGCGCCAGGCACCCCGTCCCTCCTGCCCGTAGGTAAATGCTGCTGTGAGTAAAGACTGTTCTTCGGAATGTACCCCTGAATTGTCACCCGCGGCCTCGTGGGACGGCTGACAGACCCGCCTTCCCAAGCTCCAACGTCGGGGACCGCCCCCGGGTTCCCCGGGGGCGACACCGGTGACGGCCGGGGTCAGCCGCCGTAGACGTGCGGGGCGAGCGTGCCGACGAACGGCAGGTTGCGGTACTTCTCCGCGTAGTCGAGGCCGTAGCCGACGACGAACTCGTTCGGGATGTCGAAGCCGACCCACTCGACGTCGATGGCGACCTTCGCGGCCTCGGGCTTGCGCAGCAGCGTGACGACCTTCAGGGAGGCCGGCTGGCGGGAGCCCAGGTTCGACAGCAGCCAGGACAGGGTCAGGCCCGAGTCGATGATGTCCTCGACGATCAGGACGTGCTTGTCCTTGATGTCGGTGTCGAGGTCCTTGAGGATCCGCACCACGCCCGAGGACTGGGTCCCGGCGCCGTACGAGGACACCGCCATCCAGTCCATGGTGAGCGGGGTGGACAAGGCGCGCGCCAGGTCCGCCATCACCATCACGGCGCCCTTGAGCACACCGACGATGAGCAGGTCCTTGCCCGCGTACTCCGCGTCGATCTTCGCGGCCAGCTCGGCCAGCTTCGCGTCGATCTCTTCCTTGGTGATGAGCACCGACTGGAGGTCGTTGCCCATGTCCTTCTCGTCCACCCGCATCACTTTCGTTGTCGGCCGGGGCTCCGGGGGGTGTCCCCGGAGGACTCAGCCGTGTCTCAGCACCAATCAGCCCTGCCGGATGACAAGTCTGCCACCCTGCCGCTGGGCCTCGACGCGGCCGGGCAGGTTGATGGCGCCCTGGCCCCGCCATCCGGTGATGAGGCGGTCGACTTCCTCGATGTGCCGGGCGAAGAGGGAGCCGGCGGGCGAGCCCGCGGCGACGACGGCCCGGCGCAGCACCCGGCGGCGGACGGCGGGGGGCAGCGCGTACAGCTTGGCGCACTCCAGGCGGCCGTCCTCGTCGCGCACCCCCGCCTCGGCGTCGGCGGCCCACGCGTCGAGGGCGTCGGCGTCGTCCCGGGAGAGCTGTGCGGTACGGGCGAGCGCTTCCACGACTCCCTTGCCGAGCGCCTTCTCGAGGGCGGGCAGTCCCTCGTGGCGCAGCCGGGAGCGGGTGTAGGCGGGGTCGATGTTGTGCGGGTCGTCCCAGACCGGCAGGGACTGGACCATGCAGGCCTTGCGGGCGGTCTGCCGGTCCACCTGGAGGAAGGGGCGCCGGTAGCGCTTGGTGCGGCCGGGGGCCCCCGGGCCGCCCGACGCCTCCGCCATGCCGGAGAGCGAGCGGATGCCGGAGCCGCGGGCGAGGCCCAGCAGGACGGTTTCCGCCTGGTCGTCACGGGTGTGGCCGAGCAGCACCGCGCAGGCCCCCAGCCGGTCGGCGGCCTCGTCCAGGGCGGCGTACCGGGCGTCGCGGGCGGCGGCCTCGGGTCCGCCGTCGCGGCCGACGCGCACGGCGACGGACTCCACCGGGTCGAGGCGGAGCGCGGTCATGCGGGAGACGACCTCCGCGGCGCGCAGGTCGGAGCCGGGCTGGAGGCCGTGGTCGACGGTGATGCCGCCGGCCCGGACGCCAAGCTTGGGCGCCTCGAAGGCGAGGGCGGAGGCGAGCGCCATGGAGTCCGCGCCGCCGGAGCAGGCGACGAGGACGAGCGGCTGGGTGCCGGCCGTGGCGCGGGGTGCGGGACTGTCGGTGAGGTCGGTGAGGACGTCGTGGAGTACGCGGCGGACCGCCAGGCGTATCGCCGCGACCGCAGGATGGGGACCCATGTCCGGTGCCCTTCGTGGAGTTCGGATGCTCGGAGGCTTCGGGTGTTGCGCCGGGGAAGATGCGGAATGTCACTCAGAGTGCGTCGATGGTGACAGAACCGAGCCGTTCCCTGAGCATCGCACGCCCTTCCACGGCCCACGGTCCCTCGGAAGGGTGATGCTGCTTCCCCCAGTGAGACATGTTTACGCCTCCTGCTTCACCTTTCTCCGGTGTCCGCGCCCCCCTTGCGGTGCACCCGGGCCACCCACTCGGCGGGGCGGGCGATCTCGGCCTTGGTCGGCAGCGTGTTGGGCGAGGTCCACACCCGGTTGAAGCCCTCCATGCCGACCTGGCCGACGACGGCCCGGACGAAGCGCTCGCCGTCGCGGTACTGGCGCAGCTTGGCGTCCAGGCCCAGCAGCTTGCGCAGGGCGGCGTCGAGGCGGCCCGCGCCGCTGGCCCGGCGCTGCTGGAACTTCTCCCGGATCTCGGCGACGGAGGGGACCACGTCGGGGCCGACCCCGTCCATGACGAAGTCGGCGTGGCCCTCCAGCAGGGACATGACGGCGGTGAGCCGGGCGAGCACCTCGCGCTGCTCCGGGGTCTGGACGAGTTCGACCAGCGAACGCCCTTCGTCGCCGCGCTCGCCGTCGGCACGGGCTCCGGCGAAGGACTGGACGGCCTCGCGCAGCCGTTCGAGGACGGCTCCCGGTTCGAGTTCGGTGGCGCCGAGGAACGTCTGGATCTCGCCCTCCAGGTGGGCGCGCAGCCAGGGCACCGCCGTGAACTGGGTGCGGTGCGTCTCCTCGTGCAGGCAGACCCAGAGCCGGAAGTCGTGCGGGCTGACCTCCAGCTCGCGCTCGACGTGCACGATGTTCGGCGCGACGAGCAGCAGCCGGCCGCCGGTGGCGGCGCCGCCCGGCAGGTCGGGGCCGCCGGGCGCGAAGGTCTCGTACTGGCCGAGCACCCGGGAGGCCAGGAAGCTCAGCAGCATGCCCAGCTCGACGCCGGTGACCTTGCCGCCGACCGCGCCGATGACGGCGCCGCCGGGGGTGGCCGCGCGGCGGTCCTGCATCTTGCCGAGCAGCGGGCCGAGCAGTTCGCGGAAGCCCGCGACGTTGGCCCTGACCCAGCCGGCCCGGTCGACGACGAGGACGGGGGTGTCGGGGAGGGGGGACCCCTCGGGGATCATCCGGGTGAACGCGCGCACGTGCTCCTCGGAGGTCCTGGCGTGCCGGCGCAGTTCCGCCACCACGGCCCGGGCCTCGTCGCGGCTGACCTCCGGACCCGGCCTCACCAGCCGGGTCGCGGTCGCCACCGCGAGGTTCCAGTCGACCATCTCCGCACCACCGATGCTCGTCATGCGTCAACGGTACGTGGACCCGCGCCGTTGGGGGTCCCCCCGGACGGAGTCTGGGGGAGGATCCCCCTGGAGGTCAGGGGGTGGCGGCGACGGCCGCGGCCAGCTTGTCGAGGCCCTTCTCGGCAGCGGCCTTGTCGGGGGTGTTCGAGGCCAGGAAGGCGAAGGCCAGGAGCCGCCCGGACGGGTCCACGACGGTGCCGGCGAGGGAGTTCACCCCGTTCAGGGTGCCCGTCTTGGCGCGCACCAGGCCGGCCGCCGGTGAGGTCGCGGTGTTGCGGGCGCGCAGGGTCCCGGTGAAGCCGGCGACGGGCAGTCCGGTGAGGACCGGCCGCAGCTCGGGGTGGCGGGGGTCGGCGGCCTTGGCGAGGAGGGCCGTCAGGTGGCGGGTGCTGAGCCGGTCGGCCCGGTTGAGGCCGCTGCCGTCGGCGAAGCGGGAGCCGGTGAGGTCGAGGCCGAGGGAGGCCAGCTTCTCGGTGACGGCCTTCTCGGCGCCCTCGAAGCTGGCGGGCTGCCCCGCGGCGAGGGCGGTCTGGCGGGCGAGGGCCTCGGCAATGTCGTTGTCGCTGTTGGTCAGCATCCGCTCGACGAGCCCGGCGAGGGGGGTGGAGAGGGTGGTGGCCAGCGGCTGGGCCCCGGCGGGGGCCTTCGCCTTGGCGGGTTCGCCGCCCACCTTGATGCCGCGGTCGCGCAGCAGGGCGGCGAAGGCGCGGGCGGTGTCCTTGGAGGGGTCGCCGGTGCGCGCGACGGGTCCGGAGGTGGAGTCGTCGGGGCGTCCCTCGTCGGCGGTGAGGGCGGTGACGGGGGCGATGTTGGTGTTGTCGTTGAGGGGGTGGAGGACGGCGCCGGTGTAGAGGGAGTCGTCGTAGCCGAGGGTCACGGTGTCGGTGCCGGCGGCCTTGAGCGCCTGGGCGGTGTCGGCGGCGAGGGCCACGAGGCTGCCGCCGGATCCGGCGGGGCTCTTCTTCTTGGCGGTCAGGGACGGGTCGCCGCCGCCGACCAGGACGATCTCCCCGGGCCCGGCGCCCGGGGTCACGGTGGTCCGGATGCGGTGTTCGGGGCCGAGGGCGGCCAGGGCCGCGCTCGCCGTGGCGATCTTGACGGTGGAGGCCGGGGTCATGGCCTCGCCCGCGCCCGACTCGTAGAGCACCTGGCCCGTCGCGGTGTCGACCACCGAGGCCCCGCGCACCGTGCCCAGCGCGGGGTCCGCCAGCAGGGGCGCCAGGGCACCGGCGAGCGTGCCGCCGCCGGCGGGCGCGGCGTTCGCGGTGCGCGGGGCGAGCCCGGCCAGGACGCCGGGGGCGCTGGGCGCGGTCCGCGGCAGGCCCCCGGCGGCGTGATCTGCGCCACCCGTACCGCTCCAGGAGGCGGCCCTGTCCCGCTCGGCCTTACGCTGGCCGGAGTCCCATGGACCGGCGGCGGCCACCGTCACCGCCGAGAGGGCGAGGCCGGCGACGGCCGACCCCGCGATGAGCTGCCACGTCTTGACCAATGGCACCTCGGACCAGCCCCTTTCGCGATCACACATATGCGTGAGGGACACTTAACCACTGCGTCTTGCCGCGAGCATGGCACCCCACCCGGCTGGGGGTACTCCCCCAGCCTCCGGCCGGGGGTACCCCCCACCCAGCGGTAGCCGGGGAGGGCTGGGCCGGACGCGCTATCACTCGAAGCAGTCAAGCTTCGGCACGAGGCCGGAGCTGATCATGGAGGAGCAGGACGTGGAGTTCGACGTCACCATCGAGATCCCCAAGGGTTCGCGGAACAAGTACGAGGTGGACCACGAGACCGGCCGGATCCGTCTGGACCGTCGCCTCTTCACCTCGACCAGCTACCCGACGGACTACGGCTTCGTCGAGAACACCCTCGGCGAGGACGGCGACCCGCTGGACGCGCTGGTCATCCTGGACGAGCCGACCTTCCCGGGCTGCCTGATCAAGTGCCGCGCGATCGGCATGTTCCGCATGACGGACGAGGCGGGCGGCGACGACAAGCTGCTGTGCGTGCCGGCGTCCGACCCGCGTGTCGAGCACCTGCGCGACATCCACCACATCTCCGAGTTCGACCGCCTGGAGATCCAGCACTTCTTCGAGGTCTACAAGGACCTGGAGCCGGGCAAGTCGGTCGAGGGCGCGAACTGGGTCGGCCGCACCGAGGCCGAGGCCGAGATCGAGGCCTCGTACAAGCGCCTGGAGGCGCAGGGCGGCCACCACTGAGGCTCCGCGACGCCCGCCCGCAGCGGGCGGCACCCCCACCCCGGGGGCGCCGCCCGCTGCGGCGTTCCCGGCCCCGGGACAACACACCTAGGCCCACCGGGAGCGCGCGCGCCGCGGGCCCGGCCTTCTTTCGCCACGGACGAAACGATTCCGCATACTGATACCGCCAGGTGATCAAGGGTGGGAGGATGCGTGGCGCAGGCCGAAGGGCCCGGTCCCGAGGACCGGAAGCCGAAGTCCGACGAGGCGCGCAGCGCGTTCACCGCCCCGCCCGGGATGGAACCCGAGGTCCCGGACGACGACCAGCCGACCTCCGAGTTCGCCGTCCCCGACGGCATGGGCCCCGACGCGTTCCCCGCCGAGCCCGAGGGCTCCGCCTTCGCCACCCCGGCCACCTACAGCGCCAGCCACTCCCCACCCGCCCACACCCCCCTCCCGGCCCCCGGCTTCCCCGTCTCCTCCCCCTGGCAGGACCGGATGCGCACCATGCTGCGCATGCCGGTGGACGTCCGCCCCGTGCCCGAGCCGGTCCAGAAGCAGAGCGAGTCCGGCCCCGCCGTGGGCCGCGTGCTCGACCTCACCCTGCGCATCGGCGAGCTGCTGCTCGCGGGCGGCGAGGGGGCCGAGGACGTGGAGGCCGCGATGTTCGCGGTGGCCCGCTCCTACGGGCTCGACCGCTGCGAGCCCACCGTCACCTTCACCCTGCTGTCGATCACCCACCAGCCCTCCCTGGTGGGGGACCCCGTCTCCGCGAACCGCACGGTGCGCCGCCGCGGCACCGACTACACCCGCCTCGCCGCCGTCTTCCGGCTGGTGGCCGACATCAGCACGCCCGACGTCGAGGTCTCCCTCGAGGAGGCCTACCGCCGCCTCGCCGTGATCCGCCGCAACCGCCACCCGTACCCCACCTGGGTGCTCACCGCCGCCGCCGGACTGCTCGCCGGGGCCGCCTCCACCCTCGTCGGCGGCGGGGTGACCGTCTTCTTCTGCGCCGCCCTCGGCGCCGTCCTCGGCGACCGCCTGGCCTGGTACTTCGCCGGCCGCGGGCTGCCGGAGTTCTACCAGTTCGTCGTCGCGGCGATGCCCCCGGCGGCGATCGGCGTGGCCCTGAAGATCGCCGAGTTCGACGTCCGCGCCTCCGCCGTGATCACCGGCGGCCTGTTCGCGCTGCTGCCCGGACGGGCCCTGGTCGCGGCCGTCCAGGACGGCCTGACCGGCTTCTACATCACCGCCTCCGCCCGCCTGCTGGAGGTGATGTACCTGTTCATCGGGATCGTGGTCGGCGTACTGGTCGTGATCTACGTGGGCCTCCAGTTCGGCGCCTCGCCGAACCCGGACGAGGTGCTCCAGATCCCGCACCGGCCGGTGCTCCAGATCTTCGCCTCGATGGTCCTGGTGTTCACCTTCGCGATCCTGCTCCAGCAGGAGCGCTCCACCGTGTGGATCGTGACCCTCAACGGCGGGGTCGCCTGGGTCACCTTCGGCGCGCTGCGGGCCGCGGAGCTGCCGCCGGTGCCGTCCACGGCCATCGCGGCCGGGCTGGTGGGCCTGTTCGGGCAGCTCTTCTCCCGCTACCGGTTCGCCTCCGCCCTGCCGTACGTGACGGCGGCCATCGGGCCGCTGCTGCCGGGCTCGGCCACGTACTACGGGCTGCTCTCGATCGCCGAGAACCGGCTGGACGCGGGGCTCGCCTCGCTCACCAACGCCGCCGCCATCGCCCTCGCGATCGCGGTCGGGGTGAACCTCGGCTCGGAGACCTCCCGCCTCTTCATGCGGATCCCCGGCGCGGGCAGCGCGGCCAAGCGCCGGGCCGCGGCGAAGCGCACCCGCGGCTTCTGAGGCGCCCGCCGGCGTCCGGGTACGCGTACGCCCCGGAGACGGGCCGTCTCCGGGGCGCAGGGGGCTCTGGCGGGGCCGTCAGCGCTTGGCGTGGCGGCCGCGCTGGCCGGGGGCCGGCGGCTGCTGGTCCTGCTGCGGGTACCCGGGCTGCTGCGCGGGGGCCTCGGCCGCGTCGGTCTTCTTGGTCCTGCGGGACTTCAGCACCTCGAAGACCACCGGGATCACGGAGATCAGCACGATGCCGATGAAGATCGCCTCGACGTTCTTCTTGATGACCTCGAACTGGCCCAGCTGGTAGCCGAGGCAGGTGACACCCGCACCCCAGAGGACGCCGCCGATGATGTTGAAGGTCAGGAAGGTCCGGTACCTCATCGCGCCGGCGCCCGCCACCATCGGCGCGAACGTGCGGATCAGCGGCACGAAACGGGCCAGCACGATCGCCTTGGGGCCGTGCTTCTCCATGAAGTCGTGCGCCGCGTCCAGGTTCTCCCGCTTGAACACCTTGCTGTTCGGCCGGTTGAACAGCTTCGGGCCGAAGAACTTGCCGAGCAGGTATCCCACCTGGTCGCCGAGGATCGCGGACGCCGCGATCATCGTGCAGACCAGCCACAGCGGCTGGGTGATGTCGCCGCTGGCGACGAACAGACCGCCGGTGAACAGCAGGGAGTCGCCGGGCAGGAACGCGAAGAAGCCCGATTCCGCGAAGACGATGACCAGGATGCCGATCAGGCCGAATTGCCCGATCAGGTACTCCGGGGACAGCCACTCGGGGCCGAGGGCAAGCGTGTAGAGGGGTTCCACGTTTCCGGGCTCTCCTGGATCAGGGGGACGTCTGCGGTGGGGGACGCGACGAGGCAGGCGGTCTCAATTATGAACGCACACCGCCCCCACCGGGTTCCAGGGACCGGAGGGGGCGGTATCGGGAGAGGACCGGTTACGCCTTGCGCACCGCGTTCGCCGTGATCGCGTCCCGCAGGTGCTCGGCGACGCCGGCCCCCATCGAGTCGTAGTACGCCTTGAAGCGCTCGTCCGCGACGTACATGTCACCCAGGCAGGTGTGCATCTCGTACGGGCAGTCGTAGTACCACTTCCCGATGTGCAGGCGGTGCTCCTCGGCCAGGTCCATGGCCGCCTCGCCCTCGGCCGGTGCGCCGTCCGCCACCAGGGCCGCGTAGCGGGCGCCCCAGTCGGCGACCTCGTCCTGGATCCGCTTCCAGTCGTCCTTGGTGTACGTGGCGGCCCGGCGCTGCGACTCGGCGTAGGCCTCCGTGCCGCCCCAGCGCTGCTCGGCCTCCTCGGCGTACTGCTCGGGGTCCTTGTCCCCGAAGACCTCGAACCGCTCCTCGGGCGTGAGGTTGATGCCCATCTTCTTCGCCTCCATGGCGTGCTCAACGGCCTTGGCCATCTGCTGGAGCCGGGCGATCCGCTCGGACAGGAGGGCGTGCTGCCGGCGCAGGTGCTCCCTCGGGTCCGATGTCGGATCGTCCAGCAGGACCGCGACCTCGTCGAGCGGGAAGCCGAGCTCCCGGTAGAACAGGATCTGCTGCAGCCGGTCCAGGTCGGCGTCGTCGTAACGCCGGTGTCCCGCGCCGCTGCGGCCGCTCGGGGAGAGCAGGCCGATCTCGTCGTAGTGGTGCAGGGTGCGCACCGTCACTCCGGCGAAACCGGCGACCTGGCCCACGGAGTAGCCCATCGCTTTCCGCTCCTCTGGTTGGGTACGCCCTCCACTGTGGTTCCTCACGCCGCGTGAGGTGCAAGTCCTCTTCCCGAAGAGGGGCGCCGGCGGGGGGTCAGCCCATCGCCTTGGTGCCGTCCAGGGACTCCCGGATGATGTCGGCGTGGCCCGCGTGCCGGGCGATCTCCTCCACCAGGTGCAGCAGCATCCAGCGCATCGAGACCTTGCCGTTCTCGGGGAACCAGGGCGCGGGGGGCAGCGGGAAGCTGTCGTCCAGGCTGGGGACGGCCGCGATGAAGGCCTCCGTCTCCGCCCGGACCCCGTCCCAGAAGGCCAGCAGGCCGGGGACGGTCTCGTCGCCGAGCAGCCGGAAGCCGTCGGCGTAGTCCCGGCGGTCGCGCATGATCTCGTTCTCCCGCCGCTGCGCCATCCGCAGCCAGCCGAGCTCCATCTCGGCCACGTGCTTGAGCAGCCCGGACAGGGACAGCTCGCTGGCGCTGGGCCGGCTCGCCGCCTGCTCCTCGGTCACCCCCTCCAGGGCCTCCCGGATCGCCCGGCGCTGGGCCTCGACGAAGGTGAGGAGCGTGCCGCGCTCGTCGCCCGGGACCTCTTCGGAAAGCTGAGCCATGACCAACCGCCTTTGTCCGTGTGCTGCGTGCCGTCTGCTGCTGACGAGAAACACGTTACGGCGGCTTGCGGTCAGCCTCTGTCCTCAATCGCCGCCCGGGACGGATCCCCTCCTGCCCCGGCGCGTCCCGCCTAGAAGGGGAACTGCGTGCGGCCGTGCTGGACCGAGATCCACTTCTGGGTGGTGAAGGCCTCCACCGTCGCCTCGCCGCCCAGCCGTCCGAGACCCGAGGCCTTCTCGCCGCCGAAGGCCGCGAGCGGCTCGTCGCCGATGGTGGAGTCGTTGACGTGGATCATGCCCGTCTCGATGCGCCGCGCGAAGCGGACGCCGCGCTCCACGTCGCGGGTGTGCACGGCGCCGCTCAGCCCGTACGGGGTGGCGTTGGCCAGGCGTACGGCCTCCTCCTCGCCGTCGAAGACCACCAGCAGGGCGACGGGGCCGAAGATCTCCTGGCGCAGCAGCGGGGAGTCCTCCGGGAGCCCGGCGAGGACGGTCGGCTCGACCAGGTTGCCGCGCGTAGACCCCCGTACGAGCACCCGCGCCCCGGATTCCACGGCGCGGTCCACGAGCGCGGTCAGGGCGTCGGCCTGGAAGGAGTTGATGAGGGGGCCGATGTGGGTGTCGGCCTCGCGGGGGTCGCCGGTCTTCAGGGCCCGCACGCGGGCGGTGAACTTCTCGGTGAACTCCTCGGCGAGGGCCGCGTCGACGAGGATCCGGTTGGCCGCCATGCAGACCTGGCCCTGGAAGACGAAGCGGCTGAAGACGGCCGCGTCCACCGCGTAGTCGACGTCGGCGTCGTCGAGGACGACCAGGGCGCTGTTGCCGCTCAGTTCGAGGACGGTGCGCTTGAAGTGGCGGGCGGCGACCGAGCCGACGTGGCGGCCGGTGCGGTCGGAGCCGGCGAAGGAGATGACCTTGGGGACGGGGTGGGTCAGGATCGCGTCGCCTATCTCGGCGATGTCCGTGACCAGCACGTTCAGCAGTCCGGCCGGCAGGCCCGCGTCCTCGAAGATCTTGGCGATGATCCCGCCGCCCGCCACCGGGGCGTTCTGGTTCGGCTTGATCACGACCGCGTTGCCCAGGGCCAGGGCCGGGGCGACCGACTTCAGGGTGACCAGGAACGGGAAGTTGAAGGGGCTGATGACGGCCACCACGCCGACCGGGAGGCGCTGGACCCGGTTCTCCTTGCCCGCGACCGGCGAGGGGAGGATGCGGCCCTCGGGGCGGACGGCCAGCTGCACCGCCTCGCGCAGGAACTCCATCGCGAGGTGGACCTCGTACTCGGCCTTGGGACGGGTCCCGCCGAGCTCGTCGATCATCGCCTCGACGATCTCCTTGCGGCGCTCCTCCGTGATGCGCAGGGCGCGCTCCAGGACGGTGCGTCTCGCGTGGGGGCCGGTGGCCGCCCAGTCCCGCTGGGCCCGCTCGGCCGCGCGGTAGGCCTGGTCGACCTGCTCGACGGTGGCCACGGTGATGGCCGCGAGCTTCTCCCCGTTGTAGGGGTTGACGTCGATGATGTCCCACGAACCGGTGCCAGCCAGCCATTCGCCGTCGATGTACTGGTGAGCCAGGTCGGTGAATATGGACATGCCATCCCTTACTGCGAGCGCGCACCCCTGCGCTGCACCGGAGACCGATCGGTCATCTTCATGCACTGATCAGACGTCATAGTACGTGCGGATCAAGACAGTTGGAGCAGACCGCGCAGAAGGTCCCGGGTCTGTCCGGGGTCCGGGCAGTCGGCCTGGAGCCGCTCCATCGCCCGTGCGTACTGCGCCACTTCCTCTTCTTTGTCCAGGTAGAGCGCGCTGGTCAGCTGTTCCAGATAGACGATGTCCTGGAGGTCGGACTCGGGGAAGCGCAGCAGGGTGAAGGCTCCGCTCTCGCCCGCGTGGCCGCCGAAGGAGAAGGGCATCACCTGGAGCCGCACGTTGGGGCGCTGGCTGATCTCGATGAGGTGTTCGAGCTGGCCGCGCATCACGTCCCGGTCGCCGTACGGACGGCGCAGCGCGGCCTCGTCGAGGACCGCGTGGAAGACCGGGGCGTTCTCGGAGACCAGCACCTTCTGGCGCTCCAGCCTCAGCGCGACGCGGCGGTCGATCTCGGCGGCGCCGGCACCCGGCATGCCGCGGCGCACGACGGCCTGCGCGTACGCCTCCGTCTGCAACAGGCCGTGCACGAACTGCACTTCGTAGATGCGGATGAGGGAGGCGGCGCCCTCCAGCCCGATGTACGTCTGGAACCACCCGGGCAGCACGTCGCCGTAGCTGTGCCACCAGCCGGCCGCGTTGGCCTCGCGGACCAGGCCGAGCAGGGACTCCCGCTCGGCGCCGTCGGTGACCCCGTAGAGCGTGAGGAGGTCCTCCACGTCCCTGGCCTTGAAGCTCACCCTTCCCAACTCCAAGCGGCTGATCTTCGATTCGGATGCGCGGATCGAGTAGCCGGCCGCCTCACGGGTGATGCCGCGGGATTCTCGGAGTCGCCTGAGCTGTGAGCCCAGGAGGATGCGGCGCACCACAGAACCGCTGGCTTCTGCGGTCACTAGTACTGCCCTCCCCATCGCAAAGGTGTGCGCGTGGTGTGCGCGTGCGTGCCTCGGGGCCCCCGCACCCCGGTGCCGCAGTCTGCCACCAAAACGCATCGGCCCGTACTCGTTCTGTAACGGAATCCGGCGTCCCGGAAAAGAAGTCCGTAAGTATGCGTAGGAAGAAATGAGCAAGAACCGTCACGGGAGCGGACAGGTCCGGCGCGTGCACGTGCATCTGCCCTTGCATCCGGCTTCGGCATTGGGAACGATGGTGCCGCGCACCTGCGTGCTCTTCGCGCCGGCGCGGGACCCACCCCGCAGTTCTCTTTGGACGGAGCCGCCCGCTTCGTCCGCGAATCCCGGGAGTGCCTCGCATGGGGACGAATGGATCGACCATGCTCGAGCCGTTACGGCAGGGGCTGCCCCCGGTCGACCCCTCGGCCGTCTCCGGGTCCGCCTCCTGCGCCTTGCCCGCCCGCTTCGAAGCGGTGCGCGGCGCCCGCTCCTTCACCCGGTCCACCCTGTCGCAGTGGGGCCTGGACGAACGCTTCGACGACGTCTCCCTCGTCGTCTCCGAACTCGTCACCAACGCCCTGCGCCACGCCCTTCCGGACGAGGCGCGTCCCTGCGGGGCCGAGCCGGAGGCGGCGGTACGGCTGCACCTGATGCGGTGGAGCACGCGTCTGGTGTGCGCGGTGCGGGACCCGAGCGAGGAACGGCCGGGCGGCTCCTTCGCACCGGAGCGCACGGACGAGAACTGCGACCTGGAGTCGGGGCGGGGGCTGTTCCTCGTGGACTCCTACAGCGACAGCTGGGGCTGGCACCCGCTCGCGGGGCGGCTGACCGGCAAGGTGGTCTGGGCGCTCTTCCTGCTCCCGGCCTGACCGCTCCGCACCCGCCCGCCCGCCACCGCATCCGCATCCGCTCGGCCCACTGGCCGGGACCGGTCACCTGACCGGTCCCGGCCAGTGCACGTGCATGGCTCGATCGGTGCGCTGTTCCTCAGGGGATTCGCGTCGGCCGTCGGCTGTTCTCGCGTCGGCCGGCGACTGGGCGGCGGGTCGTCAGGTGGGACAGGGTGATCAGGTGATCAGGTGATCAGGCGATCAGGTGGTCGAACTCGCCGTCCTTCACGCCCAGCAGCAGCGCCTCGATCTCGGCGGGCGTGTACACGAGCGCCGGTCCGTCCGGGAAGCGCGAATTGCGCATGGCGACATCGCCCCCGGGCAGCCTGGCGAACTCCACACAGGAACCCTGCGAGTTGCTGTGTCTGCTCTTCTGCCAGTTCAGCTCGTACAAGGAAGTGAGTTCTGCAGCTGCCATCCCGTTGTACGCGTGGTCCACAGGAAGCCCCCGATAGTGCAGATGTCAACTGCACCGGATCATAGCTGTGTTCCCCACCGCATGCATGGGCAGATGCACGTGCACGCGCGGTGCTCCGCCCCTCACTGTTGATCACCAAGTGGGGCGGTTCAGGGCCGCAGCGCCTCCGACACATCCTCCAGCGCGCCCAGCAGCTGCTCCGCCGCCCCGCGCAGGACCCCGGGCCCGGGCGCCTCCGCATCGGCCAGCAGCTCCCGGACCCCGTCCCACCGCGGGACCCGCCGCTCCCGCACCGCCCCCGCGCCCGCCCGCGTCGCCTCGCGCACCGCCCGCGCCAGCTCCGCCGCCCAGGGCACCGGGGCGTGGGACCGGTCGGGGAGGTGGGCCTCCAGCAGCATGGCGTTGCGGCCCAGCGCCGCCAGCGCGTCCCCCGCGCCCTCGGCCGCCGCCCGGGACAGCCCCCGGTGACGCACCGGCTCCCCCTCCGCCCGTACGAGCGCCTCCTGCCAGGCGATCCGCGCGTCCCGGGCCGCCAGCAGGGCCTCCCGCACGTCGGCGCGCCGCGCCCCGGCCGGGTCGGCGTACTGCCCGAGCACGGCGGCCGCGTACCGCCCGTCGGCGGCGAGCCAGTCGGCGAGGCGGGTGCGCAGCCGCGGGGTCTCCCAGGCGGGGTAGACCGCGTAGGCGAGCATCGCCACCACCCCGCCGACGAGGGTGAGGGCGATCCGGTCGGGCACGGTCTGGTCCCAGCGCACGCCGCCCATGCCGAGCAGGAAGACCACGTACGCGGAGACGAAGAGCTGCGCGACGGCGTACCCGGTGCGCATCAGGACGTACATCAGCCCCGCACTGACCACCGCCAGCAGGCCCGACAGGTACATCCCCGGCTGCGCCAGCTGCACGATCGCGGTGGCCACGCCCACCCCGACCAGGGTCCCGGCGAAGCGGGCGACGGCCCGGGCCCAGGTCTGCGTGAAGTCGGGCCGCATCACCATCACCGAGGCCATCGGCGCCCAGTACGCGTGCCCGAACGGCAGCGCGTGCCCGACGAGGTAGCCCGCGCAGGCCGCCGCCGTGACCCGCACGGCGTGCCGCAGCACGGGCGATCCGGGGCGCAGCTCGGCCCGTACGTCCTTCAGCACCAGCGGCACCAGGGCGGGCAGGGTGGGCCGCAGCATGGCCTCGGCGGGGTCGGCGGTGCGCCCGGAGCGCGGCTCGGCCGTCTCCCGTACGTCGTCCAGCAGGGCGGCGAGCCTGCGCGCGGCCCGCAGCGGCGCGCCGGTGAACACCTCCGGCAGGTCGGGGGCCTTCAGCGCGGCCGCCGCCGGCCCGGGCAGGCGCAGGGGGTCCCCGTGGCGGATCGCGTGCGCGGCGGCGTCGAGCACCGCCCCGGCGGCGTCCAGCAGCTCCCGCACCCGTTCGCGCGCCGGGCCTTCGGCGGGGGCCCCGACGGCCGGGTCGGCGAGCGAGGCCAGCACGGGCCGGATCCGCTCCGCGAGCCCCCGCGCCCCGTGCAGCTCGGCGGGCCGCCGCCGGGCCTGCCGGACGGTGACGGCGGCGGCGGCGCGGGCCTTCATCAGGGGCGCCGGGTCGAAGGGGCAGAGGGGGTCGTGCCGCAGCCGGCGGGCGTAGTCCGCCTCGGCGGCGAGGGCGTCGGCCAGGGCGTCGCGCTGGGCGCCCCAGCGGCGGACGGGGAACAGCACGATCAGCAGCGCCTGCACCACCCCGCCGGCGGCGATCACGGCGGCGTGCCCGGCGGCCTGCGGGACGGAGGTCGGCAGGGTGACGGTGACCAGCATGATCGCCACGTTGCCGGAGGCGATGATCCCGGCGGTGGGCCCGGCCGCCCACAGCAGCCCGGCCGCGAAGGCCCAGGCGGCGAGGAGGAGCAGAAAGAGCCCGGTGTGGGAGGAGCCGACCAGGTACCCGGTGAAGGTCGAGACGGCCAGGGTCAGCCCGGAGGCGAGGGCGAGGGCGGGGCGCGGGCGCCAGCTCTGCTGAAAGGTGGCGATGGCGGCCATGAACGCCCCGAAGGCGGAACTGGCGGCGGCCCCGGGGCCCAGGAACGCCAGCCCGGCGCCGATGACGATCGCCAGCCCCACGGCGGCCCGTAAGGCGACGAGCGGCTCCAACCGTGCCCGCTCGACCGCCACGCCCGCCCGCGCGGTGTCCTTCAGCGCGCGGAGCCAGCCCATGGGACCGAGCGTAACGGCTGCCCCATTCCTCCGCCTTCGCCACCTTCGCCCCGAACGGCCACGGGGGCCTACGCCTGCCGCCGGGGGCAGCCGCGGAGTGGGCGGGCCCAGGCGACCGCCCACAACCCCGCCAAGGGCACCAGAGCGGCCACCCGCCCGCCGGAGGGCGGTCCGATCACCACGCGCGCACGGCCCGGAGGCCACCAGCGCACGAGCACCGCCCACGAGACGGCAGCCTGCCAACGGCGAGAAGGCGGACGCCAGGCCGCCCCCGGCGGAAGGGCGGTCGCCCGCCCGCCGGAGGCGGCGCGCCGGCCGCAGCGCGGTGCCGCTTCGGCGGCTACGGCAGGGCGGTCTTCCGGCCGCCGCCCACGTGGGCGGCGTCGGCGGCCGCCGTGCCGTCCTCCCAGCCCGCGTGGTCGGTGGCTCCGCGCAGCCGCGTGGTCGTGGTCCGGGGGAACATCTCGTCGGCCCGCGCGCCGACCGCCACGTCCCGGGCCACCAGGGCGGGCAGGTTGTCCGGCGCCTCGGTGGCCGTGTGCTCGGCGGTCTCGGCGAGCCGCCGCCCGAGCCGGCTGGCGTAGGCGAGCAGGAAAGACTGCCGGAAGGTCTTGGTCCGCTTTCGTCCGCCCGCCCGCTGGGCGGCCTCGGCCCGGGTCATCGCCGCCGTGCCCTGCACCAGCAGCGAGGTGTACAGCAGCTCCACCGCCTCCAGGTCGCTCTCGAAGCCGACCACCGTCGAGAACTCGAAGCCGCTGTTCCACACCGCTCGGCAGCGGTTCGCGGTCGCCACCGCGTCCAGCAGCACCGCCTTGGCCTCCTCGTACGGCGGCTCGACCCCGATCCGGCACGCGCCGGGCACCTGCGCCGGGCCGCCGCCGCGCACCGCCAGCAGCGCCTCGTCCACCGTGTGCCGGGCCATCAGCTCCTGCGCCTTCGCGCTGAGCGCCTCCGCCTCTTCCGGGTACGTCGTCGCCTCGGCCTTCGCCAGCAGCGCCCGGATCCGACCCAGCATGCGCGGCTCGATGTGGGCGTGCTCCGCCAGGGCGTCGGCCGGGTCACCGGGCAGCGGGCCCACCGGCTCGATGGAAGGCAGCCGGATCAGCAGCCGGAACACCTCCAGGACGGCGGTGGCGAGGGTGAACCGGTCGGACCTCTCGCGGCGCGCGAGGCCGTCGGCGTACTCCTCGTCCGCCGTCCACCACACCTCGGGCGCGCCCCACCGCTGCGGCAGCCGCGCGTACCGCCGCGCCTCGGCGGCGATCACGTCCTCGGCGATGCGCAGGTGCACGGGGTCGAGGTCCCGCCGCACCAGCCGCAGCACGTCGGCCGGCTGCCAGCCGCGCTCCCAGGCCTGTCGTACGTACGCCTCCCCGCGCGCCAGCAACTCCCGGCCGACCCCGCCCCACTGCCCGCCGTCGGCGACGAGCACGGAGGCCCCGGTGTCGAGCCCGGCGTCGTCCTGGGCGTAAAGGGCGGCCGCGAAGGCCCGGTCGACGATCTCGGCACACTGAGTCACCCCTTCAGCTTTACACGCCGACCGAACGCCCCTCCCGGCGCGTACGAAGCCCCAGGAACCGGAGTGCCCCCGGGGTCCCCGACGCAACCGCCCCGCACCCCGGGGCACAGCCCCTCGGGGGGCCCGGGGCCCAGCCCCGAGGGGAACGGGGGCACAGCCCCGGGGAACGGGGGCCCAGCCCCGAGGGGAACGGGGGCACAGCCCCGGGGAACGGGGGCCCAGCCCCGAGGGGAACGGGGGCACAGCCCAGGGGGCCCGGCCGGGGCACAGCCCCCCGGGGGGCCGGGGCACGGCCCCGGGGAACGGGCGAAGGGTGGGGAGGGGCCCGCACCGCGCAGCGGCCACCCCGCCCGGCACCGGCACCGGCACCGGCACCCACGGCGCCCCGAGCACAACCCCACACGGCTCGGGGCGCACCCCCACCCGACCCGGGCGCAGCCAACGGGGGACCCGGGGCGCAGCCCCACCGGGGCCCGGGCCGCGGCCCCGGAAAACGGGCGGGGGGTGGGAACGGGCACGCACCCCGCAGCCGCGGCCCCGCCCGCCCCCGGCACGGGACCGGCGCGCCCGCCCCGCCCACTGTCAGACCCCGGTGGGACACTCGCACTCGTGAGCGACCACCCCACCACCCCCTGGGCCCTCGCCGAAACCGCCGACGGCCAGTGGCACGCCACCCCCGTCCTCCCCGGAGCCCCCGCGCCCCGCGGCCCCCGCACCAGCACCGCCACCCCCGCCGAGGCGATCCGCTCCGCCCCCGCCGGCACCCGCTGGATCTGGCGGTCCACCGCGGCCGTCTACCCCCGACTCCTCGCCGCCGGCACCCGCGTCGAACGGTGCTACGACATCGAGGACGCCGAGCAGCTGCTCCTCGCCCACGAGGGCCGCTCCGGCGAGCCCCGCTCGGCCGCCGCCGCCTGGGCCCGGCTCAATGACGCCCCCGTCCCGCCGGACCCCCCGCAGCGCGCCGCCGAGCCCGCCCGCGCCGCCGCGCAGGACTCCCTCTTCGACTTCTTCGACCCCCAGCCGGCCGCCCCGCTCCCCCTCGACGCCCTGCTCGCCGTCCACGCCGACCAGGCGCGCCGGACCGCCGCCACCGCCCACCCCGACCGGATGCGCCTGCTCACCGCCTCCGAGTCGGCCGCGTTCCTCGTCGCCGCCGAGATGCACCGGGCGGGCCTGCCCTGGCGGGCCGACGTGCACCGCGCCCTGCTGACCGAGCTGCTCGGCGAGCGCTACGCGGGCGGGGGCGAGCCCCGCCGCCTGGCCGAGCTCACCGACCGAATCTCCGCCGCGTTCGGCCGCCGCGTGCGCCCCGAACTGCCCGCCGACGTCATCAAGGCCTTCGCCGAGGCCGGGATCAGGCTCAGGTCGACCCGCCGCTGGGCGATCCAGGAGGTCGACCACCCCGCCGTCGCGCCGCTCCTCGAGTACAAGAAGCTGTACCGGATCTACACCGCCCACGGCTGGTCCTGGCTCGCGGACTGGGTCCGCGAAGGCCGTTTCCGCCCCGAGTTCATCCCCGGCGGCACCCTCACCGGCCGCTGGGTCACCAACGGCGGAGGCGCCCTGCAGATCCCGAAGGTGATCCGCCGGGCTGTCGTCGCCGACCCCGGCTGGCGGCTCGTCGTCGCCGACGCCGACCAGATGGAGCCCCGCGTCCTCGCCGCGATCTCCCGCGACCCGGCCTTCATGGAGGTGGCCGGACGCCCCGAGGACCTCTACACGGCCATCTCCCGCCAGGGCTTCTCCGGCGACCGGGACAAGGCCAAGATCGCCGTCCTCGGCGCCGTCTACGGCCAGACCTCCGGCGACGGCCTGAAGAACCTGGCCGCGCTGCGCCGCCGCTTCCCCCGCGCCGTGGCGTACGTCGACGACGCGGCCCGGGCGGGCGAGGAGGGGCGGCTCGTACGCACCTGGCTGGGCCGCACCTGCCCGCCGCCGGCCGGCGCCGCCGAGGCCGACGAGGCCGGGATCCCGCAGGAGCGCGCGGACGCCGAGGACGCGGGCTGGACCCCGGGCCACGCCTCGACCAACACCCGGGCCCGCGGCCGGTTCACCCGTAATTTCGTCGTACAGGGCAGCGCGGCCGACTGGGCCCTGGTCATGCTCGCGGCGCTGCGCCAGGCCACCGCGGGGATGCGCGCCGAGCTGGTGTTCTTCCAGCACGACGAGGTGATCGTGCACTGCCCCGCCGAGGAGGCGCAGGCCGTCGCCGAGGCGATCCGCACCGCCGGCGACCTGGCCGGCCGCATCACCTTCGGGGACACCCCGGTCCGCTTCCCGTTCACCACCGCGGTCGTGGAGTGCTACGCCGACGCCAAGTGACCTCCGCCGGCTCCGTCAGCGCTCCCACACGTCGTCCCAGAGCGGGTTCAACGCGACCTTCTTCAGCTGCTCCACCGTGAGCACGGGCGCCGTACGGCTCGCCGGACCCGACTGCTTCGGGGCGTTGAACGCCGAGACCGTCAGGCGCACCCCGTCGGGGCGCAGGGCGTCCACCGACCAGCGGACCACCCCCGGCGCGCCCTGGCCGGCGGGGCCCTGCGACGCCTTCAGCCGGATCCCGCCGGGCTGCGCGGCGGCGTCGGCCGGGAAGCCGCTGCTGTCGGCGGGCCGCTGGACGCGGAGCTCGATCAGCGAGCGGCCCTGGCCGTCGTCGAGGACCACCCAGCCGTAGCCGCCGTCGCCGCCCTTGTCGGCGACCGGGATCTCGAACTCGCGCAGCAGGTGCTCCAGCTGGTTCTCGGCGTCGAGCTCGGGCGATGTACGGCCCGTGTTCTCCGAAGGGGCGGGCGGCAGGTCGTCCAGGGCCGGGCGCCACTTGTCCGAGACCACCAGGGCCTTCATCTGCGCCATGGTCAGCGGTGGTTCGGGGCGGGTGACGGGAACCCCCTTGCCCTGCGTCGCATTGGCCTCGGAGGCGTCGATGAGGAAGCCCTGCGGGGTGGCGAGGGTCGCCCGCCAGTCCTTCACCGACTTGCGGGCGTCGTCGTAGTCGTAGGACTGGATCAGCAGCAGCCGGGAACCGTCGGGCAGTACCTCTTCCTTGCAGGAGTCGTACGCCACGTTCTTGCGGTCGGGGCAGGTGGTCATCTCGCGGGCCATCGCGCCGGCCGGGTCGATGCGGGTGAGCAGGACGCCGACGCGCCCCTTGCCCTTCCCGTCGTCCACCAGCCCCCGGGCGCTGGGGGCCTGGTCATCGGTGCCCCGGCTCTCGATGTCCGTCACCTGGCCCACCGGTACGAGCGACCTCAGGATGGCGGCCATCTGCCCGGCCGTGACCGCCCCCGTGCCCGCCCGCGCCTGCGGGTCGGCGCCACCGCCCGGTCTGGCCGGTCCCCGGCCGGGCAGGTCGGGCGCCGCCGCGACGTTGCCCGTGCCGTCGCCGCCGATCAGACCGCCGGTCCAGGCTCCGGCCGTGCCGACCAGGGCCAGGGCCAGCACGGAGCCGCCGGCCACGGCGGCCCGGCGGCGGGCCACCAGCCGGCGTCCGCGCCGCTCCCCCGCCTCCAGCAGGGCCTGCGGGTCCGGTGTGAAAGCGGCACCCGCGCTCCGGAGGGCTTCGCCTAGCTCGTCTTCAAAGGGCATGGGGAACCAGACCTTCCACTTGGTTGGCGGAGAGAGGGGACGGGGCGGACGCGAACGGCGCCGCCGCCTCAGTGGCCCGCGAACTCGGCAAGGGTGCCGCCCAGTTGCCCCCGCAGCCGGGACAGCGCCCGGGACGCGCGGGTCCGTACGGCCGCCGAGCTGACCTTCATCGCCTCGGCGGTCTCCTCGACGCTGCGGTCCTCCCAGTACCGCAGCACCAGCACGGCCCGGTCCTTGGGCGCCAGCCGCCCCAGGGCCTCCAGCAGCGTCAGCCGCAGCGCCGGATCAGCGCCGCCCGCCGCCGGCTGCACGCCCCCGGCATCGGGGAACTCCCCGACCGGGCGCTCCCCCGCCGACCTGCGGCGCTGGTGCGTCAGGAAGACCCGTACCAGCACCGTCTGCGCGTACGCGGCCGGGTTGTCGATGCGCGCGATCCGACCCCAGAGCAGGTACATCCGCCCCAGGGTCTCCTGTACGAGGTCCTCGGCGAGGTGGGTGTCCCCGCTCGCCAGCAGGCAGGCCGACCGGTACAGATGCCCCGACCGGCCTGCCGCGAACTCGCGGAACCCGTCTCTGCGACCCTGCCGCATGCACTCCCCCTCGCGTCCGTCTCACCCCATCGACGCGACGGCCCCCGGGAAATGTTTCACCCGTGATTTCGGGGGGCAGGGCGGAGGGCTCCTCAGCCGAGGTCGTGGAAGTACACGTGGAACTCCTCGCGCACGAAGCCCTCGGACTCGTACAGCCCCTGCGCGACGTGGTTGTCGTACGCGGTCTCCAGCTGCACCCCCGCCACTCCGGCCTCCCGCGCCCGGCGCAGCACCTCGCGCAGCAGTGCCCGGCCGGCGCCGGTACGGCGGCCGGCGGGGGCGACGTACAGGTCGTTGAGGATCCACGCCGTGCTCAGGGTGAGGGAGGAGAACGCCTGGTAGACCTGCGCGAAACCGACCGTGCCGGCGACGCCGGGCGCGTCGGCGAGCAGTACCAGCGACTCCCCCCTGGCGATGCGCTCGGCGAGGAACTGCCGCGGGCCGTCCGCGGCCTTGACGTCCACCTCGTAGAAGTCGAGGTAGCCGCGGAACAGGTCCGCGGCCGTGTCCAGGTCCGCCTCTCCCGCCACGCGGAGCACGACGCCGGAGCCCTCGTCCGTGATCGTGCTGCCGATGCCGTTGCCGATGCCGTCCTGGGTTTCCGACTGACCGAACATGCGTTTCTCCTTGATCCACTCGCGCGACGTGGTCCATTGTGCGCGGGGAACAGGAGCCGTTGCAGGTGCGGTCGTCCCGGCCGGCCGGGACGTGCTCGGTTCAGTGCCCGGTCACGGGCTGGGCGGGCAGCGAGAACACGTGCTGCGGGGTGACGATCTTCGTGATCGCCTCACCGAACAGGGTGCTGGGCTCGGAACCCTCGTAGCCGATGTCCGTGTTCAGCATGACCACCAGGGTCGCCTGCGACTGCGGGAGGTAGACCACCAGGTCCTGGTAGCCCGGCAGCGATCCGTTGTGCCCGATCCAGCCCTGGACGTTGAAGAGGCCCAGGCCGTAACCGGTACCGGGCAGCGCCGACACCACCTTCAGCCGCTGGGCCTGGGTGGCGGGGGTCAGCAGGGTCCCGGTGGCCAGCGTCTTGGCCCAGCTCCGCAGGTCGGGGAGGTCCGAGACCATCGCACCGGCCGCCCAGCCCCAGGAGGGGTTCCAGTCGGTGGCGTTCTCCGTCTTCCCGGAGGCCGTCTGGTCGGTGTAGCCCTGCGCGTGCGGGGCCGGGAACTCCGCACCGGTCGGGAAGAACGTGTGCCGCAACCCGGCGGGTTTGACCACCTGCTCGTTGATGTAGCGGTTCAGCGGGGTCCCGCTCACCTTCTCCACCACCAGCCCCAGCAGGATCAGGTTGGTGTTGCAGTAGTCGAACTTGGCGTTCGGCTCGAACTGCACCGGATGTTTGAAGGCGTATCCGAGCAGCTCCTGCGGGGTGAAGGGGCGCCGCGGATCGGTCGTCAGCGCCTTGAAGAAACCTTCGTCCTCGGAGTAGTTGAACAGCCCGCTGCGCATCCCGGCCAGTTCGCGCAAGGTGATCCGGTCGCCGTTCGGCACCCCGGCGACGTACTTCCCGATGGGGTCGTCCAACCCCACCTTGCCGGCGTCGACCAGCTGCAGGACGGCCGTCACCGTGAAGGTCTTCGTCACGCTGCCGATCCGCTGGTTCATGTCGGCGCGCATCGGCGCGCCGGTCGCCTTGTCGGCCACACCGAAGGACCGCACGTACTCGCCCTTGCCGGGGGCGGACAGCGCCACGACCACACCCGGCACCCGCGCCTCCTTCAGCACCTTCTGGACGGCCCCGTCCAGCTGCGCCGCCACCGCCGGCGTGAGCTGCGGGAAGTCGTCGGCCGCCGGAGGCGGCGGAGTGACCGCGGGCGCCGCCTGAACGGTCGCGGGCGCCGCCGTCTCCCACGCGTACCCCGCCCCGACACCGACGGGGACCATCACCAGCCCGACCGCGGCCGCCACGACCGCCGCACTGCGCCACCGTGTCGTCATGCCCGGCCTCCTGCCATGCGCCGCCCAGGCCCCCGACCCACTGCCGTGTCCCTCCCAAACTAGACCCGCCCCCGCGCGTGCGGCGACCCGAACCCGGGCCCTCACCACCGCCCCGCGAGCAGGCCCCCCTATCCCCGGCCGGGGCGCTGGAGCAACCCGCTCTCGATGGCCGTGACGACCGCGTGGGTACGGTCGCTGACGTCCAGCTTGGCGAAGACCCGCAGCAGGTGGGTCTTCACCGTCGCCTCCGCGATCACCAGCCGCCGGCCGATGTCCGCATTGGACAGCCCGTCCGCCACCGCGTTCAGCACGTCCAGCTCCCGGGAGGTCAGGGCCACGGGAGCCGGGCGGCGTATGCGGGCGACGAGGCGCTCCGCGACCCGGGGGGCGAGCACCGTCTCCCCCCGGTGCGCGGCACGGATGGCGTCGACGAGCTGCTCGCGGGTCGTGTCCTTCAGGAGGTATCCGACGGCCCCCGCCTCCACCGCCCGCTCGATCTCCGCGTCCGTGTCATAGGTGGTGAGGATCAGCACCCGCGTCCCGGAGGGGCCGGCGACGATCTGCTCGGTCGCGGCGACCCCGTCGAGCACCGGCATCCGCAGGTCCACCAGCGCCACGTCGGGGGCGAGGGCGGTGACGAGCTCGATGGCCTCCCGGCCGTTGCCGGCCTCGCCCACGATGTCGATGGCCCGCTCCGGGGCCAGCAGCGCGACCACTCCGGCACGCATCACCGTGTGGTCGTCCACGACCACCACGCGGATCGTCTCGTCCTCAACCGTCATGTCGCACCTGTCCGTTGTTGCCGTGGGGGATCGTGGCGAGGACGCGGGTCCCGTCCCCGAGGGAGCTGGTGACCGTGAGCGCTCCGCCGAGCTCGGCCATCCGTTTGCGCATGCCGTCGAGCCCGAAACCCCGGGAGTCGTCGACCACGAAGCCGCGGCCGTCATCCGTGATCTCCAGCTCGACGGCGTCGGGCAGCCCGGCCAGGACCACGCCCACCGTCGAGGCTCCGGCGTGCTTGCGTACGTTGGCCAGCGACTCCTGCGTACAGCGCAGCAACGCGATCCGGGTCTGCTGGTCGCATGCGATCTCCGGCAGTTCCGCCTCGACCGTGAGCCCGGTGTCCTGCGCGAACCGGTCCAGGGTCCGGCGCAGGGTCGCGGCCACCGACCCCGGGGTGAGGCCGCTCTGCGGCGCGGACCCTACGAGAACCCGCGCCTCGGCGAAGTTCTCCCGGGCGGTCCGCTCGATGGACAGCAACTGCTGAGCCGCCCGCTCCGGTTCCGTACGGACGCCCGCACGGGCTGCCTCCGCCAGGACGATGATCGAGGCGAAGCCCTGGGCGAGCGTGTCGTGGATCTCCCGGGCGAGTCGTTCCCGCTCTGCGGTGGCGCCCTCCCTGCGGTGGGCCTCGGCGAGTCGCTGCCGGGTGTGCTCCAGCTGCTCGCTCAGCCTCAGCGCCCGTGCTTCCGCGTCCTCCATCAGCCGGTGGACCAGCATGCCGACCAGCACTCCCGTCGCGTATCCGATGAGCGTGAAGACCCCGTTGCCCGTCAGTACGTCGGCGCTGCGCACCGAGCTGCCGGCCACCGTCGCCGCGGCCGCCGCCCCACTGAGGACGATCGCGGCCCGGGCCGTCGCCGTGAAGATCCAGAACTGCGGGAGGGAGACGATGAACAGTGCCGCTCCGCCGCCCGGCAGCCAGCCCATCGCGCCCAGCCCCGCCGCCAGCACCCACAGGTACCGCTCGGGCCGCAGGACCGGATTCTGGGGGAAGAGCCGGACCACCGCGTGCCCACCGGCCAGCACCGCCAGCACCGCAAGCGACGCCCACTTCGCCGGACCGGCGTCATCCACCACGGCGACGGCCGAAGGAGCCAGGCCGAGGACGAACCACATCACGGTGTGGCCCAGATGGAGGTCGGCGATCCACAACCTGGCTGATGCGGCTGGGGGTTGGCTCATCATGTCAGCCTACTTTTTCGAGAGACGGGAGCTCGGGGGACACCGTCCGCTGAGCAGCGCGCATGCCGCGCGAAGGCCACCAGTTCCACGCGCCGAGCAGCAGCATCAAGGACGGCAGCACCAGGATCCGGATGACGAAGGCGTCGAGGAGGACCGCCACCGCCAGGCTGAAGCCGATCTGCTTCATCTCGATCAGGTGCAGCGCGGCGAAGCTGGCGAACACCGTCACCATCACCACGGCCGCGCTGGTCACCACGCCCGCCGAGCTGCCGATCCCGTCCAGCACCGCCTTGCGGGTGGGCACCCCGGCCAGTGCCCCCTCCCTGATCCGGCTGATGACGAACACCTGGTAGTCCATCGACAGCCCGAAGAGGATCACGAAGAGGAACAACGGCACCCGGGAGCCGATCGACCCCGTGGAGGTGAAGTCGAGCATCCCCTCCGCCCAGGTCCCCTGGAAGGCGAGCACCAGCACACCGAGCGAGGCTCCGGCCGAGAGCAGGTTGAGCACCACGCCGACCAGCCCGAGGACCACCGAGCGGAACGCCCACACCGTCATGCCGAAGGTCACCAGCAGCAGCGCCCCGATGATCAGCGGCAGCTTCCGCTTCTGGTGCTCGGGATAGTCGGCGTAGCGGGCCACGTCACCGGTCACGGCGATCCGGGCGCCGGCCACCTTGCCGACGGTGGCGGGCACCAGTTCGCTGCGCAGTCGCCGCAGCGAGCCCTGCGCCTCCTCGGTGCTCACGTAGTGCGGGACCGCCAGCTCCAGGAGGCTGGTCCGGCCGTCCTGGGAGGTCCGTACACCCGCCTGCCCTCCTGCCCGTCGCGCCAGCTCGTCCAGGGCCGCGCCCACCTCGCCCGCCTGCTCCTCCCGGGCCCGTACGACGACCTGGTTCATGGCCTTGAGCTCGGGGAAGGCCGCGTTCAGCCGGTCGTACGTCTGCATGGCGGGTATGGCGCGGGAGTGCGTCTCACGGCCCATGTCGGTGAGCTTCAGGCCGAGCAGCGGAGCGGACAGGGCGAGCATCGCGAGGACGGACACGGCCAGGGTGACGCCGGGCCGCCGGCTGACGGGCCGCAACACGGCGGCGGTGAGCCTCCCGCCCCAGGCGCGGCTGCCGCCGCCCCGCCGCCGGGTCCGGGCGCCCTTGCGTACGGCCCGGCGCTCGGCCCGCTCGCCGAGCTTGGCCAGCAGCGCGGGCAGCACGGTCAGCGAACTGGCCACCGCAACCAGGGTCACGACGATCGCGCCGGTGGCGATGGAGGAGAAGATGACGTCGTCCGCCAGGTACAGGGTGGCGCTGGAGACCGCGACGGCCAGCCCCGAGAGCACCACGGCCCGGCCGGAGGTGGCCGCAGCCAGCTCTACGATCGCCCGCGAGTCGAGACGGCCACCCGCCTTGGCCCGCTCCTCCCGCTCCCGCTTGAGGTAGAAGAGCGTGTAATCCACGCCCACCGCGAGCCCGATCAGCAGGATCACATTGGTGCCGACCCCGGCGTCAGGGAAGACGTGCGAGGCGAGCATCGACAGGCCGACGGCCCCGATGATCGAGGAGAGCGCCAGCAGCAGCGGCACCAGGGCCATCACCACGGAGCTGAAGACCAGCAGCAGCGTGACCAGCGTGACCGGGAGCGCGATGACCTCGGTGCGGGCCAGGTCGTCCCCGCGCAGCCTCTCCACCCCCTTGCCGATGGAAGGACTGCCGACCTCCTCCACACGCAGCTCCGGATGCGCGGACTGCACCTCGGCGGTCGCCGCGAGCAGCGGGTCCACGTGCCTCTTGCCCTCGAGCTCCGGCCCCTTCATGGTCACGTCGACCCGGACCGCGGAACCGTCGGCCGCTGTCACCGGATCGGCGACAGCCAGCACCTCGGGCAGCGCCCGCATCCGCTCGGCCACCTCCCGCGCCGCGGCCCCGGGCGGGCTCCCACCCCCGCGAGAGGTGATCAGCACCCGCTCCAGCGGCCGCTGCTGGAGCCCGCCTTCGGCTGCCAACGCCTCCGCCCGGCCGGCCTCGCCTATCCGGAAGTCCTCACTCGTCGCCGGGTTGCCGCCGACGGCGATCCCCGCGCCCAGGCAGAGAGCGACGAACAGGAACCATCCGACGATGGCGCGCCACGGATGTGCGGCGCTCCAACGGGCCATGCGTACAGGGAGATTCGTCATGCATCCATGCTGGCCAAGCAGCCCCGGCGCCCGACAGCCTCGACCGACTGAACTCGTTGTCCACCGGTCGATGGACCCCCAAAGAGCCCACCCCGCTCAACCGACCGCGTCAGGGCGGAGCCGGCCGCGGGGAACAGACCCGCCGAACGCCCGGGACCGGCTCCCGTCAGATCCGGACAGACGCGACAATGCCTTCGTGAACCAGCTGCGCGGGCGTCCCACACGCGCGGGCAGGCCCCTCCATTGCGTCACGCGCCCTACGGCCGCCGCTCTTCCGCCGAACCGACCTTTTCGATCAACTGGGAGAAGGACTTGACCGTCGACGACCGGCGCCTACTGTCTCTGCTGCGGAACCTGGATGACGCAGAACACCGGGAATTCCCAAGGGACTACGACCATGCCGCCACCCGCGCCCGCTTCGATCGGCTCGCCGCAGACATCGATCAGGCATTCGACTGCGCATGCTCCGTTGACCGGGGAGTGCAAGATGCCAGTTTCCACGGCGACATCGTCATCCCATCCATCGCCACGAAGAGCAGGGACCTTGTCGTCGTCCGCTTCAGCAACTTCGGGTCCTTGATCGCTGCGGGTGCGGGAGGTGTCAGAGCCGACACGGGGGAGCCCGCCGACGGGCTGCATGACGAGGACCGCAGCCGGATCGAAGCCGCCTCAGAGGCACTCGGCTGCGTCTGGATGCCCCGCCGCGTGCTGAGGAAGCGGTACGGCGGTCCTACAGAGATGGACGACTGGCAGCAGCTGTGGTGGCACCGCTTCTTCGACTACACGTGACCGGTCGGCGCATGCGCCGACCGGTCCCTGGAAATAGCAAAACCCCCAGGTCACGGCGAGTGAGTCCTGAGGGTTCTACAGAGCCGCCTTCGGGATTCGAACCCGAGACCTACGCATTACGAGTGCGTTGCTCTGGCCAACTGAGCTAAGGCGGCATCGCTGGGGAGACAAGAATTTCCCTGGAAGGAAGCTCTCATCAGCAGCGGCGCCAAGTCTACAGGGTTAAACCGGGTGCCCCGAACCAGGGCGGGCGGAGGTCAGCAGCGCTTGCCGTCCGCAGGGGGCACGCCCTGCAGGAGGTAGCGGTTGATCGCGGTGTCGACGCAGTCGCTGCCGCGGCCGTACGCCGTGTGGCCGTCCCCGTCGTACGTGAGGAGGGTGCCCGAGTCCAGTTGGCCGGCCAGGGCCTGGGCCCACTTGTACGGGGTCGCCGGGTCCCGCGTCGTGCCGACCACCACGATCGGGGCCGCGCCCGCCGCCTTCAGCGGCTTCGCCTGGCCGGTGGCCTTGACCGGCCAGTAGGCACAGTTCAGCGAGGCCCAGGCCAGGCCGGTGCCGAAGACCGGGGAGGCCTTCTCGAAGGAGGGCAGCGCGGCGTCCACCGCCTCGGGACCGCTGAAGGCCGGCGGCTGGTCGAGGCAGTTCACGGCGGCGTTGGCGAACATGAGGTTCGCGTACGTGCCGTCCGCCTCGCGCTCGTAGTAGCTGTCGGCGAGGGCCAGCAGGCCGGCCCCGTCGCCGTTCATCGCGTCGGTGAGGGCCTCCCGCAGCTGCGGCCAGGCGCTCTCGTCGTACAGCGCCGCGATCACCCCCGTCGTCGCGAGGGACTCGCCCAGCGGACGGGCCGGGTCACCCGAGGGGACGGGCTGGGCGTCGACCTTGCGGAAGAACTCCTTCAGGCGCTGCGCCACCGCGTCGGGGCCGCCCTGGCCCAGCGGGCAGCCCGCCTGCTTCGCGCAGTCCTTGGCGAAGGAGCGGAAGGCGGTCTCGAAGCCCGCCGTCTGGTCGCGGTTCAGCTCCAGGGCCGACCGGGAGGGGTCCATCGCGCCGTCCAGGACCAGCCTGCCCACACGGGCCGGGAAGAGTTCCGCGTACGTGGCGCCGAGGAAGGTGCCGTACGAGGCTCCGACGTAGTTGAGCTTCTCGTCGCCCAGCACCCCGCGGAGCATGTCCATGTCCCGGGCGGCGTCCACCGTGGCGACGTGCGGCAGGACCCGCTTCGAGCGCGTCTCGCAGCCCGCCGCGAACTCCTTGAACGCGGTCACCAGCCGGGCGCGCTCCGCCTGGTCGTCCGGCGTCTGGTCCACCTGGGTGAAGCGGTCCATCCCCGGCCCGGTCAGGCACTCGACGGGGCTGCTGCGGGCCACCCCGCGCGGGTCGAAGGAGACCATGTCGTACTGGGCGCGCACGGGCGCCGGGTAGCCGATGCCCGCGTACGCCTGGAGGTAGCCGATGCCGGAACCGCCGGGGCCGCCGGGGTTGACCAGGAGGGAGCCCAGCCGCTTCCCCGGGCCGGTGGCCGGGCGACGGGCCACCGCGAGCTCGACGTCCTGGCCGGAACCCGGGTCCGCGTAGTCCAGCGGCGCCTTCAGGGTGGAGCACTGGAAGCCGGGGACACCGCAGTCACGCCAGGTCAGCTTCTGGCTGTAGTACGGGCGCAGCGCCTCCGGGACGGCGGTGGACGGCGCCGCGGGGGCCGCCTGCGGCTCCCCGGAGGTGCACCCGGAGATCAGCAGCCCGGCGGCTGCGATCGCGGTCCCGGTGGTGCGCAGCAGGCTCCTGGTGTCCATGCGGCGAGCCTACGTGCTGCCGAGGGCCCCCGTCGGGTGTCCGGGATCCGCCCGGCCGTCCGCCGACCGGGCGGGAGCCGGGCGCCGCGCCCCGAGCGGCCCCTCGCAGCGGCCGGCCCGGGACCGCTCGTACGGGTGAACCGGTTGGCGGACCGGCTTGGGGAAAGAGCCGTGGACGGGCCGTGAACCGAGCCCGGACCGGGCCAAGGCCGAGCGGAACCGAGCCCGGACCGGGCCGTGCGCCGGTCAGGGGCCGGCCAGGGGCCGGTCAGCCCGCGCGCAGCGCCATCGTCATGGCCTCCACCGCCAGCAGCGGCGCCACGTTCCGGTCGAGGGCGTCACGGCAGGCGATGATCGCCTCGATGCGCCGCAGCGTGCGCTCGGGGCCCGAGGCCCGGGCGATCCGGTCCAGGTCCGCCCGTATGTCCTCGTTGGCGATGGCCACCGCGGAGCCGAGCTGGAGGGCCAGCACGTCCCGGTAGAAGCCCGTGAGGTCGGTGAGGGCGAGGTCGAGGGTGTCGCGCTGGGTCCTGGTGCGGCGGCGCTTCTGGCGGTCCTCGAGCTCCTTCATCGCCCCGGCGGTGCCCCGCGGCAGACGGCTGCCCGCTCCCGCTCCGGCGCCGAGCGCGGCCCTCAGGTCCTCGGTCTCCTTCGTGTCGACCTCTTCCGCGACCTGCTTGGCGTCCTCGGCGGCGGCGTCGACCAGCTCCTGCGCGGCCTTGAGGCAGCCGCCGACGTCGTCCACCCGCAGCGGGAGCCTCAGGACGGCGGCGCGGCGGGTCCGGGCGGCCTCGTCGGTGGCGAGCCGGCGGGCGCGGTCGATGTGGCCCTGGGTGGCTCGGGCCGCGGCCGCGGCGGCGGCCGGTTCCACGCCGTCGCGCCGCACCAGCACCTCGGCCACCGCCGCCACGGACGGGGTGGTCAGGGTCAGGTGCCGGCAGCGGGACCGGATGGTGGGCAGCACGTCCTCCAGGGAAGGCGCGCACAGCAGCCACACCGTCCGCGGAGCGGGCTCCTCCACGGCCTTGAGGAGTACGTTCCCGGCGCCTTCGGTGAGCCGGTCGGCGTCCTCCAGCACGATGACCTGCCAGCGCCCCACCGCGGGTGACAGCTGGGCCCGGCGGACCAGCTCGCGGGTTTCCTTCACACCGATGGACAGCAGGTCGGTGCGCACGATCTCCACGTCGGCGTGGGTGCCGGCCAGGGTGGTGTGGCAGCCGTCGCAGAAGCCGCAGCCCGGCTCGCCGCCGAGGGCCCGGTCCGGGCTGACGCACTGGAGGGCCGCCGCGAACGCGCGGGCGGCCGTGGCCCGGCCGGAGCCCGGCGGGCCGGTGAAGAGCCAGGCGTGGGTCATCTTGGAAGCGGGCGGCGGCGGGGTGCCCTGCTCGATGGCGGTGACCAGGCGGTCGGCATCGCGGGCTGCGGCGGCCAGCTGTGCCTGAACGCGCTCCTGGCCGACGAGGTCTTCCCACACGGGCATGCCGCCCACCGCCTTTCACTCTCCGTGGATACTGCCTGCTCACATTGTGGCGCCCGCCGCTGACATTCCCCGCCCGCGGTCCCGGGCCCTCCCGCTCGGGACCGCCGGGACCGGATCAGCGGCGGCGGCGCGGCCTGCCACGACCGCCCGGGCCGTCGTGACCGTCCTGGCCGTCGTGACCGTCCTCGTCGTCCCGGTGCGGGCCGAGCAGCTCGTCCGCCAGGGTCGGCAGGTCGTCCATCGGGGTCGCCTCGGCCCAGTCGGACGCGGCCCGGCGCTGCCGGCCGTCGTCCCCGACGACGGGCAGTTCGCGGGTCGCGTCGTTCCCGGCGTCCCGGAAGATGCCGGGCGGAACCCGGTCGGCCGGGGCCTCCTGCGAGTGCGGCGCCGTCGGCCGCTCGGCCGGACGGGTCCGCCCGGCCGGAGCCTGCCGGTCCGTGTCCTGAGCCGGGCCCTCGGGCCGTACGGACGGCAGCACCGCCGTCTCGTCCATGGGGCGTGCGGCGCGCGGGTCGATCTTCGGCACCGGGACGGTCTGGGTCACGTCGTCGGGCTGTACGACCCGCCGGACCACGGGGGTCTCGACGGTGACGGCATCGTCCGGGAGTGGCTCCTTGCGCATCTCCACCTTCGGCGAAGGAGCAGCGGGAGCCGCCTGCCCGGCCGCCGCGGCAGGCTCCGCCGCAGCCCTGGCGGCCGCCGCCGCGGCCGACGCCTCCGCGAGCCGGCGCGCCTCCTCCGCCCGCAGCAGGGCCTCCTCCGCGCGCCGCTGCTTCTCCAGCCGCCGCTCCTCCGCCTCGGCCCGCAGCCGGGCCTCCTCCGCCTCCTGGAGCCGGATCCGCTCCCGCTCGGCGGCGCGCGCCTTCTGCTCGGCCTCCGCCCGCAGCCGCTCGGCCTCGGCCCGGGCGCGGGCTTCCTCCTCGGCCCTGAGCCGCTCCTCCTCGGCCCTGCGGGCGGCTTCGGCCTCGGCGGCGCGCCGGGCCTCCTCGGCCTCCCGCGCCAGGCGGGCCTCCTCCTCGGCCTTCAGCCGGGCTTCCTCGGCCTTGCGCGCGGCCTCTTCCTCGGCCTTGCGCCGGGCCTCCTCCTCGGCGAGCCGCCGGGCCTCGATCTGCGCGGCGACCTCGGCCTCGGAGAGCGGGAGCATCCGGTCCAGGCGGTGCCGTACGACGGTGGTCACGGAGCCGGGCTCCTGGCCCGCGTCGACCACGAGGTAGCGCCCGGGGTCGGCCGCGGCGAGCGTCAGGAAGCCGGCCCGCACCCGCTGGTGGAACTCGGCCGGCTCGGACTCCAGCCGGTCGGGCGCCTCCGTGAACCGCTCCCGCGCGGTCTCCGGGGACACGTCGAGCAGCACGGTCAGGTTCGGGACGAGCCCGTCGGTGGCCCAGCGGGAGATCCGGGCGATCTCGGTCGGGGACAGGTCGCGGCCGGCGCCCTGGTAGGCCACCGAGGAGTCGATGTAGCGGTCGGAGATGACCACCGCACCGCGCTCCAGGGCGGGCCGGACCACCGTGTCCACGTGCTCCGCGCGGTCGGCGGCGTACAGCAGGGCCTCGGCTCGGTTCGACAGACCGGCGGAGGAGATGTCGAGCAGGATCGAGCGGAGCCGCTTGCCGACCGGGGTGGCACCGGGCTCCCGGGTGACGACCACCTCGTGGCCCTTGCCCCGTATCCAGTCGGCGAGCGCCTCCACCTGGGTGGACTTGCCGGCTCCGTCGCCGCCTTCCAGGGCGATGAAGAACCCGGTCGCGGAAGGGGCCTGCACGGGCTCCCCGCCCCGCAGCGCCTCGCGCAGGTCGCGGCGCAGCGGTACGCCGCCGCGGTCGTCGGCCTTGACCAGGACCACCACCGCGACGGGCAGCAGCAGCACGCCGACCAGCGTCAGGACGTACGCGGCGCCGCCCAGCGGCAGGACGACCTGGCCGCCGCCCAGCCGGTGCGGGCCGATCGCCGCGGCCAGCAGCGGGGCGGCGACGGCTCCGAGGGCGACGGCCACCCGGACCACGGCCTGGAGGTGCTCGGTGACCCGGGCCCGGCGGAACTCCTCGGTCTCCTGGTCGAGCAGGGTGTGGCCGGTGTTGGCCGCCACGCCCGCGGCGGTGCCCGCGAGCAGCGCCAGGAACAGCACGGTCGCCGTGTCCCGGACCAGCCCGGCGAGCAGCAGCGCGAGCCCGGCCACCGCTATGGCCAGGGCCAGCAGCCGGCGCCGCGACAGCCCGGGCAGCACCCTGCCGGCCTGGGCGGCGCGGATCCCGAGGCCGGTCCCGCCGACGAGGGCGAGCACCAGCAGGGCGTACGCGGACGGCCCGCCGCCCAGGTCGAAGGCGTGCAGTACGGAAACGGAGGCGGCGCAGGCGACCGCTCCCGCGACGGCGGCGCAGGCCAGCACGAGCAGCGGGATCGCCCCCGTGCGGCCCTTCTCGGGCCGGTCGCCCGCCCTCGGGGCCCGCAGGCCCTCGAGCGGGGAACGCGGCCTCGGGGTCTTGACCGCCGGCAGCGCCAGCGGCACCAGCAGCGAGACGGACGCGGCGAACAGGCCGGCGGCGACGTACGAGCCCAGCGCCGCCTGGTTCGCGGCGAACCAGTCGACGCCGAGGCCCAGCGCCCGCCCGACGAGGGTCGCGGCGAGCAGCGCCGCGGCCGCCACGGGCATCGCCGCGAAGGCGGTGCGCAGCGTGAGGCGGCGCAGGGCGTCGAGGTGGTCCGGGAGGGGCCGTACGGTCGCCCCCTCCGGCGGCGGCGCCGGCAGCAGCGCGGGCGCGGCGCTCTCCTTGGCCAGCGTCCACACCCGCTCGGCGGCACCGGAGACGAAGACGGTGGCGAGCAGCACGGTCGTGGCGTGGGCCGGGATCCAGTCGAGCCACAGCGGGGCGACGACGAACAGCCCGATCCGCAGGCCGTCGGCCCCGACCATCGTCCAGCGGCGCTCCAGCTTCCCGCCGGGAGCGGTGAGCTGGGCCAACGGGCCGAGCAGGACCGCGCCGAACAGGACGGTGGCGAGGATCCGCACCGCGAAGACGGCGGCGACGGCGAAGGCCGCGCCCCGGTAGCCGCCGCCGAAGAGGCTCTCGGTACCGGCCGTCACGGCCGCCTGGAGGGTCAGCAGCACCAGGACCAGCAGGGCCAGGGCGTCGCCGATGCCGCTCACCAGCTGGGCGCTCCACAGCCGGCGCAGCCCGGGCGTGCGCAGCAGGGCGCGCACCGCTCGCTCGCGGGAGTCCGCGGCTAGGGCTTCGTCGTAGGAGGGGTTCTCGGAGGCGGTCACGACCGTCGGCTGCTCGGCTCGCGTCATCCGCCCAGCCTATCCGCTGTGCCTGGCGGTTGCGGGGGGCTGTGGACGACGCCGGGTGTGACCCGCCACCCACCTTCCGGGGGCGGGCCGGAGGACTGTTGAACGCACCGGGAACGGAGGAACGCGCTCCGGCCCTCGGCCCGGCGCGGGCCGCTGCGCGCGGTCCGGGCTCCGGCCCCCGAACCCCGACGAGACCGGACCCCGCGAGGCCGGACGCGGCGAGGGCCCCGCGCGGCTCGCGCGGGGCCCTCGTGCCGGGTCCGGCAGGGGACTACTCGTCCGCCGGGGCGGCCGCCGCGGACTTCTTCGCCGCCGCGGTCGTCTTCTTCACGGCCGTCTTCTTCGCCGCCGCCGTCTTCGCGGCAGCAGTCTTGGTCGCCGTCGCCGTCGCCTTCTTGGCGGCAGCAGTCTTCGTCGCCGTCGCCTTCTTCGCCGGTGCCTTCTTCGCAGCCGCCTTCTTCGCGGTCTTCTTCGCCGGGGCCTTGGCCCGCTTCTCCGCGAGCAGCTCGTAACCCCGCTCAGGCGTGATCGTCTCGACGTCGTCGTCCCGCCGCAGCGTCGCGTTCGTCTCGCCGTCCGTCACGTACGGCCCGAAGCGGCCGTCCTTCACCACCACCGGCTTCTCGCTCACCGGGTCCGTGCCCAGCTCCTTCAGCGGGGGCTTGGCCGCGGCCCGGCCCCGCTGCTTCGGCTGCGCGTAGATCGCCAGGGCCTCGTCCAGGGTGATCGAGAACAGCTGGTCCTCGGTCTCCAGGGACCGCGAGTCCGTGCCCTTCTTCAGGTACGGGCCGTAGCGGCCGTTCTGGGCCGTGATCTCCACGCCTTCGGCGTCGGTGCCCACCACGCGCGGCAGCGACATCAGCTTGAGGGCGTCGTCCAGGGTGACCGTGTCCAGGGACATCGACTTGAACAGGGACGCCGTCCGCGGCTTCACCGCGTTCTTGCCCGTCTTCGGCGTGCCCTCGGGCAGGATCTCCGTCACGTACGGCCCGTAGCGGCCGTCCTTGGCGACGATCTGGTTGCCGCTGACCGGGTCGGCGCCCAGCTCGAACTCGCCGCTCGGCTTCGCGAACAGCTCCTGCGCGTACTCCACCGTCAGCTCGTCCGGAGCCAGGTCGTCCGGTACGTCGGCGCGCTGGTGGCCCTCCGCGTCCTTCTCGCCCCGCTCCACGTACGGCCCGTAGCGGCCGACGCGCAGCACGATGCCGTCGCCGACCGGGAAGGAGGAGATCTCCCGGGCGTCGATCGCGCCGAGGTCCGTGACCAGCTCCTTCAGGCCGCCGAGGTGGTCGCCGTCGGCCGGTACGACCTCCGTGGCCTCCTCCGAGCCGAAGTAGAACCGCTTCAGCCACGGCACGGACTGGGCCTCGCCCCGCGCGATGCGGTCGAGGTCGTCCTCCATCTTGGCGGTGAAGTCGTAGTCGACGAGCCGCCCGAAGTGCGTCTCCAGCAGGTTCACCACGGCGAACGACAGGAAGGACGGCACGAGCGCCGTGCCCTTCTTGAAGACGTAACCGCGGTCGAGGATCGTGCCGATGATCGACGCGTACGTCGACGGGCGGCCGATCTCCCGCTCCTCCAGCTCCTTGACCAGCGAGGCCTCGGTGTAGCGGGCCGGCGGCTTGGTCGCGTGGCCGTCCGCGGTGATCTCCTCGGCCGTCAGCGCGTCGCCCTCGGCGACCTGCGGCAGGCGCTTCTCGCGGTCGTCGAGCTCGGCGTTCGGGTCGTCCGCGCCCTCCACGTACGCCTTCATGAAGCCGTGGAAGGTGATCGTCTTGCCGGAGGCCGAGAACTCGGCGTCGCGGCCGTCCGAGGCCCGGCCACCGATCTTGACGGTGACGGAGTTACCGGTCGCGTCCTTCATCTGGGAGGCGACGGTCCGCTTCCAGATGAGCTCGTACAGGCGGAACTGGTCGCCGGTCAGACCTGTCTCGGCGGGGGTGCGGAAACGATCACCCGAGGGCCGGATCGCCTCGTGCGCCTCCTGCGCGTTCTTGACCTTGCCGGCGTAGACGCGCGGCTTCTCCGGCAGGTAGGCGGCCCCGTAGAGCTGGGTGACCTGCGCCCGCGCCGCCGACACCGCGGTGTCGGAGAGCGTGGTGGAGTCGGTACGCATGTAGGTGATGAAGCCGTTCTCGTACAGCTTCTGCGCCACCTGCATCGTCGCCTTCGCACCGAAGCCCAGCTTGCGCGAGGCCTCCTGCTGGAGCGTCGTCGTGCGGAACGGGGCGTACGGGGAGCGGCGGTACGGCTTGGACTCGACCGAGCGGACGGCGAACGAGGTCTCGGCCAGCGCGGCGCCGAGCGCCCGGGCGTTCGCCTCGTCGAGGTGCAGCACCTCGCTCTTGAGCTGCCCGTTCGCACCGAAGTCGCGGCCCTGGGCGATGCGCTTGCCGTCCACCGCGTTCAGGCGGGCGACCAGGTTCGACGGGTCGGAGGCGTCACCGGCGCGACCGGTACCGAAGGTTCCGGTCAGGTCCCAGTACTCGGCGGACCGGAAGGCGATGCGCTCGCGCTCACGCTCGACGACGAGGCGGGTGGCCACGGACTGGACGCGGCCGGCCGACAGCCGCGGCATGACCTTCTTCCACAGGACCGGCGAGACCTCGTAGCCGTAGAGGCGGTCGAGGATGCGTCGGGTCTCCTGGGCGTCGACCATGCGCTGGTTCAGCTCGCGCGGGTTGGCGACGGCGTCGCGGATCGCGTCCTTGGTGATCTCGTGGAAGACCATCCGGTGGACGGGGACCTTGGGCTTGAGGACTTCCTGCAGGTGCCACGCGATGGCTTCGCCCTCGCGGTCCTCATCGGTGGCGAGGAAGAGTTCGTCGGACTCGGCGAGCAGGTCCTTGAGCTTCCTGACCTGCGCCTTCTTGTCCGCATTGACGACATAGATCGGCTGGAAGTCGTGCTCGACGTCCACGCCGAGGCGGCGCACCTCACCCGTGTACTTGTCGGGGACCTCGGCCGCGCCGTTGGGGAGGTCGCGGATGTGCCCGACGCTCGCCTCGACGACGTATCCCGGGCCGAGGTAGCCCTTGATCGTCTTCGCCTTGGCAGGGGACTCGACGATGACGAGTCGGCGGCCGCCCTTTGCGGTCTCGCTAGTCGGGGACAACTTGGCTCTTCTCTCCGGTCGGCACTCGGTCGCTGTACGGCGACGCTGCGGAGTGTGACGGTACAACCCGCCCCCGTGTCAAACGGCACAAGCCCGCAACGGCCACTCGAACGGTAACCCGACAAGTGCCATTTCTGCCGCCCGGATGCCGCGCCGGGACCTTCGCGGTCACCGGCCAGGGTGGCCCGGGGGCCGTCTGGCCCCGCCTCCGCACCCCGCGCGACGTCGGGTTTCACACCGGATGGAGATCATCCCCGGTTCCCGCTTCAGAACCGCTGGAGGCACCAGACTCCGAGGGCCAGCGAGGCCGCACCGGCCGCTACGGCCAGCGGTACGGCCACGACGGGGCGCACGCCCTCGGCCACCGGCGCGCCGCGCCGGGCGCGCGCCCCCGTCCAGACCAGCAGAGCGGCTCCGAACAGCAGGAACACGGCCCCTGCGAAGATCGCCGGACCGCGTTCCATGCCGTTCCCCACTTCCCCCGGGCCGCTCGGGGATCCCCCCGGATCCCCCGCTGCCGAGGAGCCTGCCACCCGAGGGGGTACGGCAGGCGAACCCCGGGTTACATCACGGTGCCGACGGCGCGCCGGCTAGCGGGCCGGCCCCTGGACGGGCTCCAGGAACCCCTGCTCGACCAGCATCCGGATCGCCTCCGGGGTCCGGTCCCGCAGGACGACCGGGTCCTCCTCCATCAGCTGCGCGATCGCGTCGAGGATCCGGCCCGCGCTGAGTGAGCCGTCGCACACTCCGGCGAAGCCGGCGCCGACCGTGTCCACCTTCGTGGCGCGGCGCATGCCCCGGTTCTGCCGGAGCACCACGTGCTCGGGGTCCTCCGCGCCCGGCGCGCCGACCTGCTCCTGGACCACCTCCGCAGTCAGCCGGAAGTACCCCGCCAGCAGGGCCGCGTCGTCGTGGTCGCGCAGGTAGTCCTGGCGGGCGAAGTGCGCGAGCACCGTCTCCCCGAGCGGCTGCTCCACCGAGTGCGGCCACTCCTCGGCAACGACCGACGGCTCGGCCGCGTCCGTGCGGCGCAGCGTGATCCAGCCGAAGCCGACGGCCTTGGTCTTGCGGGCCTCGAACTCGTCCAGCCAGTCCTCGTATCGCCGCGCGTACTCGGCGGGGTCGGTGCGGTGGTCGCCCGCGTCCCGCAGCCACAGCTCCGCGTACTGCGTCACGTCCTGCACGTCACGCTGCACGATCCACGCGTCGCAGCCGCGCGGCACCCAGGAGCGGACCCGGTCGCGCCAGTCCTCCCCCTCCACGTGCTGCCAGTTGCCGAGGAACTGCGCGTAGCCGCCCGGGTTGAGGTGGGCTCCCGCCTGCTGGACCAGGGTCCGGCACAGGTCGTCGCCGCCCATGCCGCCGTCCCGGTACGTGAGCCGCGCACCGGGGGAGATCACGAAGGGCGGGTTCGACACGATCAGGTCGTACGTGGCGTCGCCGACGGGCTCGAACAGCGAGCCGGCGAGCAGTTCGGCCTCCGGTGCCCCGGACAGCGCCAGCGTCAGACGGGTGAATTCCAGGGCGCGCGGGTTGACGTCCGTCGCCGTGACGCGGGTGGCGTGCTGGGCGGCGTGCAGCGCCTGGATGCCGGATCCGGTCCCGAGGTCGAGGGCCGAGCCGACGGGGAGGGGCACGGTGATCCCGGCCAGGGTGGTGGAGGCGCCTCCGACGCCGAGCACCACGCCCTCCTCGCGGCTGCCGATCCCGCCGGCACCGCCGACGGCGCAGCCGAGGTCCGAGACGATGAACCAGTCCTCGCCGTCGGGCCCGCCGTACGGGCGGACGTCGACGGTGGCGTGCACCTCGTCGCCCTCCCGGCGCAGCCATCCGTCGGCGAGGGCGGCCTCGACGGGCAGCGCGGCAGCGGCGTGCACGTAGGGCTCGGGCTGCTGGAGCAGGAACAGCCGGGTCAGGCTCGCGAGGGCTTCGGCGCCCGCCCCGCGGGTGGCACGCAGGGCGGGGACCGTCTCGCTGCGGGCCAGCGCGGCGTACGCGGGGGCCCCGAGCAGGTCGAGCAGTCCGTCGGCGGTGAAGCCCGCGGCGAGCAGGGCCTCGCGGAGCTCGGCGGCGTGGTCGGGCTTGGGAAGGCTGGTGGTACTCACCCGACCATTGTGGCCGCTGGCACCGTCGATCCGTACGAACCCCGGCGCGCGGTACGCGTTCGGACGCCGGACGGGCGGCCGGACCGGGTTCCCGGAGCGCCGTCCGCCGTCTCGGCAGCGGCGCGCGCGGGTTCGGGCCGGACGCCCCCCGCCGGCCCGGTCCCGCCCGCCGGCCCGGTGCCCCCCGCCGGCCTGGTCCCGCCCGCGGCCGCCCGAGGGCGGCACCGGGCGCGCCGGGCGCAGACGGGAAGAAGACCGAGGTCAGCTCTTGCCGGGTGCCGTGACCTGGCAGCCCTTCTGGCTGTAGATCACCTTCAGGCCGGTGGAGTTGAGCTTCTCCTTGGCCGCCGTCTCGTTGGCCGCAACCTCGGTGAGTCCGCCGGCGACCCCTTGGAGCCCCTCCGCGAACTTGCTCTGGTCCTTCGGGTCGAGCGCGTCGATCTTCGTCTTGAGCTCGGTGTAGCTCTTGGAGATCTCGCCGTAGCTCTTGACCACGGAATCCGCCGCGGGCTTGCCGTCCTTGACGGGCGGTTCACCGGCCTGGCTCAGGGCGCCGCCCATGGACTTGTAGGCCTCCGAGAGGGTCTGGAAGGCCGCCGAGTCGGTCTGCTGGACCTCCTCGGGCTTGCTGCTCTGGCTGGCCACCCGCTTCAGCTCGTCATTGGTCGTCTTGATCTTGGTGAGTTCGGGCTCCCACTTGTCGCAGACCTTCTTGGCCCAGGCGTCGGCCTTCTTGTCGCCGTCGTCCTCACCGCCGCAGCCGGACAGGACGAGCATCAGTACCGCACCGCCGGACACCGCGGCCGCAAGCTTCTTGTTCACCGGATTGGTCCCTTCGAAGGCTCTCGGCCGGAAGATACACGCCCACCATCAGGGCACGCACAAAGGCGGACAGACGGCGCGTCAGTCCGCGCCGCCTGTCCGCCGTTCGGGCGTATCTTCGAGCCGGTCGGCCCACGGGGTCCGTGGGGCCGGGACTCAGGTGCCCCGGAGGGTCAGGAGACCACCGCCGGATCGGCCGGCTGGGCCGCCCGCTCGGCCGTCTGGCTCCCGCCGTCCTCGCCGACGGCGATGCCGCGGCGCTTGGAGACGTACACCGCGCCGATGATCACCATGAGCGCGAGCACCGCGACGACGGCCCGTACGGTCGCACTGGTGTCCGCGCCGTAGCTGAACTGCACGACGGCCGGGGCGATCAGCAGGGCCACCAGGTTCATGACCTTCAGGAGCGGGTTGATGGCCGGTCCGGCGGTGTCCTTGAACGGGTCGCCGACGGTGTCGCCGATGACGACCGCGGCGTGGGCCTCGCTGCCCTTGCCGCCGTGGTGGCCGTCCTCGACGAGCTTCTTGGCGTTGTCCCACGCGCCACCGGAGTTGGCGAGGAAGACCGCCATCAGGGTGCCGGTGCCGATGGCGCCCGCCAGGAAGGAGCCGAGCGCGCCGACGCCGAGGGAGAAGCCGACCGCGATCGGCGTGAGCACGGCGAGCAGGCCGGGTGTGGCGAGCTCGCGCAGCGCGTCCTTGGTGCAGATGTCCACGACGCGCCCGTACTCGGGCTTCTCCGAGTAGTCCATGATCCCGGGGTGCTCGCGGAACTGGCGGCGCACCTCGTAGACCACGGCGCCCGCGGAGCGGGAGACGGCGTTGATGGCCAGGCCGGAGAACAGGAACACCACGGCCGCGCCGAGGAGCAGGCCGACGAGGTTGTTGGGCTGGGCGATGTCGAGGCTGAGGTTCATCTCCCCGGCCTTGGCGCCGACCTCCTTGACCGCGTTGGTGATGGCGTCGTTGTACGAGCCGAAGAGCGCGGCCGCGGCCAGGACGGCGGTGGCGATGGCGATGCCCTTGGTGATGGCCTTGGTGGTGTTGCCGACCGCGTCCAGGTCGGTCAGGACCTGGGCGCCGGCGCCCTCGACGTCACCGGACATCTCGGCGATGCCCTGGGCGTTGTCGGAGACCGGGCCGAAGGTGTCCATCGCGACGATGACGCCCACCGTGGTGAGCAGGCCGGTGCCGGCCAGGGCCACCGCGAAGAGCGCCAGCATGATCGAGGTGCCGCCGAGCAGGAAGGCCCCGTAGACGCCGAGGCCGATGAGGAGCGCCGTGTAGACGGCGGACTCCAGGCCGACGGAGATGCCCGCGAGGACCACGGTGGCGGGACCGGTCAGCGAGGACTTGCCGATGTCCCGGACGGGACGGCGGTTGGTCTCGGTGAAGTACCCGGTGAGCTGCTGGATGAGGGCCGCGAGCACGATGCCGATGGCGACGGCGACCACCGCCAGGACGCGCGGGTCCCCGCTGTGGTTGGCGATGGCGGCGTCCTCGACGCCGACCAGCTCCTTGTAGGTGGCCGGGAGGTACGCGTAGACGGCGACCGCGACAAGCGCGAGGGAGATCACGGCCGAGATGAAGAAGCCGCGGTTGATCGCGGTCATCCCGCTGCGGTCGGCGCGGCGCGGGGCGACCGCGAAGATGCCGATCATCGCCGTGATGACGCCGATGGCGGGCACGATGAGCGGGAAGGCCAGACCCAGGTCGCCGAAGGCGGCCTTGCCGAGGATGAGCGCGGCCACGAGCGTGACGGCGTAGGACTCGAAGAGGTCCGCCGCCATCCCCGCGCAGTCGCCGACGTTGTCGCCCACGTTGTCGGCGATGGTCGCGGCATTGCGCGGATCGTCCTCCGGAATGCCCTGCTCGACCTTGCCGACCAGGTCGGCGCCGACGTCGGCGGCCTTGGTGAAGATGCCGCCGCCCACGCGCATGAACATCGCGATCAGGGCGGCGCCCAGACCGAAGCCCTCCAGGACCTTGGGGGCGTCGGCGGCGTAGACCAGGACGACGCAGGAAGCGCCGAGCAGGCCCAGACCGACCGTGAACATGCCGACCACGCCACCGGTGCGGAAGGCGATCTTCATGGCCTTGTGGGCCACGTCGGTCAGGTCCTTGGCGGGTTCGCCCGCGGCCGGGGTGGCCTCGCGGGCGGCCGCGGCGACGCGGACGTTGGCGCGGACCGCGAGGCGCATGCCGATGTAGCCGGTGACGGCGGAGAAGATCGCGCCGACGAGGAAGAACGCGGAGCGTCCCGCCCGCTGCGACCAGTCGTCGGCGGGCAGCAGGAAGAGCAGGAAGAAGACCACGACGGCGAAGACGCCGAGGGTGCGCAACTGGCGGCCGAGGTAGGCGTTGGCGCCTTCCTGCACGGCTGCGGCGATCTTCTTCATGCTGTCGGTGCCCTCGTCCGCGGCGAGGACCTGGCGGACCAGGATCTGCGCGACGACGAGCGCCGCCAGGGCGACGCCCGCGATGACGAACACGATGAGGCGGTTGTCATCGGTGAGTACTGCGGCTGCCAGATCACGGGCGCGATCCGGAGCGAAAGGGGTGAAGAGCCCCGTCATTCGTCCTCCTTGACGTGATGAGCTCAAGATGTGGACGGATTGTAGGGAGCGGGACCTGATCAAAACAGTGCGCGTGAAACGGAATTGGCGTGCTCTTGCTCCTCAGCAATAGATCACGTCACTCCATTACCCCCGAAAGAAGTAATGGGACAAAACCATTGACGACCACTCAGCGACTCAGAAGATTTCCCGGGAAAATGAAAAAGGCCCTGCTCAGCAGGGCCTCGACAAAGATCCGAATAATGAATGAAGATCGGAAGATACGGCTGGACGGGCGCTACGGAAGGCGGGACGGCCGCTACGAGACCTCGGGGGCCGCGGCGACGGGCCAGCTCATCCGGATCGTTCCGCCCGATTCCCCACTGGTCACGGAGACGTCGTCGACGAGCCCGCTGATCACGGCGAGGCCCATCTCGTCCTCCTCGCCCCCATCCGGGTCCAGGACGGCGGCGATACCCGGCACCGACTCGGCGGAACCGCCGGCCGGCCCGGGCACCTCGTCACCGACCTCGATGGAGAAAAGCTTCTCCTCCTCGGTCAGCACGACCCGGACGGGCGCGGTGAGGCCGTTGCTGCGGTGCAGTCCGACGGCACGGGAACAGGCCTCGCCCACGGCGAGGCGGACCTCGTCGAGGACGGCTTCCTCCACCCCGGCCCGGCGCGCCACGGCGGCCGCGACGAGGCGGGCCGTCCGGACGTGTTCGGGCTGGGCGCTGAAGCGCAGTTCAACGGTGGCCATGTGCGTCCCCCTCGGACTACGGGCGTGCCTTGACAGGGGCCCGGACCAACCGTGGTCCGGTACCCCCGCTCCTCGTCGGCTCCTCGGTGACCGGAGCCGTACGTCAGTCGGTGGCCTGGACGGCGTCCTCCACCGTGGTGTGGATCGGGAACACCTTGGTCAGACCGGTGATCCGGAAGATCTTCAGGATGCGCTCCTGGTTGCAGACCAGACGCAGCGAGCCCTCGTGCGCGCGCACGCGCTTGAGGCCTCCCACGAGCACACCGAGACCGGTGGAGTCGAGAAAGTCCACTCGCTCCATGTCGACAACCAGGTGGTAGCTGCCGTCGTTCACCAACTCCACCAACTGCTCGCGCAGCTTGGGCGCGGTATACACATCAATCTCGCCACCGACCTCTACGACCGTGCGGTCGCCGACAGTGCGAGTCGACAGGGACAGGTCCACGGATCCTCCAGCACCTTGCTATCGAGCGGCGCCCCCCAGGGGCCTCCCCACCCGAAGGTAGGGGAGGGGATCGGCTGCCGCGATGGCATTCAATCACTTACCGGCAGGCGCGCACGACGCCTTGGGACCATTGTCCCGCACGCCAGTGACACACTCGGTTCCATATGGCCAACACCCACCGCCCCGGTCCGCCCACGGAACCCGCGGATCCCCGACCCACTCCCGGCACGGTCCTGGACCGCCTGTCACGGGGGCCTTCCCGGGCTGCGCGCATCACCCATACGGAGCACTTGCCCCCAAGGGCGGGTCGTCATGCGGTCTGGCCGCACCGCATCCGAACGGATGTCGTAGCCGCGATCCGTGACGCCGGGATCGACCATCCGTGGGAACACCAGGCGGCGGCCGCCGAGCACGCCCTGGACGGCGAGTCCGTCGTCGTCGCCACCGGAACCGCCTCCGGGAAGTCCCTGGCCTACCTGGCGCCCGTGCTGTCCGCCCTCGCGGACGGCGCCGAGGCACCCAACGGCCGGGGTGCGACCGCCCTCTACCTGGCTCCGACCAAAGCTCTGGCCGCCGACCAGCGGCGGGCCGTCCGGGCGCTGGCCGCGCCCCTGAAGAACGCCGTACGCCCGGCCGTGTACGACGGGGACACGCCCGTCGAGGAACGCGAGTGGGTGCGCCAGTACGCCAACTACGTGCTGACCAACCCCGACATGCTGCACCGGGGGATCCTGCCCTCCCACCCCCGCTGGTCCTCCTTCCTGAAGGCGCTGCGCTACGTCGTCATCGACGAGTGCCACACCTACCGCGGGGTGTTCGGCTCCCACGTCGCCCAGGTCCTGCGGCGGCTGCGGCGCCTGTGCGCCCGCTACGGCTCCGAACCGGTCTTCCTGCTGGCCTCCGCCACCGCCAGTGACCCGGCGGCCGCCGCGTCCCGGCTGACCGGGGTGCCGGTCACCGAGATCACCGACGACGCGTCGCCGCGCGGCGAGGTGGTCTTCGCCCTGTGGGAGCCGCCGCTGACCGACCTCAAGGGCGAGAAGGGCGCCCCCGTGCGCCGGACCGCCACCGCCGAGACCGCCGACCTGCTGACCGACCTGGTCGTGCAGGGCGTGCGGACCGTGGCCTTCGTCCGGTCGCGGCGCGGGGCCGAACTGATCTCCGTGATCGCCCAGGAGCGCCTGGCGGCGGTGGACCGGTCCCTGCCCCGGCGGGTCGCCGCCTACCGGGGCGGCTACCTGCCCGAGGAGCGGCGGGCCCTGGAGAGGGCCCTGCACTCAGGGGAGCTGCTGGGGCTGGCCGCGACCACCGCCCTGGAGCTGGGCGTGGACGTGGCGGGCCTGGACGCCGTGCTGATCACCGGCTATCCCGGCACCCGGGCCTCCCTGTGGCAGCAGGCCGGGCGCGCCGGACGCTCGGGCCAGGGCGCCCTGGCGGTGCTGATCGCCCGCGACGACCCGCTGGACACCTACCTGGTCCACCACCCCGAGGCCCTGTTCCGGCGGCCGGTGGAGGCCACCGTGCTGGACCCCGACAACCCGTACGTCCTGGCCCCGCACCTCTGCGCGGCCGCCGCCGAGCTGCCCCTGACCGAAGCCGACCTGGACCTCTTCGGGCCGTCCGCACGCGAGCTCGTGCCCCAGCTGGAAGCGGCGAAACTGCTGCGGCGCCGCGCCACGGCCTGGCACTGGACACGCCGGGAGCGGGCCTCGGACCTGACCGACATCCGCGGCGGCGGGGGCCGTCCCGTGCAGATCGTGGAGGCCTCGACCGGCCGGCTGCTGGGCACCGTGGACGAGTCCGCCTCCCACACGGCCGTCCACGACGGCGCCGTCCACCTCCACCAGGGCCGCACCTACCTGGTGAAACACCTGGATCTGGAGGATTCCGTCGCCCTGGTGGAGGAGGCCGACCCGCCGTTCTCCACCACCGCCCGCGACACCACCTCCATCGCCATCCTGGAGACGGAGACCGAGGTCCCTTGGGGCGAGGCCCGGCTCTGCTTCGGCTCGGTCGAGGTCACCAACCAGGTCGTGTCCTACCTGCGCCGCAAGCTCATCACCGGCGAGGTCCTCGGCGAGGCCAAGCTCGACCTGCCGCCGCGCACGCTGCGCACCCGGGCGGTGTGGTGGACGGTGACCGAGGACCAGCTGGACGAGGCCCGGATCAGCCCGGAGATCCTCGGCGGCGCCCTGCACGCCGCCGAGCACGCCTCCATCGGCCTGCTCCCGCTGTTCGCCACCTGCGACCGCTGGGACATCGGCGGGGTGTCCGTCCCGCTGCATCCGGACACCCTGCTGCCCACGGTCTTCGTGTACGACGGCCACCCGGGCGGCGCCGGCTTCGCGGAGCGGGCCTTCCAGACGGCGAGGGCCTGGCTGACCGCCACCCGGGACGCCATTGCCGCCTGCGAGTGCGAGGCGGGCTGCCCCTCCTGCATCCAGTCCCCCAAGTGCGGCAACGGCAACGACCCCCTCCACAAGCGCGGCGCCGTGCGCCTGCTCACCCGCCTCCTCTCCACCGCCCCCTGACCGGCCCGGGGGCGGGGGCGGCGACCACGGACCCCACCGAGGCCCCGACACCCGCCGAAGACCCCGCCCGGGCAACGGCCTCCACCGCAGGCCCCACCCGGGCAGCAACCCCCGCCGCAGGCCCCGCCCGGGGAGTGGCCTCCAGCGGTGGCCCCGCTCGGGCGGTGACCTCGGGGGTGAAGGGGCCGGTCCGGACGCCCGCCCGGACCTCGGCCACCTCTCCGCCGACCCGGCAGGCGGCCAGTCCCGCCCCCTGGGCGGCAGCCACCCGCCGGGCCGCCGCACAGGCCGCCTCGGGGCCGTGCACCCAGCTCACGGCCGCCGCCAGGGCTCCGAGATCGGCTGCCGCGCCCGCCCGGTGGCGGGCCACCACGGCCTGACCGAGCAGCAGCACACCCCCGAACACCGCCACCAGCACCGCGGCCACCACGGTGGCCCACACCGTCGCGGCCCCCCGATCCCGCGCCCCACCGCATCGGCGAGGCGGCGGCGCCGCATCCGCGTGCCGGTCCCGGCCGCAGCCCCGGCTCATGGCGGCGGCCCCACGCTGTCCTCCGCCAGGGCCACCGCCTGCGCCCCGAGCCGCACTGGCAGCCCGGCCGGCCCCGGCGCCGGAGCCGCCACCCGGACCCGCCACAGGTCGCCGGACCGCTCCAGCTCCACGTCCGCCCCCGCCGGGGCGGCCGCCCGGGCCGCCGCGAGCGCCGCCTCCGCGGGCTCGGACCGGGCCGCCGCACGGGCCCCGGCCCGGGCGGCGTCCACGCACCGGATCTGTGCCGCCGCCGCCATCAGCGCCCACACCAAAAGCGCCGCGAACAGCACCAGAGCCGGAATGATCACGGCGGCTTCGGCCGTCACATACCCGCGGTCCCCGAATCGGTCCCCGAATCCCGGCCGCTTTCGGTCAGAAGGGTGCATCGAGCGCCTTCCCGATGGTCGACTGGAGCGCCGTCGAAACCACGTCGCTCGTCACCACCTTGTACAGGACCGCCGCGAACGCACACGCCGCGATCGTGCCCATGGCGTATTCCGAAGTCGACATTCCCGCGTCTCCCCCACGCCCCTTCAGTACCGCCCGTACACGGTTCAGGATGATCCTCATGACAACCTCCTGTGGGATTACGTTCTTGATCCGATTTCAGTTTTTGATTTCGATACACCGACCGCGCCGGGCCCGGCCCTTCACCGGCCCGCAAGCAGCCCGGAGGCCATTCCGATCACCACCGGCGCCACCCCGACCGCGAGGAACGCGGGGAGGAAGCACAGCCCCACCGGGGCGGTGACGAGCACCGCCGCCCGCTGCGCCCGGGCACCCGCCTGCCGGGAGCGGTCCGCCCGCAGGGCCGCCGCCAGGCGGGAGACCGGCTCCGCGGCCGGCGCCCCGGTCCGCGCGGCACGCTCCAGGCACTCCGCCAGCCCCCGGGCTCCCGGTATCTCGGCCAACCTCCCCCACGCGGAGCCGGGTTCGCCGCCCAGGCGCAGCTCCGCACCCGCGAGGGCCAGCCGCTCGCCCACGGGGCCGCCCAGCGACTCGCCCACCACCTCGGCGGCCTCCACCGGACCCGCACCGGCCGTCAGGCAGGCCGCCAGCAGATCCGCGGCGAACGGCAACTGCCGCTCCGCCTCCCGCAGGTCCGCCCCGGGCTGACGGGCCCGCGCGAGCACCCACCGCACCCCGAAGGCCGCCGCGCACCCGGCCATGAGCCCCGGCACCCCGCCGACCAGGACCCAGCCGGCCAGCAGCGCCCCCGCCGGCCCCGCCCAGACGGGCACCGCCGCCCGGACCGCAGGGCCCCACAGCGGCCCGCGCCGCCCCGGCCCGCCCCGGAAGAGAACCGCGACCCTGCGCCGGGCCGACCGCCGCCGCAGCCGGGCCGCCACCAGCGAGGCCGGCAACCACACCAGGGCGGCCAGGCACACCACCATCCCCAGCCTGTGGACCGCGGAGCCGCCCATCACCGCTCCCCCGTCCGCACGATCCGCCGGCACCACATCAGGCCCAGCGCCTCCAGCACCCCGCCCGCCAGCAGGCAGCCCCACCCGACGGGGGAGTGCAGGAGCACCCGCAGCGGATCCGCTCCCAGCCCGGTGCCCATCAGCAGCCCCACCAGCGGCAGCAGCGCGAGCACCACCGTCGTGGACCGGGCCCCCGCGAGCTGGGCCCGCAGCGACTCCTCGCGGTCCCGCTCGGCCCGCAGGGCCCCTTCGAGCCGGTCGAGTCCGGCCGCCAGGCCCGCTCCCCCGTCCACCGAGACCCGCCAGCAGGCCGCCATACCGGCCAGCCCGCGCGCACCCGGCTCCCGGGCCGCCTGGTGCAGGGCTGCGGCCACGTCACCGCCGAAGGCGGCGGCAGCCAGTACACCCGCCTCCGCCGCACCCGGACCGCCGGGGCCGGCCGCCGTACGGCGCATCGCCACGGTCAGCGCCTGCCCGGGCTGGGCACCGGCGCGCAACTCGCCCACCACGGCCCCGCACAGCGCCACGACGCCCGCCGCCCGGGCGGCGCGCGCCCGCTCCTCCTCCCTGACCCACAGCCAGCGCCGCAGCAGCGGCACCGAAGCAGCGCCCAGCAGCAGCGGGATCACCGACCCGCCCAGTACGCCGACCACCAGCCCGGCCGCCAGGCCGGCCCACTCCCGCCACCCCGCGGCCCGTACCCGCAGGGCGGCCGCCAGCCGCTGCCCGGGCGCCGGCCCGGCGGGCACCAGCGGTCCTCCCCCGGCCAGCACCAGCCGGGACCGCCGGGACAGCCGCTCTCCCCCGGCCAGTCCCCAGGCCGCCGCCCCGGCGCACAGCACCCCGGCGAACACCGGCACCGATCCGAGCGGCCCGGCGTTCACCGCGCACCTCCCAGCAGCGGGGCGAGCCGTGCCCAGCCCGCCTCCCGCACGAAGCCGCGGCTTCCCCAGCGCAGCGCCGGCACGGTCACGACCAGCCCGGCCGTATCCCGCTCCAGCACGTGCACCTCGGCCACCCGGCGCCGCCCGGCCCGGTCCCGCACCAGGTGGACCACCAGCGTCAGCGCGGCCGCCAGCTGGCTGTGCAGGGCGGCCCGGTCGAGCCCCGCGGCCGTCCCGAGCGCCTCCAGCCGGGCGGGAACGTGCCCGGCGGCGTTGGCGTGCACCGTGCCGCAGCCGCCCTCGTGCCCGGTGTTGAGGGCGGCGAGAAGGTCGGCCACCTCCGGGCCGCGCACCTCCCCGACCACCAGCCGGTCGGGCCGCATCCGCAGCGCCTGGCGGACCAGGTCCGCGAGGGTGACCAGACCGGCCCCCTCCTGGTTCGCGGGCCGGGTCTCCAGCCGCACCACGTGCGGATGGTCGGGCCGCAGCTCGGCGGAATCCTCGGCCAGCACGATCCGCTCACCGGGCCCGACCAGCCCGAGCAGGGCGCTGAGCAGGGTGGTCTTGCCCGTGCCGGTCCCGCCCGAGACGAGGAAGGACAGCCGGGCCTCGACCATCGCCCGCAGGAGCCGCTGGCCGCCCGGCGGGAGCGTCCCGGCGGCGACCAGCTCGTCCAGCGTGAACGCCTTCGGCCGCACCACCCGCAGCGAAAGGCACGCCGACCCGACCGCGACGGGGGGCAGCACGGCGTGCAGCCGGGTGCCGTCCGGCATCCGGGCGTCCACCCAGGGCCGGGCGTCGTCCAGCCGCCGCCCCGCGACGGCGGCCAGCCGCTGGGCCAGCCTGCGCACGGCCCCGGCGTCGGTGAAGGTCACCGCCGTCAGCTCCAGCCCGCCGCCCCGGTCCACCCACACCCGGTCCGGGGCGGCCACCAGCACATCGGTGACCTCGGGGTCGGCGAGCAACGGCTCCAGCGGCCCGGCGCCCACCAGTTCGGACCGCAGCTCGGCGGCCACGCCCAGCACTTCGGCGTCCCCGAGGAGCCGCCCCTGTGCCCTCAGGGCGGCCGCCACCCGGGCGGGCGTCGGTTCGTCCCCGCTCTCGGCCAGGTGCTGGCGCACCGCGTCCAGGAGTACGGCGCTCATGCCGGCACCCCCTGGGGGGCGCCGAGCGCCCGCTGCCAGAAGCCGTCGCAGAAGCGGGCCAGCGTGCCCCGCGCGCCCGGCGGTTCGCCCTCGGCCACCCGCCCCGGAAGCCCCACCTCGACCGGCACCTCGCCGGCCAGCGGCGCCCCGAGCAGCCCCGCCACGCCTTCGGCGTCGAGCCCGTCGGGACAGCGGCCCCGTACGACCACGCGCACGTCCCGGGCCACCATCCGCACCCCGGCCGCGACGCGCCCCGCCGCGGCCACCGAGCGCAGCTCCCCGGGCACCACCAGCAGCACCAGGTCCAGCTGGGCCAGCACCTCCGCCACGGCCTCGTCCACCCGCCGGGGAAGGTCGACCACCACCACCCCGCCCCGCCTGCGGGCGGCGGCCACGACCGACCGCATCGCGGCGGGCGGCACGAACACCCGCTCCCCGCGGTCCCAGCTCAGCACCCGCAGCGCGTGCAGCTCGGGCAGGGACTCCTCCAGTGCCCCGGCCCCGACCCGGCCGCGCGAGGCGGCGAAGTCCGGCCAGCGCAGCCCCTCGGCACTCTCGCCGCCGAGCAGTACGTCCATGCCTCCGCCGAGCGGGTCGGCGTCGATGAGGATGGTGCGCTCGCCGGCCTTCGCCGCCCCCAGCGCGAGGGCGCAGGCGAGGGTGGACGCCCCGGCCCCACCGCTGCCGCCGATCACCCCGACCGCGAGCGCGGGCCGCCCGGCACCCTCCACCACATCGGCGATGCGGTCGACGATCAGGGCCTCGGCGTCGGGGAGGCGCAGCACCTCCTGGGCGCCGATCTCCACCGCCCGCTGCCACACGAAGGGGTCGTCGAGGTCGCGTCCGACGAGGAGCACGCCGTCCCGGCGCGGCGCCCCGCGCACCCGGCGGGCCGCGTCGTCCCCGACCAGCACGAGCGGGGCCGAATCCCAGCCGGTGCCCCCGGCCCCCGCGGTGCCCCCGGTACCGCCCTCACCCCCGCCGCCATGGCCGCCGCCGGCTCCGGTTTGCTCCGGCACCGCGTGGTGCACGTAGGGCTCGGCGCCCGCGGCGGCGCACAGCCGCAGCAGGTCGTCGAGCAGCAGCGGGTCCTCCGTGATGATCAGCGGCCGCCCGCCACCGGGCACGGCCCCGGCGCCACGGGCGGGCAGCCCTCCCCCACCGGCCACCACGGGTGCCGGCGCTTCACACGACTTCGATCCAGTCACGATCTCCGCCCCCTTCTCACTGCAAATCCACGGGCCGCGGACTTCGCGGCTGGAATCACGGTGGAGGGATCGCGAAAAAGAAGTGGATCTTGCTCGAAAACTGTGGACAAGGAGCCACTTGTGAATAACTCCGCCACACCATCAGGTGAGTTCCGGAGCGCTCCGGAACAACTACGGAGCGTCACGAGTTCGAGGGAGTGAAGGCCTGCGCCACGCGGGCCCCTCAAGGAGGAAGGGCCGGGAGATGGTCGCCGAAGACCAGGAGAACGGGACGCGAACCGCGTCCGGACATGCGACGACCCCCGCCGGGGGGGAGAGCGGGGGTCGTCCCCACGGTCCGACTCGGGGGGGGAGGAGCCAGACCGGGTTAGCACGGTCGCGAACGATCCGTGACTTCCATGGTGTACCCGAGAGCCTTCTCAGGCAAACCCACGCGCCACACCTTACGCCGAATGGTGGGCGCATATGCTCGGGTCGTGGAAAATCAGCCCTTGCCGCACTCCTTGCCTCGGACCGCCGCCTTCTTCGACCTGGACAAGACGGTCATTGCGAAGTCGAGCGCTCTGACGTTCAGCAAGTCCTTCTACCGGGGCGGCCTGATCAACCGCCGGGCCGTGCTGCGGACGGCGTACACCCAGTTCATCTTCCTGGCCGGCGGCGCCGACCACGACCAGATGGAGCGGATGCGGGAGTACCTCTCCGCCCTCTGCAAGGGGTGGAACGTCCAGCAGGTGCGGGAGATCGTCGCCGAAGCACTGCACGACCTCATCGACCCGATCATCTACGACGAGGCCGCGTCCCTGATCGAGGCCCACCACACGGCCGGCCGCGACGTGGTGATCGTGTCCACCTCGGGGGCCGAAGTCGTGGAGCCGATCGGCGAGATGCTCGGCGCGGACCGCGTCGTCGCCACCCGCATGGTGGTCGGCGACGACGGCTGCTTCACCGGAGAGATCGACTACTACGCCTACGGCCCCACGAAAGCGGAAGCCGTGCGCGAACTCGCCGAGTCCGAGGGGTACGACCTCGCGCGGTGCTACGCGTACAGCGACTCGATCACCGACGTACCGATGCTGGAGGCCGTGGGGTACCCGCACGCGGTCAACCCCGACCGCGCGCTGAGGCGCGAGGCGGTCGCGAGGGAGTGGCCGGTCCTGGTGTTCAACAGGCCGGTACGGCTGAAGCAGCGCCTGCCCGGGCTGTCGATGCCCGCCCGGCCCGCGCTCGTCGCCGCGGCCGCGGTCGGTGCGGCGGCGGCCACCGCCGGGCTGGTCTGGTACGTGAGCCGCCGCCGCGCGGGGGCGGCCTCCGCCTGACCGGCCGCCCCAGAGGCCCGGGCGGCACCCCGAGAGGCCCGGCCGATCACCCCGGCAGGCCTGCCGCCGCCCCCTTTCACCGGCAAACGGAGTGTCCGGTTCGCCCCGTCTTGCCCCGGAAAGTAAAGGACTCCGGCCAGGGGTTTCGCTCGGCACCGAAGCGGAGTACAAAGGAGTCACGGCCCGCGAGACCAAAGAACATCCGAGAGGATCATCTTTAAAACGCAGTAAGGCCCACGGACCGAAGCAGGAACGCCGAGCACCCACGCGACGTCGACCCGTCGATTACGGGCCAGCCGCACCAGGCCACGGGCAAAGTTCCCGGCCTGATGGGCAACCATCGAGGACGCTTGGTAACTGGGCGTGAATGCCAGCGGCGACACCACAGCAGTACGGTGTCGCCGCAACCCTGCGCCCGGCGGCAACGGCCGATGACGGAACAGCCGAACGGCCGATGACCGAACGGCCGAAGAACGGCCGAACGGCTCAGGCCGCGCCGCGCTGGAGCGCCTCACAGACCGCCGTCGACTCGCGCACGCCGAGTTCGATCGAGCGCCCGCAGTGCGCGATCCACGCCGCCATCCCCTCCGCCGTCCCCGAGAGGTAGCCCTCGAAGGCCTTCAGGTAGGCCTCGGCCCCCTGCTCCGCATGGCCGACCTCCGCCGGGCAGATCGCCTTCGGGTCGAGCCCGCTGTTGATCAGTACGATCCGTTCGGCCGCCCGCGCGACCAGCCCGTTGTACGAGGCGAAGGGCCGCAGGGCCAGCAGCTCTCCGTGCACCACCGCGGCCGTGATCAGCGCCGGAGCAGACCCGCCCGCGATGATCAGCCGCGACAGCCCGTCCAGCCGGCCCGCGACCTCCTCGGCGCTCGGCAGCGGAAGGCTCACCAGGGGCTCGTCCACCTGTTCACCGGCCAGCCGCGGGCGGCCGACCACGTCGCCCACCCCCTCGCCGGCCCCGGCAGCCCCGCCGGGCCCGGCCGAGCCGCACGCCACGAGGTGCAGGCGCGCGAGCACCCGCAGCGGCGACTGGCGCCAGATGCTCAGCAGCTGGCCCGCCTCCGCCGTCAGACGCAGCGCGGCACCCACGGTGCGCGCCTCGTCCTCCGCCCCGAAGTCGGTCCGGCGGCGCACCTCCTCCAGGGCCCAGTCGGCGCCCGACAGCGCCGCACTGCCCCGGGCGCCGCGCAGGGCGGCCTCCGAGGTGATCTCCCCGCTGCGCCGGCGCATCACCCGGTGCCCGTAGACGCGGTCCACGGCCTTGCGTACGGAATCCACCGATTCGGCGACCCCGGGCAGGGATCCGAGGGCCGCCAGCGGGTCAGAAGCGCTACTCATAAGTAGGGAGCCTACGCACTGCGCACCCATGGCACCGACCCCTCCTTGGAGTGGTCTTCTTCACTCACCTCGGCCACTCCCCGCTGTCGACCCACTACCCTTGGTGAACATGAAGATCGCTTTCGTAGGAAAGGGCGGCAGCGGCAAGACCACGCTGTCCTCCCTCTTCATCCGCCACCTCGCAGCCAACGAAGCCCCCGTCGTCGCCGTGGACGCCGACATCAACCAGCACTTGGGCGCCGCCCTCGGGCTGACCGACGAGGAGGCCGCCGCGCTCCCCGCGCTGGGCGCCCACCTGCCCCTGATCAAGGAGTACCTGCGCGGCTCCAACCCGCGCATCGCCTCGGCCGACAGCATGATCAAGACCACCCCGCCCGGCGCCGGCTCCCGTCTGCTGCGCATCACCGAGGACAACCCGGTCTACGCGGCCTGCGCGCGCACGCTGCCCCTGGACGACGGGACGTCCGTACGGCTGATGGCGACGGGCCCCTTCACCGAGTCCGATCTGGGGGTGGCCTGCTACCACTCGAAGGTCGGCGCGGTCGAGCTCTGCCTCAACCACCTGGTGGACGGGCCCGACGAGTACGTCGTCGTCGACATGACGGCCGGCTCGGACTCGTTCGCATCGGGCATGTTCACCCGCTTCGACGTGACCTTCCTGGTCGCCGAGCCGACCCGCAAGGGCGTCTCGGTCTACCGCCAGTACAAGGAGTATGCCCGGGACTTCGGGGTGGCGCTCAGGGTGGTCGGCAACAAGGTGCAGGGTCCCGAGGACATCGAGTTCCTCCGGGACGAGGTGGGCGACGACCTGCTGGTCACCTTCGGGCACTCCGACTGGGTGCGGGCGATGGAACGGGGCCGTCCGGCCGGCTTCGAACTGCTGGAGGCGAGCAACCGGCTCGCGCTGCAGGCGCTCCAGGACGCCGCGGAGGACTCCTACGCGGCCCGCGACTGGGGCAGGTACACCGAGCAGATGGTGCACTTCCACCTGCGCAACGCGGAGAGCTGGGGGAACGCCAAGACCGGGGTCGACCTGGCGGACCAGATCGACCCCGGCTTCGTCCTCCACGAGGCCCTGGTCAGCCCTCGTCCTGCGCCGCGGCCCGCTCCTCAGCCGGCTTGACCCGGCCCGCACCCTGCGGGGCGGCCGGAGCCGCCGGCGGCCCCGCGGTGAGGAACTTCGCCCAGCCCTCCTTCGGCGCCTCGCCGACGTCGAGGGTGCGCATCCACTCCAGCGTCTTCGGGTCCTGGGCGTCCAGCCAGTCGGCCAGCTCGCGGAACGGCACGCACCGCACCTCCGGCTTGGTGCACATGTCCTTGATGGACTCCTCGACGGCCCGCATGTAGGTGCCGCCGTTCCACGACTCGAAGTGGTTGCCGATGATCAGCGGTGCGCGGTTGCCCTGGTAGGCCCGGTCGAAGGCCTGCCGCAGGCCCTCGCGCATCTGGTCGCCCCAGTACCGGTGCTGCGAGGGATCGCCCTGGGTGGTCGTACCGGACTGGTTGACCATGTAGTTGTAGTCCATGCTCAGCGTGTCGAACGCGCGGCCGGGCATGGGCACGAGCTGCAGCGGCAGGTCCCAGAGCCCGTCCGTCTTCTTGGGCCAGATCTGCTTGCTGATGCCGCTCGAGTCGTAGCGGAAGCCCATGTCCTTGGCGGCGAGCATGAAGTTCTTCTGGCCTTCGAGGCAGGGGGTGCGGGCGCCGATGAGCTCCTTGTCGTAGTCGAAGGGGAGCGGGGCCATGTCCTTCAGGCCCGCGTTCGTCTTCCAGTTCTTGACGAACGACTTGGCCTGGCTGATCTCGCTCTTCCACTCCGCCACGGACCAGGTGCCGACACCGCCGTCGGGGCCGCAGAAGTGGCCGTTGAAGTGGGTGCCGATCTCGTTGCCCTCCAGCCAGGCCGCGCGGACCTGGGTGGCGGTGTCCTTGATGCCCTGGAGGTCGCCGAACCCGATGTCGGAGAGGCCGGAGGAGTGCTGCGGCGCCGTGTAGAGGGACCGCTTCTCCTCCGGCAGCAGGTACACGCCGCTGAGGAAGTAGGTCATCCGGGCGTTGTACTGCTTGCCCACCTCGCGGAAGTGCGAGAACAGCCTCTGGCTGTCCTCGCCCGCCCCGTCCCAGGAGAACACCACGAACTGCGGCGGCTTCTCACCGGGCTTCAGCTTCTTCGGTACCTGGACGTTCGGCTGCGAACCGGTGTAGGCGGTCGAGCCGTCGCCGATGGGGCGGTTGACACTGCCGGGAGCGGCCGGGCCCGGGGCGCCCTTCCTGCCGCCGGGGCCGGCGGCGCCGCCGGGCTCGGCGGGCCCGGAACCGCTGCACCCGGCGGCGCCCAGGACAAGGGCCGTGGCGACCAGGCCGCCGGCGATCTTCTTCGTGGCGGCGATCATCCGCCCACCCCTTCCTCGCAGTTCCGTCGCAGGACTTCCGCGACGCAACGTCCCACGTGGGCTGCTTAAAGGAAGGTGTGACAAGCCAGACAAAATGCTTATTCACTCCTGAGCGCTAATTCCTAGGCCATTTGCCCGTATTACCCACCACAGCTCTTTACTCTCCATTACCATCCATTTACCGAGTGTTGAGACTCCCGCCGCTTCATCCCTCCTCAGAGGAGACGGGAACCCATGACAGCCACAGCCCCAGCCACCACGCCGCCCCCGGCCCCGGGCCCAGGCCCGGCCGCCCTCAAGGACCTCCCCGCGGACCTGTCCGCGTCCGTCGCCGTCTTCCTGATCGCCCTGCCCCTCTCCCTCGGCATCGCGCTGGCCACCGGCGCCCCGCTCCAGGCCGGGCTCGTGGCCGCGGCCGCGGGCGGGATCGTGGCCGGCCGTTTCGGCGGAGCGCCCCTCCAGGTGAGCGGGCCCGCCGCCGGACTGACCGTGGTGACCGCCGAGTTGATCCAGCGCTACGGGTGGCGCACCACATGCGCCATCACCGTGCTCGCGGGTCTCTGCCAGCTCGGGCTCGCCCTCCTGCGCACCGCCCGGTCCGCGCTGATGGTCAGCCCCGCGATCGTGCACGGGATGCTCGCGGGCATCGGCGTGACCATCGCCCTGGCCCAGCTGCACATCGTGCTCGGCGGCAGCCCGCAGAGCTCCGCCGTGGCCAACGTCCTCGGCCTGCCCGCCCAGTTGGCCAAGCCGCATCCGGCGGCGCTCGGGGTGAGCGCGCTGACGCTGTGCGTGCTGCTGGTCTGGAACAGGCTGCCCGGGCGAGTGGGGCGCGCCCTGCGCAAGGTGCCCGCCGCGCTGGCGGCCGTCGCCTCCGCCACCGCCTTCGCGGCGCTGGCCGGGCTCGCCCTGCCCCGGGTGGACCTGCCGTCGTGGCGCAGCCACGCGCTGCCCGAAGTTCCGGAAGGGCCGGTCCTGGGGCTGATCGCCGCCGTCCTGACCATCACACTGGTCGGCAGCGTGGAGTCCCTGCTGTCCTCGGTCGCCACCGACAAGCTGATCGCTTCCGAGCGCGGTACGGACAACCGCCCGCCCCGCGCCGACCTCGACCGCGAGCTGCGCGGCCAGGGCGCGGCGAACATCGTCTCCGGGCTGCTGGGCGGGCTGCCGATCACCGGTGTGGCCGTGCGCAGCGTGGCGAACGTCAAGTCGGGTGCGGTCAGCCGGAAATCGGCCATGTTCCACGGGCTGTGGGTGGTGCTCGCGGCCGGGCTGCTCGTGCCCGTCCTCGACCTCATCCCGCTCGCGGCACTGGCCGCCCTGGTGATGTACGTCGGTGTGCAGATGGTCAACATCACGCACCTGCGCACGGTCAACCGTCACCGTGAGCTGCTGGTCTACGCGACGACCATCGCGGCCGTGGTGCTGGGCGGGGTGCTGGAGGGCGTGGCCGTCGGGATCGCGGTCGCGGTGGCGACGGCCCTGCACCGGCTGGCCCGGACCCGGATCACGGTGACCGAGCAGGACGGCGTCCACCGGGTGGTGGCGCGCGGGCAGTTGACGTTCCTGGCGGTCCCCCGGCTGAGCCGGGTGCTCAACCAGGTGCCGCACGGCGGGCACGCGGTGGTCGAGCTGGACGGCTCGTTCATGGACCACGCCGCCTACGAGACCCTGCACGACTGGCAGGACTCGCACCTGGCACACGGCGGATCGCTGGAACTCACCGGCCGCGGCAGCCGGGCGCTCGCAGGCACCGGTCCGGAAGCGGACGGAGAAGCGGACGGGGAAGCGCGTACGGAAGCGGGGGCGCACCACTGCTGCCGCCCGTGGACGCCCTGGCAGAACCACTGTGACCATCGTGCGGCGCGCGCCGGCACCCTGACGGGGGGCCACGGCGGCCCGTCCGGCCCCGATGGCGCGGTCGCCCCTACGATTCCCAGCGCGGCCGGAGCCCCCGCTAGCGCGGCGGCGCCCCGCCGGCGCGGCGCCGGGCAACTCGCCAGCGGCATCACCGCCTTCCAGCGGGACACCGCACCGCACGTGCGGGACGAGCTGGCGCGGCTGGCCCGGGAGGGGCAGCGGCCCTCGCAGCTCTTCCTGACCTGCGCGGACTCCCGCCTCGTCACCAGCATGATCACGGCCAGTGGCCCGGGCGACCTGTTCACCGTCCGCAACGTGGGCAACCTCGTCCCGCTCCCCGGCGCCGAGGCCACCGACGACTCGGTCGCAGCGGCCATCGAGTACGCCGTGGACGTGCTCCAGGTCGACAGCATCACCGTGTGCGGGCACTCGGGCTGCGGGGCCATGCAGGCCCTCCTGAACTCGCACCCCGAGGCGCCGATGACCCCGCTGACGCGCTGGCTGCGGCACGGCCTGCCCAGCCTGGAGCGGATGAGCAGCCGGCACCACGCCTGGGCCCGGATCGCCGGGCGGCTGCCCGCGGACGCCGTGGAACAGCTCTGCCTGACCAATGTGGTGCAGCAGCTGGAGCACCTGAGGGCCCACGAGTCGGTGGCCCGGCGGCTCGCTGCGGGCACGCTGGAACTGCACGGGATGTACTTCCACGTGGGTGAGGCGCAGGCCTACCTGCTGTCCGAGGGAGAGGACTTCTTCGACTGTCGGGTTTTCGACAGCGTCGGCCAGAGTGCTTGATCCACAACCCGCTCGAACCGATACCCTCCCGTATCCGTGCAAGCTGTTGGCCCCTTCCCGCACGCTGCGGCGGGAAGGGGCCTTCGTACGCCGCGGCTGTACGCCGTGGCTGTACGCCGTGACCCCCCAGTCGTGATATAGGTCTAAACCAATTTCCGGCTACCCCTTGTCACCTGGGCATCCGGCTGATGAGCTATGCCCGGAGACACAGCTATGCCCGGGGACAACGCAAACTCTGGGAAAGGGAGATGTCGTGAGCACTGAGAGCCTGGCCAATCTGCTCAAGGAGGAGCGGCGGTTCGCACCGCCCGCCGATCTGGCGGCCGCCGCCAACGTGACCGAGGCGGCGTACGCACGGGCCGACGCGGACCGGCTGGGCTTCTGGGCCGAGCAGGCACGCCGGCTGAGCTGGGACACCGAGCCCACCCAGACGCTCGACTGGAGCAACCCGCCCTTCGCGAAGTGGTTCGCCGACGGCAAGCTGAACGTCGCGTACAACTGCGTGGACCGGCACGTGGAGGCGGGCAACGGCGACCGCGTCGCCCTCCACTTCGAGGGCGAGCCCGGCGACAGCCGCTCGATCACCTACGCCCAGCTCAAGGACGAGGTCTCCCAGGCCGCCAACGCCCTCACCGAGCTCGGTGTGCGGGCGGGCGACCGGGTCGCCGTCTACCTGCCGATGATCCCCGAGGCGGTCGTCGCGATGCTCGCGTGCGCCCGTGTCGGCGCCGCGCACTCGGTGGTCTTCGGCGGCTTCTCCGCCGACGCCGTGGCCTCCCGCATCCAGGACGCGGACGCCAAGCTGGTGATCACCGCCGACGGCGGCTACCGCCGCGGCAAGCCGAGCGCGCTCAAGCCGGCCATCGACGAGGCCGTCGCCAAGTGCCCGCAGGTCGAGCACGTCCTCGTGGTGCGCCGCACCGGCCAGGACACCGCCTTCACCGAGGGCCGGGACGTCTGGTGGCACGAGCTGGTCGGCCGCCAGTCCGCGGAGCACACCCCGCAGGCCTTCGACGCCGAGCACCCGCTCTTCATCCTCTACACCTCGGGCACCACGGGTAAGCCGAAGGGCATCCTGCACACCTCGGGCGGCTACCTCACGCAGGCCGCGTACACCCACCACGCCGTCTTCGACCTGAAGCCGGAGACCGACGTCTACTGGTGCACCGCCGACATCGGCTGGGTGACCGGGCACTCCTACATCGTCTACGGGCCGCTCGCCAACGGCGCCACCCAGGTGATGTACGAGGGCACGCCGGACACCCCGCACCAGGGCCGGTTCTGGGAGGTCGTGCAGAAGTACGGCGTCACCATCCTCTACACCGCGCCCACGGCGATCCGTACGTTCATGAAGTGGGGCGACGACATCCCCGCGAAGTTCGACCTGTCGAGCCTGCGCGTGCTGGGCTCGGTCGGCGAGCCGATCAACCCCGAGGCCTGGATCTGGTACCGCAAGCACATCGGCGGCGACCGCTGCCCGATCGTGGACACGTGGTGGCAGACCGAGACCGGCGCCATGATGATCTCCCCGCTGCCGGGTGTCACCGCGACCAAGCCCGGCTCGGCGCAGCGCGCGCTGCCCGGCATCTCGGCCACCGTCGTGGACGACGAGGCGAACGAGGTTCCGAACGGCGGGGGCGGCTACCTGGTCCTCACCGAGCCGTGGCCGTCGATGCTGCGCACCATCTGGGGTGACGACCAGCGGTTCATCGACACCTACTGGTCGCGCTTCGAGGGCAAGTACTTCGCCGGCGACGGCGCCAAGAAGGACGACGACGGTGACATCTGGCTGCTCGGCCGGGTCGACGACGTCATGCTGGTCTCCGGCCACAACATCTCCACGACCGAGGTCGAGTCGGCCCTCGTCTCGCACCCCTCCGTCGCGGAGGCGGCCGTGGTCGGCGCGGCCGACGAGACCACGGGCCAGGCGATCGTCGCCTTCGTGATCCTGCGCGGCAGCGCGTCCGAGACGGAGGGCCTGGTCGCGGAGCTGCGCAACCACGTGGGTGCCACGCTCGGCCCGATCGCGAAGCCCAAGCGGATCCTGCCGGTGGCGGAGCTGCCGAAGACCCGCTCGGGCAAGATCATGCGCCGTCTGCTGCGCGACGTGGCGGAGAACCGTGCGGTGGGTGACGTCACCACGCTGGCCGATTCCTCGGTCATGGACCTGATCCAGACGAAGCTGCCCACCAGCTCCGACGAGGACTGAGACCGGCAGGCCCCGGCCTGAGGGGGGCGTCCGGCGCGCAACGCGCCGGACGCCCCCCGTCCGTTTAAGGTGAAGATCACCTGATGCGACCGCGCGCGCCCTGTAAAGTAAAAGAAGCGTCAAGAGGTGACGCGGAGAAGTTCTGGGTGCGCCGGGAAGTCTGGTCGGCAACTGCATGAGCCATGCCGTCGACCACCCGGAGGTTCCCCACCGTGGCCACCCCCACGCACACGCCCACCCCGGTCCGCAAGCTGCTCGGCCGCCTCTCGCTGCCCGAGCGCCGCTTCGTCGCGGCCGCGCTGCGCACGGAGACCGTCGGCGGCGTCCTGCTCCTGGCGTCGGCGATCGCCGCCCTCATGTGGGCCAACATCCCCGCCGTCTCCGAAAGCTACGACAGCGTCCGGTCCTTCCACATCGGACCTTCCTCGCTGGGCCTGGACCTCTCGCTCCAGCACTGGGCGGCCGACGGCCTGCTCGCCGTCTTCTTCTTCGTCGCCGGCATCGAGCTCAAACGCGAACTCGTCGCGGGCGACCTGCGCGATCCCAAGGCGGCCGCCCTCCCGGTGATCGCCGCGGTATGCGGCATGGCGGCGCCCGCGCTCGTCTACCTGCTGGTCAACGCCCTCGGGAACGGATCGAGCGACGGCTGGGCCGTACCGACGGCCACCGACATCGCCTTCGCCCTCGCCGTCCTCGCGGTCATCGGCACCTCGCTGCCCTCCGCGCTGCGCGCCTTCCTGCTGACCCTGGCCGTCGTCGACGACCTCTTCGCCATCCTGATCATCGCGGTGTTCTTCACCAGCGCGCTCGACTTCCTGGCCCTCGGCGGCGCCGTCGCCGGCCTGGTCCTCTTCTGGTTCCTGCTGCGCGCCGGCGTCCGCGGCTGGTACGTGTATGTCCCGCTCGCCCTGGTCATCTGGGGCCTGATGTACAACAGCGGCGTCCACGCCACCATCGCCGGCGTGGCCATGGGCCTGATGCTCCGCTGCACCCGCAAGGAGGGGGAGCACCACTCCCCCGGCGAGCGCATCGAGCACCTGGTGCGGCCCCTGTCGGCCGGACTGGCGGTGCCCCTCTTCGCCCTCTTCTCCGCCGGGGTCTCCCTTTCGGACGAATCCATCGCCCAGGTCTTCACCCGCCCCGAGACCCTCGGTGTGGTGCTCGGCCTCGTCGTCGGCAAGACGGTCGGCATCTTCGGCGGCACCTGGCTGGCCGCCCGCTTCACCAAGGCCGAGCTGAACGAGGACCTCGCCTGGCCCGACGTGTTCGCCGTGGCCTCCCTCGCCGGCATCGGCTTCACCGTCTCCCTGCTCATCGGCGAACTCGCCTTCGCCGGGGACCCCGTCCTCACCGACGAGGTCAAGGCCGCCGTGCTGATCGGCTCCCTCATCGCGGCTGTCGTCGCGAGCATCCTGCTCAAGCTGCGCAACCGCAGGTACCGGGCGCTGACCGAGGCCGAGGAGCGCGACGAGGACAGCGACGGGATCCCGGACATCTACGAGCTGGACAACCCGGACTACCACCTGCGGATGGCGAGGATCCACGAGGAGAAGGCCGCCGAACACCGCCGCATGGCCGAGGCCGTGGCGCTCGCGCAGGCCCGTGGGACGGACGCGGCCACGGGCGAAGCGGCGGGCGGATCCAGCACCCGGGCCGACCGTCCGGCATGATCTGAGTGACGACGGAGGACAGCCGCCGACAGCCGACGACAGAGGGAGACAGAGATGAGCGCAGTGGACCAAGGGGTTCCGGGAGCCGAGCGCACCCTTGGGCAGCTGGTCGCCTCCGCCACCGCCGAGATGTCCGCCCTGGTGCACGACGAGATCGCGCTCGCCAAGGTCGAGATCAGACAGGACGTCAAGCGCGCGGGCATCGGCAGCGGCGCGGCGATCGTCGCGGGCGTGCTCGTCCTCTTCTCCCTCCCCGTACTGAGTTTCGCCGCGGCCTACGGGATCCACAATCTGGGCCTCGGCCTGGCCTGGTCCTTCCTCATCGTCGGCGGCGCGTTCTGGCTGCTGGCGGGCCTGATCGGGCTGCTGGCCGTGGCGAAGTTCAAGAAGGTCAAGCCGCCGGTGAAGACCATCGACTCCGTCAAGCAGACCGCGGCGCTCGTCGGAACCGTCAAGCCGCATCCGCGTCCGTTCAGTGACCAGGCTGTGGGTGTGGCACGCTCGTCCTCATGACAGCGCCCTCGGCCGAATCCGGCACTCCGCCCACCGCCACCTCGGCGGTACGGCTCGACCTGCCCGACGGGCGGGCGGTGACGCACCGGGACGTCGCCGCCAACGGCGCCCGCTTCCACGTCGCGGAGGTCGGTGACGGGCCGCTGGTGCTGCTGCTGCACGGGTTCCCGCAGTTCTGGTGGACCTGGCGCCACCAGCTGACCGCCCTCGCGGACGCCGGATACCGCGCGGTGGCGATGGACCTGCGCGGGGTGGGCGGCAGCGACCGCACCCCGCGCGGCTACGACCCCGCGAACCTGGCGCTCGACATCACCGGGGTCGTACGGTCCCTCGGCGAGCCGGACGCCGCCCTGGTCGGACACGACCTGGGCGGCTACCTCGCCTGGACGGCGGCCGTGATGCGGCCCAAGCTGGTGCGCCGCCTGGTGGTCTCCTCCATGCCGCACCCCCGCCGCTGGCGCTCGGCCATGATGGCCGACTTCGGTCAGACCCGGGCGAGTTCGCACGTCTGGGGGTTCCAGCGGCCGTTCATCCCCGAACGGCAGCTGGTCGCCGACGACGGGGCGCTCGTGGCGGAGCTGATCCGCGACTGGTCCGGGCCGCTGCTCCCGGAGGACGCCGATCTCGGCGTGTACCGGCGGGCGATGTGCATCCCGTCCACCGCGCACTGCTCGGTCGAGCCCTACCGCTGGATGATGCGGTCGATGGCCCGCCCGGACGGACTCCAGTTCTACCGGCGGATGAAGCGCCCCGTACGCGTCCCGACCCTGCACCTGCACGGCTCGCTGGACCCGGTGATGCGCACGCGCAGCGCGGCCGGCTCGGGCGAGTACGTCGAAGCCCCGTACCGCTGGCGGCTCTTCGACGGTCTGGGGCACTTCCCGCACGAGGAGGACCCGGCTGCCTTCAGCACCGAGCTGGTGAACTGGCTCAAGGACCCCGAGCCCGACCGCTGACGGGCCGTCGGCGGGCTGCCGGTGCGGCCCCGCCGACGGACTTGCCGACGAACCGCCAGGTGGCCCGTACGACCGTCTTACGGTCATTCAATTGCCCGGCGCATAGGCCAATTGGCCGCCCCGGACGGGGTTACGGACCTTGGACCCCGGGCACAGCTCGTTGTATGGGCTGGACGCACGACCACGGTGACACCGCACACGAACGCCGCTCGGCAACGGCGCCGAGCACGCACGACAGGACCGGCCGGGACGGCCACGACCCCCGGCTCGGGATCCCGCGCATCCTCCGCCGCCGTGCCCGTTGGGTATCGGCTCGGCTCCGCCATCCACGGATGTAGGAACGGTCACGCCGCCGGGAGCGGCGCTCCCGGCGGCGCAGGGGTCAGAGGGCGCAGCCCTGGGTGTCGACCCGGCGGTCGGCGGTCTTCCCGATGCGGATGTCCTCGCGGATCTCGTCCGCCGTCAGGGCGTAGCCGGTGTTCGGGTCGTCGAGGGACTTCGCGAAGACGACCCCGTACACCCTGCCTTCGGGCGTCAGCAGCGGGCCGCCGGAGTTGCCCTGGCGCACGGTCGCGAACAGCGAGTAGACGTCGCGGCGGACCGTGCCCCGGTGGTAGATGTCCGGGCCGTTGGCGTTGATCCGGCCGCGGACACGCGCCGCGCGGACGTCGTAGGCGCCGTTCTCCGGGAAGCCGGCGACGATCGCGTCGCTGCTGCTCGTCGCGTCCCGGTCGGTGAACTCCAGCACCGGCGCCTTCAGCTTGGGCACGTCCAGCACGGCGATGTCGCGCTCCCAGTCGTAGAGCACGACCTTGCCGTCGTAGAGCTTGCCCTCGCCGCCAATCTGCACGGTCGGCTCCACGACCCCGCCGACGACGTGGGCGTTGGTCATCACCTTGCCGGGCGCGAAGACGAAGCCGGTGCCCTCCAGGACCTTGCTGCAGCTGGGCGCGGTACCGACGACCTTGACGATCGACAGCTTGGCCTGCTGGGCCACTCCGCTGCGCGCCAGCGCCGGGTCGGGGGCCTTCACCTCGGTGATCGGCTCGTTCGAGAACGGGCTGAAGACCTGCGGGAAGCCGTTGCGCGCGAGGGTGGAGCTGAAGTCCGAGAACCAGGTGTTCGCCTGGGCGGGCAGCACGCGCGAAACCCCGAGGAGCACCTTGGAGTTGCGGACCTCCTTGCCCAGGGTGGGCAGCGAGGTCCCGGCCAGCGCCGAGCCGATCAGCCAGGCCACGAGCAGCATGGCGACGACGTTGACCAGCGCACCGCCGGTCGCGTCCAGCGCGCGGGCGGGCGACCAGGTGATGTGGCGTCTGAGCCGGTTGCCCAGATGGGTGGTCAGCGCCTGCCCGATCGAGGCGCAGATGATGATCACGACGACGGCGATCACCACCACGGTGGTGGACACCTGGGTGCCGTTGTCGGTCACCCGGTCCCAGATCAGGGGCAGCAGGGACACGGCGACGAGGCCACCGCCGAGGAAGCCGATCACCGACAGGACGCCGACGACGAACCCCTGGCGGTAGCCGACGATCGCGAACCACACGGCGGCGACCAGCAACAGGATGTCCAGCACGTTCACGAGGGTCACCGTCTCATGCGTGCCAGTCGAGCGGGACGTGACGTGAGCGGTCCCACGGTCGCTCCCAGCCCGCGAAGTGCAGGATCCGGTCGATCACTCCGGCGGTGAAGCCCCAGACCAGGGCCGATTCCACGGTGAAGCCGGGCCCTTCGTGCCCCCGCGGATGGACCACGGTGACGCGGTGCGCGGGGTCCGTGAGATCCGCCACGGGCACCGTGAAGACCCGGGCCGTCTCCGCCGGGTCGACCGCGCCGACCGGCGAGGGCTCGCGCCACCAGCCCAGCACCGGGGTCACGACGAACTCGCTGACCGGGATGTAGAGCCGGGGCAGCACCCCGAAGAGCTGGACGCCCGCCGGATCCAGGCCGGTCTCCTCCTCGGCCTCGCGCAGCGCGGCGCGCAGCGGGCCGGTGGTGTGCGGGTCGCCGTCTTCCGGGTCCAGCGCGCCGCCGGGGAAGGAGGGCTGGCCGGCGTGCGAGCGCAGGCTGCCGGCGCGCTCCTGGAGCAGCAGCTCCGGGCCGCGCGGGCCCTCGCCGAAGAGGATCAGCACGGCGGACTGGCGGCCCCGGCCGTCCTCGGGCGGCAGGAAGCGGCTGAGCTGGCGGGGCCGGACGGTCCGGGCGGCCGTCACGACCGGGTCGAGCCACGCGGGCAGGCCGGCCGTCGTGAGGGCCGGGCCGTCGGCCCCGCGCGCCGTTGCCGTGGTCTCGTCCTGCGTACCGCGCGTCATGGGCACCCCTGTCCGCATTCTTCTGTCGCCGCCGTCTCCCACACCGCTGAACGCGGTCCGGGTCCCGATTCGTTCCGTGGGGGCGCGGGCCCGCCCGCCGCGCGCCCCTGGCCGCCCCGGCCGCTGCCCCGGCGCCCCTGGGCCGCCCCGGCTGCCTGCTTCGCCGGCCCCTTGCCGCCGCAGCTGCCCGCTGCGGGCCCGTGGCCGCCGCTGTCGTCCTCCGTGGGGCCCCGGCCGCCCAGTCCCTGCCGCCGCCCGCGCTCAGGGCTCCGTACGGGCTCCCAGCGGCGGGGCGGGCAGGCCCGGGTAGTCCGGGGGCGGGGAGAGCCGCTGGCCCGGCTGGCCGCCCTTCTCGTACCGCAGGAGCTTCTTCGCCTTCTCCGGGTCCGTCTCGCCCTCCCCGTAGGCCGGGCAGAGCGGGGCGATCGGGCAGGCACCGCAGGCGGGCCTGCGGGCGTGGCAGATGCGGCGGCCGTGGAAGACGACGCGGTGGGAGAGCATCGTCCACTCGCTCTTGGGGAAGATCGCGCAGATCTCCGCCTCGACCTTCTCCGGGTCCACCTGCTCGGTCCACTTGAAGCGGCGCACCAGTCGGCCGAAGTGGGTGTCGACGGTGATCCCGGGGACCCCGAAGGCGTTGCCGAGGACCACGTTGGCCGTCTTGCGGCCGACTCCCGGCAGGGTGACGAGGTCCTCCAGCCGCCCCGGGACCTCCCCGCCGAAGTCGTCGCGCAGGGCTCGGGAGAGGCCGAGCAGCGACTTCGCCTTCGCCCGGAAGAAGCCCGTCGGCCGGATGATCTCCTCCAGCCGCTCCGGCACGGCCGCCGCCATGTCCTCGGGGGTCGGGTAGGCGGCGAAGAGGGCCGGGGTCGTCTGGTTCACGCGCAGGTCGGTGGTCTGCGCGGACAGGACGGTGGCGACCAGGAGCTCGAACGGATTGCGGAAGTCGAGCTCCGGATGGGCGTACGGGTACACCTCCGCGAGCTCGCGGTTGATGCGGCGGGCCCGGCGGACCATCGCCAGGCGCGATTCCGGCTTCGGCGCCGCCGGTTTCTTGGCCGAACCTTTGCCCAGCGGGGCAGGTCGCACCTTTTCGGACGCCGCGACAGGGGCTTGTTCGCCCACGGCTGAATTCTGGCTCACCGTCACTCCTGCGGACCCCTTGGCCTGTGCTCTCACCGGCTTGTTGGACACCCGGCCAGCCTAAGGCCGGGCGCCGACACCCGCCCGGACCTCAGGTAACACGACCCCGATTGGCCTCTCGCCGCACAGCACGCCCATCCGTCCGGCATCCTTGTGATTGATCGCACTGTTTGAGCCGTCCGGCAAAATGGGGAGCGGTCCCCACTGGCTGGTCGACATAGGAGAGAGACTCGTGGACGACGTTCTGCGGCGCGCCCCGCTCTTCGCGGCGCTCGATGACGAGCAGGCCGCGGAGCTCCGCGCCTCCATGGCCGAGGTGACCCTCGCGCGCGGCGACGCCCTGTTCCACGAGGGCGACCCCGGCGACCGGCTGTACGTGGTGACCGAGGGCAAGGTGAAGCTCCACCGCACCTCCCCCGACGGCCGCGAGAACATGCTGGCCGTTCTCGGCCCCGGCGAGCTGATCGGTGAGCTGTCGCTCTTCGACCCGGGCCCCCGCACCGCCACCGCCACCGCGCTGACCGAGGTCAAGCTCCTCGGCCTCGGCCACGGTGACCTCCAGCCGTGGCTGAACGCCCGGCCCGAGGTCGCGACCGCGCTGCTGCGCGCCGTCGCCCGGCGCCTGCGCAAGACCAACGACCAGATGTCCGACCTGGTCTTCTCCGACGTTCCCGGCCGTGTCGCCCGGGCGCTCCTCGACCTGTCGCGCCGCTTCGGCGTGCAGTCGGAGGAGGGCATCCACGTCGTGCACGACCTCACCCAGGAGGAGCTGGCCCAGCTCGTCGGCGCCTCCCGCGAGACCGTGAACAAGGCGCTCGCCGACTTCGCGGGCCGCGGCTGGCTGCGCCTGGAGGCCCGTGCCGTGATCCTGCTGGACGTGGAGCGGCTCGCCAAGCGCTCGCGCTGACGGCGTCGGCCAACGCCGCGGAAGGGCCCCGTCCGGGTGCGGACGGGGCCCTTCGCGCACCGGTCCGGCGGGGGCGGAACGTACCTGCGCTCCCTGCCCGGCGGCGTGCAGAGTAGGACCATGGAACGCAGAGGGCTGGACGCGGACGGCTACTTCGAGCGGGAGGGGTCCCTCGGGCGGATCCAGCCCGCGTTCGCGGAGCCCGTCGCGGCGGCGCGCGCCCGCGCCGCGGACGCGTACGGACCCCGGCTGCACAGCGCCTACCTCTACGGCTCCGTACCGCGCGGGACGGCCCGGCCGGGGCTCAGCGACCTCGACCTGCTGATCGCCCTGCACCGGGAACCGGGCGACGAGGACCGCGACACGGCCGAGGTACTGGGGCGCGGGCTCGACGAGGACTTCCCGCAGATCGACGGCGTCGGCATCCTGCTGTACGGCAAGGAACGGCTGCTGAGCGAGCAGGAACGTTACGACCTGGGCTGGTTCCTGGCCTGCCTGTGCACCCCGCTGCTCGGCGACGACCTGGCCGAGCACCTGCCCCGCTACCGCCCGGACAGCACGCTCGCCCGGGAGGCCAACGGCGACCTGGCCGCCCTGCTCCCGCGATGGCGGGCCCGGTTCGAGGCCGCCTCGGAGCCCGCGGAGTTCCGCAGGATGAACCGGTTCTTCTCCCGGCACCTGGTGCGGACCGCCTTCACGCTGGTCATGCCCCGGTGGGGCGGCTGGACCAGCGACCTCACCGAGTCCGCGGAGGTCTTCGGCCGCTACTACCCCGAGCGGGCGGCCCAGCTGCGCCGCGCGGCCGTGGTGGCCCTGGCCCCGACCGAGGACCCGGCCGTGGCGCGCGCGTACCTCGACGACCTCGGACCCTGGCTCGCGGACGAGTTCACGGCCCGGCTCGGCACGAAGTCGCCGCGCGGCTAGGGGGTGCTTCTCAGGCCTTGGGGGCGGCGGGCTCCAGGGACTCGACGGCCCGCTTGGCCTCCGCCAGGCCCGCGCCCGTGATCTGCCGGTAGAGCCTGATCGCCGAGACGGTGCGGCCGTCCCGCACCAGGGCGCGCACCCGGTCCATGCCCGCCGGCTCCGGCTCCTCGATGCCGAAGTGGTCCAGGACCCGGCCCAGCCGGCGCTCCAGCCGGTCGGCCTTGTCCTCCAGGGCCCGCACCTTGAGGTTCAGCGTCGACGTGATCCAGCCCGCCGTCGCCAGCAGCGCGAGCAGCAGGAAAAGCGTGTTCATTCAGGTCCCCCCGGGATCAGTCCGTGATCCCGAAGGTACTCGAGCTGTGCCTGCACCGACCACGTGGCCGCGGGCCACAGCGAGCGGTCCACGTCCGCGTAGACCTGCGCGACGACGGCCTCGGCGGTGCTGAACCCGTTCTCCACGGCCGTCTCGACCTGGGCGAGGCGGTGCGCGCGGTGGGCGAGGTAGAACTCCACCGCCCCCTGCGCGTCGTCCAGGACCGGGCCGTGGCCCGGGAGCACCGTGTGGACCCCGTCGTCCACCGTCAGGGAGCGCAGGCGGCGCAGGGAGTCCAGGTAGTCGCCCAGGCGCCCGTCGGGGTGCGCGACGACGGTGGTGCCGCGGCCCAGGACGGTGTCGCCGGTCAGCACGGCCCGGTCGGCCGGCAGGTGGAAGCAGAGCGAGTCGGCGGTGTGCCCCGGCGTGGCCACCACGCGCAGCTCCAGACCGCCGGTGCGGATCACGTTCCCGGCGGCGAGGCCCTCGTCGCCCAGGCGCAGCGCGGGGTCGAGGGCGCGGACCTTGGTGCCGGTCAGCTCGGCGAAGCGGCCGGCGCCCTCGGCGTGGTCGGGGTGGCCGTGGGTGAGGAGGGTGAGCGCGATCCGCTTGCCGGCCTGCTCGGCGGTGGCGATGACGGCCCGCAGGTGGCCCTCGTCGAGGGGGCCGGGGTCGATGACGACGGCCAGTTCGGAGTCGGGTTCCGAGACGAGCCAGGTGTTGGTGCCGTCGAGGGTCATGGCCGAGGCGTTGGGGGCCAGCACGTTCACCGCGCGGGCGGTGGCCGGCCCGGAGGAGACGGTCCCGCGGGGCTGTCCGGGGAGGGCTGCGGCATCGGTCATGCGGGGCCTCCCGGGCGCACGCGCTTGGTGAACTCGTCATGGCCCGGCCAGCTGAGGACCAGTACGCCGTCCTCCAGGGCGGCCTGCGCCAGCACCGGGGCGAGGTCCTGGGCCCCGGCCGCGGCGAGCGCGTCGGCGGCGCTCGCGTACGGCTCCAGGGAGCGCAGCGTGGAAATGGTCGGCGGCATCATCAGCAGCTCGCCCTTGTCGTATCCGGCGGCGGCGTCGGCGGGGCGGATCCACACGGTCCGGTCGGCTTCGGTGGAGGCGTTGCGGGTGCGCTGGCCCTCCGGGAGGGCGGCGACGAAGAACCAGGTGTCGTAGCGGCGGGGCTCGAACTCCGGGGTGATCCAGCGGGCCCACGCCCCGAGCAGGTCGGAGCGCAGCAGCAGGCGGCGGCGCTCCAGGAACTCCGCGAAGGACAGCTCACGCGCCACGAGCGCCTCGCGGTCGGCCTCCCAGCCGTCGCCCGTGGTGTCTCCGACGACCGTGTCCGGGGTCTCCCCGGCCAGCAGGACGCCGGCCTCCTCGAAGGTCTCCCGTACGGCACCGCAGACGATCGCCTGGGCCGTGGCGGCGTCCGTGCCGAGGCGCTCGGCCCAGAGCTCCTGGCCGGGTCCGGCCCAGCCGATGCGGCGGTCCTCGTCGCGGGGGTCGACGCCGCCGCCGGGGTAGGCGTACGCGCCGCCGGCGAAGGCCATGGAGGCGCGGCGGCGCAGCATGTGCACGGCCGGGCCGGCGGGGGTGTCGCGGAGCAGCATCACGGTGGCGGCGCGTCTGGGTTCCACCGGGACGAGGGCCCCGTCCGCGAGCGCGCGGATGCGGTCGGGCCACTCCGGGGGGTACCACTGGCCTCCGGCGGGCGGCTGGGCGGGCGACGGCTGACCGTGCTGACCATTCGGCATGGCCGGATGCTACGGCCATCCGGCCCGATGTTCGAGGCCCGCCCCCGCCCGGACGCCCGGGGGCCGCTGCCGTGACCGGGCGGGGCCGCTGCCCGGGCCGGGCGGACCGTGGACCACTCCGCTACCCGGGCCGGGCGGACCGTGGACCACTCCGCTGTCCAGGCCGGGCGGACCGTACCCCTCACCGCTGCCCAGGCCGGGCGGTGCGGAGCCCTTGCCCTGGCCGGGCGGTTGCGCCGCCCCTGGCCTTGCCCTGGCCGAGCGGCCCGTGACCTCACCCCTGCCCTGGCCGGACGGACGAACGTGGACGGCGCCCCTGCCCTGGCGAGGCGCACTGGACCGCGCCGCTACCTGCGCGGACGGACGTGGACGGCGCCCATGCCCTGGCCGGGCGGTTGCGCCGCCCCTGGCCTTGCCCTGGCCGGGCGAACCGTCATCCTCACCGCTGCCCAGGCCGGGCGGTGCGGAGCCCTTGCCCTCGCCGGGCCGTTCTGCGGCCCCTGCCGTTGCCCGGGCTTACCGCTGCGCGGGGCTGGGTCCCCCCTACCCGCCCTTCGCCCGTTCCCCGGGGCTCCGCCCCAGACCCCGCGCCTCAAACGCCGACGAGGCTGGGTGTGGCGCCGGCGTATCGAGGCGCGGGCGCGATACCGCTGTGTCCGTAGCCGCGCCCGGCGCTTGAGGGCGAGAACGGGTGAAGGGCGGGGAGGGGCGAGCCCGCGCAGCGGCCAACCACCCGCACCCGACCACCGGCACCAGCCACGCGCACCGACCCCGCCCCCGGCCCGACGGCCGGAGGCTGTCGCAGCGGGCCGAAGCCCGGGAAGCGCGCCGGCGCTGAGCGGTGCCAGGGCCGGGAAGCGCGCCGGCGCTCGGCGGTGCCAGGGCCGCGTCGCAGCAGGGGCTCGGCGCGTCAGGAAGGAAGCAGCTCGACCTGGATCTCGATCTCGACCGGCGCGTCCAGCGGCAGAACCGCCACACCGACCGCGGAGCGCGCGTGCACGCCCTTGTCGCCGAGCACCGCGCCCAGCAGCTCGCTCGCACCGTTCAGCACGCCCGGCTGCGCCGTGAAGTCGGGGGCCGAGGCGACGAAGCCGACGACCTTCACCACACGGGCGATCCGGTCCAGGTCACCGGCCACGGACTTGACGGCCGCCAGGGCGTTCAGCGCGCACGTCGCCGCGAGCTCCTTGGCCTGCTCGGCGGAGACCTCGGCGCCGACCTTGCCGGTCACGGGCAGCTTGCCCTGCACCATCGGCAGCTGGCCCGCGGTGTACACGTACGCGCCCGACCGGACCGCCGGCTGGTACGTGGCCAGCGGCGGTACCACCTCGGGCAGGGTCAGGCCGAGCTCGGCCAGCTTCGCCTCGACGACGCCGCTCATGCCTTCTCCCGCTTGAGGTAGGCCACGAGCTGCTCGGGGTTGTTCGGGCCGGGCACGACCTGGACGAGCTCCCAGCCGTCCTCGCCCCAGGTGTCCAGGATCTGCTTGGTGGCGTGAACCAGCAGGGGGACCGTCGCGTATTCGAACTTCTTGGTCATGGGGGCGAGCGTAATGCCTGAGCGGGAGTGGTTAGGCTCGGACGCTGTGAGCAGGCTCCAGGTGGTCAGCGGCAAGGGCGGCACCGGCAAGACCACGGTCGCCGCCGCACTCGCGCTGGCCCTCGCACGCGAGGGCAAGCGGACTCTTCTCGTGGAGGTCGAGGGCAGGCAGGGCATCGCACAGCTTTTCGGCACGGAAGCGCTCCCCTACGAGGAGCGCAAGATCGCCGTGGCGCCCGGCGCCGGCGGGGGTGAGGTGTACGCGCTCGCCATCGACGCCGAACGGGCGCTTCTGGACTACCTCCAGATGTTCTACAAGCTCGGCTCGGCCGGCCGCGCCCTCAAGAAGCTCGGCGCGATCGACTTCGCGACGACGATCGCACCCGGTCTGCGGGACGTGCTGCTGACCGGCAAGGCGTGCGAGGCGGTACGGCGCAAGGACAAGGCCGGGCGGTACGTCTACGACCACGTGATCATGGACGCTCCGCCGACGGGGCGGATCACCCGCTTCCTGAACGTCAACGACGAGGTGGCCGGGCTGGCCCGGTTCGGGCCGATCCACAACCAGGCGCAGGCCGTCATGAAGGTGCTCAAGTCCCCGGAGACCGCGGTGCACCTGGTGACCCTGTTGGAGGAGATGCCCGTCCAGGAGACCGCGGACGGGATCGAGGAGCTGGTGCGGGCGGGGCTGCCCGTCGGCCGGGTGATCGTCAACATGGTGCGCCCGCACCACCTCGACGAGGACACCCTGCGCGCGGCAGCGGAGGGCCGGCGCCCGGAGATCGCCAAGGCCCTGTCCCGGGCCGGGCTGGGCGGCGCGCGGCGGGGCGGGCTGGCCGAGCGGCTGGTGGAGCCGCTCCTGACGCAGGCCGCCGAGCACGCGAGCCGGGTGGAGCTCGAGCGGGAGCAGCGCGCGGTACTGGCGGGGCTGCGCGTGCCGACGTACGAACTCCCCCTGCTCGGCTCGGGGATGGAGCTGGCCGGGCTGTACGAGCTGGCGACGGAGCTCCGCAAGCAGGTGGACGCCGAATGAGCGAGGGAGGGGACGGCATGGGCCTGGACACGCCGCAGCGGCTGGCGGTCGACGCGCTGCTGGAGGACCCGAAGACCCGGATCATCGTGTGCTGTGGCGCGGGCGGGGTCGGCAAGACCACCACCGCGGCCGCGCTGGGCGTACGGGCGGCCGAGCGCGGCCGGAAGGTGGTGGTGCTGACCATCGACCCGGCGCGCAGGCTGGCCCAGTCGATGGGCATCGACTCGCTGGACAACACCCCCCGACGGGTGGCCGGCATAGAGGACGGCACGGCCGGCGGGGGCGAACTGCACGCCATGATGCTGGACATGAAGCGGACCTTCGACGAGATCGTCGAGTCGCACGCGGAGGCCGGGCGGGCGCAGGCGATCCTCGCGAACCCCTTCTACCAGTCCCTGTCGGCCGGCTTCGCGGGCACGCAGGAGTACATGGCCATGGAGAAGCTGGGCCAGCTGCGGGCCAGGGACGACTGGGACCTGATCGTCGTGGACACCCCGCCGAGCCGGTCCGCGCTGGACTTCCTCGACGCGCCGAAGCGGCTCGGGTCGTTCCTGGACGGGAAGTTCATCCGGGTGCTGATGGCTCCGGCGAAGGTCGGCGGCCGGGCCGGGATGAAGTTCCTGAACGTCGGCATGTCGATGATGACCGGCACGCTGAGCAAGCTGATGGGCGCCTCACTGCTGAAGGACGTGCAGACCTTCGTGGCGGCGATGGACACGATGTTCGGCGGGTTCCGCACCCGCGCGGACGCGACGTTCCGGCTGCTCCAGGCTCCCGGTACGGCCTTCCTGGTGGTCGCGGCTCCCGAGCCGGACGCCCTGCGGGAGGCGGCGTACTTCGTGGAGCGGCTGGCCGCGGAACGGATGCCGCTGGCCGGTCTGGTGCTGAACCGGGTCCACGGGAGCGACGCGGAACAGCTGTCCGCGGAGCGGGCGCTGGCCGCCGCAGAGAATCTTGAAGAAGGCGGCATTGTCGATCAGGAGTCCGGGAAAGCTGGACTTCGTGACGCCGCCGACGACGGCTCCCCCGGCGTGGACGACGCGCACGAACCGGCCGGCCCGCCCGACACGGATGGCACGGACGGCATGGACAGCACGGTGGACGTGGACCAGATCACGGCAGGGCTGCTGCGCCTGCATGCCGAGCGGATGCAGGTGATCGCGCGTGAGCAGCGCACACGCGATCGCTTCACCTCTCTGCACCCCGAAGTGGCGGTGGCCGAAGTGGCCGCCCTGCCCGGCGATGTGCACGACCTCGCCGGGCTGCGGGCCATCGGAGAGCGACTCGCGGCCGGGGTACCGGCCGGAGCGTAGGCGTGCGTACGGGTGGTGCCGACGCGGTGCCCGGGTGATTACCCGGCTGCCGCGTAGGTCTCGTACGTCACGTCGATCTCCGCGTCGACATCCACGGTGAGGATGCCCGTGCTGCGCTCGTACTCCGTGCGGGCGGTCTCGAGCAGCCGTCGCCACGAGGTGACGGTGGGACGCCGGCGCAGCAAGGCGCGTCGTTCCCGCTCGGTCATTCCGCCCCATACTCCGAACTCGACGCGATTGTCGAGCGCGTCGGCCAGGCACTCGGTCCGCACCGGACACCCGGTGCACACCGCCTTGGCCCTGTTCTGTGCCGCTCCTTGAACGAACAGTTCATCCGGATCGGTAGTGCGGCAGGCTGCCTGCGCACTCCAGTCGGTAACCCAGCCCATCCCGGTGCCGTCCTCTCCCGAATCGAGGCTCCCCCACGGCGGTAGCGGCATATTCACCGCTGCCAGTTGAGGACGTTACGGAAGGCGAGCACAGCGCAACACCCCCGACGGGCCCAATCTTGAATGGTCCGAACGGACTATGGGTAAGCGGCAGATCACCCGACGGAGTGATCCGGCGACATGCCCGACCATTCCGGCGATTCGGGTGAAATCGGGAAAGCGCCGGTGAGAGGCCGTCAGAGCGAAGGGCGGGATTCGGACATGAGTCCACCCCATTCGGGAAGGGTGAAAATCAAGCCGAGGGGTTGATGTCTCACCGCACTGCTGTGACAGTTGGGGACAGCTTAGGCCAAGGCATTCGCGCGTGTACGGCGAATGAGAACGTAGGCTGCCCTCCATGGGAAAGAAGCGCTCGGGCGCAGGGCTGACGGGGCCGCAGCAGGCCGCCAGGTTCCTCGGGGTGTCGGTTCTCTCCGGAGTTGTTCTCGCCGGCATCGCGATCCCGGGCGCCGGTGCGCTGGGCCTCGCCGCCAAGGGCACGGTCGAGGGTTTCGATGAGATCCCGGCCAATCTGAAGACGCCTCCGCTGAGCCAGCGCACCACGATTCTGGATGCCGAGGGTGGCTTGATCGCCACCGTCTATTCACGGGACCGGCAGGTGGTGCCGCTCACGGCCATGTCGCCGTACATGCAGAAGGCGATCGTCGCGATCGAGGACTCGCGTTTCTACGAACACGGCGCGGTCGACCTCAAGGGCATCCTGCGCGCGGTGAACCGCAACGCGCAGGAGGGCGGCGCGGCGCAGGGCGCCTCCACGCTCACGCAGCAGTACGTGAAGAACGTCTTCGTCGAGGAAGCCGGCGACGACGAGACGAAGGTGCGCGAGGCGCAGGAGAAGAGCCTCGGCCGCAAGATCCGCGAGCTGAAGTACTCGATCCAGGTCGAGGAGGAGCTCGGGAAGAAGAAGATCCTCGAGAACTACCTCAACATCACCTACTTCGGGCAGGGGGCGTACGGCATCGAGTCGGCCGCCCAGCGCTACTTCAGCAAGCCCGCCAAGGACCTCACCCTGGACGAGTCGGCGCTGCTGGCCGGACTCGTGCAGTCGCCGAGCCGGTACGACCCGGTGAACGACAGCCAGGAGGCGATGAAGCGCCGCAACGTCGTCCTGCAGCGCATGGCCGACGTGAAGGACATCTCGCAGGCCGAGGCGGACGAGGCGAAGGCGAAGCCGGTCACCCTGAAGGTGACCCGGCCGAAGAACGGCTGCATCACCGCGGTCAAGGGCGCGGGCTTCTTCTGCGACTACGTGCGCGCCACGTTCCTGTCCGACCCGGTCTTCGGCAAGACCCGCGAGGAGCGGGCGAGGATCTGGAACCAGGGCGGCCTGACGGTCCGTACGACTCTGGACCCGCAGTCCCAGGACGCCGCGAACGCCTCGATCAAGGACCACGTCGACGAGGACGACTCGATCGCCACGGCCGTGACCATGGTCCAGCCGGGCACCGGTCGGGTCCTGGCGATGGGCCAGTCGAAGCCGTACGGCTTCGGGAAGAACGAGACGCAGATCAACTACTCCGTCGACAAGCGGATGGGCGGCTCCAACTTCGGCTTCCAGGTGGGCTCCACGTTCAAGCCGTTCATCGCGGCCGCCGCCCTGGAGCAGGGCATGGAGCCGACCAAGGTCTACTCGGCCCCGAACAAGATGGAGTACCCGAGCCCGGTCTCGCGCTGCTCGGGCGCGCCCTGGCAGAACCTCCCGCTCGGCAACGGCAAGCTGCAGACCGCCGAGAACGAGACGCGGGACGAGGTCGGCCCGTACGCACTGAGGACGGCGATGGAGAAGTCCATCAACACCTACTTCGTGCAGATGATCTCGGAGATCGGGCTGTGCCCGGTGACGGAGATGACGCAGAAGCTCGGCGTGGTCCCGGCCAGCGGGGTGAAGCTGCCCGAGGAGCCGTCCATCGCCCTCGGTTCCGCCGAGATGTCCCCGCTGACGATGGCCAACGCGTACGCCGCCTTCGCCAACCGGGGCGTCTACTGCACCCCGATCGCCCTGGAGTCGATCACCGACGCGCACGGCAAGTCGCTCGCGGTGCCGAAGACCAAGTGCGACCGGGCGATGTCCCAGGACACGGCCGACACCATCAACAACCTGCTGCGCGGGGTCGTCGACTCCGGTACGGGTGAGCGGGCCGGTCTGACCGACCGCGACAACGCGGGCAAGACCGGTACCACCGACAACCGCTACAACGCCTGGTTCGTGGGCTACACCCCGAACCTGTCCGGCGCGGTGTGGGTCGGCTCCGGCGGCTCGAAGAAGATCTCGATGGAGGACATCACCATCGGCGGGCAGTACTACCCGAAGGTCTTCGGCGGCGGCCTGCCCGGCCCGATCTGGAAGGACGCCGTCTCGGGCGCGCTCGCCGGCCGCGAGGCCCCGGGCTTCGCGGCGGTCAGCATCCCGGAGGGCTCCACCGGAGGCGGCGGCACCGGTTCCGGCACGGGCGGCACCACCGGCGGCCGGGGCAACCCCAACCCGCCGGCCACCCGCAAGCCGGGGAAGCCCGGCAAGCCCGGCGGTGACGGCAAGCCCGGCGACACCCGGCCCGGCGGCGGGGCCGTCGGAGGAGCCGTCGGCGGCGGGGCCCTCGGCGGCACCGGCACCGGCGGTGTCGTCAGCGGAGGCGGCGGGGCCCAGCCCCCGGTACCGCCGGTCGACCCCGTCACCGGGGGCACCGTGGTCCCGGACCCCGCGGGCGGCGGCGCCCAGACCCCGTAACCACGGCATGCGAAGGGCCCCGGCCGGATCTCCGGCCGGGGCCCTTCGCGTACCCGTCGTCCGGGCGGGCCCGTCGGCTACGAGAGCTGCTGCCTGACGGCGGCGGCGACGCGGCCGCCCTCTGCCAGACCCGCCACCTTCGGGTTCACGATCTTCATGACGGCGCCCATGGCCCGCGGCCCCTCGGCGCCCGCCGCCTTCGCCTCCTCGACGGCCTGCGCCACGATCGCGCCCAGCTCGTCGTCACTGAGCTGCTTGGGCAGGTAGGCGTCCAGGAACTCGCCCTCCGCGGTCTCCCGCGCGGCCTGCTCGTCGCGGCCGCCCTGGCCGAAGGCCTCCGCGGCCTCGCGGCGCTTCTTCGCCTCCTTCGCGATCACCTTGAGGACTTCCTCGTCGGAGAGCACGCGCGCCTCCTTGCCCGCGACCTCCTCCTTGGTGATGGCGGCGAGGGTCAGGCGCAGGGTGGACGAAGCGAGTTCGTCGCGCGCCTTGATGGCGGTGGTGAGGTCTTCCTGGAGCTTGGCCTTGAGCGTGGTCATGCCCCTGAGTCTGCCAGGTAGGGGGGCTGCGGCGCCCACCGGTTTTCCGGGTCTGCGACGATGGGGTCATGCGCGCGCGTTACGGAGTCCCCCTGAAGGTGACCGCCTCCCTCGCGGCGGTGGGGGCCGCGGGAGTGGCCTATGCCGCCGGTTTCGAAGCCCGGTCCTTCCGGCTGCGCCGGATCACGGTGCCGGTGCTGCCCGCCGGCATGCGGCCGCTGCGCGTCCTACAGGTCTCGGACATCCACATGGTCGGCGGCCAGCGCAAGAAGCGCGCCTGGCTGCAGTCCCTGGCCGGACTGCGCCCCGACTTCGTCGTGAACACCGGTGACAACCTCTCCGACACGGAGGGCGTGCCCGAGCTGCTCGACGCGCTGGGGCCGCTGATGGACTTCCCCGGCGTGTACGTCTTCGGGTCGAACGACTACTACGGGCCGCGGCTGCGCAACCCGGGGCGCTACCTGATCGAGAAGGCGCAGGGCCGGCACGGGCTGAACGGCAACAAGCCGGTCGTCGGCGCCGTCCACAACCCGTGGGAGGACATCCGGGACGCCTTCGACGGGGCGGGCTGGCTGAACCTCACCAACACCCGGGCCCGGCTGAAGGTCAACGGAGTGGAGCTGGCGTTCACCGGCCTGGACGACCCGCACATCAAGCGGGACCGCTACGAGCGGGTCGCGGGTGGCCCGGAGGCGGACGCGGACTTCTCGATGGCCGTCGTGCACGCCCCGTACCTGCGGGTGCTGGAATCCTTCACGGCCGACCGCTACCCCTTGATCCTCGCGGGGCACACGCACGGCGGGCAGCTGTGCATCCCCTTCTACGGGGCGCTGGTCACGAACTGCGACCTCGACACGAAGCGGGTGAAGGGCCTGTCGACGTACGAGGCCCAGGGGCAGCGCTCCTACCTGCACGTCTCGGCCGGCTGCGGCACCAACCGCTTCACCCCGGTCCGCTTCGCCTGCCCCCCGGAGGCGACGCTCCTGACGCTGGCCCCGAAGTCCTAGCCGACCCGGGCGGCCCCCGGTGAAAACCGGATTTCGTCTCAGGCCGAGGGTCCGCTAAAGTAATCGATGTCGCCAGGACAGCAACACTCCAGGGCGACGATCGGGGTGTAGCGCAGCTTGGCAGCGCGCTTCGTTCGGGACGAAGAGGTCGTGGGTTCAAATCCCGCCACCCCGACTTCGTAAGACCAGGTCAGGGGCCTGATCCGCATCGCGGATCAGGCCCCTGTTTGGCGTTCGCCCCTATGTGGGGAGCAACGGGTAAGCCAGCCTCGGGAAACCGGCTCCCAGGGGAGCCGGTCGGGCATCTGCTGTGCTGCTGTGCTTGCGGTAACGCTCCTGTTCGGTGTCCTCACCGGATTGGAGGGAGAACGGAGCGGCCTTGACCGTCTCCGACGACCGAAGCACCCGCGCGGCTGTCCCGAACCACGAAGAGTGGGGCTGGGGGTCAGTCCAGGTTGAGGCGGGCGAGTTCGGTGCGGGAGCGGATGCCCAGTTTCGGGTAGGCCTTGTACAGGTGGTGCTCCACCGTGCGGGGGCTCAGGAAGAGCAGGGCGGCCACCTCGCGGCTGCTGCGGCCCGCCGCCGCCAGCCGGACCACCTGGAGTTCCTGCGGGGTGAGCCGGTCGGCGAGGGCGCGGGCGGTGGGGACCGCCGGGGCTGCGGACTCCCCCGCGGCGCGCAGTTCGGCGCGGGTGCGCTCCGCCCAGGGGGTGGCGTTCAGGCGCTCGAACACCTCCAGCGCGCCGTGCAGGCGGGCCCGTGCCTCCGCCTGGCGGCGGGCACGGCGCAGCCACTCGCCGTGGACGAGCAGCGTACGGGCGGCCTCGAAGGGGCGTCCGCTCCTCTCGTGCAGCGCTTCGGCCTCCGCGAAGGCCTCCTGGCGGCCGGTCAGCTGCGCCTCGCACCGCAGCGCGATCGCCCGGGCCCACGGCTGGCCCCCGGCCCGCGCCCAGGATTCGAGGCGCTGCCACGGGACCCGGCCCCGCTCGGGAACACCGAGCCGCACCGCGGCCTCCACCAGGTCGCCGGTCGCCGCCACCAAAGCCGTCATGTAGTGCGCCGGGCGGGTCCACGCCGACTCCAGCCGGACCAGGGCGTCCTCGTAGCGGCCGAGGCCCAGGTCGAGCAGGCCGAGCAGGCAGGCCACCGAAATCCCGCCGTCGACGGTCCCCCCGGCCACGGGCCGGCAGCGCTCCGGGTCCCCCTCGATCGCCGCGATCCGGGCGAGGGCCACGTCGAGGCGGCCGATCCGCTGCGGCATGCCGCAGTCCTCGGCGACGGCCCTGGCCTCGGCCACCGACGCCTCCGCGTCGCGGTGCCGACCCTGGATGACCTGGAGCCGGGCCAGCATCTGCAACGCCTCCGGGAGTCCGCCCACCAGGCCGGCCCGGCGCCGGCGGGCCACTTCGGCGGTGACCAGTTCCTGCACCCGGTCGTCGTCGCCGAGCAGGGCCGCGGCGTAGACCGGGCGCATGCCCTCCCCGCCCTCGGCGGCGGCCTCGGCGAGTGCGGCGAGACCGGCCGCATGGTCGCCGTCCACCAGGCCGGCCATGCCCTGGACGGTGTGGTCGCCGGGAAGGAGTTCCGCGCAGGCGCGCACCGAGTCGGCGTCCCCGGAGAACCAGGCGTACGTCGCCGCGGTGCGCAGCATCGACGCGGACGGCCCGGGCCCCGCTTCCCGGGCGCCGGCCACCAGGAGCCGCGCCGCGGCGGCCTGGTCGCCGCGCTCGAACTCCACGGCGGCGCGGACCTCGGCGACGGCGGCCCGTTCCGCTCCGGTGGTGGCGAGCGGGCCGGCCTGTTCGGCCAGGGTGTCGGCCAGGTGCAGGTCGCCGGCGGCCACCGAGGCGGCAGCGGCGCAGCGCAGCAGGCGTCCTCGGTCCGGCAGGGAGGTGGAGAGGGCCGCGGCGCGCTGGTAGAGGTCGCAGGCGATGGCCGGGGCGGCGCGGTCCCGCGCCCGGTCCGCCGCCCGGGCGACCTCCGCGGCCACCGCGGCGTCCGGTCCGAGGGCGGCCAGCGCCAGGTGGCGGGCGCGTACGTCGGAGTCCGCCGCACGCTCGGCCAACTCGCGGTGCACGCGGGCCCGCTGGAGGGAGGCGGCGCCCTGGTAGGCGGCGGCGCGGATCATCGGGTGCCGGAAGGCCGGCCGGGAGCCGTCGACACGGAGCAGGCCGGACTGTTCCGCCGCCTCCAGTGCCTGCGCCCCGTTGCCGCCCAGCGCGTCGACGGTGGCCAGTACGGAGGGCAGGTCCCGGCTGCTGTCCGCGGCCGCGGTGAGCAGCAGCAGCCGGACGTCGGCGGGCTGTTCGGAGATCTCGTCGCGGAAGGCAGCGAGGACGCGGTCGGTGACGGGCCGCCCGCCGGAGGGCCCGGAGGTGCGGTCGGTGCGGCCGAACTCCAGCAGGGCCAACGGGTTCCCATCGGCGTCGTCGAGGACCCGTTCGCGGCGTGAGGGCGACAGCCCGTACCGGTCGAGCACCTTCGCGGCGTCCTGCCGGTCCAGCCGGGGCAGGCAGAGCTCCGGGAGGCCGCGCGCGTCGAAGCCCTCGTCCCGGGCGGCGAACACGAGCACCACCGGTTCGGCGGTGATCCGGCGGGCGGCGAAGAGCAACGCGTCCGCGCTGCTCTGGTCCAGCCACTGGGCGTCGTCGACCACGCAGAGCACGGGGCCGGGTTCGGCGAGGCGGGCGAGCAGGGTGAGCAGCGCGAGCCCGGTCGTGTACCGGTCAGCGGGTAAGGCGGATCCGCCCAGCACGATCCGGAGTGCCTGCGCCTGCGGTTCGGGCAGCTCGGTGACCAGGTCCTGTACGGGCCACAGCAGTTGGAGCAGTGCGGCGCCCACGAGGTCGCGCTCCGCCTCGCATCCGGTCACCCGCAGGACCGTGTGCGCCGGCGCCGCCGCGATGCGGTCCAGCAGGGCCGACTTGCCGATGCCCGCCTCCCCGCGCAGGACGAGCGCGCCCCCGCGCCGGCCCTCCCCCGTCGCCGCGTCGAGCAACGCGTCCAGCGCCGCCTCCTCGGACTGGCGCCCGTAGAGCATGTGCTGCCCTCCCCCTCGTTCCTGCGGGCCGCGCAGACGGTTACGTAGCTGCTGTCAGAAACCTTACTGATCCGGCCGGTAGTCATCCGAGCCTACTGTCGGACCTGTCCGCGGCACCCGCCACGGTCGCCCCCGGGCCTCTCGACAAGGAGTCTGATCATGACGGTACGCATCCTCACCCTCGTGGGAAGCCTGCGGGCCGGCTCACACAACCGCCGGATGGCCGAGGCAGCCGTCAAGCACGCGCCGGAGCACGCGGAGATCGAGATCTACGAGGGCCTTGCCGAGATCCCCTTCTACAACGAGGACATCGACGTCGAAGGCGCCGTGCCCGAGCCGGCGGCGCGCCTGCGTGAGGCGGTCTCCCGGGCGGACGGGCTGCTGCTGGTCTCGCCCGAGTACAACGGCACGATCCCCGCCGTGCTGAAGAACGCCATCGACTGGCTGTCCCGCCCGTACGGGACCGGTGCGATCACCGGGAAGCCGGTCGCCGTCATCGGCACCGCCTTCGGCCGCTACGGAGGGGTCTGGGCCCAGGACGAGGCCCGCAAGTCCGTCGGCATCGCCGGAGGCACCGTCCTCGAGGAGGCCCGGCTCTCCATCCCCGGCTCCGTCACCCGCTTCGCCACCGTCCACCCCGCCGACGACAGCGAAGTCGTCACCGGCCTGCTCCAGGTCCTCGACCAGCTCGCCCCTGCACATGCGTGAACCGCTCTCGCCGCAACTCCTCCGAGCACTCGCGCCACGGCCGGCTCACCGGCTGGAAAGGAACAACACCGTCATGCTGACCCTGACTCCCCGCGAGGGCGCGGCCCCGCGCGTCTTCGGCCCGGCCCCGCACGGCCAGGGCTCGCAGATCTCCCCGATCATGCTGCAGGAAGAGCTGTGGGGGCGGATGCGTTCGCTGCCGTACGTCTACATGGCCCCGACGCTGGTCTCGGTCCCGCACGCCCGTGCGCTCTTCCTGCCCGAGGGCATCGGCACGGGGCCGGCCGAAGCCTTCCAGCGCGGCCGTGAGTGGGCCCACATCCACCCCCACCACGACGGCTCCCTCCACGTCACGCTCCCGAAGGAGGCCGAGGAGGACGTCATCGAGGCGGGCTGGGGCGTGCACCACCCGGTCCAGGCGGTGACGCTCGTCTACGGGCCCAGGAACGCGGCGGAGTTGGAGACCGTCTGGCAGATCGTCCAGGCGTCGTACCGGTACGCGGTGGGAGCGAAGTAGGCCCCACACGGGAGACCCGGCCGGTGGCCCGCGCGTGGCCCACCGCCCGGGAGGGATCCCGCCCCGGACCCCGGCTGCCCGTGAGGCAGCCGGGGCGGCGGCGTGTGCGCGGGGTCAGACGGCCTCGTCCAGGGTGTGGGGCGGCGTGGCGTCGAGCTGGAGCTTCCTGGTGATCTGGGGCATCTTCTCGCCCGGCGAGCGGCGCAGCAGCTTCAGTTCACGGCCCTCGACCCAGGCGTTCCAGGACTTGAGGTAGTAGAGGAGGTGCTCGCGTGAGTCGTCGGCCTTGCGGTGGCGCTTGCCGGCCGCCAGGCCCAGCAGGGTGTTGCGCAGGGTGAGCCTGGGGTCCCACTGGGAGAGACCCGCTCCGGTCATCAGGCCGTCGTACCACGGGCTCTGGTCCACGTCGGGCCGCTCACGGCCGGTCACGTACCAGCCGATGGACGCGGCGGTCACCGTGATCTTCGTGCCCCTGTTCAGCTGGATGCCGTGGTTGACGGCGTCCCGCATGTCAGGGTGCTGGGCCAGGATGCCCAGCAGCTGGTCGTTGGAGACGAGGGACGAGGCTCCCGACCATCCCAGGTCGGGCTGTGTCAGGTAGAGGTGCAGGCCGCGCAGGGCCGCGGCCAGGTGCGTGCTGTTCACCTCACCCGCGAGGGAGAGGGCGTCCCGGCCCGTGCGCTTGCGGCCGGTGTCCATGACGGTGAAGGACGCCCTCGGCACTCCGAGCGTCACCATCATCTCGACCGCGATGTCGGCTTTGACCACCGCTTCGAGTCGGTGCTGCCCGTCGATCAGCACGTCATCCTCGTCGAAGGCGATCCCCTGGTGGGTGAGCTGCCACTCCCCCCGCTCGATCGCCCGTGCCATCTGCGCGATCGTCTGCCGGCTGAGCGGTCGGTTGCTCGTGTTCTTCTTCAGCCACTCCTGGGCCAACTGCGGCGTGATCTTGCGGATTTCCGAGTACACGGGGTCCCCTTCCCCAGGCGCGACAGCACATGCCGGCAGCACGACTCAAATGCCCGTGCGGGCAACGGTGTTGATGCTAGCCCAGGGCTCTGACAGAAGGTGTCGTCCTGGACGATTTCGCCCGGGCCGCGGTCCTTGCTCCCCCTCGACCCCCCAAAACACGGTCTGACCTGCGTCGATGCGGGCGAGAGGCCGCCTGACGCGGAGTGCGTGGGGTGGAGTGCGGAGCTGCACACGTGCGCCGTCGGGCTTCGGGTGGGTGTGTGTGAGGTGCGGGGTGGGGTGGGGGGTGTTGGAATGCGGGGAGGGTCCGGCGGCGGTGAGGAGCGGTCATGGGCGGCGGCTCCGGGCGGGTGGCGGTGCTGGGGCACCTGGTGCGGGCGGGCGCGTCCGCGGCGCTGCTGACCTGGCTCTATTACGCGGCCCCGCTCGACCACGGCTTCGGGGCGGCGGCCGTCGCCGCGCTGCTCGCCGGGCTGGCCCTCTTCGGGTTCCTGGTCGCCTGGCAGGTGTCGGCCATCGCCCGTTCGCGCCGTCCGAGGCTGCGGGCGCTGGAGGCGGTGGGTACCGCCGTGCCGCTGTTCCTGGTGCTGTTCTCGGCGACGTACGTCCTGCTCTCGCAGGACCGGCCGGGGTCGTTCTCCGAGCCGCTGAGCCGCACCGACGCCCTGTACTTCGCCGTCACGGTGTTCGCGACCGTCGGCTTCGGGGACATCGCGCCCTCCGACGGGACGGGGCGCGCGCTGGTCACCGTACAGATGGTGGCCGACCTGATCGTGGTGGGGCTCGTCGCCAAGGTGCTGTTCGGAGCGGTACAGACCGGGCCTTCCCGACAGCCCGAGAGGAGCGAGCCATGACGGCGACCCCACCGAGCCGGCCGGCCGCACCGGCCCCGCCGGCCGAGCCGGTCCTGTTGCGGGGGCTGCTGAAGACGCCCCCGTACCGCAGGATCCTGCTGCTCTGCGCCCTGGTCGGGATCCCCGTGTCCCTCGTCTGCTTCTGGTTCCTCGCCGGGCTGCACGCGTTGCAGCGGCTGTTGTGGGAGAGCCTGCCGCACGCGCTGGGCTGGGACGGGCCGCCGTGGTGGTGGCCGCTGCCCCTGCTGCTGGCCGCCGGCGCCCTCGTGGGCCTGGTGGTCGCCCGGCTGCCCGGCGCCGGCGGGCACATCCCCGCCGCCGGTCTGGCCGTGGGCGGGGGATCGACCAGGGCACTGCCGGGCGTGGTGCTCGCGGCGGTGGCGAGTCTGCCGTTCGGCGCGGTGCTGGGGCCGGAGGCTCCGCTGATCGCCCTGGGCAGCGGCTTCGCCCTGCTGCTGCGGGACCTCGCGCGCGGCCCGGCCACCCCGCAGGCCACGGCGCTGCTGGGAGTGGCCGGGGCGGCGGCGGCCATCGCCGCCATCTTCGGGAGCCCGCTGATCGCGGCGGTGCTGCTGATCGAGGTGGTGGGCGTGGGGGGGCCGCAGCTGGTCGCCGTGATGCTGCCGGCCCTGCTCTCCAGCGGGCTGGGGGCCCTGGTGTTCACGGGCTTCGGACGCTGGACCGGTCTGCAGACCGGCGGCCTGAGCGTCAAGCTCCCCGGGCCCGTGCCCCGGCTGGACGCGGCGGACGTGGGCTGGGCACTGCTCGTGGCGGTGGCGGTGGCGGCCCTCCTGCGCCAGGCGGTGGGCGTGGGCCAGGCGGTGGCGGCCTTCGTGGCGAAGGCTCCGATCGCCCGTACGGCGCTGTGTGCGCTCGGCGCCGGCGTCTGCGCGGCCGTATACGCGCTGGTCACGGGCCGTTCCCCGGCCGACGTGGCCTCGTCCGGGCAGGCCGTGATGGCCACGCTGGCCGATGATCCGCGCGCCTGGGGGGTGCTCGCGCTGGTGGCCGTCCTGCTGTGCAAGGCCGTCGGGTACGCGCTCTGTCTCGGCAGCCTGCGCGGTGGCCCGATCTTCCCGGCGCTGTTCCTCGGGGCCGCCGCCGGGGTGCTGGCGTCGCCGCTGCCGGGGCTGGGGGTGGTGCCCGCGGTGGCGGCCGGGCTGGCCGCGGCGGCGGCGAGCGTGCTGCGGCTGCCGGTCAGCAGCTCGGTGATGGCGCTGCTGCTGGTCGGCACCGCTGGTATGACCCCGGTGGTGATCCTGGCCGCCGTGGCCGCCCTGATCGTCACCGAGCTGCTGCCCGGGCCGCGCCGCCGCGAGCTCGCGGGCTGAGGGCCGCCGCGTGTGAGGGGGGCGGGGGCGGGTTGCGCCGCCGCACCCGCCCCGCCGCGTGCGGCGGCCGTGCGCCGGCCCGTGCGAGCCGGGGAGGACGCCGCCGTCCTCCGGGCCTCACGGCTACGCGGCCGGGCCCGCGCTCTGCTCGCTGCCGTGGAACTCGGCCAGTACGGGCGCCAGAGCGGCCGGATCCACGTCGTGCGTCTGGCCGTCCAGGGTGCGGTGCAGGCCGGCCGGCAGCAGGGCGGCGAGGGCGCGGGCGCCGGACTGGAGCCAGGGGTCGCTGGCTCCGCCGCCGAGGGCGAGGACGGGGATCCGTACGGCCGCCCAGCGGTCCGCGGGCAGGGGCCGTCCGGACATGGTGCCGTCCATGATCCGGGCGTCGTACGGGAGGGTGTGCGCCAGCGCCGCGAAGTGGTTCCAGATGCCGCTCGCGCGCATGTGCTCCACGACCTCGGCGGGGACGCCCACGGCGGCGGTCAGCATGAAGGCGACGGCGTCGTCGCGCCGGCCCTCGGCGATGGCCTCGTCCAGCCGGGCGACGTAGTCGGCGGGGACCGGAGGGCGGCTGTCGTCGATGACGAACGGCGGCTCGTACACCGTCAGTTCCTTCATCGGGACGCCGTGGGCGGCGGCCTCCAGGGCCAGGACGGCGCCCGATGACATGCCCATCACCCGTACGGGCCCGTCGAGTTCGGCGATGACGGCGGCCAGGTCCTCGAACTCGCGCTCCACGGCGTAGGGGGCGGTGTCACCGCTGTCGCCGCGCCCGCGCCGGTCGTAGGTGACGACGGTGAACCGGTCGGCGAGGAGCCGGGCCAGCACGCCCCACCTCGGGTCGTCGCGGACCTGGTAGGCGCCGCCGACGAGGACGAGGGCGGGGCCCCCGCCGGTGCGGTCGTAGGCGATGGCGGTCCCGTCGCGGGATACGACCTTCTCCATGCTCTGCTCCCCCTATTCCCTATGTGGACGACGTCCACATCGCGCACATAGGCTATACCTAGAAGTTGACGCCGTCCACATACTGCGAGGAATCGAGGCCCCATGTCTTCGGAAGCCGAACCGCCCGCGCCACCCAAGCGCAGCACGTACCGCCACGGGAACCTCCGCAGCGCGCTGCTCGAAGCGGCCCTGGAGCTGGCGCGTGAAGGGGGACCGGACACCGTCTCCCTGCGGGAGGCCACCCGGCGCGCAGGGGTGTCGCCCAACGCCGCCTACCGGCACTTCGCCGACCGGGGAGCGCTGGTGCACGGGGTCGCGCAGGCCGCCATGGCCCGGGTGGCGCTGGCGATGGAGGCGGAGATCGACGGCCTCCCCCCGGCCCGGGACCCTGCCGAAGGAGCCCGGGCCCGCTTCCGGGCCGTGGGGACGGGCTACATCCGCTTCGCCGTGTCCGAGCCGGGCTGGTTCCGGACGGCGTTCCACGTCCCGGCCGACATGACGTACGCCACCGACACCACCGCCGCCGGGGCCGGCGGGCTCACGCCGTTCGAGCTGCTCGGCGCCTCACTGGACGCCCTCGTGGAGACCGGCGTCCTGCCGCCCGACCGCCGCCCGGGCGCGGAGTTCCTCGCCTGGTCGGCGGTGCACGGCCTGGCCGCCCTGATCATCGACGGCCCCCTGCGCGGCATCGGCCCGGAGCAGGCGCACCAGGCGGGCCAGGACGTGATCACCATGGTCGAGCGGGGGCTCTGAGGCAGTGCGCGGGCCGGGCCGGGCGGAACGGCCCCGCCCGGCCCGGCGCCTCACGCGTCCGCCCGGCGCGTCACGCGTCCAGGGGGTTGGCCGCGATGCGCTTCGCCGCGCCCGAGGCGACGTACGCCGCGGCCGCGCAGGCGGGCTTGCGGGACGCCTGGTCCTCGACCAGGGCCAGGAAGGCCGGGCCGAAGCCGAGGCGCGGGTACTGCTCCAGCAGGCCGGCCCGGAAGGCGGGGTCGAAGTCGGGCACGCGCAGACCGGACACGTCCGCGCTGGTGCCCACCTGGAGGAGGTGGCTCTCGACGTCCTCGGCGGCGGTGACGTCCTCCCGCATGTGCCGCACGATGACCTCCTCCGCACGGGCCCGGCGGGCCGGCTCCCAGCCCAGGCCCGCCGTGAAGATCCGCGCCACGTGTCCGCCGGCCTCCTCGAAGGGCAGGGTGTGGCTGTCGAAGGGTGCGGTCAGGCCCAGGTCGTGGAGCAGAGCACTGACGTAGAAGAGCTCCGCGTCGTACGAGAGCCCGTGCACGCGCGCGTACTCGGCGCCGAACGCGTAGGAACGCACGGAGTGGTTGAGCAGGGCGGTGTCGGCGTACTCCGAGGCGATCTCGAAGGCCGAACGGGCCGCGCCGGAGTCAAGGTTGTGAAGGGTCCACGTCATGGACGGAACCCTAGGCCGTGCCCGTCCCGGAGCGCCGCGTGAAGTCCACCTCCGACGGGCCCTCCTCCCCCGGCCACCACAGTCTGGCGGGTGCGGGCGGGGTCTCGGCGAGGACGGTGCCGCGCGAGACGACGTACCGGGGCCGGACCTGACGGCGGATCGCCTCCTCCGGACTCGGCGCCGGGAGGAGGACGAAGGAGGCGGGCGCGCCCGCCGCGATCCCGTACTCGGCGGAGGAGAGGCCCAGCACGCGCGCCGCACGCTCCGTCACCATCGAGAAAGCGAGCGGGATGTCGTCGGCGCCGGTGAGCTGGGCGGCGTACAGACCGACGAGGGCGGTCTGGAGCGGGTTGGCGGTGCCGAGGGCGTTCCAGGGGTCCATCACGTCGTCGTGGCCGAAGGCCACGTTGACCCCGGCGGCCAGCATCTCCTTGACCTGGGTGAGGCCGCGCCGCTTGGGGTAGGCGTCGAAGCGGCCCTGGAGGTTGAGGTTCGCGAAGGGGTTGGCGACCAGGCCGATTCCGGAACGGGCCAGGAGACGCTGGAGTTTGAAGCTGTAGGCGCCGTTGTAGGAGCCCATGGCGGTGGTGTGGGAGGCGGTGGCGCGCTCGCGCAGTCCCGAGCGCAGCGCCAGTGTGGCCAGTACCTCCACGAAGCGGGACTGTTCGTCGTCGATCTCGTCGCAGTGGGCGTCGACGCGCAGCCCGTGTTCCTCGGCCACCGCGAAGGCGGTCCGCAGTGAGGCGACCCCGTCCTCGCGGGTGTCCTCGAAGTGCGGGATCGCCCCGACGACGTCCGCCCCGCGGGCGACGGCCTCGCGCAGCAGGGCTTCGCCGTCGGGGAAGGAGACGATGCCCTCCTGCGGGAAGGCCACGATCTGCAGGGTCATCACGTCCCGCACCCGGTCGCGGACCTCCAGCAGCGCGTCGAGCGCCGTGAGGGACGGGTCGGTGACGTCGCAGTGGGTGCGGACGTGCAGCACGCCGTTGGCCGCCTGCCAGCGCAGCACCTCGGTGGCCCGCGCGATCACGTCCTCACGGGTCAGGGTCCTTTTGCGCTCGCTCCAGCAGGCGATGCCCTCCCAGAGGGTGCCGGAGGTGTTCGGGCGGGGCTGCCCGGCGGTCAGGGCGGTGTCGAGGTGGATGTGGGGCTCGACGAACGGGGCGGTGAGGAGCCCGCCGTGCGCCTCGATGAGCACGCCCGTCGCGGGCGGCTCCTTCTGGTCGTCGTACGGGATCACCCGGGCGATCCGGCCGTCCTCGGCGACCTCGACGTCGGACAAGCCGTGCTCGTGCAGCAACCGGGCGCCCCGGACGATCATCCGCATGCCGTCAGCCTACGCACGGGACCCCGTGTTTCACGTGAAACATCGAGCCGTGGCCGTGGCTTGTGCCGGCGGCCTTGGCACGCGCCTCGGCGGCCGTGGTCTTCGCCATCGCGCGTTCCGAATCCTGGTGGCGTGGTGGCCGGTACGAGCCTTCTTGGCCGTGCTCGACACCCTCTCGGCAGCGTCCGGCGTACGGACACCACCGTGCGCCCGTTCGGCGCAGTCGGCATCCCGGCCGCCGGTGCGGCAAGAATGGGGCGCATGACCAGCGACAGCGACCTGACCCCCGGCACGGCCCCCGCTTCCGAGATGCCCGACTGGGAGAAGCGTTTCCGGGCTCCGCGCGTGGGGCTGCCCGACTGGGCCGAGGACGCCCCGGACCGCGCGCTCTTCGTCTCGAACGCCACCGGGACGTACGAGCTCTACGCCTGGGACCGGGCCACCGGCTCGCAGCGGCAGGCCACCGACCGTCCCAACGGCACCACCGACGGCGCCCTCTCCCCGGACGGGGAGTGGATCTGGTGGTTCTCCGACACCGACGGCGACGAGTTCGGCACCTGGGTCCGCCAGCCCTTCGCGGGCGGACCCGACGAGCCCGCCACGCCCGGCCTGGAGCCCTCCTACCCCGCCGGCCTCGCCATCGCGCGGGACGGCACGGCGGTCGTGGGCCGGTCCACCGACGAGGACGGCTCCATGATCCACGTCGTACGGCCCGGCGGCGGTGCCCCGGAGGTCATCTACCGGCACCGCGAGTCGGCCGGCGTCGGCGACCTGTCGTACGACGGAACCCTGCTCGCGATCGAGCACACCGAGCACGGCGACGCCATGCACTCGGCACTCCGCGTGGTCACCCTCGACGGCGCCACCGTCGCGGAGCTGGACGACTCCCGCGGCGGAACCGAGGAGCTGGGCCTGGAGGTGCTCGGCTTCGCGCCGGTCGCCGGGGATACCCGGCTGCTCGTGGGACACCAGCGGCGCGGCCGCTGGGAGCCGATGGTGTGGGACGTGGCCACGGGATCGGAGGAGGACCTGGCCGTCGACCTGCCGGGCGACGTCAGCGCCGAGTGGTACCCGGACGGGACCGCGCTCCTCATCGCGCACAGCTACGAGGCGCGCAGCGAGCTGTGGCGCTACGACCTGGCCGCGCGGGAACTCGTACGGGTGGACACGCCGCCCGGCACGGTGTCCGGCGCGACGGCCCGGCCGGACGGGACGGTGGAGTACCAGTGGTCCTCGGCCGCCGAGCCTGCCGCCGTACGGTCCACCGCGGGCGGGATCGTCCTGGACCCGCCGGGCATGCGGCCGCCCGGCTCGGTGCCGGTGGAGGACGTGTGGGTCGAGGGGCCCGGCGGACGGATCCACGCGCTCGCGCAGCGGCCCGCGGGGCACGGTGACGGGCCCTTCCCGACGATCTTCGAGATCCACGGCGGTCCCACCTGGCACGACTCCGACGCCTTCGCGGCGACCCCCGCCGCCTGGCTGGACCACGGCTTCGCGGTGGTGCGGGTCAACTACCGCGGCTCGACGGGCTACGGCCGCGCGTGGACCGACGCCCTCAAGCACCGCGTCGGCCTGATCGAGCTGGAGGACATCACGGCGGTCCGGGAGTGGGCCGTGGCCTCCGGCCTGGCCGACCCGGCGCGGCTGGTGCTGTCGGGCGGGTCCTGGGGCGGGTACCTGACGCTGCTGGGCATCGGCACGCGGCCCGACGACTGGGCGGTCGGGCTGGCCGCCGTACCGGTGGCGGACTACGTGACGGCGTACCACGACGAGATGGACGCGCTGAAGTCCCTGGACCGCACCCTCTTCGGCGGTACGCCGGAGGAGGTCCCGGAGCGGTTCGCGGCCTCCTCGCCGCTGACGTACGTCGACGCGGTGAAGGCGCCCGTCCACATCACGGCGGGCGTGAACGACCCGCGCTGCCCGATCCGGCAGATCGACAACTACATCGACCGGCTCGCCGCGCGCGGCGCGGTCCACGAGGTGTACCGCTACGACGCCGGGCACGGCTCGCTGGTGGTGGAGGAGCGGATCAAGCAGGTGCGGATGGATCTCGAATTCGCGCTGAAGCACCTGCCGCGCTGACCCGGCACGGGTCTCCCGGTGCACCCCCCGTACCGTTGGTGGGGTGCACCGGTTTCTCCTGACCCCGCGCTGGTGGGGGATCAACGTCTTCGTCGCGCTCGCCGTCCCCTTCTGCCTGTTCATGGGCACCTGGCAGCTCGGCCGGTTCGAGGACCGCGTCGGCAGCCACAAGGAGGCGCAGGCCGAGCGCCCCGCCGAGCAGGCGGCCGAGCCGCTGGACTCGCTGCTCCCGGTGGACACCAGGACCTCCGGACGGCCCGCCGCCACGGCCGGCGAGTACGGGCAGCAGCTGCTGGTTCCCGAGCGGGACCTCGGCGGCCGGTCCGGCTTCTACGTGCTGACCCTGCTGCGGACCGACTCCGGGAAGACCATCCCCGTGGTCCGGGGCTGGCTGCCGGGGGCGGCGGACCCCGCGAAGGCACCGGCCCCGCCGGCCGGGCGGGTCGAGGTCACGGGGGCCCTGCAGGCCTCGGAGAACGCCGGCACCAAGGGCGTGCACGCGCAGGGCGGGCTGCCGCCGGGCCAGCTCGGGGTGATCGCAGCGGCCACGCTGGTCAACCTGGTGCACGATCCGCTGTACGACGCCTGGCTGACGGTGCAGACACCGGTGGACGGGATGACTCCGGTGCCGGCGAAGGCGCCGGCCAACACCGGGCTCGACCTGAAGGCCTTCCAGAACCTCGGCTACACCGGCGAGTGGTTCGTCTTCGTCGCCTTCGCGCTCTTCATGTGGTTCCGGCTCTACCGGCGCGAGGTGGAGACCCTGCGCGACGCCGAAGCGGGTCTGCTGCCCGCCGGGGTCCCCGGCGCGGCTGCCGCGGACGCGGCCGCGGGGACCGCGAGCCCGGTCGGGGACGCGGCGCCGGCTACGGCGCGCCCGGCGGAATGAGGCCCGTGCGGTAGACCGTGCCGCCGCAGGCCGCCGGGATGGTGGCCTGGGTGACCGGCGCACCCGTACCGGGCGTGTGGGAGACCTCCACTCCGGCCGCCTCCGGGGCCGTGGAGCCGCTGTGCGCGTCACCGGCCGCGGCTCCGTCGGCGCCCGTCGGCTCCCCACCCCCGGCCGTGCCGTCGGCCGTGCCGCCCTGCGCGCCGGTGGCGGGCTGTGCCGCCGCGCCGCCGTCCTGCCGGGGCTTGGGCGACGGGGTGGGCGTCGCCGCCGGGCAGGACTGCCCGGAGGGCACCCACGCGAACCGCACCTCGTAGGCGCTGTTCGGCTGGAGCACCACGACCGGGGCCTCGGCGGACGGGTCGGGCAGCAGCGCGCTCGCCGGGTCCCCCGCCGTGTGGTCCGCCACCGTCACGGGCGGCGCCGCGGCCGGCGCGGGCGGCGGGCCGGGAGGCGCCACCGGGGCGGCCGTCACGGTGTCCGGGCCGGTGACCGTGCAGCCCCGGGCCGAGACGTTGGTGACCTTGAAGCTGCCGTAGACCTTGCCGTCGGTCTCGGGGGCGCGGGCGCTGCCCGACACGCCGAGCTGGTCGGCCGTGCAGCCCGGGACTCCGGCCGCCGCTCCCAGCGGCGGCAGCGGGCCGCGACCGGCTCCGCCGGCGGGGACGCCCGCCGTGCTGGAGGGGCCCGCGACCGCGTCGGCGTACGGCGAGCCGCTCACCCCGGGCGACGGCCGCTCGCCGCCGCCCGGCTGCCGTCCCTGACCGGCCGACGTCGACGGCCCGGGCCCGGCCACGGCGTCGGAGCCGTTCTGGCGGGGGTCGGAGGGGTCGCCCGGCTTGCCGCCCTGCGACTCCCCGTGGCCCGCCATGGCCGAGTGCCCGGCCGCGGTCCCCTCGTCGGAGCCCAAGTGCAGCGCGGCCGGGACCGCGGTGCCGGCGAGCAGCGCGGCCGCCGCCGTCACGAGCAGGGCCTGCCGTTTGCGGGCCCGGCGCGCGGGCACCGCGTGGCGCAGCCGCTCCAGGGCCCCCTCACAGGGCTCCAGTCCCTGCACGGCACCGGCCAGCAGGCTGCGCAGCGCCTGCTCGTCGGCCGTGGCCGTGGCGGCGGGGCCGGGCGGGTTCCTGTGGTCGTCCCTCATGACTGCGCAGCCTCCATCGCCACCCGCAGCGCGGCAATGCCCCGCGATCCGTACGCCTTGACCGAGCCGAGCGATATCCCGAGCGCCTCGGCGACCTGGACCTCCGTCATGTCCGCGAAGTAGCGCAGCACCAGCACCTCGCGCTGCCGGCGCTGGAGTCCACGCATGGCCCTGATCAGGTCGTCGCGCTCCAGCTGGTCGTACGCCCCCTCCTCCGCGCTGGCCATGTCCGGCATCGGCTTCGACAGCAGCTTCAGGCCGAGGATGCGGCGGCGCAGCGCGGAGCGGGAGAGGTTGACGACGGTCTGGCGGAGGTAGGCCAGGGTCTTGTCGCGGTCCCGTACCCGGTTGCGGGCCGAGTGGACGCGGATGAAGGCCTCCTGGACGACGTCCTCGCAGGAGGCGGTGTCGTCGAGGAGGAGCGCGGCCAGGCCGAGGAGGGAGCGGTAGTGGGCCTGGTAGGTCTCGGTGAGGTGGTCGACGGTGGTACCGGCCACGACGGGCCGCTCACCGGCGGCACCGGCGAGCTCGCCACCGGCCCCGGCTTCGGCACCACCGCGTACCGTCCCGGCGGGTGTCGGGGCCTGCGGTATCGCGGTCTCCGGCGGGAGGGCCTGCGCCGCCGGCGGGTTCGCGGCGGTGTCCGCGCCGTCCCGGGGCGAGGGCACGCGGCCGCCCCGGGTCGTCGCGATGTGCGGCACGCTGGCCGGCGGGACGGGAACGATCACAGGGAAGCCGCCGCCGGGCGCGCCCGGTCGCCGGCGCGGGGGAGCGATCCCGCTGCGCGCCGGTAGGACGGCCACGTCCAACAGTGCCTCTGCCACGCCCGTTGGACACGCGTCGCCCCGTCAGGGTTGTACGCGCGCGGCAGAGTATTCAGCAATTTCCCCATTGCCTTCATGCGTACCCGCTCTTCCCGATTGCCCCATTCATCCAGGCGGCAGTCGGGCCATCACCTTGATCAAGGGATCATCACAGATCCTACAAAGCGAATTACGCGAATTCACCCGCGATCAGTTCCGAGATCTGAGCGGCGTTCAGTGCGGCGCCTTTGCGTAGATTGTCCGCACACACGAAGAACTCGAGCGCCCTCGGGTCGTCCAGGGAACCCCGCAGCCGCCCCACCCAGGCCGGGTCGGTACCGGCCGCGTCCGCCGGAGTCGGGAACTCCCCCGCGGCCGGATCGTCGACGACGACCACCCCGGGCGCCGCTTCGAGGAGGTCGCGGGCGTGCGACGCGGCCACCTCCCGCTCGAAGCGGGCGCGCACCGTCAAGGAGTGCCCGGTCACCACCGGGACCTGGACGCAGGTCACGGCGACCGGCAGCGATGCCAGGCCGAGGATCCGCCGCGTCTCCGCCCGTACGGCCAGTTCGTGCGAGGACCAGCCGTCCTCCCGCAGCTCACCGGACCAGGGCACCACGTTCAGCGCGAGCGGCGCCGCGAACGGCCCGGTGTCCTCGCCCACGGCACGGCGCACGTCCCCGGGCAGCTCCCCCAGAGGACTGCCGGCGACCTGGACCAGCTGCTTGCGCAGCGCCTCCACACCGGCCCGCCCCGCGCGGCTCGCGGCCTGGTACGAGGAGACGGCCAGCTCGGCCAGCCCGTACTCGGCGTGCAGCGCGCCCACGGCGGCGATCATCGCGGCGGTCACGCAGTCCGGGCCCGCGACGATCCCGCGCGGCCGGATCCGTACGGCGTGGCCGTTCACCTCGGGCACCACCAGGGGCACCTCGGGGTCCTCCCGGAAGGCGGCGGACTGGTCCACCACGACGGCACCGCGCGCGGTGACGACCGGAGCCCAGCGCGCCGACACCTCGGCCGGGGTGAGGAAGAGCACGACGTCGCCCGCGCCGAGGCCCTCGAAGGCGTCCTCGGTGAGGGCGAGCACCTCGGTCTCCTCGCCGCGGACGGCCAGCACGCGGCCGGCCGAGCGCGGGGAGGCGATCAGGCGGATGCCGCCCCAGACGTCCGCCCGCTGGGACAGGATCTGGAGCAGGATCGAGCCGACTGCTCCGGTCGCCCCGACCACGGCGAGCGCCGGGCCGGAGGACCGGTCCGCGGTCATCGGCCGGTGCCTCCGTAGACGACGGCCTCGTCGCTGTCGGAGTCGAGGCCGAAGGCCGTGTGGACGGCGATGACGGCCGCGTTGACGTCGTCCTGGCGGGTCACGACCGAGATGCGGATCTCGGAGGTGGAGATCAGCTCGATGTTGACGCCCGCGTCGGACAGCGCCTGGAAGAAGGAGGCGGTGACGCCCGGGTTGGTCTTCATGCCCGCGCCGACCAGGGAGATCTTGCCGATCTGGTCGTCGTAGCGCAGGGAGTCGAAGCCGATCTGCGTCTTCGCCTTCTCCAGGGCGTCGATGGCCTTGTGGCCCTCGGCCTTGGGGAGGGTGAAGGAGATGTCCGTGAGGCCGGTGGAGGCGGCCGACACGTTCTGGACGATCATGTCGATGTTGATCTCGGCGTCCGCGATGGCGCGGAAGATCGCCGCGGCCTCGCCCGGCTTGTCCGGAACGCCGACGACCGTGATCTTGGCTTCGGAGACGTCGTGAGCGACTCCGGAGATGATGGCGTGCTCCACCTGCGCGTCCCCTTGCGGATTCTCGTTGCTGACCCATGTGCCCGGCAGTCCGGAGAAGGACGAGCGGACGTGGATCGGGATGTTGTAGCGGCGGGCGTACTCGACGCAGCGGTGCAGGAGCACCTTGGAGCCGGAGGCCGCGAGCTCCAGCATGTCCTCGGAGGAGATCCAGTCGATCTTCCGGGCCTTCTTCACGACGCGGGGGTCCGCGGTGAAGACGCCGTCGACATCGGTGTAGATCTCGCAGACCTCGGCGTCCAGCGCCGCGGCGAGCGCGACGGCGGTGGTGTCCGAGCCGCCCCGGCCGAGGGTGGTGATGTCCTTGGAGTCCGCGGAGACACCCTGGAAGCCGGCGACGATGGCGATGTTGCCCTCGTCCAGCGCGGTGCGGATCCGGCCCGGCGTCACATCGATGATGCGCGCCTTGTTGTGGACCGAGTCGGTGATCACGCCTGCCTGGCTGCCGGTGAACGACTGGGCCTCGTGGCCCAGGTTTTTGATCGCCATGGCCAGCAGGGCCATGGAGATCCGCTCTCCGGCGGTCAGCAGCATGTCGAATTCACGCCCGGCAGGCATCGGGGATACCTGCTCGGCGAGATCGATCAGCTCGTCCGTCGTGTCGCCCATCGCGGAAACCACGACGACCACCTGGTGGCCGTTCTTCTTGGCATCCACGATCCGCTTGGCGACGCGCTTGATGCCCTCGGCATCGGCTACGGAGGAGCCTCCGTACTTCTGCACGACAAGGCCCACGTGCGCTCCTCGCTCGGTCCGTCTCATTGCTGGTGCAGTGTAACGAGCGGCCGCGATCCGACCGCCACGTACCACATCATGAGATGAAAAGATCGTCGGAGCGGTTGCCCCGCGGACACGGTACGCGCCGCCGGTTCCGCGCCTACTTGCGGCCCAGCTGTCCGAGCTCCTCGGCCATGACGGCGCCGGCCTGCTCCGCGAGGTCGTCCTCGGCCAGGTCCTCGTCCGTGTCCAGCCCGTCCAGGGCGGCGAGCGGCTGGTCGAGGCGCACGTGGGCGATCAGCGACTGGAGGGCGCGCAGCATGGCGGAGGCGGTCGGGCCCCAGTTGGTGAAGTAGGAGAACTGCCACCACCACAGGGCCTCGGTGACCCGGCCCGCCTGGAGGTGGATGAGGCCGTGGCGCAGGTCGGCGACCACGTCGGCCAGGTCGTCGGAGATGCGGTGCGGGACCGGGGCCTTGCGCGGTTCGTAGGGGTCGAAGACCTCGGAGTAGACGTCGACCGGCTCCAGCATCAGGGCGAACCGCTCGCGCAGGATGTCCACGTCGGGCTCCGGGCCCAGGTCGGGCTCGTAGCGCTCGTCGGGCAGCACGTCCTGGTACGCGCCCAGCCGGCCGCCCGCCAGCAGCAGCTGGGACACCTCCAGGAGGAGGAAGGGAACCGCGCTGTCCGGGTCCTCGCCCTTGGCCACCTCGGTGACCGCGACGATGAAGGACTCGATCTGGTCCGCGATCTGGACGGCGAAGTCGTCCGGATCCTGGCCCCGGGCGTGCAGCGTTGCGTCAGACATCGAGAAGTCGCCTTCCTTCAAAGGCCCGCCCCAGCGTGACCTCGTCCGCGTACTCCAGGTCTCCCCCGACGGGGAGCCCGCTGGCCAGGCGGGTGACCTTCAGGCCCATGGGCTTGATCATGCGGGCGAGGTAGGTGGCGGTGGCCTCGCCCTCCAGGTTCGGGTCGGTCGCCAGGATCAGCTCGGTGACCGCCCCGTCCGCCAGCCGCGCCAGCAGCTCGCGGATGCGCAGGTCGTCGGGGCCGACGCCCTCGATCGGGCTGATCGCCCCGCCCAGGACGTGGTACTTGCCCCGGAACTCGCGGGTCCGCTCGATCGCGACGACGTCCTTCGGCTCCTCGACCACGCAGATGACCGCCTCGTCGCGGCGCGGGTCGCGGCAGATCCCGCACCGCTCCTCCTGCGCCACGTTCCCGCACACCGCGCAGAAGCGGACCTTCTCCTTGACCTCCAGCAGCGCGTGCGCGAGGCGTCGGACGTCGGTCGGCTCCGCCTGCAGGATGTGGAAGGCGATCCGCTGCGCGCTCTTGGGCCCGACGCCGGGCAGCCTGCCCAGTTCGTCGATCAGGTCCTGGACCACGCCTTCGTACAACGGACTGCCTTCTTTCGTTCTGCGCGGTGTATGCGGTGGGGAGTGCGGGACGGTGGGGGTGGAAGGGACTAGAACGGCAGGCCGGGGATGCCGCTGCCGCCGCCCAGTGCCTGGGTCAGCGGCCCCAGCTTCTGCTGCTGGAGCGCCTGCGCGTTCTCGTTGGCCGCCTGGACCGCCGCGACCACCAGGTCCGCGAGGGTCTCGGTGTCCTGCGGGTCGACGGCCTTCGGGTCGATGACGAGGGCGCGCAGCTCACCGGAGCCGGTGACGGTCGCCTTCACCAGGCCGCCGCCGGCCTGGCCCTCGACCTCGGCCAGGGCCAGTTCCTCCTGGGCCGCCGCGAGGTCCTGCTGCATCTTCTGGGCCTGCTGGAGCAGCTGCTGCATGTTGGGCTGGCCACCACCGGGAATCACAGGTACTCACTCCGTACGTCACAACGGTTGCGGATCGCCTTCGGAAAGGCTCGGTCAATCCGAGCCTACGTGCTCCCCGGGCGCGGCGCCCTACGCCGGGAGGACCAACTCTTTCGGGTGAGAGACGGGGCGTGCGCGTACCTGATGGAGCCCTCCTTGCGGGCGGAAAACCCGGGATTCGCTGCCCATCGCGTGTCATTCGAAGGTAGGAAGAGCATGCGCACCATTGCGCACACGCGCATCACACGTCAGCGCAGGCAGAGGGAGTGCCGGGTGAGTCAGCCGGAGATGCAGCCCGAGGGGCCACCCCGGGATCCCGCAGAGGACGGCGACCTGACCGGCCGGCCGTTCCCTCTGGGGGACTGGGGTGAGCCCGCCGAGCGCCTCGACGAGCTCTACCGGCGGGTGGAGGCCGACGCGCTGCGCACGGCCGAGTGGTACCTGTCCGACCGGGCCTGGAAGCGCCGGGGTGCGCGGACCCTGCGGGCGGGCGCGGCCGTGGGCGCCGTCACGGGTGCGGCCATGCCGCTGCTGGAGCTGACCGGTTCGGCGCCGGGCGCGTCCTCGTACGGGTACCTGGCCCTGCTGCTGGCGGCGGCCTGCCTGGCCTGTGACCGGTTCTTCGGGCTGACGTCCGGGTGGATGCGGGACGTGGCGACGGCGCAGGCGGTGCAGCGGCGGCTCCAGACGCTCCAGTTCGACTGGGCCTCGGAGAACGTGCGCGAGGTGCTGGGCCCCACGGAGGGGACGGCCAGCGAGGCCGCCGAGCGGTGCCTGACCGTACTGCGCCGCTTCTCCGAGGACGTCACGGAACTCGTGCGCTCGGAGACGGCGGACTGGATGGTGGAGTTCCGGGCGGGTCCGGCGCCGCTGCTGATGCAGTCCCTGGCCGGCGCGCCCGCCCGTCCGGATCCGGGCGTCCCCCCGGCGCGTTTCCCGCTGCCGCCGGGCACCCGCCCGAACATGCCCCGCCAGCGACCGCCCGAGCAGCCGCGCTGAGCCGGGCGGGGACGCGCCGCCCGGCTCCGCGGCGGGGCCGCCGCCCGGGCCGGGTCAGCTGAAGATGATCATCGAGCCCTGACCCAGGCTGCGCGTCGCCGCCGCGTGCAGCCCCAGCCAGACGTGCCGCTCCCGGGCGAAGGGGCTCTCGTCGTACGGGATCGGCCCCGCCGGCTCCTCCAGCGAGGTCGGGCCGCCGGGCGGCGCCGGCGCGGCGGGCGGGTTCGCCGGGTCTATGCCGATCGCCGGGGCGACGAAGGCCAGCTCCCGCAGCAGCCCCTGCGCCGACCCCAGGGGGCCGCCCGCCGCGAGCAGCTCCTCGTTGGCCAGCGGCGCCGTGAAGTCCACCGGGACGTACGCCCCCGCGTGGTCGTAGTGCCACACCAGGTGCGACTGCTGCGCCGTCGGCTCGAACATCTCCAGCAGCTGCTCGTAGTCCCCGCCCAGCTCGTCCACCGGCGTCACCGGCAGCCCGCAGACCTGCAGCAGGTACGCCCGCCGCAGGAAGTGCAGGGCGTCGTAGTCGAAGCCGGCCACCGGGGCCACGTCCCCGCTCAGGCCCGGCATGTACGCGAACACGGGCACCGACGGCAGGCCCGCCTCGCCCAGCGCCTTGTCGTACGAGGCGATCTCTTCCGCGAAGGGGTTGTCGGGGCTGTGGCACAGCACGTCGACAAGGGGGACCAGCCACAGGTCACAGGCCACGCGGGCTCCGATCAGTCGTTGCCGCCGATCCGGCCAGAGTAATGCGCCGGACACGCTCCGCGAAGGGGTGCGCAGAACCCCGCCGGGCACGGCGGCGGCGTCAGAGGCCCGCGGCCCAGTCCAGCCCGTGCTGGTTGTACGCGCGCACGATGCGCCGTACCGCGTCCGGGTCCGCCAGGGTCACCGCGTCCACCAGCTCGTTGTGCCCGTCCCAGAGCGCGGCGCGCAGCTCCGGCGCTTCCTGCAGGTGGGGCACCGAGAACACCCAGCACTGGATCCGTATGCGGTGCAGGAACTCCGATATGTAGGTGTTGCCGACCAGCTCGCTGAGCTCCCGCCAGAAGCGCAGGTCGTAGCCGATCAGCACTTCGAGCGAACCGCTGCGCACGGCCCGCCGCGCCTCCTCCGCGCGGCGGCGCACCGACACCAGCAGTTCGCCCGTGCCGGGCGGGGCACCGCGTTCGACGAGCCTGCGGAAGATCCCGTCGAGCACCAGCGTCCGGGCCTCGATCATGCCCCGGAAGTCGTCCACGGTGTACACCCGCACGCGAAAGCCCCGGTGCTGCACGGAATCCAGCAGGCCCTGCGCCGCGAGGTCGACCAGCGCCTCGCGCACCGGGGTCGCGGAGACCTCGTACTGCTCGGCGATCTGCTTGACGGTGAACTCGGTCCCCGGAGGGAGCCGCCCCGCGAGCACCTCGTCACGCAGCGCGTCCGCGAGCTGCTGCCGAAGGGTGTTGCGGGTGACACCTCCGCTCCGGCTGCCTGGCATAAGGGTCCGTCTCCTCCGTAGGACTTCGGACACCTTAGGCCAGGCAGCGCGGCCGAAACCGAGCGGTCTACGGCCGGTATGCGGATATAACGCCCGCTATCCGGACCCTCACGCCCCGACCGTGTGGCGGTCGGCCACCGTCAGCGCCTCGTCGAGCAGCGCCAGGCCCTCCTTGGCCTCGGCTTCGGTGACCGTGCACGGGGGGACGACGTGCGTCCGGTTCATGTTGACGAACGGCCACAGCCCCGACGCCTTGCAGGCCGCCGCGAACTCGGCCATGGGGACGTTGTCGGCGCCCGAGGCGTTGTACGGGACGAGCGGCTCGCGCGTGGCCCGGTCGCGTACGAGTTCCAGTGCCCAGAAGACGCCGAGCCCGCGGACCTCCCCGACCGAGGGGTGCCGCTCGGCGAGGTCGGCCAGCCCCGGCGCGATCACCTCGGTGCCGATGCGCGCGGCGTTCTCGACGATGCCCTCCTCCTCCATCACGTTGATCGTCGCGACGGCGGCGGCGCAGGCCAGGGGGTGCCCGGAGTACGTGAGGCCGCCCGGGTAGGGGCGGGTGGCGAAGGTCTCGGCGATGGCGGCGGAGATGGCGACGCCGCCGAGGGGCACGTAGCCGCTGTTCACGCCCTTGGCGAAGGTGATCAGGTCGGGGGTGACGTCCCAGTGGTCGGCGGCGAACCACGCGCCGGTGCGACCGAAGCCCGACATGACCTCGTCGAGGATGAAGACGATGCCGTGGCGGTCGCAGAGCTCGCGCACGCCGGCCAGGTACCCGGGCGGCGGGGTCATGATCCCGGCGGTGCCGGGGACCGACTCCAGGATAATCGCGGCGACGCTCTGCGGCCCCTCGAAGGCGAGGGTGTCGGCGAGGTGCGCGAGGGCGCGCTCGCACTCCTCGGCCTCGGTGGCGGCGTGGAAGGGCGAGCGGTAGAGGAACGGGCCCCAGAAGTGGACGACGCCGGCGGAGGCGGTGTCGGAGGGCCAGCGGCGCGGGTCGCCGGTCAGGTTGATCGCGGCGGCGGTGGCGCCGTGGTACGAGCGGTAGGTGGAGAGCACCTTCTGGCGGCCGGTGTGCAGCCGGGCCATCCGTACGGCGTTCTCGACGGCCTCGGCGCCGCCGTTGGTGAAGAAGATCTTGTCGAGGTCGCCGGGGGTGCGCTCGGCGATGAGGCGTGCGGCCTCGGAGCGGACGTCCACGGCGAAACCGGGCGCGAGGGTGCAGAGCTTGGCGGCCTGTTCCTGCACGGCCGCGACCACCTTGGGGTGCTGGTGGCCGATGTTGGTGTTGACCAGCTGGGAGGAGAAGTCGAGGAAGCGGTTCCCGTCGTAGTCCCAGAAGTACGAGCCCTCGGCGCCGGCGACGGCCAGCGGGTCGATCAGGGCCTGGGCGGACCACGAGTGGAAGACGTGAGCGCGGTCGGCGGCCTTGACGGACGCGCCGGTGACATGAGGGGTCATGCGGTCACGCTAGAAGTGCGCAGGTCGGGAGGGACATCGGCGGACTGTATGGGGGTGGGCGGCCGCCCTCGGCAGTCTGTCTGCCACGGGCCCCACCATTGACAGCATGCTGGCAAAATGACAGTATCTTGTCATGGCCTGTCGACCTGCCGACCGGAGGCGAGCACCATGACCGAGACCACTGCCGGGACCACTGCCGGGACCGCTGCGGGGACCACCGCCGAGACCGCTGCCGGGACCGCTGCCGCACCCGCCAAGCCCGTCCACCTCGCCGTCTACGACACGTGGGCGGACTGGGAGACCGGCCACACCACCGCGCACCTCGCGCAGCGCGGCCACCGGATCCGTACGGTCGGCTTCGCCGCCGGAACCCCGGTGACCACGATGGGCGGGGTCCGGATCCTGCCCGACCTGGCCCTCGCCGGCCTGCGGCCCGAGGACTCCGCGCTGCTGATCCTGCCGGGCGCCGCACTCTGGGACGCGGGCGACGGGCTGGCCCCCTTCGCGGCCAAGGCCCGCGAGTTCCTGGCGGCCGGGGTGCCGGTCGCGGCCATCTGCGGGGCCACGGCGGGCCTGGCCCGGGAGGGGCTGCTGGACGGGCGACCGCACACCAGCGCCGACCCCTCCTACCTCGCGGCGCAGCCCGGTTACGGGGGCGCGGCGCGGTACGTCGAGGCCGACGCCGTGACGGCCCAGGACCTGATCACGGCCGGCCCGACGGAGCCGGTGGCCTTCGCGCGGGAGGTCTTCGCCCGGCTGGGCGCGTACGAGCCGGTCGTCCTCGACGCGTGGTACCGCCTCTTCCACGACTCCGACCCGAGCGCGTTCCCGGTCCTGATGGCGGCGGCGGAGGCCGGCCGTGCCTGACCCGCGCCGCGACCCCGCGGTGACCCTCCCCGTCCGGGCACAGCAGGACCTGCTGAGCCGCACCGCCCTCGGCGTCTTCCAGCTGAACGGGCAGTTCCTCTCCGTCTCCGAGGAACTGGCCCGTCCGGCCGGGCTGACGGCCGCGCGCTGGCAGGTGCTGGGCGCCGTGCTGAGCGAGCCGCTGCCGGTCGCGGGTATCGCCAGGGCCATGGGGAACACCCGGCAGAGCGTGCAGCGCGTCGCCGACCTGCTGGCGGCGGCCGGCCTCGCCGAGTACGTCCCGAACCCGGCCCACCGCCGCGCGAAGCTCCTGCGTCCGACGGAGGCGGGCCGCGCGGCGATCGCCCGCATCAACCCGGGGCACGCCGCGCTGGCCGCCCGCCTGACGGAGGTCCTCGGCGAGGCCGCCTTCGCCGAGACGGCCGCCGCCCTGGAACGCCTCTCGGCGGCCCTGACCACGATCGCCTCGACGGACCGGGACTGAGAGGGGCGTCGACGGACCAGGACCGGAACCGGGCGGTCCGTCCCCGCCCGGCCGGTCACCCCGTCCCTCCCCTCGCGGAGCCCACCGCACTACGCTCAGCCCGTCCGGCCAGCCCAGGGGGAAGGGACCACCCGGCGATGGAACCGCTGCACCGCACCGACCCGCTCCACATCGGCCCGTACCGCCTCCTGTCCCGCCTCGGGGCCGGCGGCATGGGCCAGGTGTACCTCGCCCGCTCCGACCGCGGCCGTACCGTCGCGGTCAAGCTCGTCCACCCTGGCCTGGCCCTCCGCGAGGAGTTCCGCTCCCGGTTCCGCCAGGAGGTCGCCGCCGCCCGGCGCGTCGGCGGCGCCTGGACCGCCCCCGTCCTCGACGCCGACACGGAGGCGCAGACCCCCTGGTTCGCCACCGGCTACGTCGCCGGGCCGAGCCTGCGCCAGGTCGTGGCCCACGACTTCGGCCCGCTGCCCGCCCGCACGGTACGGACCCTCGCGGCCGGACTCGCGTACGCCCTCCAGGACATCCACCGCGCCGGGCTGATCCACCGCGACCTGAAGCCCTCCAACGTGCTGCTCACCCTCGACGGCCCCCGCGTCATCGACTTCGGCATCGCCCGACCCCTGGAGGAGGCCGACGGCGGGGTGACCCGGACCGGGGAGCTCGTCGGCTCCCCCGGCTTCATGGCCCCCGAACAGGTGCGCGGTGAAACGGTGACCGCGGCCTGCGACGTCTTCTGCCTCGGCGCCGTCCTGGCCTACGCGGCCACCGGGCGGCTGCCCTTCGGCGACGCGGAACACCCCGGCGGGACCGCCGGCCTGCTGCTGCGCATCGCCGACGCGGAACCCGACCTGGGCGGCGTACCCGCCGAGCTGCGCGATCTCGTCGCGGAGTGCATGCGCAAGGATCCCGCCGCCCGGCCGACGCCGCAGGCCGTCCTGGACCGGCTGGGGGCGGGCGCCACCGTGGCCGACGGGCGGGCCCTGGAGCCCTGGCTCCCGACCGCGCTCGTGGCCCAGCTGGGCCGGCACGCCGTCCAGCTCCTGGACCGTGAGGACCCCGGCCCGGACCGCACCGGCCACCCGGATGCCGCCCAGCCTCCTACGGCTCCCGATGCCGTCCCCACCTGGACCGCGCCTCCCGTACCGGCCACCGACCCCTCCACCCTCACGGCGGCCCCCGCCCACCCGTACCGGCCGACGGCCCCCACCTACCCGTACCAGCCGCCGGCGCCCGTTCCGCCGGCCCGCCCGGCCACGGCCTCGACGGCCTTCCTCGTGGCGGTCGCGGTCGTCGTCGCGGCAGCGGCGGGCGGCACGGTGTACGCGGTGATGAGCGAAGACCCGCCGCCCCCGGTCGCGGCCCCCAGCGCGTCCGCGGACCCTTCCGCCTCGGGTTCCGGAGCGCGCTCCGGCTCCGCCACCGGGCCCGCCGCGGGCGGCCCGGGCAGCGGAACCCCGGGCCGGCTCCCGCAGTCCTACGCCGGCACCTGGCGGGCCACCTCCGGCTCCACGAGCTGGCGCCTCACCCTCACCCCCGGCGCGGTCGGCGACCCCGTCATGACCCTGAGGGTCGACGACCCGGCCTACTCGTGCTCCTGGCGGGCATCCCTGCGCAGCGCCCCCGACCCGGTGGAACTCGACGCTTCCACCGTCACCTCCGGCGCCCCTCCCACCTGTACGTCCGGCAGCTGGAGCCGGCTGCGGCTGCTGCCCGACGGGGGCCTGCGCCGCGAGCTGAACGGGGGAGCCGGCGCCCCTCTCACGTACTACAGGGAGTAGTCGGCGGCCGTTTGTGTCGAAGTTAATAAGCCTGCAAGGAGCGCTTGTTGCGCGCGAGGCCTCCGTCGCACACTGCGGCACATGGAGCCCTTGAAGGTAGTGGCACGACTGTGGGAGCGGATCGAGGCACGCGACTGGGACGGCGTGGCCGGGCTCGTCGCCGAGGACGCCGTCATCGAATGGCCCGTCAGCGGCGAGCGCATCGTCGGCAGAAACAACTTCATCGCCGTGCTCAGTGACGAGGCGGACGGCACCGACGAGCGCTCCCTCGGCTCGGTCGAGGTCCTGCGCATCCTCGCGGACGGAGACCTCGTCGTCACCGAGGTGGAGATACCCGAGGACCACGTCCTCTACCGGGCCGTCTCACTGTGGACGATTCGGGACGGACTGGTCGTCGGCGCCCGGGAGTACTGGACCAGCCCTGGACAGGACCCTGCGCCCCGCTGGAGGGCCGTTTACGTCGAACCCCTGGTGGCAGACTGAGCCCCGTGCTCACGCAACTCGCCGCGGCGACCGGCGTCCTGGCCCTGCTGACCCTCGTGCCCGGCCCCGACATGGCCATCGTGACCCGCCGGGCCGTCTCGCGGGGGCGGGCCGACGGGCTGCGCACCGTCGGCGGCATCGCCGCCGGCCTGCTGCTCTGGGGAGCCCTGACGGTGGCCGGGCTCGCGGCGCTGCTCGCCGCCTCGGCCGAGGTGTACCTGGTGGTCAAGCTCGCGGGGGCGGCGTACCTCTGCCTCCTCGGGGTGCAGTCCCTGCGCCGTCCGGGCGCGGGAGGCGGCCCGGACGACGCCGCCGGCGACCCGGGCGGGCGTACGGCGCACGGCCGCAGCGGCGGCGGCAGCGCCTGGCGCACCGGCCTGGTCGCCAACGCCCTCAACCCGAAGATCGCCGTGTTCTACACCGGCCTGCTGCCCACCCTCGCGCCGTCGGGTCTGAGCCCGGCGGCGGGGATGGCGCTGCTCGTCCTGGTCCACGTCCTGCTGACGCTGGCCTGGCTGAGCACGTACGTCTACGTCCTGTCGCGCGCCCGGCGGTTCTTCACGCGCCCCCGCGTCCGCCGGACGATGGACCGGGTGACGGGCGTCGTCCTGATCGGCTTCGGGGTGCGCGTGGCCACGTCTGCGGCATAGCTCCGCAGGGGTGCCCGCTAGACGGCCTATTCGAGGAGCCGGTCGAGCTCCTCGGTGACGGCGGCCCGGATCCCGTCGTGGCGGGGGGCCAGCGCGTGGCGCTCGCCGCGCCAACACTCCTCGTCCTCGTAGAGCCAGACCGGCATCCGCACGAGGTCCGCGGGCTCCCAGTCGTAGCGGGGCCAGATGTGGGCGTGCAGGTACGGGTCGGTGTTGCCGAGGATCTCGATGTTCACGCGGCGGAAGGCCGGGTCGAGCCGCGTACAGGCGCGCTCGACGGCTTCGGCGAGCCGCTCCATGTCGGTGAGGTACGCGATCCGGCGCGCCGGGGGCAGGTCGGAGAGCCGGGTGGCGGCGGGGTCGTCGGTCAGCAGAACCGAGTAGCCGGGCAGGAACTGCCGGTCCCCGATCACCGCGAACCCGGAATCGAGGCGGCGCATGACGGTGGGGTTCCGGCCCCGGTGCGCGCTGCCGATGCGGTCGTGGCGCCAGTCGGTCTCGTCCATTCCCGGACCCTAACGGACGCCCACCGGCCGGCAACGGGCAGCGGGCGGAGGGGCGATGGGCGCTGGCGGAACGGTGGAGAACGCCTGGCGGCTGGCTCTCGGGTACTGCCGGTCATACCTGAGAGCTACCTGCGAAGCCCGCTCCGCAGCGTGACGCCGACGAGGGGGGCCGATTCCTAACTTCGGTACCAGAGCGGGCGCGTGCCCGTCCGGGACCGAAGGACAGGAAGAGGAACCCGACATGAGCCCTGGCCCTGGCAGCCGCATCCGCCGCACCCTGCTGGCCGGCCTCGTCGCCGCGGCCGTCGTGCTCCCCGTCTCCGCCGCCGCGTCCCCGCGGATACCTGCGCCGGCCCCGGCGGTCCTGTCCGAGTCCGCCACCCCCCAGAGCCGGTACGCCGCCGCCCTCGCCGGCATGGCCGAGGCGGCGCGGGCCGCCGAGAGCGCGGGCCACGGCGGGCGGGCCCTGAAACTCCGGGCGATGGCGCGGCCCGGAGCGCAGTTCCTCGCCTTCGACGGGCGCGGCCAGGGCCGTGCCGTGGAGGTGTTCGGCGATCTGGGCACCGCCGACCGGGTCGCCGTCCTGGTGCCCGGATCCGACACGAACCTGGACACCTACGAGCGCTTCCGGGAGGGGGCGCTCGCCCTCCAGCGGCGGCTCCAGGCCGGGCACCCGCACACCGCGGTGGTCGCCTGGCTCGGGTACGACACCCCGGGCACGGTCAGCACCACCGTCCTGACCGCGGACCGCGCCGACCGGGCCGCCGCCGAACTGGGTCCGTTCCTGGGGCGGTTGCGGGACGCCACCCCGGCCGGGGCGCGGATCTCCCTGCTCTGCCATTCGTACGGCTCGGTGGTCTGTGCCCGGACGCGGACGGGCCCCGGGGTGAGCGACATGGCCCTGTACGGCAGTCCGGGGACGGGAGCCGCCTCCGCGGCGGACCTGCCGACCGCCGCCCGGGTGTGGGCCGGGCGGGGCACGGGCGACTGGATCGGCGGCGTTCCCCATGTCCGGCTCGGCGGGGTCGGGTTCGGAACCGATCCGGTGGACCCCGCCTTCGGGGCCCGGCCCTTCGCGGCGGGCGCCGCCGGGCACAGCGACTACCTCAAGCCCGGCACCGAGTCCCTCGACAGCCTGGCCCGCATCGTCCTCGGCCCGGAGGTCCCCCATGCGTAAGCCCGCCGCCCGCTGGTCGGCCCTCGCCGACCGCATCGACAGCGCGACCCCGGAGGACCGGGACCGGTCGGTGGACGCTCTGCGGGTGTTCGCGATCGTCGGGGTGGTCCTCGGGCACTGGCTCGTCACCTCGCTGACGGCCACCGACGGCGGCCTGCGCGGCACGAGCCCGCTGGTCCACATGCCCTGGCTTGCCCCGGTCTCCTGGGTGTTCCAGACCCTCGCCGTGTTCTTCCTGGTCGGCGGTCATGTCGCGGCCCGGGGGTACGCGTCGGCGCGGGAGCGAGGGGTCTCGTACGGGGCCTGGGTGCGTCGGCGCCTGGGCCGGCTGTTCCGTCCGGTGGCCGCGGTGCTGGTGCTGTGGGCCGTCGTGGCGGGTGGCCTGCTGCTGGGCGGCGCGGAATGGGACACCGTCCGGACCCTGCTCCGGCTGGTGTGGTCACCGCTGTGGTTCCTGCTGGTGTTCGCCGTGCTCACCGCCGCGACCCCGCTGGTCGCCCGGCTGAGTCCGCTGTGGCCGACGGCCGTGGTGGCGGGGGTCGATCTCTGGAGGTTCGGCTTCGACGGGCCGCAGTGGACCGGCTGGGTCAATGTCGCCGCGGGCTGGCTGGTGCCCTACACGCTGGGTGCGGCCTGGGCCCGGGGCGCGTTCACCGGGCGGCGTCCGGCGCTGCTCCTGCTGGTCGGGGGTGCGGCCGCCACCGCCGGACTGGTCCTGTGGGGCGGGTACCCGGCGTCGATGGTCGGCGTGCCCGGGGCGGCGGTGTCCAACCTGAACCCGCCGACGCTGGCGGCGGTGGCGTTCGGACTGGCCCAGTGCGGGCTGGCGCTGCTCCTGCGCGAGCCGCTGGCCCGGGCCCTGCGCCGGCCCCGGACCTGGGCGGCGGTGGCGCTGGTGAACCTGTCCGCGATGACCGTCTTCCTGTGGCACCAGACGGCGATGATGTCCGTCACCGCCCTCGGGCTCCTGGTCTCCTCCGACCTGCCCGGCCTGCACACCGTGCCCGGTACGGCGGGCTGGATAGCCGTCCGGCTGCTGTGGCTGCCGGTGTTCGCGGCCGCCCTGGCCGTCTGCCGGTCCGCCTTCCACGTCTACGAGCGCCCGCGCGGCCACCGGCCCCGGCCCCGGCACACGGTCCGCACCGGCCCGGCGTCGCCCCACGGGCGTCTCGGAGCATCCGAACGGGAGACGGCCCGTGCCTAGGCTGGCCCGCGTGACCCAGCGATCCGTTCTGCCCGCCGAACCGCACGCCCCAGCCGAGGGCAGCGCCCTGGTCCATGAGCTGTTCACCCTGCGGCCGGACCCGCTCCCGAAGATGGCCCGGCCCCGGTGGCTGACCCGGCTGCCGCACGTCGTGGTCGTGTACCTGGCCGTCTTCTTCACCTTCCTGACGAACCAGCAGCTCTTCGACCACTACCACGTCCGCGGCGGGCCGCCGCTGGTCATGTCCCTCATGACGGGACTGTCGATCGCGCTGGCGCTGACCCGGCCGATCGCCGCCTGGTGGCTGGGCCTGATCACGACGGGTGTGATCGCCTACGCGATCCACGACCACGTCGGGCACGGGCAGACCTGGCCGCTGATGCCGGGCGCCCTGCTCACCTTCGTCCCGCTGGTCCTGCTGGTCGCCCTGCGGGTGCCGGCGCGGGTGACCGGCGCGGTCGTCGGCATCACCATGGCCTGCACCGGCCTGGCCGAACTGCTCTTCAAGCCGCTCCACAGCAGCACCAGCTTCTTCGCGTCCAGCCTCGTCTTCGCCGTCACCGGCCTCCTCGGCTACGCGCTGCGCGCGGTGCGGCTGGCCCGCGGCCAGCTCGTCGTCCAGGAGACGCTGACCGAGGAGGAGCGGGCCCGGCGGACACTGCTGGAGGAGCGCAGCCGCATCGCCCGTGAGCTGCACGACGTGGTCGCCCACCACATGTCGGTGATCTCCATCCAGGCGCAGGTAGCCCCGCACCTGGTGGAGAACCCCTCCGAGGAACTGAAGGAGAACCTCGCCGGCATCCGGGCGAACGCGCTGGAGGCCCTGACCGAGCTGCGCCGGGTGCTGGGCGTGCTGCGCTCCGAGCAGCCCGACGATCCGGCCGGTCCCCATCATCCGCAGCCCACCCTCGCGGAGCTGGAGGGTCTCGTGGACAACGTGCGCGGTGCCGGGCTGGAGGTGACCACGGAGGTGGCGGGCATACGCAGGCCGCTGACTCCGGGAGTGGAGCTCACCGCCTACCGGATCGTGCAGGAGGCCCTGAGCAACTGCCTGCGCCACGCCCCCGGTTCAAGAGTGGAGGTGGGGATCGCCTACGGTCCGCGCGAGCTGCACCTGTGCGTCGCGAACTCCGCGCCGACGCGGCCCGCGCCGCCTTCACCCGGCGCCGGGCACGGGCTGCTCGGCATGCGGGAGCGGGCGGGCATGCTGGGGGGCGAACTGGCGGCCGGCCCGCGCCCTGACGGCGGGTACGAGGTGAGCGCCGTGCTCCCCATGGACCCGCCCGGCGGTTCCCCCTCCGAGACGAAGAAGGACATATGAGCACTCCCATCAGGGTGATGATCGCCGACGACCAGATGATGGTCCGGCAGGGTTTCACCGTCCTGCTGAACGCCCAGCCCGACATCGAGGTGGTCGGCCAGGCCGTCGACGGCGCCGATGCCGTGGTGAAGGCCGGCGACCTCTCCCCGGACGTGGTCCTGATGGACATCCGCATGCCGGGCATGGGCGGTATCGAGGCCACCTCCGTCATCACGGGCACGGCGGATTCGGCGGTGAAGGTCCTGGTCCTGACCACCTTCGACCTGGACGAGTACGTGTACGAGGCGCTGCGCGCGGGGGCTTCCGGTTTCCTCCTGAAGGACGCCTCGGCGGATCAGCTCGCGGAGGCGGTGCGGGTGGTCGCGGCCGGGGAGGCCCTGCTGTCGCCGAACATCACGAAGCGCCTGATCACCGAGTTCTCGCGGCTGGGCGCTCCCCGTGCGCCGTCCAGGGCGCGGATCGAGGAGCTGACGGAGCGGGAGACGGAGGTGCTCTCCTTGATCGCCCAGGGCCTGTCCAACGCGGAGATCGCGGCGCATCTGGTGGTGGCCGAGCAGACGGTGAAGACCCATGTCGGCCGGATCCTGGTGAAGCTGGGCCTGCGGGACCGGACCCAGGCCGCCGTGTTCGCCTACGAGACGGGTCTGATCCGTCCGACGGGCTACTGACGGGCCCGTGTAGTACCTGAGGGGGATGCCGGTAAATCCCCTTCAGCGGCGACGCGGTCGAGGGTGGCGGCGGCCTACGGTTTGGACATGACCGAGACGACCACCGGGGTGACCCCCCGGCCCCCCGAACTGCGGCTGGCTTCGGGCCTGATCCAGAGCCTGCGGGACGAGCTGATCACCGATGCCTTCGCCTACCGGCCGCTGCCCCTGATGCGTACGGACGGACCGCTGGTGCGCAGGCTGCCCCGGGGGATACGGCCGAAGGCGGCGTACCTGCCGCATGCGGTGGTGGTCGTGACGGCCTTCGTCGTGACCATGCTGGCGAGCGCCGACAACATGTACGGTGGGCCGCCCCTCCAGTTCGTGGTGCTGGGGCTGCTCGCGGCGGGGCCGGTCCTGATGACGCTGGTGCGTCCCGCGGGCGCTTTCTGGGTGGTCCTGGGCATGACCACCGCCCTGTCGATGCTCTCCGGCCGGACCATGACCTGGCCCTGGTCGCCGAGCACCTTCGTCGCGACCCTGGCCGTCATGACCTTCGTGGCCATGCGGGTCCGGCCCCGGGCCGCCGGCTGGATGTGGGTCATCACCCTGCTCTACGGGACGGTCCTGCCGGTCCTGGTCGGCGACGGGGACGGCACCACGGTCGCGCCGATGGCCTTCTTTTCGGCGGTGGCCCTGCTGGTGGTGACCGTCCGCAACACGCGCAAGGAGGCCCGGCGGGAGGTCATGGCCCAGCAGGAGGTGACGGCCGTCGAGCGGGACCGGCGCACGCTGCTGGAGGAGCGGACGACGATCGCGCGGGAGCTGCACGACGTGGTCGCGCACCACATGTCGGTGGTGGCGATCCAGGCCGAGGCGGCCCCGTACCGGGTCAAGAATCCGCCGCCGGAGCTGGAGGCGGCCTTCGCCACCATCCGGGAGAACGCGGTGGCGGCCCTGACGGAGCTGCGCCGGGTGCTGGGCGTGGTGCGGTCCGCGGACTACGAGGCGCCGGACGCCCCGCAGCCGACGCTGGCCTCGCTGGACGGGCTGCTGGCCAATGTGCGGGAGGCGGGGCTCCAGGTGGACAAGACCGTCACGGGTGCGGTGCGCGAGCTGCCGCAGGGCGTGGAGCTGTCGGCGTACCGCATCATCCAGGAGGCGCTGAGCAACACCCTGCGGCACGCTCCGGGCGCCGCGGCCGGGGTGGAGGTCTCCTACGTGCTGGGCGGCCTGGGCATACGGGTCGTCAACGGGCCGGCGGCCGGTGACGTCCGGCCCTCCCCGGGAGCCGGGCACGGCATCACCGGTATGCGGGAGCGGGTGGCGATGCTGGAGGGGGAGATGACGGCCGGGGAAACCGCGGCGGGAGGGTACGAGGTGGCCGTGTTCATACCGGTGCGCGCCCGGCCGCAGCCGGAGGAGGAGCCGGCATGACGATCCGGGTACTGATCGTCGACGACCAGATGATGGTCCGTGAGGGTTTCTCCGTCCTCCTGAACGCGATGGAGGGCATCGAGGTCGTCGGGGAGGCGGTCGACGGCCGGCAGGCCATCGCGAAGGTCGCGGCCCTGCGGCCGGACGTGGTGCTGATGGACATCCGGATGCCGGAGATGAACGGCCTTGAGGCGACGCGGCAGATCGTGGCGGCGGACACGGACGCGAAGGTGCTGGTCCTGACGACCTTCGACCTCGACGAGTACGTGTACCAGGCGCTGCGGGCGGGGGCCTCCGGGTTCCTGCTGAAGGACGCCTCCGCCAGGCAGCTGGCGGAAGGGGTGCGGGTCGTGGCGGCCGGGGAGGCGCTGCTGGCCCCGTCGGTGACGAAGCGGCTGATCGTGGAGTTCTCGAAGCTCGCGGAGGTGCAGAGGGCGGCGGACCCCTCGGCGGTGACGGAGTTGACGGAGCGGGAGACGGAGGTGCTGGTGCTGATCGCCCAGGGCCTGTCCAACGTGGAGATAGCGGACCGGCTGCTGGTGGCGGAGTCCACGATCAAGACGCACGTGAGCCGGATCCTGGTGAAGCTCGGCCTGCGCGACCGGACGCAGGCGGCGGTGTACGCCTACGAGACCCGGCTGGTGACCCCCGGTTAGGAGCGGAGCGGCCTAGGCTGCTGCGATGCGCTTTGATCCTTGGGATGCCGCCTTCGTCGCCGATCCGTATCCCGCCTACCGGGAGTTGCGTGAGCAGGGGCGGGCCGTGTGGTGCGGGGCGACGGGTCAGTGGCTGGTGCCGCACTACGCCGATGTGAGTGCGCTCCTGCGGGACCGGCGGCTGGGGCGGACCTACCTGCACCGGTTCAGCCACGAGGAGTTCGGGCGTGAGGCTCCTCCACCGGAGCACGAGCCCTTCCATGTGCTCAACGGGAACGGGCTGCTGGACCTGGAGGATCCCGCGCACGGCCGCGTACGGCGCCTGGTGTCCAAGGCGTTCACACCGCGCATGGTGGAGCGGCTCGCGCCGTCGGTCGGGCGGCTGGCCCGGGAGCTGGCGGACGGGCTGCGGTCCGCCGGAGGCGGGGACCTGCTCACCGCCGTCGCCGAGCCGCTGCCGGTGGCGGTGATCGCGGAGCTGCTGGGGGTCCCGGAGGCGGACCGGGGGCTGCTGAGGCCGTGGTCGGCCGACATCTGCGGGATGTTCGAGCTGCGGCCGGACGCGCAGACCGCGCGGCGGGCGGTGACGGCGAGCGTCGAGTTCAGCGCGTACCTGCGGGAGCTGATCGCCGAGCGCCGCAAGGACCCTGGCACCGATTTGATCTCCGCCCTGATCGCCGCCCACGATGACGAGGGCCGGCTCAGCGAGCAGGAGATGATCTCCACCTGCGTCCTGCTGCTGAACGCCGGCCACGAGGCGACCGTGAACACCACGGTGAACGGCTGGTGGGCCCTGTTCCGCCATCCCGGCCGGCTCGCCGCCCTGCGCGCACGGCCCGGCGGGCCGGATCCGGAAAAGTTGTCCACAGCTGTGGATGAACTGATGCGCTACGACACACCCCTCCAGATGTTCGAGCGCTGGGTGCTCGACGACATCCGCGTCGGGGACACCGTCATCCCGCGTGGCGCCGAGGTCGCGCTGCTCTTCGGGTCCGCGAACCGGGACCCCGCGCGCTTCGAGGACCCGGACGTCCTGGACCTCGAACGGGCCGACAACCCCCACCTGACCTTCGGCGCCGGAATCCACTACTGCCTGGGCGCACCCCTGGCCCGGCTGGAGCTGGCTGCCTCCTTCGGGGCGCTGCTCGACCCCGCCGGGCCGCCGATGCGGCTCGTGCGGGAGCCGCAGTGGCGGGAGGGCTATGTGATCCGAGGCCTGCGGGAGCTGCTGGTGGAGTTCTAGCCCGGCCCGGCGCCCTAGGTGCCGATGGCCTGGTCAGCCATCTGACACCAACCGCGGCAGCCAGCGAGACCACAGCCGCGGGAGCAGTTTCTTGACCTGTCCTGTCAACTGGCGAAGGCGTCCCGGCTCGGGCTCCTGGAACGTTGCTTCGTCCGCCCGCGCGTGATCTCCCCTCGACCACCGCTTTACTACGCCGCGTTCAGTAGCCAGAAACGGATAGCGTGCAGATTGCCGGGGTTTTGGCATGCCTGCACGGTGTCCGAATTGCCGGGGTTTAATGTGCGCGATTATGTCCGGACCGAATTGCCGGGGTTTTTCGGCGATATGAGCCGCCCTTTCTGCCTGGCGCACTTACCGGGAGTGAGGACAGAACGTCCTCATCGGGTGCCGAATCGGACGGTGCCCCAGCTTGCCCGTGTCAAGTTTTCGGATCACGGCTCGCGAAGCGATGTCACCGCCGACGGCAACGCGCTTGGCCCGGGCCGTCTCCGCTGTCTCCCCCGACCCCAGCGTGCCCTGCCACCCCGGACGCGCGCCGGCCGCGGATCCCAACGGGTGTCCTGGGAGCCGCGCCAACGCCATCGTCCCGGAAGGCGGAGGCCGGCGGACGGGACAGTCGGACGGCGTCCACGTGGAGAGACAGGACGTGCTTGAAGCGACGGTGGCGTCTCAGTTCGAGGGTGTCCACGGGCCAGAGTCGGCCGGTCCCGGAGGACGTCAGTGCGGTGCCACTTGCGCCTACCACGGCAGAAATCAGCACGATCCACAGGAGGATGCCTCCCACAGCTGGTCCTTTCGAAGGCCGAGGTCAAGGGGTTGCGAGGGTCGGGACCCTGGCGACCCTCGGCATAACGCAGAGGCATATGCAGAGTTGCGCTCTCCCCTTCGATTGCAGCCATGCGCAGCAATGTGCCCACTTCGGCATCTCGATCTATTTACCGATCATCAGTTGGTGGCTGAGCAGAGCGAAGCGAAGTCAGCGGAGCCGACGAGGACCTCGGCTCTGGGGGGCGCGCAGGGGATGACAGCTGACTGCAAGAGGTGGCGGTACGTGCCGAGAGCCGGCGCCTCGGGCGCACGGCGCGCAGCAGGGTCGTCGCATCAGGGCATGCGCGTGGCCGCCCGTTCGTGCGTGGCGGGGTCAGGTGTCCGACGCGCTGATTGCCTCGGCCGCAGCCCATCGTCTTGGGCGTCGCGGCCGGTGGGAGAAAGGGCGTGGGCTATTGCCCTTCCGGTCGGTTCGGCAACCGATAAGACGGCGTCACGCTCTGCCGTAGACCACCATCACCCGGATGGCACACACCCAGACCCACACCGAGAGCGTTTATGGAATATGACAACAGCAAAGCTCCCCGTCTTCCCCCGCGGGACCGCGGAGGAAGACGGACAGAGAGGCAGCATTCACTCCGGGGCCACCCGGGTCGGGAAGTGGATGTTCACTCCGCCCACGACCGGCTGGGGTGAGACCGGGAACGCAACGCTGGGGCATGAAGATCTGGAAGTCGATCTTCTGTACTCCTCTACGATTTTCGAGGACTTCCTCCGTGCGATGAGCGTGATCCAGATTGAGTTCGCTGACCGGTTGGGGAACACGGCAGCGTCCGCCACGGCTGTCGGCGAGTGCTCGGGTGGCAGCTCCCGTGTATGAGCCGTACGGATACCCGGACGTCCACGGTATCCACCCCCAGCCGGACACCACCGCATTCCGGGGCCGACCAGAGCCCGTGCAGCGCCCCTCCTCCGGGCAACCGCTCGGCGGGCCCGGCGGAGCGCATCCGTCATGGGATCCGGTGGAGGATCTCGCCGTCCTCCTCCAGGAAAGCGCTGCGTCTGGGCAGCCGGAGCCCTTCGCCCGAGTCGGCGCCGACGGCCTCGGTGACACGGCGGCCACCAGCGGGTGGGTCGCAGGACTGAACCACATCCCTGCGGGATGTCCGCCCAGTCCGCCCTCCGACGGGCACCGCCGGAGCAAGTCGAGGTCCCAGGTAGTGACCCTGTTGCAGACGGGCAGTCTGTTCACTGCGGTGCTGGTCGGCGCCATCGCCGCCGTGGTGAGCATCCTCAGTGGGGTGGCCATCTGCGACGCCCTGCGCCACAGCGCCGCACCCCACACGGCCCATGAAGTAGTCAGCTGGTGGCCCCTGCTGATCTACGGCCCCTGGATGGTCGCATCCCTGTCCATCCTCAGATCGGCCCTGCACCAACGCCGCGCACTTCACTCCTGGTCCATCGTCCTGTTGTTCTCCTGCCTGGCCACCCTGCTGTGCGTAGCCCAGGCACCCAAAACGATCACCGCCGGGGCGGCTTCCGCTCTTCCAGCCGTCGCGGCACTGGCCTGCTTCCAACAGCTGGTTCGCCAAATCACCCTCACGCGACCGCCTCGCCAAGCAGCTCCGCGACACCGGAACCCGACGTCCTCTCCGCTCGGGCAGCCGGCCGCAGCCAGACGCAGCGCGGGCAGTGTCCCTGTCGGCTACCCCGCGGGAGACAGCAACAGAGAAATCCGCTCTCCGTCCCATGGCCACAGATTCGGGTAAGACCCATAAGGGACGTACGCGTGAGGCAGTGCCAATCGATGTCACGGTCGCCGGCTCGGACAGTGGGCTCCGGTCACTGGGAAAGTCGGTGGAGCGCGGTTGCATGGCAACGGCGGGCGATGTCACCCCGGCAAGGCGGTGGCCTTCTCCGGCTACCTGGTCGGCAAGGTCCGGTGAGTTGTCGCAGGAGGACTGGACGTACCTGCGTACCGCAGGTGCAGTCTGGCCGGTCGGCAGGGGTGCCATGGGCGAGAGCTCCGGTCGTGGGAGCGCGAATGCCGGCTGAGGGGCGCGGCGGAGACGGCACTGTCGGTCGGCGGCGGAACGGACCTCCCGTGGGCTGGTACCGCGAAGAGCAGAGGCGGTAGCAGCAGCTAACTCCCTGGTCAATCCGGTCCTTCCCACACGTCAAAGGGGTGTTCGCCTGCACCTTTGAAACGAAGATCGATACCGATGGTCACGGGCCGTGCGCAGACTCAGCCTGACGGTCTACCGGCCCTGTCCTGCGCCGGCCATGCCCGGGCGCCCCCCGCGGTCGGCCGGACCGCACCGCGTCCATCACCGCACGCCCTGTTCCTGATCACTGGGGCATGTCCGAGCAACGCGCCGTGCACCGTGGTCATGCCTGCCCTGCAACCGGGGGCCGTGGGCTCTGGCTTCCGCGGCTGAGGTGATCAGCGTCGCAGCCGCCACGGGCCTCGTGTGCAAAGGGCTTGCGCACCCAGCACATGGGCATGACTCGCCGAACCGAATGCACACTCCGGCGCCTCACATCCGCGTCCACCACGAAAGGTCAGCAACATGGTGTCTGAGATGACCCACGCCGAACGAATGCGGTACAAGCGGCGCCAGGACGCCGCCTACCAAGCCGGCGAAGACGCTGTCGCCAACCTGCAGGCGGCGCTCGCGCTCGCAGGCCTGACCCTTCCCTCCCTGAGTAACGACGGGCCGGTGGCCGGCCACGGTTTCGTCCGGCTCGGAGGATGCAACGCGGCCTTCGCCAACCGGCTCGCCGCAGTCATCGCCGCAGGTGCCCGTACCCTTCAGCGTCAACGGTGAGATGCCCGGCAGGTGAAGCAGGTGGAACAGCCGCAGAAAGCGTCTTAGCACCCCTTGGGCCGATTCGGGGGGTTTCAAAAAGAAGAGGCCATGTCTCTCCCTGCCCTCGCCCTCACCGAGGGATCGGCCGACGCCCTGCCCGTCGGCGAAAACACGCTGCTACGGCGCGCCGCTCGCCGCAGGCGCCCGGCGGCTGCAGTCACACGGGGGCACGCTGCTTCACGCCCCGGCGCACGCCCTCCCCGCCGGTGGCGAGCGGGCGGACAGTGTCGACTTCCGGATCCGAGCAGAGCGGAGAGGAGAAAGCGTGTCGCCCTGCGGTGTCGTGAAGTGGTTCGACCTTCACCGGGGAGTCGGCCTCATCAGCCAGGGGGCCGGACCTGACGTTCAAGCGGAAGCATCGGCCATTCACGGGAGGGAGCGCTGTCTGCTTCCTGGCGAGGAGGTCATATTCGACATCACTCTGGATGGTGCGGGGCTACGGGCCGACAACATTCACCGTGCGGTCAGCAGCGAAGCCCGGCATCCGGGCCGGCCGAGGACGGTGACCCTGCACAAGGGCGTCTTCTCTCCCTTGTCGGCGGTGCCACCCCTGCCAGAGGTTCTCCAGCGCTAGGCCGCGCCCCGCGGCAGGGTGAGGGCCCAGGCCGCGGGGTGTCGGGTCCAGGTACGGCGGCGGACCGGGCCGGCCAGGGCATGGTCGGCGCGGTAGCGGAAGTCCTCCCCGGAGGTTCCGGGGTCCTCGGTGGTACCGGAAACGCCGGCGGACCGGGAAGCCCGGGCCTCACCGGAGACCCCCGATGCCCCATATGCCCCAGAAGTCCCTGACGCCCCGGGCACACCAACCGTCCCGGCAGCCCCGGTGCCCCCGTCGGCCCCGTGGCCTCCGCGCATCCCAGCCCCCCGGGCCACCCCAGACCCCCCAGCCGCCCCCGACGCCCCCGACAGCCCGGAAACCCCGGACACCGTCACCGCCTCCGCCCACTGCGTCAGCGGCGGCGCTCCCGACAGCCGGACCAGCACCTCCGCCGGCCCCGCCCCGCCCCCGGCCGTCCGTACGGCGACGTCCTCCACCGGGCGGTCCCCATCCGCGAGCACCACCCCGTCCACCTCCACCCGCAGCCGGTGCGCCGGCCACACCGGCGCCGCCGGACCCGGCAGCAGCGTCCGCAGCAGTGACCGGTAACCCCCGCCGCGCCGTACGGCCGACACCGGCGGGCTGATCCGCAGCCCGCCCAGCACCACCCCGCCGCTGTCGTCCACCAGCAGGTCCCTCGGGTGGGCGATCCCGTCCAGGGCCGCCCGGGCCGCCAGTACCGCCGACAGCGGCACCCCGAGCGAGCGGGCCAGCGCCAGCGACCCCGGCGGCCCCACCGGAACCAGAGAGACCGCCCCGTCGCCCAGACCCCGCTCCCGGTACAGCAGCCCGACGGCCCGCACCAGCGCCCGGTCATCACCGACGATCACCGGCCGCCGATGGCCCCGGCGGGCGAGAGCCCGCGCAAATTCCTCCGGCGAGTCCGGCAGGCAGATTTTCGCCGCCGCTCCCGCTGACAGCACATCTTTCGCGATGCGCACGGACTCGCCGTCAAGACGGCGGGCGACCGGGTCGACGAGCACGAGCAGGCCGCCTACCGGCGCGCCCGCATGGCTCATGGCGGGCTCTGGAGCCGACACCTCGGTCCTTCCTCGGGTAGCATCTTTGTGCAAGAGGCCCTTGCGCTATTGCGCCAGGGCCTTCGTCTATTCCGGGGCACCGGTCCGACGGCTCAGCCTGCGGTGTACATCGTCGTACGCCCCCTGACCTTGGACATGCCCCATCCGGAAGAGGTGTACGCCTGTGCCCGCTCTTGTGCTGCTCGGAGCTCAGTGGGGTGACGAGGGCAAGGGAAAGGCCACCGACCTGCTCGGTGGATCCGTTGACTATGTAGTGCGCTACCAGGGTGGCAACAACGCCGGCCACACGGTGGTCGTAGGCGACCAGAAGTACGCGCTGCACCTTCTCCCTTCCGGCATCCTCTCCCCCGGATGCACCCCGGTCATCGGCAACGGTGTCGTCGTCGACCCGGCCGTCCTGCTCTCCGAGCTGCGCGGCCTGAACGAGCGCGGCATCGACACCTCCAAGCTGCTCATCAGCGGCAACGCGCACCTCATCACGCCGTACAACGTCACCCTCGACAAGGTCGGCGAGCGCTTCCTCGGCAAGCGCAAGATCGGTACGACGGGGCGCGGCATCGGCCCGACCTACGCCGACAAGATCAACCGCATCGGCATCCGAGTGCAGGACCTCTACGACGAGTCGATCCTCACCCAGAAGGTCGAAGCGGCCCTCGAAGGCAAGAACCAGCTCCTCGCCAAGCTCTACAACCGCCGCGCCATCGAGGCCGCCGCGATCGTGGAGGAGATGCTCCAGTACGCGGACCAGATCAAGGGCTACGTCGCCGACACCACCCTGATCCTCAACAACGCGCTGGACGACGACAAGGTCGTGCTCTTCGAGGGCGGTCAGGGCACACTGCTCGACGTCGACCACGGGACGTACCCCTTCGTCACCTCCTCGAACCCGACCGCCGGCGGCGCCTGCACCGGCACCGGCGTGGGACCGACGAAGATCAGCCGCGTCATCGGCATCCTCAAGGCCTACACGACCCGCGTCGGCGCGGGCCCGTTCCCGACCGAGCTGTTCGACGAGGACGGCGAGGCGCTGCGCCGCATCGGCGGCGAGCGCGGCGTGACCACCGGCCGTGACCGCCGCTGCGGCTGGTTCGACGCCCCGATCGCCCGCTACGCGACCCGCGTGAACGGCCTCACCGACTTCTTCCTCACCAAGCTGGACGTGCTGACCGGCTGGGAGGAGATCCCGGTCTGCGTCGCGTACGAGATCGACGGCAAGCGCGTCGAGGAGCTCCCGTACTCGCAGACGGACTTCCACCACGCGAAGCCGATCTACGAAACCCTCCCCGGCTGGTCCGAGGACATCACCAAGGCCAAGACCTTCTCCGACCTGCCGAAGAACGCGCAGAACTACGTGAAGGCCCTGGAGGAGATGTCGGGCGCCCCGATCTCCGCGATCGGCGTCGGCCCCGGTCGCACCGAGACGATCGAGATCAACTCGTTCCTCTAGGCACGGGACGCTCGCAGAGCACACCAGGCACGACGTCCGAAGGGGCGGGGAGCGCACCGCGCACTCCGCCCCTTCGGCGTACGGGCCGGGCGGACACGATTCGGCAGACCCGTGAGAACACGTACCGCGTCCAGTGGATCACGTTCGGTACAGTCGGGGCATCGTCACCCAGGCTGGGGTTCTCAGATGCACGATCTCCGCGCGCCGGCGCTCCCGGCGACCCGAGGCGAACCGCTCGACGCAGCCGCCTACGCCGAAGACCTCAGGGCCCGCCGCGCGGTGATCCGCAACGGCGAGTCCTGGCGGCTGGAGCGGCTCCAGCACTTCGAGGAAACGGACAACCCGGCCCGGGAGGCGCTGCGCCAGGGCGACTGGCGGGAGGTCCTCCGGCTGATCGAGGCGGAGCGCCCCACCGCACGCAAGGCCGCCGACGACGACAGCCGCAACGGCTCGCCCTTCCGCCGGCTGCGGGTGGTGGAGGAACCGCTGTCGCCGTACGTGCAGTGGCAGCTGCACTGGCTCCACATGCGCGCCGAGGCCGGACACCACGCGCGGGTGCTGCCCGCCGAGGAGTTCTCCTTCACCGAGGCGGCGGACGGGGGTCCGCTGCCGGAGATCGTCATCCTCGGCGGACACGTCCTGTACGAGGTCCTCCACAGCCCGGCCGGCGTCCACACCGGCACCCGCCGGTACGAGGACCCGGCGATCGTCAGACCGTGGGAGGTGTACGTGAAGCGGGCCTACTCGGGGGCCGAGGACCTGCGGACCTACTTCACGCGTGCGGTCGCGCACCTGCCCCCGCCGCCGGCGGCGTGACGCGCGCAACGGCGCGTCACGGGAAGAGCCGCGCGAGAAAACTTCCCCGGACCTGTCACATCCGCCTGCTCCCGTCCGTCAGTGCTGTGAACACACCGACCGAAGGAGAGCAGCAGCCATGACGACCCCCTCCGCCCCCTCCACCCCCACCGCAGCCGCGTCGATTTCCCGGATGGGCGACCCGGCCGCGCTCGTGCCCGAGCTGAAGGACATCAGCGCCGCGCTCTTCCGCGCCACCGGCAACCAATCGGTACCGCGCACCACGATGAGCCTGGTCCACCTGCGCGCCGGCCAGATCGTCCACAACACCTACCTGACCATCCTGAACACCGGCTTCCTCCGCAAGGCCGGGGAGTCCGAGGAGCGCATCACCGCCGTCTCCTCCTGGCAGGACGCCCCCTACTTCACCGAGGCCGAGCGCGCCGCCCTCGCCCTGGTGGAGGCCACCCTCCAGCCCGCGCCGCGCGGCCAGGAGCGGGTCCCCGACGAGCTGTACGCCGAGGTCGCGAAGCACTACGACGAGAAGGCGCTGGCCACGCTCACCATCGCGATCGGCCAGATCAACTTCTTCATCGCCCTCGCGCTCATCGGCAAGCCCCAGCCGGTCGCCTCGCTCGCCGGCCGGCAGTGGGATTGAGTCCCGGCCGCGGCCTGCTCAGGACACCAGCGTCTGCTCCTCCAGCTCGGTCAGCCGCACGGTGCACAGTCCGCCGCGCTCGCTCGTCACGTCCGTCACCTTCAGCTGCGTCCCCGGGGAGAGGATGAACTCCTCTTCCTCGGTGAACGCGGAGAAGTCGCGGATGCCCACCGCCCGGGCCGGGACCACCTCGAACAGCGTCCGCTTGCCGCGGTTGCCGAGGAACCCCCGGGCGACGCCCAGCTTGGGCGTGCACGAGGACACGCCCCACCAGGTGACGGTGCGGCCCAGCGGGTACTGGGCCCGCAGGTCCAGCGCCACACCGCGGTACAGCGGCTCGGTACGGACGGGGAGCCCCGAGACCGCTGAGAACAACAGCCGCAGGTAGGGCAGGTACGGGACCAGCCGGGACCGGTCCGGGGAGCGCAGGACCGCGTTGATCTCCCGGTAGAACGCGGACTCGCAGGTGTAGAGGTACAGGGCGGAGACCGCGTCGGCGGACAGCCCGCCGGCCGCCGTGTCCGCCCGCCTCTTGCCGAACTCGTACGACCGGTCGACGTGCCCGCCGAGACCGGAGAGCAGCTGGGCGACGGGGGCGACCGCGTCCCGGAACTCCATGAGCGGCGTGTCGAACACCCCGGTGATCGCGGGGAGTACGAGGCCCTCGTCCTTCACGCTGGAGAGGCGCTCCAGGTACAGCTGGTGCAGCTCCATCGTGGACGTGATGAACGCGCCCATCCGCGCGGCGACGTCCTCGCCGTCCGCTCCGCCGTCCTGCGCGGCGCGCTCGTTCCACCCCTTGGTCGGCAGCCAGTCGACGGGGGCCGCGCCCAGTGACGCGAGGGCGTCGTTGACCATCGCGAAATGGCCGCCGTCGCAGAAGATGTCGCCCTGCGCGGCGGGATTGGCGTGGTCGATGTGCCGGACGTCGACCTCCGGGTACTTCTTCTGGAGATCGAGGACGATCTTCTTCAGGCTGCGCGCGTGCGCGCCCCACCAGGCGAAGACGACCCCGCGGTCCTCCTCGTCGGCGTCCCGCTTGGCCTTGAGGATCTCCTCCACGATCCGCTCGGCGACCGGACGCCAGAACGCGGTGTGCGGATCGGCTCCGCCGCGCGCCCCGGCGCTGTCGGCGGTGAGCGCCGCGTTCAGCAGGAGGACCCCTTGCGTGAGCATCGCCTGGAACCATTCGGGCGGCTGCACGGTGTCCTGTTCCTTCAGCAGCGCGCGTATGTCGGCGATCGGGGTCTTCTTCGGAATTCCGTACTTCCACATCGCCGCGGCCTTGATGATGCACCGAATGCTGACGACCCTGCCGAACTGGCTGTCCTTCCAGTCGTGGAAGGTGTTGTCGAACATGGCTATTCCGGTGGCGCTTTCCGGCCTCGGGTAGGGATTCTGTCCGAAGACGACGACCTTCCACTTGTGCGGCGGATTGGGCTTGAGCGCCTGGAAGGTCAGTTCGCGGACCGGGACGACGTCGGAGCTGCGGCCCGGTCCGATGAATGCGGCGGCGTTCGGCTGCGCCTCGATGACCGGCTTGAGCAGCGGGAACCACGGTTCGCCGCCGCCTTTGAACAATTCGGCGAGGGCCAGCGGGTCATTCGCATCGGGCTGCGCCGAAGCGGCGGGGGAATTGTTTTCGCTCATGGTGGAGAACTCCGCAACATCGGACCGGACTTCACATCTGGCCGCAGGCTAACAACGGCCACTGACAACGGTGACCGACCCTCACCCGGCCCTGTGGACAAGCCCGTTGTCAGTGGCCCCCGCTAGCGTGGTGAGCAGTTCGGAAGCGCCTTTACCGATGGGAGTGCATGATGACCGAGGACCGCGCGCAGCCCGCGCTCAGGGTCGTACTGACCGACGTCAACACCGATGTGGTGGAGTCGTGGCGCGCCGCCTTCGCCGACACCCCCGGCGTCGAGATCCGGCAGGGCTCGATCCTCGACGAGGACGTCGACGCGTGGGTCAGCCCGACGAACTCCCGCGGCCGGATGGACGGAGGGGTCGACGCGGCCGTCAAGCGGTTCCTCGGAGCCGGCATCCAGCTGCGCGTGCAGCGGGCGATACGCGACCGGTTCGCGGGCAGCCTCCCGGTGGGCAGCGCGGTGTGCGTGCCGTCCGGCTCCCTCACCCCGAGGTACCTGATCTCGACGCCCACGATGGAGACGTCCTCGCAGAACGTGAGCCAGACGCTGAACGTGGCCCTGGCGTGCGCGGCCGCCTTCCAGGCGGTCCACCAGCAGAACGAGAAGAAGCCCGGCAGCATCCGCTCGGTGGCCCTGGTCGGCATGGGCGCCCGGACCGGCCGGGTGCCGGCGCGGGTGTGCGCCAACCTGATGTGGACGGGCTACACCCTCTTCAACGACCACCGCTTCGAGGACTACGACACCCTGCGCAGCACGATCGTGGCGCAGCTCGACGACGTGGAGAACGCCCCCGTCGCCCAGCGGATACGCATCACCCCGCCCCGGCGCGCGTCGCCCCGCCGCTGACCGGACGCGCCCCACGGGTCCCGGGGCGGACGCGCCTACCAGGCGAGCTGGGAGATCTCCTCCGCGACCACCGCGCAGGCGTCGGCCGCCGGATCGATCAGGGGGAAGTGGCCGACGCCCTCGACCAGGGTCAGGCCGACCATCTCCCCCGCCTTCGCGGCGGCGGCCACGTACGACTCCGCCACCGCCGGGGGCACCACGATGTCCTCGCGCCCGTGCACCACGGTGGTGGCGATGCCCGTCGGCAGCAGCGCCGCCGGGTCGGCGAAGGGGAGCCGGGCCTCCCAGTGCTCGGGCCCGCCCAGCAGCTGCGCCGACGCGCCGCCGCACACGCCGAGTTCCTCCGCGGCCCCGAAGTCCGCGATCGGGGCCAGCGCCACCACCCCACGCAGCGGCGGCGGGGCGGGCAGCCGCCACGCGGAGCCGGACGGCAGCACGTGCCGCGCCGCCGCCCACAGCGCGAGCTGTCCGCCCGCCGAGTGGCCGCTCACCACGGTCCGGCGGACGTCGGCGGCGGGCAGGGCGGCCGCGGCCAGCCCGGGCAGGGCGTCCATGGCCGCGGCGACGTCGTCGAAGGTCTCGGGCCAGCGTCCGGCCACCGGCCCCTCGGCGTTCTGGTGGGGCAGGGAACTGCCGCGCCGGTACTCCACGTTGGCGACGGCGAAGCCCCGCCGGGCCAGGAAGTCCGCGAAGGGGGTGACGTGCTGCCGGTCGTAGGGGGCCCGCCAGGCCCCGCCGTGCAGGACCACGACCAGCGGCGCGGAGCCCGCCGCGCCCCCGCCGCGGGGGGCGTAGAAGTCGACGACCTGGTCGGGGTGGTCTCCGTACGCGGCGCTCGCGTCGGGCCCGACCGGGGGGTGGGCGAAGGCCGAGGCGGCCTCGGCGGCGTCCCGTTCGACTGCGGGGTCCGTCATCGGCTCAACCTCTCGGTAACGCGTGGGACAGGGGGGACAGATGTTCCGGTGTTCCGACAGAGCGGGACCGTATCAGGCCGTCACCGGCTCCCAGCCGCCGGAACGAGTCAGCACGGAGGCGGGCGCGGCCGTAGCCCCGCCCGCCCCCTGGTGTGACGTTTCGCTACCGCGTCACCCGAAAATGTGACCCAGTGTGCGTGCCGCGCGCTCCACATCGGCGAACCCGACGTAGAGCGGGGTGAACCCGAACCGCAGGACGTCCGGGGCGCGGAAGTCCCCGACGACCCCCCGGGAGACGAGCTCCGCCATCACCTCGCGGGCGCCCTCGGCCCGCAGCGAGACCTGGCTGCCGCGCAGGCCGTGCTCGGCCGGGGTCACCGTCTCCACCGCGCCCTCGGGAACGTACGCCGCCACGCACGCGAGGAAGAAGTCGGACAGCGCGAGGGACTTGGCGCGGACCGCCTCGATGTCCACGCCCTCCCACGCGTCGAGGGCCGACTCCAGGGCCAGCATCGACAGGATGTCCGGGGTCCCGACGCGCGTCCGGGCCGCGCCCTCGGCGGGAACGTAGCCCGGGGTCATCGCGAAGGGCTCGGCGTGGCCGTTCCAGCCCGGCAGCGGGGAGTCGAAGGCGCCCTGGTGCCGCTCGGCCACGTAGATGTAGGCCGGGGAACCGGGGCCGCCGTTCAGGTACTTGTACGTACAGCCCACCGCGAGGTCGACGCCGTGCGCGTCGAGGCCGACGGGCAGGGCGCCGGCGCTGTGGCAGAGGTCCCAGACGATCAGCGCGCCCGCGGCCCGCGCGGCCGCGGTGAGGGCGGGCAGGTCGTGCAGCCGGCCGCTGCGGTAGTCGACGTGGTTGAGCAGCACCACGGCGGTGTCGTCGGTGAACGCCCCCGCCGCCCCGGCGGGGTCGACCGGGACGAGCTCGAGGCCGGTCATCCGGGCGGCGGAGGCGGCGATGTAGCCGTCCGTCGGGAAGGTGGTGGCGTCCACCAGCATCCGGGTGCGGCCGGGAGCCGCCAGGCGGGCGGCGCCGACCAGGGCCTTGAAGAGGTTGACGCTGGTGGAGTCGCCGACCGTCACCTGGCCGGGGGCGGCACCGATGAGCGGGGCGATCCGGTCGCCGATCCGCTGGGGCGCGGTCCACCAGCCGCTCTCGTCCCAGGAGCGGATGAGGAGCTCGCCCCACTGGCGGTGCACGACGTCGGCGACGGCGCCGGGGACGCCGGCCGGCAGCGCGCCGAGGGAGTTCCCGTCGAGGTAGACGACCCCGTCGGGGAGGGTGAAGCGCTCGCGGAGCTTGCCGAGCGCGTCTTCGGCGTCGAGCCGGGCGGCGCGCTCCTGGAGCTCCGGTATGGGGTGCGGGGCGGTCTCAGACATGGCTGCGGGCCGTCCACAGCTCGGGGAAGACGTGCTTCGCCGCGCGCTTCTCCAGCCAGGTCACCCCGGCGGAGCCGCCCGTGCCCGTCTTCGCGCCCATCGCGCGGCGCGTCGCGACCAGGTGGTCGTTGCGCCAGCGCCAGACCAGCTCGGCGACGTCCGTCAGCACCTCGCCGAGGCGGTGCAGGTCGGCGTTCGGGCCGGACGGGTCCGCGTACAGGGCCGTCCAGACCGCCTCGACCTCGGGGGAGGACTCGTAGCGCAGCGCCAGGTCCCGGTCCAGGACCGTCCGGGGGACCGGCAGGCCGCGGCGGGCCAGCAGGCGCAGGGTCTCGTCGTACAGGCCGGGCTCGTGGAGGGCCTTCTCCAGCTCGGCGTGGACCCGCGGGGCGCCCCGGTGCGGGACCAGCATCGACGCGGACTTGTCCCCCAGCAGGAACTCCATCCGGCGGTACATCGCCGACTGGAAACCGGAACCCTCGCCGAGCGCGGCGCGGTACGAGTTGAACTGCGCGGGGGTGAGCTGGGCCAGCGGGCGCCAGGAGGCGTTCAGGGCCTCCAGCTCCCGGAGGGATCGTTTCAGCGCGTCCATCGCGACCGGGACGTCGTCCTCGCGCAGGGCGCGGGCGGCGGTCTCCCACTCGTGGACGATGACGGTGAACCACAGCTCCATGACCTGGGTGGTCACCAGGAACACCATCTCGCCCGGATCGTCCGAGCGCAGGTGCTGGAGGTGGGTGAGGACGTCCGCCTGGACGTAGTCCTCGTACGGAGTCGTGCCGTCGAAGTCGAGGTTCGGGGTGTCCGAACCGGCTCCGGAGGCATCAAGGGCGTGCGACATTTCTGTCTCCTCGACACGTGCTTCCGGGTAGCGGTCCGCTCCTTCCGGTGAGGTAAGTGGAGCCCCGGTCCCCTGCCCCGCATCATAAGCAGGGGATCCGGAAGCCCTCTAGGGCAGACCTCGGCAGCGTTACGCGAGCGTGTCCGCCGCGGTCGGCGAGGAATCGCGCAGGAACGTGGAGCAGCGCTCCTGCTCCTCCTTCTCCCCGATGGCCCCGGCGGCCCGCGCCAGGGCGTGCAGGGCCCGCAGGAAGCCGCGGTTCGGCTCGTGCTCCCACGGCACCGGGCCGTGGCCCTTCCAGCCGGCGCGGCGCAGGGCGTCGAGGCCGCGGTGGTAGCCCGTACGGGCGTACGCGTACGACTCGACCGCGTTGCCGGCGGCGAAGGCCCGGTCGGCGAGGGCGGCCCAGGCGAGGGAGGAGGTGGGGTGCGCGGCGGCCACCTCGGCCGGGTCGGTCCCGGCGGTGAGGGCCTCACGCGGCGCGGGCTCGTCGGGCAGGTGGGTGGGGGCGGGGCCCCCGAGCAGGTTCTGGTGAATCGACATGGCTTCAGTGTGGCCGACAGCGGCTGGGGGCAGGCACCGGCACCGCGGGTCACGGGCCCCGCGGCAGGACCGTGCCCGATGCGCGGGGGTGCGGCCAGGTCCGCCCCGGCAGTCCGTCAAGTCGCCGGGGTGTGGCGGCCCCACCACGTTCCGGCGAAGTGCGGTGGCCGGCGCACCTCCCCGCACGAGGGGTGCTCGGCCGACGGTAGAGGTGCAGTGGACGCACGCCGAGGGGGGCATGTCGTGAAAGCGGTCATGAGCAGCAGCAGGAGTACGGGCACGGCGACGCTGGTCCGGCGGGACCCGGCCCGCGAGGCGGCCGACGACCTGTGCTCCGTGGTCCTGTCCTCGCTGCGCCGCAAGGACCAGCGGGAGAAGGGCCGGCAGTACGTCCAGGGGCTGCTCGCGCTGCCCGGCCGCAAGTCGATGCGCGGGATCGCGGGGCAGGTCGGGGGCGGGGCCGCCGAGCAGAGCATGCACCACTTCATCTCCGGCTCGACCTGGGACTGGGAGCCGCTCCGCGCCTCGCTCGCCGGGTTCCTCCAGGCGACGACCCCGCTGACCGCGTGGGTGGCGCAGCCCATGGCCATCCCCAAGGGCGGGGAGCACTCGGTGGGGGTGGCGCACCGCTTCGACCCGCACCAGGGGCAGATGTTCCGCGGGCAGCAGGCCTTCGGGACCTGGTTCGCCTCGGCCGGACTGGTCTCTCCGGTCGGCTGGCGGATGTACCTGCCGGAGGCCGATGCCCAGGACTCCCCCGGAGCCGTCGGGACGCAGGCGGCGTACGAGGAGGCGGCGGCGACCGCCGTCATCGAGACCGTACGGCTCAGCGGGAACCGGCGCCCGGTGGTGCTGGACATCCAGCGGATCGGCACCCGCTCCACGATGAACCGCTTCGCGGAGGCCGCGCTGCCCGTCATCGCCCGCGTCGGCCCGGCCACCCCGCTGCTCGTCACCGACCCGGCGCTGCCCGGGTACGGTGCCGGGCCGCGCCCCGCGCGGGACGTCCTGCAGTCGGTGAAGGGGCTGTGCACCCCCGTCGAGTGGACCGACCCGGACCCCGCGGCCCCGGGCGGCCGCCACCGCGGCACCCTGGCCGTCGCGGTGCGCGTGATGATGCCCGACCCCTCGCCGGCCCGCCGGCGCCACCTGCTGCTGGTCGGCGAGTGGACGGACGCCCGTCGCCCTCCGGCGCAGCTGTGGCTGACGGACCTGGTACGGCTCCCGGTCGGGCCGCTGCTGCGGCTGACGAAGCAGGGCCGCCGGGTCGGCTTCGCCGCCGAGCACAGCGGCCAGGAGGCGGGCCTGCGCGACTTCGCGGGGCGGGCCCTGCCCGGCTGGCACCGCCACGTCACGCTGGCCTCGGTCGCGCACGCCGCCCGCGCGCTGACCGGCACGGAGCACTACGCGGCGGCCGGCTCCGGGGCCGCCGGCCGAGGGGGCTACTCGGCCGCGTAGGCCCGGTCGGCGGCCGAGCGGCGGTCGTGCAGGACCGTGCGGGCCTTGCGCAGCCGCAGGGCCATCTGGATCTCCAGCGCGCCGGCCGGCTTCTGCCAGTCCGGGCCGAGGAGTTCGGCGATCCGGTCCAGCCGGCGGGAAACGGTGTTGGGGTGGACGTGCAGGGCCTCGGCCGCGTGGGTGGGGCTGGCGCCCGAGGCGAAGTACGCCTCCAGGGTGCGGGTCAGCTCCGTCAGCCGGTCGGCGTCGTACTCCAGGACCGGGCCGATGGTCGCGTCGATGAACGACTCGACGTCGTGGTCGGCGGACAGCAGCATGCCGAGGAAGCCCAGTTCGCGCAGGGAGGCCGTGCCGCCCACCCCGTCGAGCGCGGTCAGCGCGTCCAGGCAGCGCACGGCCTCGGCGTAGACGCGGGCCACATCGCCCGGGCCGCCGGTGGGTCCGGCGGCACCGGTGGACACGGCGTGCCCGAGCAGCGGCGACAGCTCGCCGGAGGCCCGGTGCGCGGCGGCGGAGGCGTCGCTGCCGGGCAGGACCAGGACGATGCAGCCCCGGCGGACGCCCTTGAGGCCGCCCATCCGGTACGCGTACGAGGACGCCCAGGCCACGGCCTTGCCCAGTTCGCCGCCCTCCGGCCGGGCGACGACCACCACGTGCGGGCGGTCGAGGTCGATGCCGAGCCGGCGGGTGCGCTCCAGCAGGTGCAGGTCGACGGAGTGCGGCCGGTCCAGCAGGTCGGCAAGGAGCTCGTCGTGCACGGGGCCCTCGGCCGCGGCCGTGCCCCGCTGGATCAGCATCAGGGAGGCCACGGACTGGGCCGCCAGCTGGAGCAGCCGTACGTCCTCGTCGGTGAGCGGGGCGGAGGCGCTCAGCAGCAGCACCCCGAGGTCCTCGGCTCCCGCCAGTACGGGCGCCAGCCACAGGTCGCCGGGCAGGCGCACCGGGCGCCGGTCGGTGAGCGCCTGGAGGGCGGCCTTGGTCACCGCCTCCTCGTCCAGGCCGGGCAGTTCCCCGGTCGCGGTCAGCGGGCGGCCGCCCGGGTCCCGTACCTGGAGGACGCCGTCCAGCGCGTCGGCGGTGGCCCGGGCGAGGGTGGCGAGTCCGGCGCCGTCCAGGACCAGTCCGGCGAGCCGGGCGTGGCACTCCCACAGGTGGCGGACGCGGGTGAGGGCCGTGTGGGTGCGCGAGCCGAAGGCCTCCAGCTCGGTGACCTCGTCGCGGGTCTGCTCCAGCAGCCGGGCCTTCTCGATGGCGACGGCGGCCAGGTCGGCGAGGGAGAGCATGATGCCGATCTCGTCCGGGGTGAACTCCCGTACGGCGCGGTCGGATCCGTAGAGCGCGCCGAGGGTGGAGCTGCCGCGCCGCAGCGGCACCGCGATGATCGCGTGCAGGCCCTCCGCCTCGACGACGGCGTCGATACCGGGGGCGTGCGCGATGGAGGCGTCGGCGAGGTAGTCGGGGGTCCAGACCGGCGAGCGGCGGTCCTGGGCGATGCTGCCGAGGCCCCGGCCGGTGCCGAGTTCCAGGCCGACGTTGAGCGCGGTGGTCTCGCCCTCGGAGGTGCGGACGTACGCCGAACCGTCCGGACGGCTCAGCGAGAGCCAGGCCATGTCGAAGCCGAGGAGGCGCCTGGCCCTGCGCGTGATCAGACGCAGCAGGCCGTCGATGTCGTACGGGGAGGTCAGGTCGTGGGCGGTGTCGACGAGCGCGGTGAGGGCGGCCTCGCGCTGTCTGCCCCTGCTCGCGCGGGCGCGCACCGAGCCGGCCAGTTCGACGGCCCGCGTGAGGGCGGCGAGTTCGGCGGTGCCGGCGCCCGAGGTGCGGGCCTCGGCGAGCAGGGTCTCGTACCGGCTCTGCGGGGCTTCCTCCGCGAGCAGTTCCAGTACGGCCAGCGGGCCGCCGCCCTCCCCGCGCATACCGCTGCTCCCCCCCGCCCCGACCAGCTGCTCTTCGTACCCCGACCCGAACCTAGGTTCCGTCAGGCGAGGGGTCAAGCAGGCCCGGACGGCCGCGGGTCAGCAGCGGGCGCCGCAGGTCAGGCTGAGTCCGGGGGCCGGGCGGGCCGTCCGCGCCGCTTCGACGCGGGCCTCGGCGCGGCGCAGCGCCGCCAGGTAGGGGCCGTCGGGGCGGCCGGCGCCCGCGCCGCGCAGTCCGGCGAGCGCGAGGAGCAGTTCGCGGTGGCGCCCGAGGGCGAGTTCCGCCTCGACCCACTGGCCGAGCACGGAGAGCCGGTCCGCGTCGAGCGCCGCGATCCTGCCGCCGAGCCAGGGCCCGGCGTCGATGCCGTCCAGGGCGGGGCCGGTCCACAGGTCCAGGGCGCGGCGGAGCCGCGCGGCGGCCTGCTCGAAGTCGCCCCGGCCCATGGCCCGGTAGCCGGCGCCGGCCTCGCGCCCGAACTCCCGCACGTCGCAGCGGCCTCCGCCGGTGTCGAGGAGGTACCCGCCGGGCCGCGTGGACAGAACCGTCTCGGGGGTACGTACCGAGCCGCCGCCCAGCACCTCCGCGAACCGCTCGCGCAGCCGGCGTACGGCGGTGTGCAGGGCGGCGCGGGCGTGCTCGGGCGGGGTGCGGACCGCCAGCTCGTCCGCGAGGACGGCCACGGGCACGACCCGGTCCGGGCAGGCCGCGAGGACCGCCAGGACATGCCGGGCCTCCGGCGTGGGGGCCGTGATGGGCACACCGTTCTCGGTGACCCGTGGTGCGCCGAGTACCTCAATGTCCACAGTGATCTCCCTGGGCAGGCGAGCAGAAAAATAATACCCGGAAGGATCTTTTTGGGAAGAGGCGGGGCGCTGTGGGTCAGGCGGACGCGCGGACCCCCTGCGGGGCCGGCTCCTGCGGCGGCACCCCGCCCTCGCACTGGTGGCGGCACTCGTGCGCGCCCCGCGGTCCGTACAGGACCCGCGCGCCCCGCCCCGGAGCGGTGTCCAGCCGGATCGCCACGGCCGGCACCACCACGTTCGGCATCACGTGCGTGTAGAGCTCCGCGACCTGGGCGTCGAGGTCCAGGCCGAGCGTGTACGACATGGTGTTCAGCCCCGCGTACGCACCGACGATCAGCCGGGACGGGACCACCGGGTCCACGTTCGGCAGCAGCTCCCCGCGCCGCTGCGCCTCCTCCAGCACCGCGACGTGCAGGTCGATCCACGCCTCGTACGGGGACGCCCGGTCGAGCCGGCGGTTCCCGTACTCCAGCGTGAGCCGCGTGCTGGCCCGGATCAGCACCTCGTGCCGCAGCCGGTGCGAGAACACCATGCCGATGTCCACGAAGTCCTGCGCCCGGTACTGCTGCGGCGGCAGCTGCGGCTGGGAGTCGTTCTGCGCGTCGATGACGGCCTGGGCCAGGCCCTCCTTCGACTCGAAGTGGAAGTAGAGGGCGCCCTTGGTGACCTTCGCGATGTTGACGATGTCCGAGAGCTTGGCCGCGTCGTACCCGTGCTCCTCGAACACCACGGCGGCCGCCTCCAGGATGGCCCGACGCGTGCGCACCGCCCGGTCCTGCTTCACCTGGGGTCGCTCTGTCTTCATCTCTGGCGTCGCCTCTCCTGGCCCGCCGGTGTTACATCCCCACGGGTACGTTTCTCTGCATAGATTCCACACCATCGCGTGGCCGCGCGTCCACCGGCGTATGTCACCTCGGGGGAATCCGTCGCGAATCCGCTGTACGGCACCGGCCGGGCGGGCGGGCGCAGACAAAAGGGTCCACCGGTCCGTGTCGGACCGGTGGACCCTTCGGGGCGCTGGTGCCTACTTCAGCTTGGTGCCCGTGGAACGCAGGTCGGCGCAGGCCTGGGTGACGCGCTTGGCCATGCTCGCCTCGGCCAGCTTGCCCCAGGTGCGCGGGTCGTAGGTGGACTTCTTGCCGACCTCGCCGTCGACCTTCAGGACACCGTCGTAGTTGCGGAACATGTGGTCCGCGACCGGGCGGGTGAAGGCGTACTGGGTGTCGGTGTCGAGGTTCATCTTCACGACGCCGTTCTCCAGGGCGGTGGCGATCTCCTCGGGCGTGGAGCCGGAGCCGCCGTGGAAGACGAAGTCGAACGGGGAGGCCTTGCCGAACTTCTCGGCGACACCGGCCTGGAGGTCCTTGAGCAGCTCGGGGCGCAGGACGACGTTGCCCGGCTTGTAGACGCCGTGCACGTTGCCGAAGGAGGCGGCCAGCAGGTAGCGGCCCTTCTCGCCCAGGCCCAGGGCCTCGGCGGTGCGGATCGCGTCCTCGACGGTGGTGTACAGCTCGTCGTTGATCTCGTGGCTGACACCGTCCTCCTCGCCGCCGGTCGGGGTGATCTCGACCTCGAGGATGATCTTCGCGGCAGCGGCCTTGGCGAGCAGCTCCTGGCCGATGGCCAGGTTGTCGGCCAGGGTCTCGGCGGAGCCGTCCCACATGTGCGACTGGAAGAGGGGGTTCAGGCCGCGGGCCACGCGCTCGGCGGACACCTCCAGGAGCGGACGCACGTAGCCGTCCAGCTTGTCCTTGGGGCAGTGGTCCGTGTGCAGGGCGACCGTGATGTCGTACTTGGCGGCGACGACGTGCGCGAACTCGGCCAGGGCGACCGCGCCGGTGACCATGTCCTTGTTGTACTGGCCGCCCAGGAACTCGGCACCACCGGTGGAGATCTGGATGATGCCGTCGCTCTCGGCCTCCGCGAAGCCGCGCAGGGCAGCGTGCAGGGTCTGGGTCGAGGTGACGTTGATGGCCGGGTAGGCGAACTTGCCTGCCTTCGCCCGGTCGAGCATCTCGTTGTAGACCTCGGGGGTTGCGATGGGCATCTGTCCGCTCCTTGGATGTGCGGGGAGTGTGCTTATTGCGGGCCCTGACCTGGGGGCGACGTCGCCGTCGCGCCTATCTTTCCAGACTCGGCGCAACACTCCACCCCGCCCGTCACCCCTCGCCCGGCGGAGCGGGCGGAGTGTTTCACGTGAAACACTCCGCCTCCGAGGAAAGACGCAGGTCAGGACCGGAGCGGACACTTCCACGGCCTTGGCCGCCCGTGGTGCCGCACCCGGCGCCCGACCGCCCGCCACCCCGGCGCGACCACGATCCGAGACGGCCGGAGCCGCACGGAACGGGGGCGGGTCAGGCGAGGCCCAGGTCTCCCAGCCGGTAGCCGGTGAGGTAGGGCAGGCCCGCCTCGGCGATGGCGTCGGCCGCGCCCCGGTCCACGATGGTGGCGACGGCGACGACCTCGCCGCCGGCCTCGCGGACGGCCTCGACGGCGGTCAGCGGGGAGCCGCCGGTCGTCGAGGTGTCCTCGACGACCAGGCAGCGCTTGCCCTTCACTTCGGTGCCCTCGATGCGGCGCTGCATGCCGTGCGCCTTCTGCGCCTTGCGGACGACGAAGGCGTCCAGGCGCTCGCCCCGCGCGGCGGAGGCGTGCAGCATCGACGTGGCGACCGGGTCGGCGCCCAGGGTCAGGCCGCCGACGCAGTCGAAGTCGAGGTCGGCGGTGAGGTCCAGCATGACCTGCCCGACGAGCGGGGCGGCCTCGCCGTCGAGGGTGATCCGGCGGAGGTCGATGTAGTAGTCGGCCTCCTTGCCGGAGGAGAGCGTCACCTTGCCGTGCACGACGGCCTTGTCCTTGATCTGCTGCAGAAGCGCATCGCGTACGTCAGTCATGGCCCCGAGCTTAATTGGGTGCCGGGGAGTGCCGCCGCACCGGCCAGCAGGGACTTCGACGGCCCGGCCTAGAGCAGCCGCCGCCAGGTCCAGGTCGTGGAGACCTCCAGCGGGTCCACCGGCGTGACCAGCTGCGGCAGGGTGTTCAGGCCGTTCGGCGGGCCGGACTGGGGCTCGACGCAGACGGCCTCGGGCTGCTCGTCGTACACGACCACCCATTCGGCCCGGCTGGCGACCTTCAGTTCCAGCTCCCCGGGCCAGGTGAGGGTGACGTCCACCCCGCCGGGCATCCCGAAGCAGTCGTCCCAGGGGCCGGGCCCCGGGTCGGTCCGGCGGCCGGTGGGGAGGAGGTCCTCGCCCCGCTCCTCCTGCCAGGCCGGGTCGAAGGCGATCTGCGCCTCGGCGCCGCCGTGGGTCAGGACACGGTTGAACCAGGGGTGCCAGCCGGCCTGGGCCGGGAAGGAGTCCTGGTACGTCTCCACGCTCATCGCCAACGTCAGCGTGTCCTCGGCCAGTTCGAAGACCTGCGTCACCCGGCCGGCGTACGGCCACGGGGCGGCCAGGTCGAAGTAGAAGGACGCCCGGGTGCCGGTGGCCCCGGCGGACCGCCAGGCGATGTCACGGCCGAGGCCGTGGATGGCGTGCGGGGGGTGGTTCACGGGCAGCTGGTGGACGGCCGCGCCGTCGCGGAACCGCCCGTACCCGGTGCGTCCGCACCAGGGGACCATCGGGAAGGAGCCGTAGTGCGGGCCCTGGCGCAGGAGTTCGGTGCCGTCGACACGCAGACTGCTGATCCGGCAGCCGTTCTCCTGGTCGATGGTCATGTCGGCGCCGCCGGCGCTCAGTTGCGTACTCATACCGCCGACCCTACGGCCGCCGGCCGCCGGGGCCGCTCAGCTGCGGCGGCGCAACGCCCTCCTCATCACGACCGCCGACGCGAGGGCCAGGGCCGCCGCCGGGGCGATCCAGCGCAGGCCGTTCCCGCCGGTGGCGGCGGAGGGGGCCGGAACCGGGGCGTAGCGGCCGCGCGGCGGCGCGTGGTCGACCTCCTCGGCGCTGCGGCCGATCATCGTGCGGCGGGCGTGGGCGGCCTCGGCCGGCGGACGCGGGGAACCGGCGGGGCCGGTCCCCTGCCCGGCTTCCCCCAGCTCGCCGAGGCCGGCGAAGTCGGCGAAGCCGCCCTCCGTGAAGGGGTCGAGGGCCGGGGGCGGCACCTCGGTGTCGAACACGGACGCGCTGACCCCGGGCCCGTCCGGCCCCGGCTCCGTCCCCGCCGCCTCGGCTTCCGCCTCCTCGGCCTCGGCCACCGGGTCGCCCGCGGCTCCGGAGCCGGCGGCTTCGCCGGCCAGGTTGGCGGCGAGCCGGTCGAGCAGCCGCCCGGCGGCGGTGGCGGTGGCCTGCGGGTCGAAGGCGGCGGCCCGCCCGTCCGCGGCGGCCCCGCCGCTGAACTCCATCCGGGTCCCGCCCTCGTGCGGGACCAGCCGCAGCCCGAGGGTGAGGGTGACGGTGCCGCTGCCGCGCACCTCGGCCCCCTCGCCCTCCGCCGTGAAGTGGTCCGGGTCCCGCTCGGTGACGGTCAGGGCCCCCCGGTAGGTCACGGTGTGACCGCCGACCCGGACCCTGAGGCGCCCGGCCAGGGGCCCGGAGCCGGTGTCGGCGTCCTGCTGGAGCCCGGGGACGCAGCGGGCCACCCGGGCGGGGTCGCGCAGCACGGCGCGGACGTCGTCTGCCGGAACCGGAACGAACACCTGATGCTCCATGCGGTCGAGCCTACCGACGGGACCCGCCCGTGCACACGGACACGACGCCGCACGCGCCGGGACCCGGCGGCCGGAGCTCAGGAGTAGCGCGGGTGCGGCAGCGTGGAGGGCGGCAGACCGGCCGGCCGGGTGCGGGCGGCGTCCCGGGCCGCGTCCTGCAGGGCCGGGGTCGACACGGCCCGGAGGGCGGGGGTGTCCCCGTCCACGCGCAGCTCGGGGGCCCGGCCGCGGGCGGCGAGCACGAAGCCCCAGTCCTGCGGCGGCGCGTCGGCCGCGCCGAGGGTGCGGTCGGGTCCGGCGGTGAAGCCGGAGAGCCGGCCGCCGGTGCTGTAGGGCGTGGTGAACAGCCCGGCTGCCCGCAGGGTGGACTCGACGGTCCAGAACGTGCGCGGCCTCGTGGTGAGGGGTCCGGCGTGCACCGCGATGCGCCCGCCCGGCGTGAGGGCCCGCGCGGCCAGCCCGTAGAACTCCTGCGAGTACAGCTTGGTGCTCGGGGTGATGCCGGGGTCGGGCAGGTCGGAGACGATGACGTCGAAGCGGTCGCGCGCGGCCGGTCCCCGCAGCCAGCGGAAGGCGTCCCGGGTGACGACCTCCAGCCGCGGGTCCCGGTAGGCGCGGGCGTTGAGCGCGGAGAGCATGGGGTCGGTGCGGGCCAGGCGGACCACGCCGGGGTCGAGCTCGACGACGGTGACGGAGGCGACGTCCGGGTAGCGCAGCACCTCGCGGGCGGCGAGCCCGTCACCGCCGCCGAGGACCAGGACGCGGGCGTGCGGGCCGGTCATGGCGGGGTGGACCAGGGCCTCGTGGTAGCGGTACTCGTCGTAGCCGCTGACCCGCAGCCGTCCGTCCAGGAAGAGGTCGAGGGAGCGCGGGGACCCGGTGGACGGGCCGGTGAGCACCAGTTCCTGCACCCCGGTCTGCGCGGCGACGCGTACCTCGGCGCCGTAGACGGCGGTGCGCGCGGCCCGCTCGAAGTCGTCGACGAGGAGGGTGGCGCAGGCGAGCAGGGCGAGGACGGCCGCGTTGGCGGTGACCAGCAGCCGGCGGCAGCGTCTGCTGAGGTCGTGGCGGAACAGCCACAGGACGAGCCCGCCGCCGGCGACGGCGTTGACGGTGCCGGTGAGCATGGCCCCGGTGAGCTGTCCGAGCAGGGGGAGCAGCAGGAAGGGGAAGGCGAGCCCGCCGGCCAGGGCGCCCACGTAGTCGGCGGCGAAGAGGTCGGCGACGGCCCCGCCGGCGTCCTGCCGGCGAATGCGCTGGATGAGGACCATCAGGAGCGGGATCTCCGCGCCGATGAGCACGCCGATGGCGAAGGAGAAGGCGACGAGCGCGGGCCGGGACTCCCCCAGCCAGGCGAAGCTCGCGTAGAGGGCCGTGGCGGAGAAGCCGCCGAGCAGGGCGAGCGCTGCCTCGATGGCGCCGAAGCCGAGGGCGGGCCGGCGGCGCAGGCGTTTGGCGAGGAGGGAGCCGACGCCCATGGCGAAGACCATGACGGACAGCACGACCGACGCCTGCGTGACGGAGTCGCCGATGAGGTACGAGCCGAGGGCGAGCAGCTCCAGCTCGTAGACGAGCCCGCAGGCGGCGCAGACGAACACCGTGGCCAGCACGAGGACCCGGCCGGTCCGGGGGCGTACGGGCAGGGCGGCCTGGACGGTCTGCACGCCCCGCGGCTCCGCCGCCGGGAGCACCCCGCGGGGGGCGGAACGGTCGATCATGCAGCGAACCGTACGTCACCGCCCACCGACACCCTGTCACCCACATGGGTGCAAGTGCCGTGTTGATCAGGCCAGTTGGAGTAATCGGGAGCACAACTCCCCGGGACGGCCTAGACGGGAGCCCCCATGCGGACGCCCACCCGGGTGCGGGTGGCGACCAGCTGGCCCTCCTGCGGGTACGCGTGCCAGGTGCGCCAGCGCACCTGGCCCTCGTGACGCTGCGCGAGCATGGCGGTGAACGCGTGCGGATCACCGGGGAAGGTGCCGGCTAGCCCGTTCGGGTGGTCCGCGACCAGCGCGAGCAACTCCTGCGCCCGGCCCGCGAAGGACCCCCGCGAGAGGGTCTCGACCCGCGCGGCGAACTCGTACTCCCAGTCGCCCACCCGCTTCGCCACGCCGAGCGGCAGCGGCGTACTGCTGCCGGGCATACAGGCGACCGTCTCCGAGCAGAGCACCTCGCCCTCCTCCAGGAGCACCTGGTGGGAGGCCCCGAGCAGGCGCAGCTCCACCTTCGCGTCCGCGAGCTGGAGGTTCAGTACGGCCAGGGCGGGCAGCCGGTCGCGTCCCAGGGCCCAGGCGAGATCGGCGGCACGCGTGTCGGTGTAGGTGGTCTGGAGGGTCGTGAGCATGAGTCGGCTCCGCAAACGCGCGAGGGAGAGGGGCCGGGGGCCCGCCAGCGGTGGTCAACGGGTGGGGGGAAACCGGCACGGGTCCACAGGAAGTCCCGGGAGGTCCGGGGACTGGTCTACTCAACCGAGGGAATCATGAAAGGCACGGCACTCACAGCGTTTTTACCCAACTTGACGGGGTTTACATCCCCCCGGGGGCTTCACGGTTCACGTGTTCAACACGACGCCGCCCGTACGCCGTAGTGCCGGCCCGAACAAGAAGACGCCCGAAGGAAGTTGTCCCCGCCGGGCGTCTTGTCCACACGGGATCGGCGCGAGGTTCCGGCCGGCCCGTACCAGTGTCAGCTGGACCCGCAGCCACCGCCACCGCAGGAGGACGAGGATCCGCAGGAGGACGACGAACCGCACGACGAGGACGACCCGCACGACGAGGACGACCCGCCGGAGGACGAAGACCCTCCGCCGCCGGCCCACCAGCTGGAGCCGGATCCGCCGGACCCGCTGCCGCCGCTCCCGTTGAAGCGCACCGCGAGGTAGATGATCCCCCCGACGATCAGCGCGACGATGCCCAGGACGATGATCACGGCACCGCCTCCTTTCCCGAACCCCCGGTCGCCCGGGTGGCAGGACCCCCGTGGCCCGCGTGGAGGGGGGATGCCCTCCGGCCGACGCGGCCAAAGCACACTTGAGCAACTCCAGAGGTTCCCCCCAGGATGGCGCCCATGAGCGCACCCGCGAGCAGCAGCCGCCCCTTCCTCAACCGCCGCCTGGCCGCCTTCGGCACGACGATCTTCGCGGAGATGTCGGCGCTGGCCGCCCGCACCGGCTCGATCAACCTGGGCCAGGGCTTCCCGGACACCGACGGCCCCGCGGAGATCGCCGAAGCCGCCGTCCGGGCGATCCGCGACGGACGCGGCAACCAGTACCCGCCGGGCCCGGGCGTCCCCGAGCTGCGCACCGCCGTCGCCGCCCACCAGCAGCGCTTCCACGGCCTGTCCTACGACCCGGAGACCGAGGTCCTCGTCACGGCGGGCGCCACCGAGGCCATCGCCGCCTCCCTCCTCGCCCTCCTGGAGCCGGGCGACGAGGTCATCGCGCTGGAGCCGTTCTACGACTCCTACGCGGCCTGCATCGCCATGGCGGGCGCGGTCCGCGTCCCGCACACCCTGCGCGCCCCGCACTTCCGCCCCGACCTGGACGCCCTGCGCGACGCCGTCACCCCGCGCACCCGGCTGCTCCTGCTGAACACCCCGCACAACCCGACGGGCACCGTCCTGACCCGCGCGGAACTCGCCGCCATCGCCGAACTCGCCGTGGAGCGCGACCTCCTGGTCGTCACCGACGAGGTGTACGAGCACCTGGTCTTCGACGGCGAGCACGTGCCGCTGGCCTCCCTGCCCGGCATGCGCGAACGCACCGTCACCATCTCCTCCGCCGGCAAGACCTTCTCCTTCACGGGCTGGAAGGTCGGCTGGGTCGCCGCCCCGCCCGCGCTGGTCTCCGCGGTCCGCTCGGCCAAGCAGTTCCTGACGTACGTCTCCTCCGGCCCCTTCCAGTACGCCGTCGCCGAGGCCCTCGCCCTGCCCGACGCCTACTACGACGGCTTCCGCGCGGACCTCGCCGCCAAGCGGGACCTCCTCTCCGACGGACTGGCCGCCGCCGGCTTCCGGGTCTTCCGCCCGCAGGGCACGTACTTCATCACCACCGACATCTCGCCCCTGGGCGAGAAGGACGGCCTCGCCTTCTGCCGCGCGCTGCCGGAGCGCTGCGGGGTGGTCGCCGTGCCCAACCAGGTCTTCTACGACGACCCGTCCGCCGGAGCCGCCCAGGTGCGCTGGGCCTTCTGCAAGCGGACCGAAGTCCTCCAGGAGGCGGTCGCCCGCCTGCGCCGGCTCTGAGGGGATCGGGAGCGTGCGGACGGTGTCCGCGACCCTGCGGCCGACGCAGGCACGGCAGGCGCTCGCGCCCGGCGCGGTGGCCGCGCTCGGGGTGTTCGCCGCGGTCCGCGGGGCCGGGGCGCTGGTGGTCGCCGCCGGGGCCTGGTGGGCCGGGCGGGACCCGGTGCGGGTGCTCGGCTTCTCCTGGGACTCCGTCTGGTACCTCGGGATCGCCGCGCACGGGTACGGCCGGACCCAGATGTGGGCCGCGTCCGGCTCCGTCCAGAGCGACTACGCCTTCTTCCCGCTCTACCCGCTGCTGGTGCGCCTCGCCGGGGGCGGGCCGGGGGCCGGGCTGGCCGTGGCGTGGGCGGCGGCCGCCGTGGCCGCCGTCGGCGTGTACCGGGTCGGGGAGCGGCTGCTCGGGGCGCGGGCCGGGGTGCTGCTCGTCGGGCTGTGGGCCGCGCTGCCGCACGCGGTGGTGCTGACCCTCGCCTACACCGAGGCGCTGCTGGCGGCGCTGGCCGCGTGGGCGCTGTACGCCCTGCTGCGGGAGCGCTGGCTGTGGGCGGCGGGCCTGGCGGCGCTCGCCGGGCTGACCCGGCCGACCGGGGTCGCGGTGGCCGCCGCCGTGACGGCGCTGGCCGTGCGGGAGCTGGCGGTACGGGGCAACCGCGCGCCCGGGGTCTGGGCCGCCGCGCTGCTCGCGCCCGCGGGCTGGGCGGCGTACGTCCTGGCCGTCGGGGTGCACCGGCACGACGCGCTCGGCTACTTCGCGGTGCAGCGGCAGTGGGGCTCGCGGTTCGACTTCGGCGCCGGGACCCTGGAGACGGCCGGGAAGGTGCTCTCGGGCGGCCCCCTGACCATCCCGGTCGGCGTGACCCTGGCCGTGCTGGCCGCGGCCGGGCTGCTCGCGGCGGCGGCCGTACTGGACCGGACGCCGCTGCCGCTGCTGGTGTACGCCGGGACGCTGCTGCTGATCACCTTCGGCGGGGCGGGCTACTTCGAGTCGAAGCCCCGGTTCCTGCTGCCCGCGTTCCCGCTGCTGCTGCCGGTGGCGGCCGCCATGGCGAGAGCCCGGCCGCGCACGGCGGTCGCGGTGACCGCCTGCATGGCCGGGCTCTCCTACGGATACGGGCTGTACCTGCTCCTGGTGGCGCGGGTACCGCTGTGAAGGGGGACGGCTACTCGCCGCCCTCCTCCTTCTCGTCGCCCTCGGAGGAGTCGACGTCCTTCTCCAGGCCGAGCTGCTCCAGCAGCCACTTGTCGAACTCGATCGACGCGCGGACCCAGCTGACCGTGGAGGAGACGAAGTGCTCCAGGCTGACGCCGGTGCCGATCAGCATCTGCGCCTCGCCGATCAGGCGGACGGAGCCGTCGTCGTGCGTGTGGCTGTAGACCTTGGGCCACAGGGTGCGGCGGTTCCAGTCGTCGATCGACTCGAGCAGCTGCGCCTTGTCGTCGATGGCGTGCGGACGGTCGTAGAACGTCCGCACGGAGAAGACCTGCTGCTCGCCTTCGCCACGGAACATGAAGTACGTGCGGAAGTCCTCCCACGGCGCCGCGAGGTCACCCTCGTCGTCGACGACGTACTTCAGCTCCATCTGCTCCAGGAGCTGCTTCACCAGGTCCTGGTCGGGGACGACGGGGCCCGCCGGTCCTTGGCCTTGCGGTTCGGGCTGACCCCCGAAGTTGGGGATCGAGGCCGGGTCGATGCTCACCGTGTACTTCCCTTCGTGCGGATACCGCCATCCTCCCCCATCGCGCCCACCCCGTGTCCAGCCCCGTCACCGGCGATCCGCTCCGGGCGGACACGAGGGGGCGGGCGCCCCTTACAGGGCGCGGCCGACCAGCAGGTCCTCGCCGGACACGTCGACCCGTACGGTGTCGCCGTCCCTGATCTCGCCGGAGAGGATCTCCTTGGCGAGGCGGTCGCCGACCGCCGTCTGGATCAGGCGGCGCAGCGGGCGGGCGCCGTACGCCGGGTCGTTGCCCTTGTCCGCCAGCCAGGCCAGCGCCGCGGGGGTGACGTCCAGGGCGAGCCGGCGGTCGGCGAGGCGCTTGGCCAGCCGGGCGATCTGGAGCTCGGCGATGTGGGCGAGCTCGTCGCGGGTCAGCGCGGAGAAGACCACCAGGTCGTCCAGGCGGTTGAGGAACTCCGGCTTGAAGCTCGCCCTCACCACCTCCAGGACCTGTTCCTTCTTCTCGTGCGCGCTGGTCAGCGGGTCCACCAGGAACTGGCTGCCGAGGTTGGAGGTGAGGATCAGGATGGTGTTGCGGAAGTCCACCGTCCGGCCCTGGCCGTCGGTGAGGCGGCCGTCGTCGAGGACCTGGAGCAGGATGTCGAAGACCTCGGGGTGGGCCTTCTCGACCTCGTCCAGCAGCACCACGCTGTACGGGCGGCGGCGGACGGCTTCGGTGAGCTGGCCGCCCTCCTCGTAGCCGACGTAGCCGGGCGGGGCGCCGACCAGGCGGGCCACGCTGTGCTTCTCGCCGTACTCCGACATGTCGATGCGGACCATGGCCCGCTCGTCGTCGAAGAGGAAGTCCGCGAGGGCCTTGGCCAGCTCCGTCTTGCCCACGCCGGTCGGGCCGAGGAAGAGGAACGAGCCGGTCGGCCGGTCCGGGTCGGCGATGCCGGCGCGGGTGCGGCGCACGGCGTCCGCGACCGCCCCTACGGCCTCGGTCTGCCCGATCAGGCGGCGGCCCAGCTCCTCCTCCATGCGCAGCAGCTTCTGGGTCTCCCCTTCGAGGAGGCGGCCCGCCGGGATGCCGGTCCAGGCGCCGACGACGTCGGCGATGTCGTCGGGGCCGACCTCGTCCTTGACCATCGAGTCCTTGGCGGCGGCCCCGGCCTTGGAGGCCTCCGCCTCCGCCTCGGTGGCCTCGGCCAGCTCGCGCTCCAGCTGCGGGATCTCGCCGTAGAGCAGCTTGGAGGCGGTGTCGAAGTCGCCGTCGCGCTGGGCGCGCTCGGCCTGGCCGCGCAGGTCGTCCAGGCGTTCCTTCAGCTCGCCGACGCGGTTGAGGGACTGCTTCTCCTTCTCCCAGCGGGCGGTGAGGCCGCGCAGCTCCTCCTCCCGGTCGGCGAGGTCCTTGCGGATCTTGTCGAGGCGTTCGCGGGAGGCCGGGTCGGACTCGTTGTTCAGGGCCAGCTCCTCCATCCGCAGCCGGTCGACGGAGCGCTGGAGCTCGTCGATCTCCACGGGTGAGGAGTCGATCTCCATGCGGAGCCGGGAGGCGGCCTCGTCGACGAGGTCGATGGCCTTGTCGGGCAGGAAGCGGGAGGTGATGTAGCGGTCGGAGAGGGTGGCGGCGGCGACGAGGGCGCTGTCGTTGATGACGACCTTGTGGTGGGCCTCGTAACGGCCCTTGAGCCCGCGCAGGATCGCGATGGTGTCCTCGACGGTGGGCTCGGCGACCAGCACCTGCTGGAAGCGGCGCTCGAGCGCCGGGTCCTTCTCGATGCGCTCGCGGTACTCGTCCAGGGTGGTCGCGCCGACCATGCGCAGCTCGCCGCGGGCCAGCATGGGCTTGAGCATGTTGCCCGCGTCCATGGCGGAGTCGCCGCCGGCTCCGGCGCCGACGACGGTGTGGAGCTCGTCGATGAAGGTGATGATCTGGCCCTCGCTCGACTTGATCTCCGCGAGGACGGTCTTGAGCCGCTCCTCGAACTCGCCGCGGTACTTGGCGCCGGCCACCATCGCGCCGAGGTCGAGGGAGACGAGCCGCTTGCCCTTGAGGGACTCGGGGACGTCGCCCTTGACGATGCGCTGGGCCAGGCCCTCGACCACGGCGGTCTTGCCGACGCCGGGCTCGCCGATGAGCACCGGGTTGTTCTTGGTGCGGCGGGAGAGGACCTGGACGACGCGCCGGATCTCGTGGTCGCGGCCGATGACGGGGTCGAGCTTGCCCTCGCGGGCGGCGGCCGTGAAGTCGGTGCCGAACTTCTCCAGGGCCTTGTACTGGCCCTCCGGGTCGGGGGTGGTCACGCGCCGTCCTCCTCGTGCGTTCTGGAAGGCGTCCAGCAGTTTCCCGGCGGTCGCGCCCTGGTCGGAAAGGACCTCACCGGCCGCTCCGCCCTTGGCGGCGACGGCGATGAGGAGGTGTTCGGTGGAGAGGTACTCGTCACCGAGCCGCCCGGCCTGGGAGTCGGCCTCGGCGAGTACGGCGAGCAGGTCGCGGCTGGGCTGCGGCGGCGCGACCGTGGATCCGGTGACGCTGGGCAGGGCGGCCAGCAGCCGTTCCGCTCCGGTGCGCACGGCCGCCTGGTCGGCCTCGGTGGCGACCAGCAGGTCGGTGACGTTCTCGTTGTCCTCGCCGGCGAGCAGGGCCAGCAGCAGGTGCGCGGGGGTCAGGTCCGCGTGGCCGTCCTTGACGGCCCTGCTCGTGGCCGCGTTCAGGGCGTCGCGGCTCTTGTTGGTCAGCTCGGCGTCCACTGGGGGTTCTCCTCTCCGGCGGGGTGTCCGTGGCTCGGTGCGCGCACCTCACGGTGCACGACTCTGACAGGTTCAGCGTCTGTAAAGTTGAGTCTATTCCACTCAAGGACGTTCTCACGCAGGATCCGCCGGTTCGCGGGCGTACGCTTCGGCCCATGCCCCATGACGTACTCAACCCGACGCCCGAGTACCTCGCCTTCTGGCGGGAGCGGCACGTCTGCACCCTGACCACCCCGCGCCCGGACGGCACCCCGCACGTAGTGCCCGTGGGGGTGACCTACGACCCCGAGGCGGGGCTGGCGCGGGTGATCAGCAACAAGCACAGCAAGAAGGTCCGCAACGTCCTGGCGGCGCCCGGCGGCGGCGCCCGGGCGGCGGTCTGCCAGATGGAGGGCAGGCGCTGGGCCACCCTGGAGGGGCGCGCGGTGATCCGTACGGACGAGGCGTCGGTCGCCGAGGCCGTGGCGCGCTACGCGGAGCGGTACGGGCGGATGCCCTCGCCCAACCCGGACCGGGTGGTCCTGGAGATCGCCCTGGACCGGGCGATGGGCCGGGCCTGAGCCCGGGGGGCCGCCTCCGGCCGTCCTCCAGCGTTCCCCGGCCGGTCCCCGGCCGATTGTCCGGTTCGACCACTGGACGCGGACATCACAACGGCGCCATCGTGGTCAGGTCCACGATGGCGCCGTTGTGTGGGGGTAGCGCCTGGAGCGATTTGCAACGACGGGGGAATCGCCTCAGGCACTGCGGGGGGTGGCGGTGGTGATATCGGGTTCGAAGAGCTGGTGGTCCCGCTGGTCGAGGTTGACGAAGACCATGCCGTACCGCACTTCGCAGCGGACGGGCTGCGGTGCGCCCCGGGGGCGGCGCAGGCAGCGGTAGGCACGGACGTCCTCGTCCTCCTCGCGGACGACGACGATCGGCTGGCCGAAAAGGGTGACCATCAGCGAGTCGCCGGCGTAGGGGATCGCCGTGGCGAGGTCGATGAACTGCCACCCGGAGCGGTAGGCGGAGGCCATTTCGCGCCGGAAGTCGCGGTCGTCGGGGGTCATCAGGAGACCTTCGCAGGGGCCGTGTCCCAGCCGAGGTCCGCAGGACCCGAGTTCCAGCCGAGATCGGTCTTGCCCGTGGATTCGACGTGCGCAGCGGCACCCGCCTGAGCACTTCCCGCGTCGCCCCCGTTGCCGGCGACGACTGCCCCAATGACCGCAACGACGGAGAAAACAACGGCAAGCGCCGAGCGAAGCATTCTCTTATACATGGTCGGCTTCGTCCTCACTTGATGGAATCCTCTCCCCCGCACTGACAGACGATGGCTCATTCAGGCACGTCAGTGCCACAGGGACGATGCATCATGTTCTTACATGTTCAGGACCCTGGGGGGTGGAGATTTGGCAAGAAGCGAGGCAAACCCGACACATCCCCACCCCGTCACGGCGATGTGCGCCGAGGGCGCCCGACTGTACGCGGCCGCCCTGAGCACCGGCCGCGTCGCCCGCGGTGAGGTCCAGAACGCCCCCTGCCTGCTCGAATTCGCTCTTCTGCGACCCGACCCGGATGACGCCAACCAGTTGCGCGCGGTTCCCCCGTCCGTCGCCCTGGCCCAACGGCTCCACCCGATCGAACGTGAGATCCAGGACCGCAGGCGCACCGCCGTAGATCTCACCGATGCATTCGAGCCGTTCCTCACCATCAGCGCCCAGAGCCCCGCCAACACCCACGCCATCACGGTGCTGGAGGGAATCGACCAGATCAACGCCGCCCTCGACCTCGCCACCGCCGAGTGCCACACGGAGGCCCTGACCGTCCAGCCCGGCGGCGCACGGCCGACGTTCATCCTCAGCGAGGCCTTGGAGCGCGCCACGCCGCTGATCGACCGCGGGGTGAGCATCCGCACGCTCTACCAGCACACGGTCCGGCACAGCCAGGGGACGCTCGCCTACGTCGACCGGATCTCCACGGGGAAGGTGGAGATCCGCACGCTCGAGGAACTGATAGAGCGTCTCATGATCTTCGACCGCACGGTGGCCTTCATCCCCGCCAGCGACGACCGGCGCGTGGCCCTGGAGCTGCGGCACCCCGGGCTGGTGGACTACCTCATCAAGGTCTTCGAGCAACTGTGGCGCAGGGCGGTGCCGTTGGGCGACGAGGTCACCTACACCCACCACCCGGACGGCATCTCCGGAGTACAGCGCTCCATCGCCCAGCTGCTCATCGAGGGGCACGTGGACGAGGCGATCGCCCGCCGGCTGGGCATGAACGTGCGCACCTGCCGCGCGCACATCGCGAAGCTGGCCGCCGCTCTCGGCAGCGGCAGCAGGGCCCAGCTCGGCTACCTCATCGCCCAGTCCGGGATCCTGCACAGCACGGGCCCGGCGGAGCTCCACGAGGGCTGACAGGGGCCCGCAGCAGCCTCCCGGAGGCCCCCGGACGCACGGAAGGCCCCGTCGGTCCGCTCCCGGAGGGAGAGGGGCCGTACGGGGCCTTCACGGCGCGTCCAGCGATACGCGGGCGGTGGGCTTCAGTCGCCGGGGCGCTTGGTGGGGCGCCAGACGACCAGCGCGTTGCCCGGCACCGGCGGCTGGTACGGGACCAGGTCGCGGCGGTACGAGGCGTGCACCTGCGCCTCGCGGGCCCGGAGCGCGGCGGCCGCACCGTCCACGGCCGTGGACAGCTCCGCGACGCGCTGCTGGAGCGCGGCCACCTGGTTCTCCAGTTCGATGATCCGCTTGATCCCCGCCAGGTTGATGCCCTCGTCCTGGGACAGCTGCTGCACCGTGCGGAGCAGTTCGATGTCCCTGGCCGAATAGCGACGGCCGCGGCCGGCCGTACGGTCCGGGGAGACCAGGCCGAGGCGGTCGTACTGGCGGAGGGTCTGCGGATGCAGTCCGGAGAGCTGGGCGGCCACCGAGATCACGTAGACCGGGGTCTCGTCGGTCAGCTGGTACGCCCCCTCGCCGAAGCGGGGCTGTCGTCGGCGGCCGTCCATGTCATGCTCCCTTCGCGGACTCGAACAGGAGGGCGCGCGGGTCCTCGGACCCGGTCGCGTCCCGGTACATCTCCAGAGCCTCCCGGGCCTTGTCCGAGAGCTCCGCCGGAACCGCGACCTCCACCGTGACCAGCAGGTCGCCGCGGGTGCCGTCCTTGCGGACCGCGCCCTTGCCGCGGGCCCGCATGGTGCGGCCGCCGGGGGTGCCCGGGGGGAGCTTCAGGGTGACCGGGGGCCCGCCCAGGGTGGGCACCTTGATCTCGGCGCCCAGGGCGGCCTCCGCGAAGGTCACCGGGACCGTCACCGTGAGGTTGTCGCCCTTGCGGCCGAACACCGGGTGGGTGCCGACGTGGACCACCACGTACAGGTCGCCCGCCGGGCCGCCGCGCTCGCCCGGGGTTCCCTTGCCGCGCAGCCGGATCCGCTGCCCGTCGGAGACGCCCGCCGGGATCCGGACCTGCATGGTGCGCGAGCTGCGGGCGCGCCCGCTGCCCTTGCACACCTCGCAGGGGTTCTCCGCGATCAGGCCGCGGCCCTTGCAGTCCGCGCAGGGGTCGGTCAGCGAGAAGCCGCCGCCGCTGCCCCGGGAGACCTGGCCGGTGCCGACGCAGGTCGGGCACACCCGGGGGGTGCCGTTCTTGTCCCCGGTGCCCGAACAGGCCTTGCAGGGGGCCTGCGAGGACATCCGCAGCGGGACGGTCGCGCCGTCCACCGCCTCCGTGAAGGAGAGCGTGACCTCCGACTCGACGTCCTGGCCGCGGCGCGGCTGGGTACGGGTGCCCGCACCGGCGCCGGCGCCGCGGTTGAACAGTCCGCCGAAGACGTCGCCCAGGCCGCCGCCGAAGCCGCCCGGACCGCCGGCCTGGGTGCCGCCGAACAGGTCGCCCAGGTCGAAGTTGAACGAACCGCCACCGCCGCCCGGGCCGGGGCGGAAACCGCCGTTGCCGAACAGCGCGCGGGCCTCGTCGTACTCCTTGCGCCGCTTGGCGTCGCCGAGGACGTCGGCCGCCTCGGAGATCTCCTTGAAGCGCTCCTCCGCCGAGGCGTCGCCCTTGTTGGCGTCCGGGTGGAACTCGCGGGCGAGCTTCCGGTACGCCTTCTTGATCTCGGCCTCGGTGGCGTCCTTCGGGACACCGAGGACCTTGTAGTAGTCCTTCTCGACGAAGTCCTTGGTGCTCATCCCCGGTGTCCCTCCTCTCGGATCCCTACATGCTGTGCGTCAGCCCTGGTCGGGGGCATCCGTGTCCTTGTCGGACGGCGCGTCGCCGTCGCCGGACTCGGACGCGGCGGCGGGCGCCGCGCCCGGCTGGGGCTCGGCCACCGCGACCCGCGCGGGGCGGATCGTGCGCTCGCCGATGCGGTACCCCGGCTGCAGGATCGCCACGCAGGTCGTCTCGGTGACGTCCGGCGCGTACGAGTGCATCAGGGCCTCGTGGATCGTCGGGTCGAAGGGCTCGCCCTCCTTGCCGAACTGCTGCAGCCCCATCTTGGCGGCGGCCGTCTCCAGCGATTCGGCCACCGACTTGAAGCCGCCGACCAGCTCGCCGTGCTCCCGCGCCCGGCCGATGTCGTCCAGGGTCGGGAGGAGCTCCGTCAGCAGGGACGCGACCGCGATCTCCTTGACGGCGACCCGGTCCCGCTCCACGCGGCGGCGGTAGTTCTGGTACTCGGCCTGGAGCCGCTGGAGGTCCGCGGTGCGCTCGCCGAGCGCGGTACGGGCCTGGTCCAGCTGGGCCACCAGGGCCACGTCCTGAGCTGCGTCCCCGGCCGGGGCCGCCGCCTCCTCCTTGGCGGAGTCGGCGGCCTTCGGCTCGGCGTCGTCGGTGCCTGCGCCGGCGGGGACTTCAGGCTTCTCGTCGAAACCCGGGGTCTCCTCCGACATCAGGCAGCGCCGCCCTTCGGCTTCTCGTCGTCGACGATCTCGGCGTCGACGACGTCGTCGTCGGCCTTGGCCTGGCCCGCGTCGTCCGCGCCGCCGGCGGCCTGAGCGGCCTGGGCGTCGGCGTAGATGGCCTGGCCGAGCTTCTGGCTGACCGCGGCGAGCTTCTCCGTCGCGGTGCGGATCTCGGCGGTGTCCTCGCCCTTGAGCTTGTCCTTCAGCTCGGTGACGGCCGTCTCGACCTCGGTCTTGACGTCGGCCGGGACCTTCTCCGCGTTGTCCGCGAGGAACTTCTCCGTCTGGTAGACGAGCTGCTCGCCCTGGTTGCGCGACTCGGCGGCCTCGCGGCGGCGGTGGTCCTCCTCCGCGTACTGCTCGGCCTCCTGGCGCATCCGGTCGACCTCGTCCTTGCCGAGCGAAGAGCCGCCGGTGACGGTCATCTTCTGCTCCTTGCCCGTGCCGAGGTCCTTCGCGGTCACGTGCATGATGCCGTTGGCGTCGATGTCGAAGGAGACCTCGATCTGCGGGACGCCGCGCGGGGCCGGCGGCAGGCCCGTCAGCTCGAACATGCCGAGCTTCTTGTTGTACGCCGCGATCTCGCGCTCGCCCTGGTAGACCTGGATCTGCACGGACGGCTGGTTGTCCTCGGCCGTCGTGAAGATCTCCGACCGCTTGGTCGGGATGGTCGTGTTGCGCTCGATGAGCTTGGTCATGATGCCGCCCTTGGTCTCGATGCCGAGGGACAGCGGGGTCACGTCGAGGAGCAGGACGTCCTTGACCTCACCCTTGAGCACACCGGCCTGGAGGGTGGCGCCGATGGCGACGACCTCGTCCGGGTTGACGCCCTTGTTGGCGTCCTGACCGCCGGTGAGCTCCTTGACGAGCTCGGCGACGGCCGGCATGCGGGTGGAGCCGCCGACCAGGACCACGTGGTCGATCTCGGACAGGTTGATGCCCGCGTCCTTGATGACGTTGTGGAACGGGGTCTTGCAGCGGTCGAGCAGGTCCGCGGTGAGCTGCTGGAACTGCGAGCGCGTGAGCTTCTCGTCCAGGTGCAGCGGGCCCTCGGCGGAGGCCGTGATGTAGGGCAGGTTGATCGAGGTCTCCGTGGAGGAGGACAGCTCGATCTTCGCCTTCTCGGCGGCCTCGCGCAGGCGCTGGAGCGCCATCTTGTCCTTGGACAGGTCGACGCCGTGGCCGTTCTGGAACTGCTTCACCAGGTAGTCGACGACGCGCTGGTCCCAGTCGTCGCCACCGAGGTGGTTGTCACCGTTGGTGGCCTTGACCTCGACGACACCGTCGCCGATCTCCAGGAGCGACACGTCGAAGGTGCCGCCACCGAGGTCGAAGACGAGGATGGTCTGGTCGTCCTTGTCGAGACCGTAGGCCAGGGCGGCGGCCGTCGGCTCGTTGACGATGCGCAGGACGTTCAGTCCGGCGATCTCGCCGGCCTCCTTCGTCGCCTGGCGCTCGGAGTCGTTGAAGTAGGCCGGGACGGTGATGACCGCGTCCGTGACCTTCTCGCCCAGGTACGCCTCGGCGTCGCGCTTCAGCTTCTGCAGGATGAAGGCGCTCATCTGCTGCGGGTTGAAGTCCTTGCCATCCAGGTTGATCTTCCAGTCAGTGCCCATGTGGCGCTTGACGGAGCGGATGGTCCGGTCCACGTTCGTGACCGCCTGGCGCTTGGCCACCTCGCCGACGAGGACCTCGCCGTTCTTGGCGAAGGCGACGACGGACGGCGTGGTCCTGGCACCCTCGGCGTTGGTGATGACGGTGGGCTCTCCGCCTTCGAGAACGCTGACGACGGAGTTAGTGGTGCCCAGGTCGATGCCGACCGCACGTGCCATTTCGATTCCTCCAGCTGACTTGAGTGGAACAGACTCAAGAGTGCCGTAACGCTGCGCTCGCGTCAACAGAGGTGAGCCCAGGGGGCTCAACCTTTAGGCTGCGCTTACGCTCAGGGCGGTCTCACGGGGCCGTACGCGACCTGCGGTCCACCCCGCTCCGGGCACGGCCGCACTCCGGCCGCGCTGGCCGCGGACCTGCGCTTGACCGGCACCCGAACGGGTTCCGGCGGCATCCGCCGCCGCGCGGCGCGCCCGGAGGGCGGCCGGGCTTCCGGCAGCGTGCCTGCCATGCCCCTCTCCCTCCCCCTACCCGCCCGGCTGCGGCCGACCCCGCCGCGGATCCGGCTGCGCCGGCCGGCCAGGCCGCCGGCCAAGCGGGTCTTCGACCTCGTCGGCGCGCTGGTCCTGCTCGGGGTGTGCGCCGTCCCGCTCGCGCTGGCCGCCGCCCTGCTGTACGGGGCCCTGCGCGCGCGGGTCCTCGTACGCGACCCCGCGCTCGGGCTCGGCGGCCGGCCGTTCGGCGCGTGGCGGCTGCGCACCGAGGGCGCGGGGCGGGCCGGGGGGCTGGTGCGGCGGTGCGCGCTGGAGGGGCTGCCGCAGCTGCTCAATGTGGTGCGGGGCGAGATGTCGCTGGTCGGGCCGCGGCCGCAGGACCGTACGGAGCATCCCGAGCGGCTGCTCGTACGTCCGGGAATGACCGGATTATGGCAGGTCAGCGAGCGTTCGGACCTCCCCTGGGAGGAGATGGCCCTGCTGGACCGGCACTATGTGGAGAGCCATTGGCTGGGGATGGATCTCGCGATCCTGGCGCAGACCCCTCGGGCGGCCTACCGACAGAGGCATGCCTGAGCGACACAGATCACCGCACGCTCACCTACAGTGCGGCGTGGGAACTGGGTAACCTCAACCCTTGACTCAATAAGTTACCGCTTAGTAAGTACCGCCCGAGGAGCCCTCCCATGCAACTCGCCGCGATCATCGTGTCGCTGGTCATCACGGTGGTAGCCGTCGCGCTGTTCGGCCGTGCCATCGCGCAGATCTACCGCTTCGTGCGCCTCGGCCAGCCAGTGCCCGCGGGCACGCGCACCGGCGACCCCACTCAGCGCACCATCACGCTGGTCAAGGAGTTCCTCGGCCACACCCGCATGAACCGATGGGGCATCGTCGGGTTCGCGCACTGGTTCGTGGCGGTGGGCTTCTTCTCCCTGCTGCTGACCATCGTCAACGCCTTCGGCCAGCTCTTCCAGGCCGACTGGCTGATCCCGTTCATCGGCGACTGGCTGCCGTACGAGGTCTTCACCGAGTTCCTCGGCCTGATGACCGTGCTCGGCATCGTGACCCTGATCGTCATCCGGCAGCTCAGCCGGCCGGGCAGGGCCGGACGCAAGTCCCGCTTCACGGGCTCCAAGACGGGCCAGGCGTACTTCGTCGAGGCCGTCATCCTGATCGTCGGCGTCTGCATCATGACGCTGCGCGCGCTGGAGGGGGCCCAGCACGGCGTCGACGGCTGGGAGCCCGGCTTCTTCGCGTCGTACCCGCTGATCGCCGCCTTCGACGGGCTGAGCCTGAGCACGCTCCAGCACCTCACCTACTTCTTCGCGGCGCTCAAGATCGTCACGTCCTTCACCTGGATGATCACGGTCTCGCTCAACACCAACATGGGTGTCGCCTGGCACCGCTTCCTCGGCTTCCCGAACATCTGGTTCAAGCGCAACGCGGACGGCTCCACCGCCCTCGGTGCCCTCCAGCCGATGACCAGCGGCGGCAAGGAGATCGACTTCGAGGAGCCGGGCGAGGACGACGTCTTCGGCGTCTCCCAGGTCGAGCAGTTCTCCTGGAAGGGCATCCTCGACTTCTCCACCTGCACCGAGTGCGGCCGTTGCCAGTCGCAGTGCCCCGCCTGGAACACCGGCAAGCCGCTGTCGCCGAAGCTCCTGATCATGTCGCTGCGCGACCACGCGCACGCGAAGGCCCCGTACCTGCTCGCGGGCGGCGGCAAGACGATGGAGGGCGACGAGAAGGCCACCGCGGAGCAGCTCAAGGACGTCCCGGCGGCGGCCCTCGCGGAGGCGGAGCGCCCGCTGATCGGCACCGCCGAGGAGAACGGCGTCATCGACCCGGACGTGCTGTGGTCCTGCACGACCTGCGGTGCGTGCGTGGAGCAGTGCCCGGTCGACATCGAGCACATCGACCACATCGTCGACATGCGGCGCTACCAGGTGATGATCGAGAGCGCGTTCCCGTCGGAGGCGGGCACGATGCTCAAGAACCTGGAGAAGAAGGGCAACCCCTGGGGCCTGGCCAAGAAGCAGCGCGTGGAGTGGACGAAGGAGGTCGACTTCGAGGTCCCGATCATCGGGAAGGACGCGGAGGACCTCTCGGAGTTCGACTACCTGTACTGGGTCGGCTGCGCGGGCGCCCTGGAGGACCGGGCGAAGAAGACCACGAAGGCCTTCGCGGAGCTGCTGAACATCGCGGGCGTCAAGTTCGCGATCATGGGCGGCGACGAGAAGTGCACCGGTGACTCGCCGCGCCGCCTGGGCAACGAGCCGCTGTTCCAGCAGCTGGCCCAGGAGAACGTGGCCATGCTGAACATGGCCTTCGGCGAGGACGACGAGGACGAGTCGACGCGCAAGCCCAAGTCGGCGAAGCGCATCGTCTCCACCTGCCCGCACTGCTTCAACACCATCGCGAACGAGTACCCGCAGCTCGGCGGCGAGTACGAGGTCATCCACCACACGCAGCTGCTCCAGCACCTGATCGACGAGGGCCGGCTGACGCCGGTGACGCCGGTCGACGGCCTGATCACGTACCACGACCCGTGCTACCTGGGCCGCCACAACAAGGTCTACACGCCGCCGCGCGAGATCATGTCCGCGGTGCCGGGGCTGCGGCAGCAGGAGATGCACCGCCACAAGGAGCGGGGCTTCTGCTGTGGCGCCGGTGGTGCGCGGATGTGGATGGAGGAGCGCATCGGCAAGCGCATCAACAACGAGCGCGTGGACGAGGCGCTGTCCCTCAACCCGGACATCGTCTCCACGGCCTGCCCCTTCTGCCTCGTCATGCTGACGGACTCGGTGAACGGCAAGAAGAACGACGGCCAGGCGAAGGAGTCCGTCCAGGTCGTGGACGTGGCGCAGCTGCTGCTGGAGTCGGTGAAGGCCCCGGAGCCGACGGAGGAAGAACTGGCGGCCCTGGCGGCAGCCGAAGCGGAAGCCGCTGCCGCTGAGGAGGCGGCTGCGGCTGCCGCTGCCGCTGTGGAGGCCGCGACGAAGCCCGAGGCGCCTGCTGCGAAGCCGGAGCCCGAGGCCAAGGCGGAAGCCGAGGCGCCTGCGGCGGAGCCCAAGGGCGACACCGAGGCCCAGGTCGAGGCGAAGCCGGAAGCCGAAGCCAAGGCGGAGGCTGAGGTAAAGCCGGAGGCTGCGGCCGCCACGAAGCCCGAAGCCCCTGCTGCGAAGTCGGAGCCCGAGGCACCCACGGCGGCGCCTGCGGCCGAGCCCAAGGGCGACGCCAAGGCCCTGCCCGAGGCAGAGGCTCAGGCGAAGCCGGAAGCCGACGCCAAGGCGCCCGCGGCCGAGCCCAAGGCCGACGCCGAAGTTGCGGTGAAGCCGGACGCTGCCATCAAGGCGGAAGCCGAGGCACCTGCGGTGGAGCCCGAGGGCGGCGCCAAGGCCCAGCCCGAGGCTGAGGCGAAGCCGGAAACCGAAGCCAAGGCGGAAGCCGAGGCAGCTGCGGTGGAGCCCAAGGCCGACACCAAGGCGGAAGCCGAGGCTACGGCGAAGCCTGGCACTGCTGCCGAGGCGGAAGCCGAGGCACCCGCGACCGAGCCCGAGGCGGAGGCCGCTCCGGCCGACGGCAAGGGCGAGGCGAAGCCCGAGGGCGCCAAGTAGCACCAGCGCGCTGAACAGGAACGGCCGGTCCCCTTCCAGGGGGCCGGCCGTTCCCGTCTGCCGGGGTCCGGGGCGGAGCCCCGGGGAACGGTGGAAGGGCGGGTAGGGGACGGCTCCGCGCAGCGGCCCCCCACGCCGACGAAGGCTCCGGTTCTCCCGGCCGATCCTGCCGAGCACCCCCCGCAGTCCCCCTCGGCTCCGGACGGCGCCGCCGTCCACCTGGCGGCCGACCCGCAGGCCCGCCCCCGGCACGGACCCGCGGGCCAGATACGTACGCATCGCGGCAGCCACACAAGCGGAAGACCAGACACCGCCCACAACCACCCCAACCGCACCCCTCCGGGTCCCCCTAGGGGATGTCACAGGTCAGCCGCAAAGGGGGCCACTTCCGGTGGCCCGGCCACGGCGGCTCGGCGGAGCAGGTACTTTCGATCACGTGGCTGGATTCAGGATCGGACGCGGCAGGGACGACAACCACCCTCCGCAGCAACCCCCGCACACCCCGCGGCAGCAGCCGTACGGTCAGCAGCAAGCGCCGCAGGCACCGTACGGCCATCAGCCCTACCCGCCCTCCGGCCCGCCGCCGCAGCAGCAGTGGCCGCAGCAGGGTTCGGCCGGGGACCACGGCGAGCCGGAGTACTTCGACCCGTACGGCCAGCCAGGCCACCAGGGCCGGCACGCCCACCCGCAGCCCCACCCCCAGCCGCAGCCGCCGCAGACCCCGTACGCACCCCCGCACGGGGCCTCGTACGCGAACGACCCCGGCTACACGCAGGCCTTCTCGGTCGGCGAGGACCCGTACGGCCAGGGCGCGACCTACCAGGCGGGCGCGGCCTCCGCGGCCCCCTCCGGGCCGCGGCTGCACTGGAAGGACCTGCTGCGCGGCATCGTGCTGCGCCCCGGGCCGACCTTCCTGCAGATGCGCGACTACGCGGTCTGGGGTCCGGCGCTCACCGTGACCTTCGTCTACGGCATGCTCGCGGTCTTCGGCTTCGACAAGGCCCGCGAGGACGCCATCAAGGCGACCCTCACCCAGGTCATCCCGATCGTCCTCAGCGCCGGCGTGGCCTTCGTCATCTGCGGCCTGATCCTCGGCGCGGTCACGCACACCCTGGCCCGCCAGCTCGGCGGCGACGGCGCGTGGCAGCCGACCGTGGGCCTGTCGATGCTGGTCATGTCCGTCACGGACGCCCCGCGCCTGCTGGTGGCGGTGTTCCTGGGGGGCGACAACATCGTCGTGCAGGTCCTCGGGTGGGTGACCTGGCTGGCGGCCGGCGCGCTCTTCACCGCGATGGTCGGCAAGTCGCACGACCTGCCCTGGCAGAAGGCTCTGGGCGCGTCCGCGATCCAGCTGGTCGCCCTGCTTTCAATGATCAAGCTGGGCACGCTGTAGCCCACGCACACGCACGAAGGGCCCGCCGCGCGGATGCGCGGCGGGCCCTTCCCCATGTTCCGGTCAGGCAGGTCAGGCGTCCAGGACCTGGCCCTCGCGCTTCACCACGGGCGGCTGGACGGACCAGGGGAACTCGATCCAGTCGTCGGTGCGCTTCCACACGTACTCGCACTGCACGAGCGAGTGGGACTTCTCGTAGATGACGGCGGAGCGCACTTCGGCGACGTGGCCGAGGCAGAAGTCGTGCACCAGCTTCAGCGTCTTGCCGGTGTCGGCGACGTCGTCGGCGATCAGGACCTTCTTGTTCGTGAAGTCGATCGCCTCGGGCACGGGCGCCAGCATGACCGGCATCTCCAGCGTGGTGCCCACACCGGTGTAGAACTCCACGTTCACGAGGTGGATGTTCTTGCAGTCGAGCGCGTACGCCAGACCGCCGGCGACGAACACCCCGCCCCGGGCGATGCTCAGGATGATGTCGGGCTCGTAGCCGTCGTCGGCGATGGTCTGCGCCAGCTCGCGGACGGCGCGCCCGAACCCCTCGTAGGTCAGGTTCTCGCGTACTTCGCTCATGCCTCGTGCCTCACCTGGGTGCGGTGGAAGTTCTGGAAGGAGCGCGAGGCGGTCGGCCCGCGCTGCCCCTGGTACCTGGAGCCGTACCGCTCGCTGCCGTACGGGAACTCCGCGGGCGAGCTGAGGCGGAACATGCACAGCTGCCCGATCTTCATGCCCGGCCACAGCTTGATCGGAAGGGTGGCCAGGTTCGACAGCTCCAGGGTCACGTGGCCCGAGAACCCGGGGTCGATGAACCCCGCGGTCGAATGCGTCACCAGACCCAGGCGCCCCAGGCTGGACTTCCCCTCCAGTCTGGAGGCGATGTCGTCGGGCAGCGAGATGACCTCATACGTCGAGGCGAGCACGAACTCGCCCGGATGCAGGATGAAGGCCTCGTCCCCCTCGGGCTCGACCAGGCGGGTCAGGTCGGCCTGCTCGATGGCGGGGTCGATGTGCGCGTAGCGGTGGTTCTCGAAGACCCGGAAGAACCGGTCGAGACGTACATCGATGCTGGAGGGCTGCACCATCGACTCGTCGAAGGGGTCAATGCGAACCCGTCCGCTGTCGATCTCGGCCCGGATGTCTTTGTCGGAGAGAAGCACGTCCCGAGGATACGCAGAGCGCGCGGGCCACCCCCAATCGGAGCGGCGCCCGCGCGCCCGGTCCCGCCCGCTACCGCTTGACGCCGCCGCCCACGGGCACGGCGTGCCTCAGCCGAGCGCACCGCGGGCACCGCAACAGCCGCCCGGGCCCGATCCGGCCGGCACCGAGGTGCTGCAACGGGAACGAAGCGGTGTTGAAAACATGCCCTTCGGCACAACGGACGACTGTGTGCTCCATCGAGTCCCTTTCCCCAACGAGCCGTACTGCGATGAATCGCCACATTAGGGGATGATCGGGACCCACTCCAGCCGCCGCTCCGCGCCCCCACGGTACGCCCCAACTCCCGCCGCCACGAACCCTCCTGCGCCCGGGAACGAGCACGACCCCGCGGGGAGAATTCACCGGGGGTCGATCATGGGGTACAGTGTGCAACGGTAAGGATCCAGGCAACTGGACCACCTTGCGGATGTAGTTTAATGGTAGAACATGAGCTTCCCAAGCTTATAGCGCGGGTTCGATTCCCGTCATCCGCTCCATGATAAAGCCCCAGGTCAGCGACCTGGGGCTTTTGTGTTGCCCGAGCGCCGGCTTCCTGAGGGCCGTCGACATGATCTGAATCTTGATCACTGGCCGTGCGCCCCTGTCGGCCGGTATTTTCGTGCGGCCGAGGACATCTCCGGAAACCACCTGGTCGGTGGCCTCGGGCAGTGCATCAGGGGGCGGAATCAAGCGTGAAGGATCTTGTCGTGGGCGACCGCGCGCGCGAGACGGCGGTCCGGCTGGAGGAGCACCGGGCAGAACTGACCGGGTATTGCTACCGGATGCTCGGCTCGTACGCCGAGGCCGAGGACGCCGTCCAGGAGACGATGGTCCGGGCCTGGCGGAACGTCGAGCGGTTCGAGGGACGTTCGTCGTTGCGGACGTGGGTCTACCGCATCGCCACCAACGTGTGCCTGGACGCCCTGGCAGCGGCCAGGCGGCGGGCTCTGCCGATGGACCTCGCGGAGCCGTCACCCGGGGCCACGCTCCCGGGTGCCCCGGAGGACGCCGCCGTGTGGGTCGGGCCCTGTCCAGGAGGGGACCCCGAGGCAACCGTGGCAGCGGGCGAATCCGTACGGCTGGCGTTCGTCGCAGCACTCCAGCACCTGCCGCCCAAGCAGCGGGCCACGCTGATCCTCCGGGACGTGCTGGCCTTCTCGGCCCGCGAAGTGGCCGAGCTGCACAGCTCGACCGTCGCCTCGGTCAACAGCGCTCTGCAGCGGGCCCGAGCCACAATCGCCGCACACCGTGGCCCCGTCGACGACTCCGCTACCCGGCCCCCCGACGCCGTCCGCCGGATGCTGGCCGAGCGGTACGCGACGGCCTTCTCCCGCTACGACATGGAGGAGCTGAACATGCTGCTCCACGTCGACGCCACCCTGTGCCTGCCCCCGTACGCGAAGTGGATGCGCGGCGTCCCCGACATCCAGGCGTGGCTGACCGGACCCGCCGTCGGCTGCCGCGGCTCGCGTCTGATCCCGACCACGGCGAACGGCACCCCCGCCTTCGGCCAGTACCGTCCGAGCTCAGACGGAACGGGTTACGAACCCTGGGCACTCCAGGTCATCGAATTCTCCGGCAACCGCATCACCGGCATCAACGCCTTCCGCGACACCGAGCGCTTGTTCCCCCTCTTCGGCCTGCCCGCACGCCTCGACCCGGACTCCTCCGTTGGACGCCCGAAGGACCCCGGATGACCTGGTCAGAGCGCACCGTCGTCCGTGAGGGCGTCCGCATTTCCTGCCGTGACTGGGGTGGGTCAGGGGCACCTGTCGTCCTGCTGCACGGGCTGGCCGGCCACGCCGGCGAATGGGACTCCATCGCCCAAGGCCTGCGCCCCCGCTACAGGGTCGTCGCTGTCGACCAGCGCGGCCACGGTGCCAGCGAGCGCCGTCCGGCGGACGTCTCCCGGGCTGCGTACGTTGCGGATGCCGTCGCCGTGGTCGAACAGCTCGGTCTCCAACGGCCCGTCCTGGTGGGCCAATCGCTGGGCGGCCACACCGCCATGCTCGCCGCTGCCGCGCACCCCGGGTTCTTCCGTGCGCTCGTCCTGGTGGAGGCGGGGCCGGGTGGGCCGAACCGTCAGGTGCAGGCGGAGGTCGGTGATTGGCTCGATTCGTGGCCCAGGCCGTTCCCGTCGCGGGAAGCTGCCGTCGAATTCCTCGGCGGCGGCCCGGTCGGCGAGGGCTGGGCGGCCGGCCTGGTGGAACGCGATGGCGGCTGGTGGCCGCACTTCGACCGCGACGTGATGGTCGAGTCGCTGGCGGAGATCGCCCAGCGGTCCTTCTGGGACGAGTGGTCGAGAGTCGCCTGCCCGACCCTCGCCGTCCTCGGCCAGTCCGGCATCGTCTCGCCCGGGGAGATCGACGAGATGCTCCGGCGACGGCCGGAGACCGTGGCCTTGAGTGTGCCCGGGACGGGGCACGACGTTCATCTGGAGCGGACGGACGTCCTGCGGCACGTACTCCATCGGTTCCTTGAAGACGTCACGTGATCTTCCGCCAGCCGGACGACGAGCTCCGTGTGCTTCATCGGCGGGGAGGAGCGGATGAGGTTCTTCCACTCGGCGATCGGACACCCCCTAGCCGTTCGCCGGGGTTCCGGTCAGCCGGGCCGTCACCCCGGTCAGCCACAGCAGGCCGAGTCCCGCGCCGGCGGTGAAAGCCAGGACGGAGACGGCCGAGGCCATGAACCCCGCGAGGACGACCACCGGCACGACGCGGGAGGCGACGGCCCAGCCCCGCAGGCCCCGGGCGGCCAGCGGACGGGCCAGGACGACGAACGCCGCGCACAAGGCGAGATAGCCGACCGTCCCGCCGAACATGTGGACGGTGCCGTGCCCACTCATCACGGTCGCGTCGGGGGCGCCGACGGGAAACCCCGCCCCGGCGTCGGCCGGGAAGGCCGCAGCGACCCAGAAGGAGAGAGCGAAGACGCCGACCAGGACCGGGCCCCAGGTCCCACCGGGTCCGCCGCGCAGCACCCGCCGCAGTCCGGCCGCGCCGGCCGTCAACAGCGCGCCGGCGAGCAGGAAGTTCACCGTCTGGACCCAGCCCGACTCGCCAAGGGCGAGCTGGCTGATCGCGTTCCGGGTGAAGTCGAAGCCGTCCCGCGCAAAGCCCTGGGCGAGTCCAACCGCCAGGAAAAGTGGGCCCGCCATCATGCCGCCGGTCACCGCCCACCGCACCGCCGGGCGCGGTGCGGGCGCGCTGGAGACGATGTCGTGCGGGGCAGTCAGCGTGTGGGTCATGGCGGGCCTTCCTTCCGTCGGTGGCTTCGCTTGTATGACCGACGGCGAGAGGCGAAGTCACCGCTCCCTGCCATGTGCACTGGCTCACACGCACTCTGGGAGTTCCCCCCGCTCGCGCCACCGAGAAGGGCGTGCCACGACGTGCCAGCAGAGGCGGTGAACAGCGGACAACAAGGGGTTCAAGGGAGCTACGAAATATCAGGAACTAACGGCACCATGAGCCTCGCTGGTCAAGCGTGCTCGTCCGATGGCTGCTGGGCAGGCTGGACCGACCAGCTCGGCGGCTCGTCGTTGCCTGAGTCCTCGTCGCGCTCCGCGTCGGCGGCCGTCGCGTGAACCTTGCCCGGAGCGTGGTGGACCGGCGCGTATACGGCGTAGAGCTGCAGGGGCTCGTCACCGATGTTGGTGACGTTGTGCCAGGTGCCGGCGGGCACGAAGATTGCCCAGCCGTCCTCGACCTCCCGGTCGAAGTCGAGTCGATCCTTCGTGCTCCCCATCTGGACGCGGCCCCGGCCTGCGTCGAGTCGGAGGAACTGGTCGGTCTCCGGGTGCGCCTCCAGGCCGATGTCCTCACCCACCGGGATCGACATGAGGGTCAACTGAAGGTACTTCCCGGACCAGGCGACCGTGCGATAGCTCTTGTTCTCGAGCGTCGCCTTCTCAAGGTCGAAGCTTTGAGGCTCCGGCCCGATGTCCTTGATGGTCATATGTCTCTCCCGGTCGACGAAGGCGGTACACGGTCGCGGTCTTGCGTCGGCCCACGTACCCCGTCCGCGCACTCCAGCACAGCCCGCTGGGCATCATTTACCGACAACGGCGGCATCTTCGGACCAGGACGCCCCCTGCCGACCTAACGCCGAACCTCAGAACCGGGTCACTGGCAGGGCTCGGTCGGATTACGCGGCAGTCGAGGCGCTGGGGCGCGTGGCCGCCTCCACGACAGCGCTCGCGACGACCGTGCCGCCGCAGCCTGCAGCCGCCGGCGGGCACGTGAAGACGCTGCGATCGGCGTGAATCAATATCTGTCACCGCGACTCAAGAATTTAACGGATCCCGCGGGGAGAGTTTCTACCGCCACGCGGCAGCCGGAAATATTCAACGCACACAACCCGCTGCGGCGTGCTACTGTCGATCTCGGTTGCAGTTTTGGTACCCAAGAACTTCAAGCGCCTCCAGTCGGATTTCGAGCCGTAGGAAGCGCTTAGTATTTACCGGTAAATTTCCGGGCGGGGCATCATCGCGGCGACACGGCGTCCGCACAGCGCAGACGTCGATGTATTGCCCCAAAGGAGATATGACATGGCTGCTGGTACCGTCAAGTGGTTCAACGCGGAAAAGGGCTTCGGCTTCATCGAGCAGGACGGTGGCGGCGCTGACGTGTTCGCCCACTACTCCAACATCGCTGCCCAGGGTTTCCGCGAGCTGAACGAAGGCCAGAAGGTCACCTTCGACATCGCGCAGGGCCAGAAGGGCCCGACGGCCGAGAACATCGTTCCCGCCTGACGCTGACACGCGTTCTGCAGCTGGGGCCCGCATCCCTCGGGGTGCGGGCCCCAGCTGCATGCATTCCCGCGGTGCGTTCACCCGCGGTATTGAGCATGGAGAGATCCGACCGACCGGCCCTCTCGGAGCTGTACCCGATTTCGTTTCTCGGGTTGGCGCGTCCACATGACGCCATCTTATGAGCATCTGAGCCCGAACAGATTCCTGTCCGCCAGATCCGCTATCGCATTCCATTCGGCCCGTTCTCGCAATTCCGTGCGCCGCTCCTACGCTGCGGGGATTCCTTGATACGTGCCGTGTCAAGGAAGGTTCCGCATGAACCCCACACGCAAGAACGAGCGCTCTTCCCGCACTCGCGGCCGCACCGGCGGCCCCGCTTTCGGCACCGGCGCCGGTTCGGGGCGGGGCAGCCGCTTCGGCTCATCGACCCCGAGCCGAAGCGGAGCCCCGAGCCGTTCCGGAGGTCCGAGCCGCTCGGGCGGCTACGGCCGCCGGCCCGCCGCCATCCAGGGCGAGTTCGCACCGCCGAAGACGATCACCCCCGCGCTGCCCGCCGTCGACGCCTTCGCCGACCTCGCCATGCCGGCCCAGTTGCTCACCACGCTCACCCGTGAGGGCATGGCCACACCGTTCCCGATCCAGGCCGCGACGCTCCCCAACACCCTCGCGGGGCGTGACGTCCTCGGCCGCGGCCGCACCGGCTCCGGCAAGACCCTGGCGTTCGGCCTCGCCCTGCTGGCCCGTACGGCCGGTCAGAGCGCCGAGTCGGGTCAGCCGCTCGCGCTGATCCTCGTACCGACGCGAGAGCTCGCCCAGCAGGTCACCGCCGCGCTCACCCCCTACGCCCGGGCGGTCAAGCTGCGCCTGGCCACCGTGGTCGGCGGCATGCCGATCCACCGCCAGGCCGGTGCGCTGCGAGCCGGAGCCGAAGTGGTCGTCGCCACCCCGGGCCGGCTGAAGGACCTGATCGACCGCGGCGACTGCCGCCTGAACCAGGTCGGCATCACCGTCCTGGACGAGGCCGACCAGATGGCCGACATGGGCTTCATGCCCCAGGTCACCGCCCTCCTCGACCAGGTACGTCCCGAGGGGCAGCGGATGCTGTTCTCCGCCACCCTCGACCGCAACGTCGACCTGCTGGTGCGCCGTTACCTCACCGACCCGGTCGTGCACTCCGTCGACCCTTCGCAGGGCGCGGTGACCACGATGGAACACCACGTCCTGCTCGTCCACGGCGCCGACAAGCAGCGGATGACGACGGAGATCGCGGCGCGCGAAGGCCGGGTGATCATGTTCCTGGACACCAAGCACGCCGTGGACCGCCTCACCCAGGACCTCCTCGACAGCGGGGTCCGCGCCGCGGCCCTGCACGGGGGCAAGTCGCAGCCGCAGCGGACCCGGACCCTGGCCCAGTTCAAGACCGGCCACGTCACCGTGCTGGTCGCCACCAACGTGGCGGCGCGCGGCATCCACGTCGACCACCTCGACCTCGTCGTGAACATCGACCCGCCGACCGACCACAAGGACTACCTCCACCGCGGCGGCCGTACCGCCCGCGCCGGCGAGTCCGGCAGCGTCGTCACCCTCGTCACCCCCAACCAGCGCCGCGACATGACCCGCTTGATGCAGGCCGCGGGCATCACCCCCCAGACCACCCAGGTCCGCTCGGGCGACGAAGCCCTGAACCGCATCACCGGCGCCCAGACACCCTCCGGCATCCCGGTCACCATCACCACACCGGTGACCGAGCGCCCCAAGCGCACCACGGCCTCCCGCGGCCGGCGCGGGCCCGTCTCGGCTGCCCGGCGCGCGAGCCTGCGACAGACCGCCTTCGACGCGGCGGCGTGAGAAACACGGACACAGCGAAGAGGGCCCGACCGGCGCGTGCCGGTCGGGCCCTCCTGCGTACCGACGGCTTTCTCTGCCAAGGATCGCCGATGCTTCACGAGTTCCGCTCCCACGCATCCGTCCCCCTTTCCCGTCAGCTGAACAGCGACTGGGACCGGACCCACGCCTCGAAGCCGGCCAGATCGATGTGGAGCGCATCGCGGACATCGCCGTCGTCGCATCGGCCCACTCCGACGGATACGCGGCCACCGCACACCTCCTCGGACTGCCGGCCGCCCTCCCCGCTCCCACCGCGGCCGGAGAGCGCTTCTGAAAACGCAGGGCATCGGCGAACTACGGCTCCGGGACCTCGAACTCACCGCCTGGCGCGTTCTGCCCGCGAACCACAAACCAGCTGATCCGGCCGGGCGAAAAGCCTTCCTCGACGCATGGACAAGTATCTGACCGTCGGCATCACCCGTGCCGTTCACCTCCGGCGGCCCCGCAGAGCCTGGGTGCTTCGGCACCGTGCCCGACTCCACGTCCGTCGGGCCGGTCCGGATCGACACCACACTCGGCGCCGCGTGCGAGTGCTTCGCGACACCTCAGGTTGATCCCGCTCCCCTCTCGGACGTCCCGGCAGTCGTGAAGATCCGGTCCATGTGATGGCGGAGCACCGCGATCGCCGACTCCGGACTCCGCTGGCCCACGAGGATGCTGGTCCCCATGGTGGCCGCCATCGCGAGCAGGCTGATCGCCTCCGTGCGCGCGTCGGCGTCCGGGTCGGCCAGGCCGGCCCCCTGCGCCTGCTCGAGGAGTCCGGTCAGGGCGTTCTCCGCGGCGTCGGGGTTGTCGATGAAGGGCTGGGCGGCCAGCGCCTCGTCGGTCACCGACAGGATGGCGTACGAGCTGTAGAGCAGGTGGAACGTACGGCTCTCCTCGTCGGTCGGCAGCGAGGCCAGCAGCAGCGCCTCCACCGTGGCGCGCGGGCCCGGGTCCGGGCCGGCGGCGGCCAAGCGGGCACCCACCCTCGCGGTGAAGCGGTCGGTCAGATGCCGGAGGCCGTAGAAGAGCAGCTTCTCCTTGGTCTCGAAGTAGTACTGCACCAGCCGGAGCGACACCCCGGCCTCCGCGGCCACGTCCCGCATGCCGACCGCGTGCAGCCCCCGCCGCCCCGCGACCTGGATGAGCGCCTCGGCGATCTGGGCACGCCGCTCCTCGTGATCCACACGCTTCGGCATGTTCCCGTGTCTCCGCCCGTCGGTGGTGGGTTCGCGGTCCGCGCCCCCGGCTCTTTCATGATACCGATGTACCATATTGGTGATACGGTCGTACCACGAAGACCGAATCCTCCAGGAGGTGCCGCCGTGCCCGAGAACACCGCCCGCGTACGCCGCGATGTCGGCCGCTACGTCAACGACACCCTGCGCGACCGTTACTTCGCCGCCGCGGACGTGCTCTACGCGATGGGGGCGCCCGTCCGCTCCGAGACGGACGTCGAGACGAGCTTCGGGACCACCCACGTCTACCGGTACGGGCCTGCGGACCCCGCGGCCGAGTCCCGGACCCCGATCGTCCTGATCCACGGCGCCGGCTACAGCTCGGCGATGTGGTACCCCAACACCCCCGGGCTGAGCCTCGACCGCCCCGTCTACGCCCTCGACACCCCGGGCGACGCGAACCGCAGCATCCACCGCGAGCCCATGTGGCAGCCCGAGCGCGCCGCCCAGTGGATGGACGAGGCCCTCGACGCGCTCGGCCTCGACCGGGTCCACCTGGTCGGCTCCTCCTACGGCGGCTGGCTCGTCCTCAACCAGGCCCACCGCCGACCCGGACGGCTCGCCTCCGTCACCGCCCTCGACCCCGGCGGCCTGGAGAAGGTCGGCCTGCGCTTCTTCGCCTGGGTCTTCGTGAGCCTGTTCGCCACCTTCGCCCCGAAGGCGCTGCGTCCCCGGCTCGCCCAGTGGCTGGACCAGCCGGTGATCGCCGTCCCCGAGATGCGCAGCTGGATCCAACTCGGGGCCCGCGCCTACCGGATCCGCCGCCCCGCGCCCCTGCCGCTGTCCGAGGACGAGCTGCGCTCCGTCCGGACCCCGCTCTACGTGATCATGGGCAAGCACAGCCTGCTCGTCCACCCCAAGCGGCAGCTGGAACGCATACCGCGCCTCGTCCCCGGAGCCCGCGCCGAGATCATCACCGCGACCGGACACGGCCCGCAGATCGACCACCCGGACGTGGTCAACGCACGGATGCTGTCCTTCATGGAGGACGTCGACTCCCTCGACCCGGCCGCGGTCGACGCATAGGGCTACGGCAGGGAGAACGGTTCCCCGCCGATGCCCAAGGGCATATCCTGGCAAATAGGTCGTCGCACTCTCACGTGTGGCGTCCGGAAGGGCGACCCCGGCAGGTGAATGTGCCGGGGTCGTTGTGGCACCGTCGTCGCGCCGCAGGCGCCGACGCCGACGGGCGGAGTGGGGATCGCCTCCATCCTCGGCACTGAAGGAACCCCCGCCCGTCCGGCTGCCACACCGGGAGGGTCATCCATGTGCCTCGCTTCGCAGCCGAGAGGATGCAGGCCGTCGCGGTGCGTGTCAGCGTCGTCCGGGAGGAATCCGAACCCCACGCACCACCGAGGAGTCGCCGTCATGGACGATGCGCAGGACAAGCGTCAGGAGTCGGGCAGGGGCCGCGAGGCGCAGGAACACCACCGCCCCGGAGACCCCGCGCAGCCCCAGCCGGGCAGGCAGTCCCGCGAGAAGGGACAGAAGCCCGGGCAGAAGGAGACGTCGCGCCGCAGCGAGGACGACCTGATGCGCGAAGAGGACCTGCACGACGAGGGGCTCTGATCAGAAGCACCACCCGCGCGCCCAGAGCCCGGCCGGTCCGCAGTCACTCCGGCCGGCTCTGCCGCCCCCGGCCCGACGCCGAAGGAGAACGGGCCGCCGGCCGCGGTGGCCGGCGCGGTCTCGGCTCGACCGCTGAGAGTTGGGGTCAGCCTGCCGTATCGGCGGCGCTGCCCTCGGGTCCGGACGTGGTGGCGATGAGGATCTGAGCGGCCTGTGTGTCGTTGTCGGCGCTGACGGCTCGGGCCATCGCTTCCCGGGCGGCATCGACGGTGGTGTCCGGGGGAACCAGCAGCAGGGCGAAGTGGTCGTTGTGGCCGCGGGTGATGAGGACGGTGTCGTCGCCGACCGGGTCGGAGTCGAGGTGCACGACCTGGCCGTCGACGACCAGGCGGGTCGGGAGGCCGTTCCAGGCGGACGCGTCCACGCCCACCCGGGTGATCGGCCCGAGATCCGCGGTCAACACACTGATCAACGCGGGCAGTTCGGTCTCGATGTCGCGCGTGCGCGGCCACCACGCACCGTCCAGGAGCCCCTGCCGGGAGCTCGTGGTCTCCAGCCGCAGCAGCGCCGTACCGGGCTTGATCGCCTGGTGGATCGCATCCGGGAGGAGCAGTGGGCGGGTGCGGGGGGTGTCGGAGTCAGCCATGGGGGTCCGCCCGTCTCTGGGGTACGGCCGTACGTCGGCGGAGGCCGGAGCCGGTACCGACGCCGGTGCCCGGCCGGCGACGTGCGCCGACCTGCCGTCGTTTCACGATACCCCCGCCGCCCGCTCCGCCACCCGAGGGAAATCACCTGGTCACGCCGGTCAGAGTCGGCCGAACAGGCGTACAGTTGAAGCACCGGAGGTACTTCGCACACCGGCTGTCACGCGGGTGTCATTTCCGGCGATCGCCTAAAAACCGGGCTGCCGACGGGCAGTCCGGGGGCAGGTCCACTCAATGACCACCACCCTCGACCGGACCGCGCCCCGCGACCTCACCGCAGGCTTCCCGGCCCGCTTGTCCCTCACCCCGAAGACCACGCTCGCCGGCCAGCTGGACGGTGCCTGGTGGCCCCACTCCCGTGACCTCGAAGCCGAGCTCCCGGCGTTGGCGGCCGCCCTGGACGCGCCCTGGGGTCGCATCACCCGCGTCACGGTGAACCCCACGCGCTGGCCCGTCGTACCGCACACGGTGCCCATGGAAGGGCGCACGCTGCACGTGGGCTGGTTCACCGAACAGGACCCCGACAAGCTGATCCTGCTCTCCTACACCGTCGGCCGCTGGGACCTCCTGGTGATCCCGCCCGAAACCGAGCCCGCAGCCGCGGCCCGGCTGATGACCGCCGCCGCGATCCCGGGCAGCGTCCTCACCGCGGGCGTGCTGATGGCCAACGAAGCGGTCATCGGGTCCGGCATCCGCGACGCCCGCCGCCGGAAAGCCACCTGGGAGGGCGAAGGCGGGGCCTGCGTGTCCCCCTTCGGGGACCGGATGGGCAGATCCGCCCTGCCGCTGCCCGGAAACGGCTGGAGGTGAGCTCCGTGGAGACCATCGTCCTCATCGCGGTGATCATCCTCGCGATCGCCATCGGAATGCGCCTGATCCACCTGCTCAACGCGCAGCACGACGCGCGGATCGCGGCCCACCACTTCAGCGACCCCCTGCCGAGACCTCCTGGCCTCCCGGACGACACCGGTCGTCGAGCCCACCACACAGATGCCGACCGGTGAGGACCAGGACTTCCTCCGACCGGGGGCAGCGGTCGGGGCGCCACGGCGCCCCGACCCGCCGGCCTCTCGCCCACCCTGAAGGGGACACGCCCACGTGAAGTACATCGAGACCCAGACACTGCCATCGCTCGGGCACGCCGAGGTACGGATCATCGCGCACACGCCCGAAGCCGCCCGCGCGGTCGCGGAAGCCCTCCGCGGCTGCTTCGCCGCAGCGGAACAGCGCAGCTACCCCGGCCTCGACGGCGACACCCGCCTCCACCTCACGGTGGACACGACAGCACCCGCCGGGCCCACCCGCTCCTGGCTGGCCGCCAGCAGGACGCCCGTCGGCGCCGGCACCCACTCCGACGAGACCTGAGAGACCCGACGGGGCCCCGGAGCCCACTCCGCACACGAAAGGACGCGGTCATGGCCACACTGCGCGAACGCAAGACCTACCGCGATCAGGTGCTCGGGGTCCTGTACGAGGCCGTCGAAGGCAACCGCCTCCTCGGCATCACCGGAGCACAGCTGCGGCGCGACCTGCACGTGCCGGAACAGGACCTGGCCGCGGCCTGCACCTACCTGGCGGGCGAAGGGCTGGTCACCGTCGACTGGGACCCCGGCAACACCCCGGCGATGGTCACTCTCACCCACGAGGGAATCCGGCGCATGGAGGCCGAGGAGGAAGGGACGGCCACGCGCCCGGGCTGATCCGAGAGGTACGCCCTGGACACGGGCGGATGGTCGGCCTCGTGGAGGCGACCTCCCGGACCATGGCCGCGCTGACCGTCGGCCTGGTGTCCCCGATTCCGCCGGTGCGGGAACGGCCCACCGATTCCGCCGGTGCGGGAACGGCCCACCGGGGAACACGGGCCGTGAAGGCCGCCACCGGCACGGAAGCCGTGTGGCGGGCCCGGTCGCGCGGGAGCATCCTGAGGGCACGCCGCCCGTGCAGCCGGACGCCGGCCCGCCGCCCGGTTGGAGGCAACAGGATGACCCACGGAGGGCGCGGGGACCGGGACCGCTCGGAGAGCTTCGGGGAGGAACTGCTCGGGATGCTCCTGGACCGGGCGCCCGAGCTGGCACCGCACATGGTCGGCCCGCTCATCGCCGGGGCGATGGCCCGGCTGGGGGGCCGCGCACCACAGGTCCTTCTCCAGGACTACGGACAGCGACGGCTGGTCCCGCTCCCGCTCGGCGGTCTGACCGCAGGTGATCCGCAGCCCATCGACCGGTCCGACGCCGGCCGGTGCTTCCTGGAGTCACACCCCGTCGAAGTCCTGACGCCCGACGGCGTACGCCTCCATCTGCCCCTGCTGGACGGCGGCGACCAGGTGGGGGTCCTGGCGGTCACCCTGGGCGGGATCGACGACGACGCGCGCCGGCTCCTGCGCAGGGTCGCGGGCCTGGTGGCCGACCTGCTGGAGACGAAGAACGGCTACACCGACCTCTTCTTCCGCACCCGCCGCAGCGAACCGATGAGCGTGGCCGCGGAGATCCAGTGGTCCCTGTTGCCCCCGCTGTCGATGGTGATGCCGCGCGTCGCGGTCGCCGGAGTCCTGGAGCCCGCCTACGCCGTGGCGGGGGACAGCTTCGACTACGCCCTGAACGGCGACGTCCTGCACCTCGCCATGGTCGACGCGATGGGGCACGGCCTGGACGCGGCCACGATGGCCACGGTGGCCATCGGCGCGTACCGCCACGCCCGCCGGATCAGCATCGAACTGTCGGAGATCTACCTCTTCATGGACCGGGTTGTCGCCGAGCAGTTCGACCCGGACCATTTCGTGACCGCGCAGATGATGCGCCTGGACACGGACACGGGACGCCTCCAGTGGGTCAACGCGGGGCATCCCGCGCCGATGCTGATCCGCGCGCACCGCGTCGTACGCCGTCTGGACAGCCCCACGACCCTCCCCGTCGGCTTCGGAGGGGCCCAGCCACAGGTCAGCGCGGTGGCACTGGAGCCGGGCGACCGCGTCCTCTGCTTCACCGACGGCCTGATCGAAGAACACCAAAGCGGCCAGGAACAGTTCGGCGAGGAGCAGTTGATCGACTGGGTGAACCGGCTGGAGCAGGCTGACCAGGGGATCCGCGCGGTGGCCCGGGACCTGTCCCACACCCTCATGCGGGCACGCGGCGAAACCACCTCGGACGACGCGACGCTGGTCCTGTTGGAGTGGCGCGGATGACAGAAGGCCGTGACCCGACGTGTCAGGCTGCGATGGTCTGACATCGCCGGACTTTTTTGACCTCAGAGTCAAAAATACTGCTACGGTGACACCATGGGCAGGCCGAAGCAGTTCGATCCGGACGTCGCGGTGGAGCGCGCCATGGGCGTGTTCTGGCGCAAGGGGTACGCGGCGACGACCCCTCAGGACCTCGTGGACGAGATCGGCATCGGCAAGGGCAGCCTGTACAACACCTTCGGCAGCAAGCACGCGTTGTTCGAGCGGGCGCTGGCACGCTACCGCGACTCGCAGGCCGCATGGCTGGAGGCACTTCTCGATCATCCCGGTTCGGCGAAGGACCGGCTGCGGGGTGCCCTGGAGGCACTGATCGACCTCGATCTGGGCGACCCGGACCGGCGCGGATGCATGGCGGTGAACACCGCCGCCGAGCTGGCCACCTCGGATGCCGGAACGGCTGACACGGTGCGCAGGATGTTCGCCCGCACGGAGGGCGCGTTCCGGGCCACCGTCGAGGAAGGCCAGCGGGCCGGAGAGATCGCCGCCGACCGCGATGCGGCCGCGGTGGCCGCCTGGTTGCTCGCGACGGTGATCGGCATGCGGGTGCTGGCGAAGACCGCCGAGGACGGCACCCAGCTGAAGCGGGTCGTGGATGCGGCGATGCGGTCGCTGTAGGCGGGACTGACGATCGACAGCCCCCTTTTTTTGCGGGCTTGTTTTGTACCTGTAGTTCAAAAATCTGTGGGGAGTCGGATATGGAACTCGATCTCGTCGGCAAGACCGCGGTCGTCACCGGGGCCAGCCGGGGTGTCGGCCTCGCGATCGCCCGGCAGCTCGTCGCCGAGGGTGTCCGCGTGGCCGGTGCGGCCCGGACGATCACGCCCGAGCTGACGGAGATCGGCGCCCACCCGATCGCGGTCGACCTGAGCACGCCGGAAGGTGCCGAGGAGTTGGCGGCCCAGGCACTTGCCGTACTCGGCGGGGTGGACATTCTGGTCAACAACCTCGGCGGCGGTGACGAGTTCACCCTGAACGGGTTCCTCGCGACCAGCGACGCCCTGTGGGCGCACAGCTTCGAGGTCAATCTGTTCGGCACGGTCCGGGTCACCCGCAGGCTGCTGCCGAGCATTCTGGAACGCCGCGGCTCGGTGGTGAACGTCTCGTCGATGAGCGCGCGGCTGCCGGCCACGGGCCCGATCGAGTACGGCGCCGCGAAGGCGGCTCTCAACGCGTTCGGCAAGGCGCTGTCCGAGGAGTTCGGACCCCGGGGCGTACGCGCGAACACCGTCTCCCCCGGACCGACGCGCACCGGCATGTGGGAGGACGCTGACGGCTTCGGCGCCCGCCTGGCGGAGGCCAACGGCGTCGGGCACCGCGACTTCGTGGCCGGGGTGCCCGCGGCGATGGGCATGACCACCGGCCGCATGGTCGAACCCGCCGAAGTCGCGGCCGTCGTCGCGTTCCTCGCCTCGGACCGCGCGGCGAGCGTGACCGGCGCGGACTACGCCGTCGAGGGAGGCGGCATCAAGACGGTGTGAATTCCCTCTGAGCGGTCACGGCGTGCGTGCGTATGCGATCTGGGCGCGGCCGCCTGCCGCCAAGCCGCCGGCATCGCCGCCCGGCTCACCCTCGCACGAGCGGCCTCGCCACCGCGCTCGTCCCGCAGACGGCCAGCGAGGCGCTGCGCGCAGCCGTTCTCCGAGGACGGTCGTGCCGTGGATATCTGTAACGGCCGTCTGAGGGTTTAGCGGACCGCGCGGGAAGGGTTTTTACCGTGCCGCGGACCGTGGAAATGTTTTCCGCGCACGGGCCACTGCGGCGTGCTACTGTCGATCTCAGTTGCGGTCTTGACACCCAAAAGCACCTTCACATTTCCGGATCATTCTCCGGGCGGGGCATCATCGCGGCGACACGGATTCCGTATGGTGCGGATTCCGCTGTACTGCCCCCAGAGGAGACATCACATGGCCACCGGTACCGTGAAGTGGTTCAACGCCGCAAAGGGCTTCGGCTTCATCGAGCAGGACGGCGGCGGACCCGACGTGTTCGCCCACTTCTCGAACATCGCCTCCCAGGGTTTCCGGGAGCTGCTGGAGGGCCAGAAGGTCTCCTTCGACATCGCGCAGGGCCAGAAGGGCCCGACGGCCGAGAACATCGTCGCCGCCTGACGCCGGCGCGCACTTCGTAGCTGGGGCCCGCATCCCTCGGGGTACGGGCCCCAGCTGCTCACATTTCCCGCAGTGGTTCGTCCTGCGGGACGCAGTACCAGGTGCGGCCCCGCGGAGCCACCGCACCCCCGGCCCGCCGTCGCGGATTACACCTCCACCCGACGCGGCCCCCTTTCAGCGCCTGTGCCCCGTACAGATTCCTGTAGGCCAGATTCGCCCTCGCATTTTCATTCGGCCCGTTCTCGTTATTCCCCCGTACCGCTGCTCCGCCGGGAATTCCTTGATGCGCGCCGTATCAAGGAAGGTTCTCCATGAACCCCACACGTACGCATTCGAACGACCGTTTCTCCCGCACCCGCGGCCGTCGGCCGGCACCCGCGCGGGGCGAGTTCGCCCTGCCGAAGACGATCACTCCCGCGCTGCCCGCCGTCGACGCCTTCGCCGACCTCGCCATGCCCAGGGAACTGCTGGCCGCCCTCGGCACGCAGGGCGTGACCGTGCCCTTCCCGATCCAGGGCGCCACACTGCCCAACACCCTCGCGGGGCGTGACGTCCTCGGCCGCGGCCGCACCGGCTCCGGCAAGACCCTGGCGTTCGGCCTCGCCCTGCTGGCCCGCACCGCCGGGCAGCGCGCCGAGCCGCGCCGGCCGCTCGCCCTCATCCTCGTCCCGACCCGCGAGCTGGCCCAGCAGGTGACCGACGCCCTCACCCCGTACGCCCGCTCGGTGAAGCTGCGTCTCGCCACGGTCGTCGGCGGCATGTCCATCGGCAGGCAGGCCAGCGCGCTGCGCGGAGGCGCGGAGGTCGTCGTCGCCACCCCGGGCCGGCTGAAGGACCTGATCGACCGCGGCGACTGCCGCCTCGACCAGGTCGGCATCACCGTCCTGGACGAAGCGGACCAGATGGCCGACATGGGCTTCATGCCCCAGGTCACCGCCCTGCTGGACCAGGTGCGCCCCGAGGGGCAGCGGATGCTGTTCTCCGCCACGCTGGACCGCAACGTCGACCTGCTGGTGCGCCGTTACCTCACCGACCCGGTCGTGCACTCGGTGGACCCGTCGGCCGGTGCGGTGACGACGATGGAGCACCACGTGCTGCACGTCCACGGCACCGACAAACAGCGGATGACGACGGAGATCGCGGCGCGCGAAGGCCGGGTGATGCTGTTCCTCGACACGAAGCACGGCGTCGACCGCCTGACCGAGCACCTGCTGAACAGCGGCGTACGGGCCGGCGCGCTCCACGGGGGCAAGTCGCAGCCCCAGCGCACCCGGACCCTCGCCCAGTTCAAGACCGGCCACGTCACCGTGCTGGTCGCCACCAACGTGGCGGCGCGCGGCATCCACGTCGACCACCTCGACCTCGTCGTCAACATCGACCCGCCGACCGACCACAAGGACTACCTCCACCGCGGCGGCCGCACCGCCCGCGCCGGCGAGTCCGGCAGCGTCGTCACCCTCGTCACCCCCAACCAGCGCCGCGACATGACCCGCTTGATGCAGGCCGCGGGCATCACCCCCCAGACCACCCAGGTCCGCTCGGGCGACGAAGCCCTGAACCGCATCACCGGCGCCCAGACACCCTCCGGCATCCCGGTCACCATCACCACACCCGTGACCGAGCGCCCCAAGCGCACCACGGCCTCCCGCGGCCGGCGCGGCTCCCTCTCGGCTGCCCGGCGCGCGAACGTGCGGAAGTCCGCGCCGACCGTGGCGGCCTGACAACCACGTGCTCAGGAAACTGACCCATCTCTGCAGGAGGCACGCGATGACGCTGGTCCAGATGCGATCCCGCTCGGCGGACCCCGGTCCTGCGCACCGCAAGGTGATCGACGCCATGGAAGCGGTCGGTCCGCAGGTCAGCGATGACATGACGGTCGAAGTGGCGTACGCGGTCATGGCCGGCGCGCGCACGGACCACCTGCTCGTGTGCGACGAGGACGGCCTCTGCACCGGTCTGGTCACCCGCGCCCAGCTCACCGCCGCCCGGGGGAGCGGGGCCTACACGGACCGGCTCCGGCTGCGCGACGTCCCCGGCGACCGCGGGCCGTTCACCTCGCCCCTGGCCACGATGGCCGAGGCCGAGCACGCGATGCGCCACCGCCGGCTCCACGCCCTGCCCGTCGTCGACGAGGGGGGCAGCCCGCTGGGCGTCCTCGCGCTCGCACGCTGAACCGCGCCGCCACGACACGACCGTCCCCCCTTCCTCCTGTGAGGCACTCATGCGCTGCGTCATCGCCCGTTTCCCCTTCGACCTGACCAAGAGCGGTGTCCTGGAATCGATGAAGGGCGTCAAGCCCGAGCCGATCACCGGGGAGTCGGTGATCATCGGCCGCCGCACCTATCCCGTCAAGCAGGTCGGCCAGGTCGTCACCCGCCAGGACCGGCGCGACTTCACCGTCGGCGAAGTCGTCCGGGCCATGACCCAGCTCGGCTTCACCTGCCGCGGCGCTGCCGGGCCTGCGGCGGCCGCACCCGGCCTCAGCCCGCTCCAGCGGGCTTCCGCGATGCTCGGCCCGCGGGTGGGCGTCTGACCGACGGGCGCGACGCGCGCCCGGGAGCGGAGAGGGCCCGACCGGCACACGCCGGTCGGGCCCTTTCGCGTCCCCTGGCCGGGGTGGCAGCGGACTCCGTCCGCGACACACGAAAATCTACTGCGGCCACGATAGACATTGGGTGCCGACTTGGTTATGGTTTCTTTCGTAGCCGAGAGAGACAGTAGGCCCTGACAGAGACGAACTGCCGGGGAGCAGTACGAGCAGTTGCAGTTCACGTGTTGTTGCAGTTCGCGGTACCCGCAGCGAAGCAGTGAGCGGTACCCCGGTGAAGGCGTCGGCTGCGGGCGCGCGCACCGGGACACGCACCACGTAGGGCAACGAGGGAAGAACGGAGGAGCAGGCGCCATCAGGATCGCCCGGGCCGGAGTCCAGCGCCCGGGTACCGCAGGACATCGATGGTGAGGTGGTCTACGGTCAGGCAACCGCGATCCCCGCTGTCCCGGCAGTATCCCGGTCGGGTCGGCGGAAACATGAGGTCGGCGCAGTATCAGGGCCGACAGATGGTGTAGTAGTTCCTTCGGGGCCCTGGTGCCGTTCGGCATCAGGGCCCCTCCATGCGTTCCCATGAGAGAGGTGCAATGACAGCGGATGACTCGTTCGGCCGTCTCGATGACGACGACTACCCCGCCTACACGATGGGCCGGGCCGCCGAGATGCTCGGCACCACCCAGGGATTCCTGCGCGCCATCGGCGAGGCCCGCCTGATCACGCCGCTCCGCTCGGCCGGCGGCCACCGCCGGTACTCCCGCTACCAACTGCGCATCGCGGCACGCGCCCGGGAGCTGGTCGACCAGGGCACCCCCATCGAGGCCGCCTGCCGCATCATCATCCTCGAGGACCAGCTCGAGGAAGCCCAGCGCATCAACGCCGAGTACCGTCGCGCCGCCGCCGGACCGTCCGCTCCGCCGGCCTCGGACTGAGGCGGCGCCCCGCCGGGACGCCCGGACCGAGGAGCCCCAGGCCGGCGGCCCGGGGCCCGTTCGCCCGTCACGTTCCGTTTCGTTCCGTTACGTTCCGCTTAGTGGTCGGAGTAGCTGACGTCTCCCACCGTCCAGGCGCTGACGTCCTCGATCGAGACGCGGTACATCCCGCCCGTCTCCGGGATCCCCACCGTGCCCTGGATGATCCGGGCGACGTGGAAGTGCAGGTGCGTGGGCGGGCCGTCCTGGGCGGGCGGCTTCCCGAAGGTGTCGGCGAACTCGCCCAGGCGGGCCGAATCCGTCAGGACCTCCGTCACCCTCTGGCGCCACACCGATTCGGGGGCCAAACGCCCGGTGATGACAGCCCCGTCTGTGATCACGGTCAGGGACATCTGATTGCTCTGCCCGGACTCGACCTTGGCGGCGACGTCTACGAGCAACTCGTCAGGCTTCGACATGAGCCGACTGTAGTCGCCAGCCGAGGCGGCCGTCACGAGTAGACGGGGGGCCGACGGGTAGGCGCAGGAAGATTCGCGTCGGACGGCTGCGAGGTGTGCCATGGACGGCCCCGGGCTCTCGGATCACGAACGCATGATCCTCAACGACATCGAGGGCGACCTGCGGTCCGACGTGCGCCTGGACCGCAGGCTCCGTACGCTGCGCCGCGGGGTCCCGCCCTGGACCGGCGCCTGGAGCCGGCCCGGGCTGGGGACGGGGCTGCTCGCCCTCGTCTGCGCGTGCCTCTTCGTACGGGCCGTGGCGACCGGGGCGCCGGGGGTGCTGTGGCTCTTCGCAGCGGTGTGGGTGGTCACCGCGGTGTGCGTGCTGCGGCTGGCGTGCCGGCGGATCCGGCAGGGCGGCGGCAGCCGGTTCTGAACCGGTCAGGATTCGAGAAGCGCCCCTCGGGAGCCGCCCCTAACGTTGCGGGCATGGACATCAGCATTCACACCACGGCCCTCCCGCACGACGACCCGGACGCTTCCGTGGCCTTCTACCGCGACGTGCTCGGCTTCGAGGTCCGCAGCGACGTCGGGCAGGGCAAGATGCGCTGGATCACGGTCGGCCCCGCCGGCCAGGCCGGCACCTCCATCCTCCTGGCCCCGCCGGCCGTCGACCCCGGCATCACCGAGGACGAGCGCCGCACCATCCTGGAGATGATGGCCAAGGGGACCTACGGCTGGATCCTGCTGGCCACCGCGGACCTGGACGGCACCTTCGAGAAGGTGCGGGCCGCCGACGCCGAGGTGGTCCAGGAGCCGACCGACCAGCCGTACGGAGTGCGCGACTGCGCCTTCCGCGACCCCGCGGGGAACCTGGTACGGATCCAGGAACTGCGCTGATGTGCCCCCCGGGGTGGCGCCTCGCGCTCATCGCCGCGCAGCACCTGAAGGACCTCGCCCGGCTGCGCCGCGTACGCGACCGGATCGACCGGGACCCCGCACTGCCGCTGGACGTCCTGGCGCTCGCGCGGGACGCGGGCATTCCGGCCGGGCAGCTCAGCCGCGAGTTCCGGACCGCCTACGGCGGCTCCCCGCACGCCTACCTGACGGCGCGCCGCGCCGTCGGCCGTACGCCGGTCACCGCCGTCGGCTGAGGACGGCGGGAGCCGCCGGCCGCGCGCCGGCGGGACGGAGTCGACGGACCGGCGCCAACGGGTCCGGGGGGAGGGGCGGTACGCGCCCTGCGAGAGGATGGAGGGCTCACGTACCCAGGAGGCCCCACCGTGGAGAAGACCATCCCGCCGGCGGGAGCCGGGGGCCCGACGCCATCGGCCCCGCCCCTGCGGGTCTCGACCGCGGGCGGTTAACGTCCTCACGGGAACGTGGAGATCGCTACGGGGGGATCCGACAGGTGAACGAGAAGGACGGTCTGGCGCGGCGGTTCGACGAACACCGCCCCCACCTGCGGGCGGTGGCCTACCGGATGCTGGGCTCGCTCAGCGATGCCGAGGACGCCGTCCAGGAGGCCTGGTTCAAGCTGAACCGCTCCGACGTCAGCGGGGTCGCCAACCTGGGCGGCTGGCTGACCACCGTGGTCGGGCGGGTCTGCCTGGACGTGCTGCGCTCGCGCACCGCCCGGCGCGAGGAGCCGTTGGAGGCCGGCGACGGCCCGGTCCGGCTGCCCGACCCCATCCTCAGCGGCCCCGGCCGGGTCGACCCCGAGCAGGAGGTCCTGCTGGCCGACTCGGTCGGCATCGCGCTGATGGTCGTACTGGAGACCCTTGGGCCGGCCGAGCGGCTCGCGTTCGTCCTGCACGACCTGTTCGCGGTGCCGTTCGAGGAGATCGCGCCGGTCCTCGGCCGGACGGCGGCCTCCACGCGGCAGCTCGCCAGCCGGGCCCGCCGGCGCGTGCAGGGGGCCGCGCCCGCCCCGGACACCGACCCGGTCCGCCTCCGGGAGGTCGTCGACGCCTTCCTCGCCGCCTCCCGCGGCGGGGACCTGGAGGCCCTGGTCGCCGTCCTGGACCCGGAGGTCGTGGGACGCTCCGACGGCGGGACGCTGCTCCCCAGCGCGCTGCGGCGCGGCGCCGCGGACGTGGCCGCGCAGGCGATCATGTTCGCCCGGTTCGCCCGGGACGCCCACCCGGTGCTGGTCAACGGCTCCCCCGGCGTGCTCTCCGTGGCGCAGGACGGGCGCCCGATGTCGGTGATGGCCTTCACCGTCCGGGGCGGGCTGATCACGGCGCTGGACATCCTGACCGACCCCGAGCGCCTCGCCCGGCTGGACCTGGACGGGCTGCTCGGGGACCGATAACCCGTCAACGACGCGTCAGCAGAGAGGGGTTGAGGCGGGCGAAGGCCTCCTGGCGCTCGTACGGGAAGTACGGGTAGGGCGCCGGGCGGTGGCTGGCGGCGTCGAGCCGGGCCACCTGATCGGGAGTCAGCTCCCAGCCGACCGCGCCGATGTTCTGCCGCAGCTGCTCCTCGTTGCGGGCGCCGACGATGACGGTGGAGACGGTCGGGCGGCGCAGCAGCCAGTTGATGGCCACCTGCGGGATGGTCCGGCCGGTCTCCTCCGCCACCTCGTCGAGGGCGTCGACCACGTCGTACAGGTGCTCGTCCTGCACCGGCGGTCCGAAGTCGGCGGTCTCGTGCAGGCGGCTGCCGGCCGGCAGCGGGCGGCCGCGGCGCAGCTTGCCGGTGAGGCGGCCCCAGCCCAGCGGGCTCCACACCATCGCGCCGACGCCCTGGTCGTGGCCCAGCGGCATGAGCTCCCACTCGTAGTCGCGCCCGACGAGGGAGTAGTAGACCTGGTGGGCCGCGTAGCGGGGGAAGCCGTGCCGGTCGGCGGCGGACAGGGACTTCATCAGCTGCCAGCCGGCGAAGTTGGAGACGCCGACGTAGCGGATCTTGCCGGACCGTACGAGCTGGTCGAGGGTGGACAGCACCTCCTCGACGGGGGTGGCGGCGTCGAAGCCGTGCAGCTGGAAAAGGTCGATCCGGTCGGTGCCGAGGCGGCGCAGGGCACCCTCGACGGCCCCGATCAGGCGGGAGCGGGAGGTGCCGGAGTCGCCGGGGCCGTCACCGGTGGGCAGGCCGGCCTTGGTGGACAGCAGCACTTGGTCCCGGCGGCCCTTGACGGCCTGTCCGAGGACCTCCTCCGAGGCGCCCGCGGAGTACACGTCGGCGGTGTCGAACATGGTGATGCCCGCTTCCAGGCAGATGTCCACCAGGCGGCGCGCCTCCTGGGCGTCCGTGTTGCCCCAGGCGCTGAAGAGGGGGCCCCGGCCGCCGAAGGTGCCCGCTCCGAAGCTGAGGGCGGGGACCTTGAGGCCGGACGTCCCGAGCTGCCTGTATTCCATGACGGACTCCTCCCGTGAGCGGTAATGGCACCGCAGACCCTTTAAGGTGGTCCCAACGTAACAGCTGATCGCCACTAATGGAACCGGGGAACCGTTATGACTGAGTCGAGTGCCGCCGCGGGGACCGCCGCCTCAGGGGATGCCGCCGAGCCGGGGGACACCGCCGAGCCGGGGACCGTGCGGCCCGGGGGCCGGACGGCCCGGGTGCGGGCCGCCGTACTGGAGGCGGCCGGGGACATGCTCGCCGAGCAGGGTTTCCACGGGCTGGACCTCGCCGAGGTCGCCCGGCGGGCGGAGGTGGGCAAGACCACCGTGTACCGGCGCTGGGGCACCGTGGCCGGCCTGGTCGCCGACCTGCTGACGGACATGGCCGAGCAGTCGCTGCCGCGCACCGAGACCGGGTCGCTGGAGGAGGACCTGCTGGCCAACGCGGGGCTGGTCCGGCGCACCCTGTCCGACCCGCGCCAGGGCCCGCTGTTCAAGGCCGTCATCGCCGCGGCCACGGGCGACGCCCGTACGGCCGAGGCCCTGCACCGCTTCTACGAGGTCCGGGTCGCGGAGTGGGCGCCCTGCGTACGGCAGGCCGTCGAACGGGGCGAGGTGCCGCAGGGCACCGACGCCGCCGAGGTGGTCCGCGCCGTCTCCGCCCCGCTGTACTACCGGCTGCTGACCACGGACGCGCCGCTGGACGAGGCCGCCGCCCGGCGGGCGGCCACGGCGGCGGCCGCGGCGGCCCGCGCGGGGGTCTTCGTACGCACCGCCTAGGGGTGCCGTCGAAGTAGCGCCGGACACCGGCGACGGCACGACCTGGCCGGAGCGCCCGGAACGGCGCGAGCCCTCCGGCGCGGGGGCTCAGGTGCGGTCGACGAAGACGCTGGTCGACTTCACGCGGGCGGTGGCGCGCATGCCGACCTCCAGGCCCAGCTCCTCCACCGCCTCCCGGGTCAGCAGCGACACCACCCGGTGCGGGCCCGCCTGGATCTCCACCTGCGCCCCCACCGAGCCCAACCGGATGCCGGTCACGATCCCCGGGAAGGCGTTGCGGGCCGAGGTGTACGGGGCGTCCTCGTCCTCTGCGGACTCCTGCGCCACCTGCACGCAGAACGCCGCCAGGTCGGGCCCGTCGACGATCCTGCGGTTCCCCTCGCGCCGGGTCGGGAAGCGCTCGGCGTCCGCCCAGCGGCGAGCGGTGTCACTGCTGACGCCGAGCAGCCGGGCTGCCTGGCCGATCGTGTACGACTCCATGCACCGCAGGGTAGGCCGTGCCGCGTTCACGCCGTGAGGAGGGCGTCCGCGATCGCCGTACGGGCGTACAGCACCGAGCGGCCGACCCGGTGGGCGGTGACCAGGCCCGCGTTGCGCAGGGCCGTCAGGTGCTGCGACACCCCGGCCGCGGACAGCCCGCAGTGCCGGGCGAGCTGCGTGGTCGAGGCCGGGGTGTCCAGCTCGGCCAGCAGCAGCGCGCGCGAACGCCCCAGCACCGCGGCGACCGCCTCGGCGGAGGAGGCCGTGCGCGGCTCCCACAGGGTGCCGATGCCGCGCGCCGGGTAGGCCAGCTGGGGCGGGTCCGGGGCCACCGCCCGGGTCAGGACCCGGGGCCAGGCGAAGGCCGAGGGCACCAGCAGCAGGCCCGCGCCCGCCCGCTCGCGGGTCAGCCCGCACTGCGCCTTCACCAGGCTCAGGGTGTCCGCGTCCCACCGGACGGACTCGTGCAGCTCGTTCAGGACGGACGCGGAGCCGTGCTCGGCGACCTGGCGGGCCCGGTGGAACACGTCGGCCTCCAGCACCTGGCGGATCCGGGCCCAGTAAGGGGCGAGCGCCAGCTCCCAGTAGACCTCGATCTCCGCCGCGACCTTCTCCAGCGCCGCCTCCGGCTCCTCCCCCAGGTGCCGCAGCCGGGGCGAGGAGGCCGCCCGGGGGCCGAGCGCGGCAACGTCGGTGCGCACCTGCTCGGGCGGGGTGGCGCGGATGGCCCGCAGCTCGGCGGGGAGTTCGGGGAAGGGCCCGGGCGGGGTCGGGTTGAGGAAGTCGGCCAGGTAGCCGCGCGCCGGGACCAGTTCGGCCAGCCAGCCCCGCCCCAGGCCCGCCCGCGCGAGCCGGGGCCGCACCTGCGCGGCCCAGTCGCGGTGCAGGTGCGCCGCGGCGGGGTCCAGCAGCCGCCGGAAGCTGGTGACGACCTCCCACATCGGGGAGACCGCGAACCGGGTCTGCGCCAGGTCCCCCGCCGAAAAACTCAAGCCCGGCTCCATGGCCCCCGCCCCTCGCCCCGCCCGTTGGATTCGGCCTGAGCTTAATCAGTTCGCGGTGGCGGGGAGGGCGCGCAGGCTCCTCGCATGCTCTCCACCTTCCGCGGACTCCCGCCCACCGTCTGGACCCTCTTCGCCGGCACGGTCGTCAACCGGCTCGGCCACCTGGTCACCCCGTTCCTGGTGTTCCTGCTGGCCGACCGCGGCATCACCGGCACCGAGACCTCGTACGTCCTCGGCGCGCTCGGCGCCGGCAACCTGCTCGGGCCCGCGCTCGGCGGCGTGCTCGCCGACCGGATCGGGCGGCGGCCGACCATGCTGATCGGGCTGCTGGGAGCGGCCGCGGCGCAGGGCGGGCTCTTCCTCGCGCCGGGCGTGCTGACGATGGGTGCGGCCGCGCTGCTGTTGAGCGCGGCCTCGGCGACGGTCGGCCCGGCCGCGTACGCGTTGATGGCCGACGCGGTCGACGGGGAGCGCCGCCAGCGGGCGTACGCGTTGTTCGGGTGGGGGGTCAACATCGGCACCGCCGTCGCCGGGGTGCTCGGCGGCTTCCTCGCCGCCCACGGCTACTGGCTGCTCTTCGCGGTCGACGCCGCCACCCTGCTGGTGTACGCCACCGTCGTCGCTGCCCGGCTGCGGGAGCCGCGCCGGGAGGCGCCGGCGGGCGGGGCCGTACGGACCCTGGGCTACGGGGTCGTGCTGTGCGACCGGCTGATGCTGGCGCTGCTGCCCGTCTTCGGCGTCCAGCTGTTCGTGTACTCGCTGACCGAGGTGGCCCTGCCGCTGGCCATGCGCGACAGCGGCCTCTCCCCCGCCGCCTACGGGGCGATGGCCGCCGTCAACGCGGTCCTGGTGGTGGGGCTCCAGCCGCTGGTGACCGCCCGCCTCGCGAAGCTGCCGCAGCTGCCGGTGCACGCGGCCGGCAGCGTGCTGATCGCCGCCGGGGTGGCGGCGACCGGGCTCGCCGACGGCGTCGCCGGCTATGCGGCCTCGGTGGTCGTCTGGTCGCTCGGGGAGGTGGTCGTCGCCGGGATCTCGGCCTCGGTGGTCGCCGGGCTCGCCCCGGCCGACGCCCGCGGCCGCTACCAGGGCGCCTTCAGCTGGACGTGGGGCGTCGCCCGCTTCGCCGCCCTCACCCTGGGCGTGACCCTGTACGCGGGCGCCGGCCCGGCGGCCCTGTGGTGGACGGCCCTGGCGGGCGGCCTGCTCTGCTCGGCAGCGGTGCTGGTGCTGCGGCACCGGGTGGCGGCGCGGACGGAGCACGGCCTGGCGGCGTAGCGCGCGGGGTCCGGGCGCCGGGCCGGTGCGGTGTCGCGTGCGGGGAGCCACAGGGGAGTTCCCCGCACGCGGCACCGGACCGGCCCGGGCGCGGGTTCCGGGCGGTTCCCGGTGGGTTTCCGGAGGGTGGGGGAGGCCGCGCTGCGGGCTCCGGACAGCTGTGAGCAGGGGTTTCGTCCGGAGCGTGGTTTCACGTGAAACATCGTGCAGCCCAAATAAGTGGGTATCGACCGGTTCGATCGGGTATATCCATTTGGACGGCCCCAATAGCGCACGAACACGCCCGCGACCCGGGACCAACCGTCGGAGGAGCGCAGAACGATGGACCGTACCCAGCGCGACCACACCGGCCGAGCGGACTGCACCGGCAGGGCAGACCGCGCCGAGCGCATGGACGTGGCCACCCTGGAGGCCAGGGCCCTCTCCACGGCCCTGTTCCACCGGCTGGCCGAGCTGGACGAGGGCACGGCCGACTACTCCTACGTCCGCAACACCCTCGTCGAGCTGAACCTGAGCCTCGTCAAGTTCGCCGCCCGGCGCTTCCGCGGCCGCAGCGAACCGATGGAGGACATCGTCCAGGTCGGCACGATCGGCCTGATCAAGGCCATCAACCGGTTCGACCCGGAGCGCGGGGTGGAGTTCACCACCTTCGCGATGCCGACCATCACCGGTGAGATCAAGAGGTTCTTCCGCGACACCAGCTGGGCCGTCAAGGTCCCCCGCCGGCTCCAGGAGCTGCGGATCGACAGTGCCAAGGCCCACGACGCGCTGGAGCAGGACCTCGGCCGCGAGCCCACCGACGCCGAGATGGCACAGGAGCTCCACGTCACGCCGGAGGAGTTCAGCGAGGGCCGCAAGGCGGCCAGCGCGTACTCGGCGCGGTCCCTGGACGCCCCGGTCCAGGAGGACTCGGAGCGCGACCCGGCGGCGGAGCGGTCCTCGCTCGGCGAGGAGGAGCCCGCGTACGACCGGATCGAGTGCCTGGAGTCGCTCAAGCCCATGCTCGCCGGCCTGCCGCCCAGGGAGCGGGAGCTGCTGTCGCTGCGGTTCGGGCAGGAGCTGACCCAGTCCGAGATCGGGGCCCGGCTGGGGCTGTCCCAGATGCACGTGTCGCGGCTGCTGAACCGGACCCTGACCCGCCTGCGCGGGGGCCTCCTCACCGACGCCTGAGGCCTGACCGTCAGGCCCCCGAGCGAGCCCGGAGGGCCGGGGATCCGGAGGGCCTGCGGCCCGTGTCCCGGGAGCCGGCCCTCGCGCGATGGGGGCCCTCAGGAGGCCGGGAGCGTCACCTCAAGCCAGACCGTCTTGCCGGAGCGGCCCTCCGACGCGGGCAGCGAGCCCCAGTTCTTCGCCAGCCGCTCCAGCAGGACCAGGCCGTGCCCGCCCGGCCGGGAGCGGTCCCGTGTCGCCCGGCGCACCGGCGGCTCCGGGCTGTCGTCGCTCACCTCGACCCGCAGCATGCCGGGGCTGTGCCGCAGCACCAGCTCGCGCGGGCCGCCGGCGTGCAGGCACGCGTTGGTGACCACCTCGGAGACCAGCAGGAGCACGTCGTCCCCGGCTTCCGAGTCCTCGGGGCCCAGCCAGTCGGCGAGGGCCCGGCGGGTGAAGTCCCGGCACCGGGCCACGACACCGGCCGTCGCGCCGCCCAGGACCAGCCGCCGCGTCTGCTCCGCCACAGGCTCTCCCGTCTCCGACGCCGCTCCCCCGGCGCCGCACCTACCCCCGGCCGGGACGGACAAATCACGCCCGGACTCCACGCTACTGCCGAGTCGGGGCGGTGAGGGTGAGGTGCGGCGGTGCGGAACCACGGCGGACGGGCGGACGACGGGCGGTCGACGGAGGGTCGAGGGCCGGACGACGGCCGGACGAGGCCCCGGAGGCGGCCGGGCGAAAAGGCATCCGGCGGCGGCGGACGAGGGCCCGCGGCGACGGCCTGACGAAGGCACCCGGCGGCGGCCCCCAGCTGACCCCGGCGGGCAGCGCCGGGCCGGGAAAGGGGCCGCCACCTCGGGTTTTCCGCCGTTCTCCCCCGTGGAGCGGCGGGTCCCAGGGACGCTATGCGGGCGTCCCCGCCCCGTCGAGACCGCGGTCCGCGATCCGTCAAGTCGGCCGCACGGGGGCCGCGTGGCCCAGGCACCCCGGCGTCCACATCCTGGACAACTACCCTCGATATATGAACGCAGAAGCCGACGCCACCGCCGCCGTGAAAGACGCAGTCAAAGAAGCAGACCGGAAGCACGTTTTCCATTCCTGGTCGGCGCAGGAGCTCATCGACCCGCTCGCCGTGGCCGGGGCCGAGGGCTCGTACTTCTGGGACTACGACGGCAACCGCTACCTCGACTTCTCCAGCTCGCTCGTCTACACCAACATCGGCTACCAGCACCCGAAGGTGGCCGCCGCCATCGCCGAGCAGGCCGCCAGGCTCTGCACCCTCGCGCCCGGCTTCGCCGTCGACGTCCGCTCCGAGGCCGCACGCCTCATCGCCGAGCGCACCCCCGGCGACCTCGACAAGATCTTCTTCACCAATGCCGGCGCCGAGGCCGTGGAGAACGCGGTGCGGATGGCCCGGCTGCACACCGGCCGGCCCAAGGTGATGTCCGCGTACCGCTCCTACCACGGGGCGACCACCACGGCGATCAACCTCACCGGTGACGCCCGCCGCTTCGGCAACGACGGCGCCACCGCCGGCGTCGTCCACTTCTGGGGGCCGTTCCTCTACCGCTCGCCCTTCCACTCCGCCACCGAGGCCGAGGAGTGCGAGCGCGCCCTGCGCCACCTGGAGGACACCATCGTCTTCGAGGGCCCGCAGTCCATCGCCGCGATCATCCTGGAGACCGTCGGCGGCGCCCCCGGCGTGCTCGTACCCCCCGCCGGATACCTGGCGGGCGTGCGCGCGCTCTGCGACCGCTACGGCATCGTCTTCATCCTGGACGAGGTCATGGTCGGCTTCGGCCGCACCGGCGCGTGGTTCGCCGCCGACCACTGGGACGTCACCCCCGACCTCCTCTGCTTCGCCAAGGGCATCACCAGCGGGTACGTACCGCTCGGGGGCGTCGCCATCTCCGCCGCCATCGCCGAGACCTTCGCGCGCCGCCCCTACCCGGGCGGGCTGACGTACTCCGGGCACGTGCTGGCCTGCGCCGCCGCCGTCGCCACGGTCAACACCATGGCCGAGGAGGGCATCGTCGAGCAGTCCGCCCGCACGGGCGCCGAGCTGCTGGGCCCGGGGCTGCGCGAGATCGCCGCGCGGCACCCCTCCGTCGGGGAGGTCCGGGGCATGGGCACCTTCTGGGCCCTGGAACTCGTACGCGACGCCGGTACGCGCGAGGCCCTGGTCCCGTACAACGCCTCCGGCGCCGACAACGCGCCGATGGCCGCCTTCGGCGCGGCCCTGAAGAAGGGCGGCATGTGGCCGCTCCTGGCGGGGAACCGCATCCACATCGCCCCGCCCTGCAACATCTCGGCGCAGGACGTCGCCAAGGGGCTCGCGATCCTGGACGAGGCCCTGTCCGTCACGGACGCGCACATGGCCTGACCTGCATGCTTGTGCGGTCGCCCAAGCCGTGGGTGCTGGTGTTCGGATGTTCCGTGCGGTGGTCATCGCGTCGCACACATGGTGCAATCCGTGCAGTACCACTCAGCACCTACGGACCGGGATGCACGTCAGTCCCGGGGCGGTCCCGAGGGACCGAACGGCGGGGAGCGGGACGCCCTTCCAGGAGGGCGGGCGCTGGACGCCGGGCGTACGGGATCCAGATCGAACGGACTCCGTGTTCCCGAGTACCCGAAGGAAGACAGCATGAGCAAGCACGTCCTGGGCCAGAACCAGTACGGCAAGGCCGAGAACCGCATCGTCGTGGTGACCCGCAAGGGCAACGACGGGTCCTGGCACGAGATCCGCGACCTCAACGTCTCGGTCGCGCTGCGCGGCGAGTTCCGTGACGTCCACCTGACCGGCGACAACGCCAACTGCCTGCCGACCGACACCACCAAGAACACGGTGTACGCCTTCGGCAAGGAGCACGGCATCGCCTCCCCCGAGGCCTTCGGCATCCTGCTCGCCAAGCACTTCGTCTCCTCCCAGACCCCGATCCGCGAGGCGCAGATCCGCATCGAGGAGTACGCCTGGGAGCGGATCCCCGTCCCGACCCGCAAGGAGCAGCACTCCTTCGTCCGCAAGGGCCAGGAGGTGCGCACCGCGCAGGTCACCTACAGCGAGACCACCGGCCTCCAGGTCATCTCGGGGCTGAAGGACCTGACGGTGATGAACTCGACCAACTCCGAGTTCCACGGCTACATCAAGGACAAGTACACGACCCTCCAGGAGGCGTACGACCGCATCCTGGCCACCAAGGTCACCGCCCGCTGGGCGCACTCGGCGCTCGCCGCCGACGACCGGGACCACGACTGGGACCAGTCGTACAAGAAGGTCCGCAAGCACATGCTGGAAGCCTTCGCGGAGACGTACTCCTACTCGCTCCAGCAGACCCTGAACCAGATGGCCGAGCGGGTGCTGGACAACTGCCCCAAGGTCAACGAGGTCCGTCTCAACCTGCCCAACAAGCACCACTTCCTCGTCGACCTGGAGCCCTTCGGCCTCAAGAACGACAACGAGGTCTACTTCGCGGCGGACCGGATGTACGGCCTGATCGAGGGCACCGTCCACCGCGACGGCGTGCAGCCTGTGATCGCGACCTCCGACTGGATCGTCGCGTAGGGCGGTTCCCACGGCAGCGAGCCTTCCGTCCGGCCCGGACCGCGTCGCGGGGTCCGGGCCGGAGCGCGTTCACTCCCGCGCCTCCTCCCGCTGCTGTCCGACCAGCAGGTTCCAGCGGCCCGCCCGACCGCTGAGGACCGTCACGGTGTCCGGCCGGACGTCGAGCCGCCAGAAGGCCGCCGCCGGCAGCTCCAGCGCCGCCACCACCGCCGCCCGTACGACGGCCTGCGCGACCACCGCGTGGTGCCGGCCGGGACCCAGGCCCGCCAGGTACTCACCCGTCCGGGTGATCAGTGCCGCCGTGGCCTCCCCGCCGCCCGGGGGCGCGAACCGAGGGTCCGTGAGCCAGCGCCGGACCCCCTCCGGGTCCTCCGCGGCCACCTCTTCGAGCGTCCGGCCCGCCCACCGCCCCATGGCCGGCCCGGCCAGGCCCGGGTGGCCGGGGCACGGTTCCCCGTGTCCGAACCGCCCCTGGCGGGCGGCGGCGTCGAGCGGGGGCGTGGCGAGGTGTACGCGTACGGACGGCATGCGGGGAGCGTAGAGCGCACGCCCGGCGCGTGAGACGGCGGCCACACGCCGTGGTGTTCACGCCACCGGCGCGGTACGGTCTCGGACGACATGACGAAGGTATGACGGAAGTACCGGTGAGAATCCGGCACGGTCGCGCCACTGTGAATCCTCCCGCGGCACCGCGGGAGGGAAGTCAGACCCGCCGCCTTCGAAGAGAGCACCACTGACCGGGACGCGTGTTCCCCCTGGAGGTTCTGCAATGGCTCACATCGCCGCGCCCGCTTCGGCCCCCGCCGCCGTCGCCCCCATCTCCCTCTCCGCGCTGGCCCCCTGGGCCGCCTTCGCCGCGGTCCTGACCCTCGTCCTGCTGTACTTCGTCGGCATCGAGCAGGGCGCCACCGCCGTCTTCCAGGGCGAGACCGTCCACGAGTGGCTGCACGACGGCCGCCACCTGCTCGGTTTCCCCTGCCACTGACCCCTTCTGATCTCCCTCACGATCACGCAAGGGGCTCCTACGTGAACACCGTCTCCCCCCGTGTCCTGCTGGTGCGGGGCATGCTGGCCGGCCTGCTCGCGGGCGTCGCCGCCTTCGTCGTCGCCTACCTCCTCGGCGAGTCCAAGGTGGACGCGGCGATCGCCATCGAGGAGGCCGGCCACCTCGCGGCCGGCCACGACCACGGCGCCGAGGAGGCCCCGGTCAGCCGGGCCCTCCAGGCCACGGCCGGGCTGGGCACCGGCGTCCTGCTGTACGGGGTCGCGCTCGGCGGCATCGCCGCGCTCGTCTACTGCTTCGCCCTGGGCCGGATCGGGCGCTTCGGCGCCCGGGCCACGGCGGCCCTGGTCACCGGCGCCCTGTTCGTCACCATGACCCTGGTGCCGTTCTTCAAGTACCCCGCCAACCCGCCGGCCGTCGGGGACCCCGACACGGCTGCCCGGCGGACCGCCCTCTACCTGCTGATGATCGCCCTGAGCGCGTTGCTGGCGGCGGCCGCGCTGGTCCTGGGCCGGCGGCTCGCGCCGCGCCTGGGCAACTGGAACGCCTCGGTCGTGGCCTCGCTCGCCTTCGTGGCCGCGGTGGGCGTCTCGTACGCCCTGCTGCCCGGGATCAACGAAGTGCCGGCCGACTTCCCGGCCGCGCTGATCTGGCAGTTCCGTCTCGCGTCGCTGGCCATCCAGGCAGCGCTGTGGGCGACTTTCGGCCTGGCCTTCGGTTTTCTAGCCGAACGCGCTCTTGTCCCGGCCGCCGCACCCAAGGAGGCTGTCAGCCGATGAGCTGAGCGCGACACACCTGTTGCGCGTGTGACGGGTGTGGAGAGGGGTGGGATCCGGCGATGCCGTCCGCGATCCGGGAATGGCGGGGCTGGACCGGGGCCGCGCCGTTCTGGCTCAACTCGGTACTGCTGGTCCTGGCCCCCTTCACCGCCGTCACCCTCATCGCTCAGATCGGCGTGATCAGCGCCCTGGCCGCCCTCGGCGGGCTGGCCCGGCAGCTCTGGTTCGGGGACTACGGCCATCCCGCGATGCACCTCGCCGCCGCCCTCATGGGGGTGGCGGCGGTGGCGCTGGTGGTGGTCTGAGCCGGCTCGGGGCGCGGGCTCGGGGCGCGGGTCACCCTTCATCCGTTCGGGGGTAGGGGGTCGACCCGGTGCGTACGGCCGGTGCACCCGCCGCCAGCTGCGAGGACGCCGGCACCGGGGCGGGGCGGACGCGTGACGCGCCGTCATATGCGGCGGTTCCGGCGATGTGCGGGCGGCCCGGGAGCGGTCCACTGCTCCCAGGACCGGCCGCCCGAGCCGGACAGGAGGAACGCCATGTCCCGCGCCCAGTGGGCCGCCGCCGCGCTGACGGTCACTCTGCTCTGTACCGGTGTCGGCCTGTTGCGCGGCAGTGCCGGCGCGGAGCCCGCCGCCTCGGGCGTCACCGACGCGCTGCCCTCCCGGGCGCTGGGCCTGTCCGGGCACCGCCGTCTCGTGCGCGGGCTGGACCACTCCGGTGCGCACGCCCCCGGCACGCAGCACCGGACGGTGTCGGCCCCTCCCATGCGGCCTTCACGGCCGCTGCGGCTGCGGATCCCCGGCCTCGGTGTGGACCTCCCGCTGGACGGGGGCCCGCCGGGCGGTGCGGGCCGGGCCGGCTGGGACACCGACGGCCCGGCTCCCGGGTCCGCCGGGACGGCCGTGATCACCGGTGAGGGGCTGCCGCTCGCCGGGCTGCGGCGCGGGCGCGTCATCGAGATCCCGCGCGCGGACCACCGTACGGCCGTGTTCACCGTCGAGCGGGTGTCGCCGCACGCGGTCACGGCGCCGGCCGGGGACGCGGGGAGGGCGCGGCTGCGGCTGGTCAGCGGCGAGACCTCCGTCCTGGCCCGGCTGACGGCGCCGCGGCGCGCCGGCTGACCGGGCGGGGATCAGCCGAGGGGGGTGTCTTCGTCCTCCGGTCGGGGGCTTCTCGGGGGTTCGCGGCACGTCGATCGGCGTGTCGGGGCATGCAGGGCCCATGAACGGTGCGCGGTGCACGCGGACGGCGCTGGCGCGGGCCCTGACGGTGGCCTGCGTGGCCCTGCTGTGCCTGTTCGGCGCCGGTCCGGCGGCGACGGCCTCGGCCGGCGCGGACTCCCGCCCCGCCTCCTCCGCGCCGGCCGACCCCACCGAGGGCCAGTCGGAACCGGCCGGGGATCCCGTGGGCCGCGCCGCGCTGCGGGCGGTCCTGCGCGGCGTGCCGGCCGTACGGCGGCTGTCGCCGCGCATGTTTCACGTGGAACACGCGAGTGGGACGGCCCGCGCTGCTTCGTCGGGGACGGCCGCACCGGCCCTGTCCCGGCGGACGGTACGGAGTGTGGTCCTGCGCTGCTGAGCGGGCCGAGCAGCGGACGCGACCCCCCACACACCCCGAACCACCGTGAGGTTCCGCCATGCCCATCGACCCGTACGCCGCCCTGAACGCCATGCTCCGCGCCGAGGTCGCCCGCTTCTCGCCGCCGGTGCGCAAGGACGGGCAGGACCGTCGCACCGCCGCCCGGCCCACCGCCGACGTGCCCACCGCCGACGGCCGCCCCGCCGACGGGCGCCCCGCCGACGGCCGCCCCGCCGCGGACCGGACGGTGCCGCAGCCCGCCGCTGCCGCCGACGCGGAGCCCGTCTCCGGCACCCCCCGGCAGGACCCCGCGGGCTCGGCGGCGTAGCCCGGGCGGGACGGCAGGTGCCGGTGCCCGCACCCCGTGGAGGGGGTGCGGGCACCGGCGCCGGGCTCAGTCCTCCCGCGTGTAGTACCGGTAGAAGGCCGTGAGCCCCACACCCAGCCCCACGAAGAGGCCGACGACGGCGGCCCGGAGCACGGACTCGTTGGTCAGGCTGTGGAGGTAGCCGGCGGCCACGCCGCCGAACACGCCGTACGCGGCGGCGTGCGGCTCCCGCCTCAGCTTCGGGCCGACCCGCGCGAGGGCGACCATGCACGCCGCGAAGACCAGGCCGCACAGGATCCCGTAGAACACGTTGCCCGCGTCCACCGGGCCCATCTGGCGCTTGATGAAGGCCGCCCAGACCCCGTAGACGAGGCCGAGCAGCAGCGCGCGGACCAGGGTGCTCCTGTCGGTGTGCTGCCGCGCGTCCGCCGACCTCATCGGGCGGTGCCGCCGGGGGGCGGTGGGTGCCGCATGTGCCATGGCGGGGCTCCTCTCTTCCATCCTCAAGGGCACACCCGGCACCCGGGAGCGGCAAGTGGATCACCCGTCCGGGCGGTCTGGGACGCGTCCCGTGAGGGAATCGGGGCCCCGGACGCAGCAGCAGGGGTGGCGCCGCACCCCGCCGCCCGCTTTCCCTGGTGACGTGCGCACCTTCCTGTCGGCGGCCCTCATCGTGCTCGTGGCCCTGCTCGTTCCCGCGAGCGCGGTCGCGTACTGGGCCGACCGCCGGCTGGGCGACGCCGACCACTACACCGCGGTCATGGCGCCCCTCGCGCGGAACCCGGCGGTCCAGGACGTGGTCGTCACCCAGGCCACCCGTGCCCTGACCGGGCAGATCGACGCGGGTCCCTTCCAGGGCGGCGTGGACGCCCTCATCGGCGAGGCCCTGCGCTCCTTCTCCGGTACCCCCGCCTACCGGACGGCCTGGGAGGCGGCCAACAGGGCCGCGCACGCCGCTTTCCTCGAGGCCCTGGAAACCGGCCACGGGGACGCCGTCACCATCGACCTCGCGCCCGTGATCGCGCGGGTCAAGGAGGAGCTGCTCGCGGACGACGTGCCCTTCGCCGACCGGATCCCGGAGACCCACCTCTCCGTGAAGGTCATGGAATACGACAACCTCGGCGCTCTCCGGGAGGGGTTCCACGTGCTGCAGATCGCCGGAGTCTGGCTTCCGGTCCTGACCGTGCTGCTGGCCGTGTCGGCGGTGGCCGTCGCCATCCGGCGCCGGCGGGCCCTCCTCGCGACGGGCGCCGGGCTCGCCGTGGGCGCCCTGGTGCTGGGAACGGCGGTGAGCGTGTGCCGCCGCCTCACCTTGGAGGACCTGCCCGCCGACATCGACCGGCCCGCCGCCGCCGCGGTGTACGACGCCCTCACCGCGTTCCTGCGCACCACCGCCTGGGTGGTGCTCGCCGTCGGACTGGCCACCGCGCTGACCGCATGGCTGATGGGCCGGCTCGGCCGCACCCCATAAGCTCGGAAGGTACCCATCCTCCGCAGAACTCCCCAGAACGACCGATTCGCGAGCGGCGACACGGAAGCGGAATGACCACCGAACGACGCACCGAGCACATACCGGCCGGGCGGCCCCGGCCCCACCCCCTGGCTCCCCCCGACTGGCTGCTCGCGGGCCTGCGGCCGAGCAGCGCCCCCGTGCCGTGGGCCGCGGCCGCCCGCGCCGGGATCGCGATGGCCGCCCCGCTCGCCCTCGGCTTCGCCCTCGACGAGCCCGAGTACGGAGCGCTCGTCTCCATGGGCGCCCTCGCCGGCGTCATCGGCGACACCGCCGACGCCTACCGGATGCGGGTCCTGAACATCGCCGTCCCGCAGGCCCTCGGCGCCGTCGGCGTCGCCGTCGGCACCCTCGTCTACGGACACGGCTGGCTCGCCGTCGCCGTCCTCACCCTGATCGCGCTCCTCTCCGGGATGATCTCCTCGATCGGCACCGTCGCCTCCGTGTCGGGGCTGCTGCTCCTGCTCAACGCCGTCGTCGGGGCCGGCCTGCCGATGCCCCGGCCCTGGTGGACCGCACCGCTGCTGCTCACCGCCGGCGGCCTGTTCGTACTCGTCCTGACCCTGCTGGGCTGGCCCCTGCGCGGACGGCAGCCCGAGCGGGCCGCCGTCGCGGCCGCCTACCGGGCGCTGGCCGACGCCCTCGAAGCCTGTGGCGGGCCGCAGGCCGCGTACGACGAACGCCGCCAGGAGGTGACGCAGGCCCTCAACCAGGCCTACGACCTGGTCCTGGGCCGCCGCGCCCGGGTCCACGGACGCAGCCCCGCCCTGGTGCGGATGCTGGCCCAGCTGAACGTGCTGATCCCGCTCGTGGAGGCCGCGCCCGCCGCCCACCTGCGGGGCGTGCCGCTGCCGCCCGAGATCCCGGCGGCCGTACGGGAACTGGCCGCCGGCGTCGAGGAGGGCCGCACCGGGACCCCCGCCCTCGCCCTGCCCGCGGCGCGCACCCCGTCCGAGCGGGCCATGGACTCCGCGCTGCGGCACGCCTCGGCCATCGTGCACCTCGCCGAACCGGACCCGTACAACGTCGACGACCGCCTCGGCCGGCCCGCCGCCCTGCGCGTCCGGGCCGGGCGCGGGGTGCGCGACGTGATGCTGTCCGGGGCCTCCTGGCGGTACGGGCTGCGCCTGGCCCTGTGCATCGGGCTTGCCCAGTCGCTCGTCTCCCTGATCGACGTGGAACGCTCCTACTGGGTGGCGCTGACCGTCACCTTCGTCCTCAAACCGGACTTCGGGTCGGTGTTCTCCCGGGCCGTGCTGCGCGCCCTGGGCACGGCCGCCGGGCTGGTCCTCGCGGCCGCCGTCCTCTCCGAGGTGCCGCGCGGCTGGTGGGACGTACCGGCGATGGTGGTGCTCGCCGCGCTGATCCCCGCCTTCTCCGCCAAGGGGTACGCCTTCCAGACCGCGGCCATCACCCCCGTGATCCTGCTCCTGTCGGACCAGCTCAACCACGAGGGCTTCGACCTCATCCTGCCCCGGCTGCTCGACAGCCTGATCGGCTGCGGCATCGCCCTCGTCGCCGGCTACCTGCTGTGGCCCGAGAGCTGGCACACCCGGATCGGGGACCGGCTCGCCGACGCCGTCGACGACGCCGCCCGCTACGTGGAGCGGGCCTTCGCCCCCGTGACGGACGAGGCCGCGCTGCGGGCCGCCCGGCAGTCCCGCCTCCAGGCCCGGCGCCGCATCTACCGCGACCTCTCGGGGGTGCGCAGCGAGTTCCAGCGGGCCCTGACCGAGCCCCCGCCGACCGGGAGCCGGGCCGCCGCGTGGTGGCCACTGGTCGTGGCCGTGGAGCGCATCGTCGACGCCACCACCGCCGCGCGGGTCCGCGTCGACCACGGCGCCGCCGCGCCGGCGGCGGCGGAGGTCGACCGGATCGCGCGACAGCTCCGCGAGCTGGCCGAGGGCGTCCGTCGCAACCCCTCCCCGGTCCGCGCGGACACGCCCCCGGAGGCCGGCGGGGCCGACGTCCTGGCCCCCCTCCGCCAGGAACTGGCGGCCGCCCGCGCCATTTCCCACCTCTGACCTTCCCGCCGCGCCGCACCCCGTCCCCCCGGGGATTTCCCCGGGGGGACGGGCGGTGCGAGGGGCACGGATGGAGCAGTGGCCGGGCCGGGACGCGGGGCGGGGGGCAGCATCGTGTACATGCGCAGCACGCAGCTCCCGGCCCTCGCCGGTCTCGCCGCCCTCCTGGCGGCCACGGCCGGGTGCGCCGACGTGGAGGGGCTGCGCAGCGCGGGCGCCCTCGGCACCGTGCACGCCCCCAAGAGCCTGTGGAAGGGCTACCGCCCGGACCCGCCGGGCCCCGGGCAGCAGCCCGGCACGGCCGCCGTGGTGCCCGGGCTCCCCAAGGCGGAGGGGCAGAGCATGCGCGGGGTGGACGCGCTGGCCGTCGTACGGGCCGACATCACCTCCGCCACCGCCCAGGACGCGGGCTCCGGCCGGCTCGTCGACCCCCGGGCCGTCCAGCGGCTCACGCTCTGCACGGGGGCTGTGGACGGCGGCCCGTACTGCCCCGTCCGCCCGGGCGTCCTCCACGACCTGACCGGCAACGGCAAGGAGGAGCTGATCGCGGCCCTGGACGTGGACGGCCGGGTCACCGAGCTGCGCGTCTACACCGTCCGGGACGACGGCAGGATCGCCCGGATCCTGTCCCGGCGCGGGGTGCTGGAAGGGGTGGAGGTCGCCGCCGAGCACCTGTCGGTCCGCGAGCCCACGTCGAACCCCGCCTACATCTCCGTCTCCGACTACGTGTGGGACCCGAAGACCGGGAGCATGAGCCTGTCGCAGCTCACCCTCGACGACTGCCCCGCCCTCACGGACGTCCCGCACGGCGGGGACCGGTTCCGATGCGCGCGCTGAGCAGCCTGCGCTGGAAGATCGCCGTGACCACCACCCTGGTGTGCTGCGCGGTGGCCGCCGCCCTCGGGATCCTGGTGCACAACGTCGTCGCCCGGCAGATCGTCGGCGAGGTCCGCAAGGACGCGAACCGGGACCTGGACCACGCCCTCGGCCACTACGCGTACGGCACCGCCCACGGGGACGTGAACGCCGCCCTGGACCCGCCCGGCCTGCCCGCCCCCCTGCGCGGCCTCGTCGCACGCGGGCGGACCGGCAGCATGGTCGGCACCTACGAGGGCAAGCCGGTCATGTGGGCCGCCGCCCCCGCCGACCGGAAGGCGCTGGCCGTCTGGATCCCGTACGGGAGCACGCGCGAGCGGCTGCGCCACCTCGACACCGCGATCCTCGCCTCCTCGGCGCTGGCGGCCGGTGTGGTGGCCCTGGCCGGTGTGTTCCTCGCCGACCGGATCAGCCGCCGGCTCGTGACGACCGCCGCCGTCGCCCGCCGGATCAGCGCCGGCGACCTGGACGCCCGGGTCGGCTTCCCGGCGGACACCGGCCCGCACGGCTCCCGCGACGAAGTCCGGGACGTCGCACACGCCCTGGACTCGATGGCCGCCTCGCTCCAGGAGCGGCTGGAGGCCGAGAAGCGGTTCACGGCGGATGTCGCGCACGAGCTGCGCACCCCGCTGACCGGTTCGCTGGCCGCCGCCGCGCTGCTGCCGGAGGGCCGCCCCACGGAGATGATCAACGACCGGCTGGGCGCCCTGCACCGGCTCACCGAGGACCTGTTGGAGATCTCCCGGCTGGATTCCGGGGTGGAGCGGGCCGACCTGGCCCAGGTCGAGCTGGGCCGGGCCGTGGAACGCGCCGTGGCCGGCACCCGGTTGTCCGCCGAGGTACGCATCGTGCGGGACGCGGTGGTGTTCACCGACCGCCGACGTCTGGACCGGATCCTGGCCAACCTCCTGGCCAACGCCCACCAGCACGGGCGGCCTCCGGTCGAGGTGGCGGTGGAGGGGCCGGTGGTGGTGATCCGCGACCACGGCGGGGGCTATCCGCCCGAGCTGATCGAGCAGGGCCCGAAGCGGTTCCGCACCGGGGACCCCGGACGCGGCCGCGGCCAGGGGCTCGGTCTGACGATCGTCGCGGGCCAGGCGGCCGTGCTGGGGATCGCGCTGACTTTCGCCAACGCCCCGGACGGGGGCGCGCTGACGACGCTCCGGCTCCCGGTCGGACGGCTGCCGGAGACCGGCTGACCGGCCTCGCGGGGAGGCCCCGGCGGATGTTTCACGTGAAACACCTCCGCCCGGCAAACACCCCCGCCGGCCGGTCAACTGGCCCTGTCCACCGGCTCGATCAGACGCCGATGTTCTTGCCGTCCCTGCGCCACACGGACACCACCGCCGGGCGGACGATCTTGCCCGGGCCGTCGGGCCAGACCGACTGCGGCTTCTCCACGGACGCGCCGTCGATCTCCCCCGGGTGCTGGACGGAGACCAGGACGCGCTTGTCCTGGACCAGCGGACCGCAGGTCTCGGCCCCGCGCGGGACGGTGAGGAACTGCTTCAGCTCACCGCGCCGCTCACCCGCGGTCGCGACGGCGAACAGGCCGTCGTGCGAGCCGAGCTGATTGCCGTCGGTGGAGATCCACAGGTTGCCGTGCGGGTCGAAGGCCACGTTGTCGGGGCAGGAGATCGGGCTGACCTTGTCCTTGGGGAAGCCCGCGAAGTAGGTGGCCGGGTCGTTCGGGTCACCGGCGACCAGGAAGAGCCGCCAGGCGAAACCATCGCCCGCCGGGTCGTCGAAGTTCTCGGCGAGCTCCAGGATCTGGCCGTGCTTGTTCAGGTTGCGCGGGTTGGCCTCGTCCGCGCCGGCCTTGCCGGGCTTGCCGCGGTCGGTGTTGTTGGTCAGCGCGATGTAGACCCGGCCGGTGCGCGGGGACGGCTCGACGTCCTCGGGGCGGTCCATCTTGGTGGCGCCGACCTTGTCACCGGCCTGGCGGGTGAAGACGAACACCTCCTCGGCGGTCATGCCCTCGACGTGCGAGACGTTGCCGGAGGGGGAGGCGGTGGCCAGCTTGATCCAGACGCCGGAACCGTCGAACTCGCCGTCGGAGGGCAGCCTGCCGGAGCCGTCGATCGCGGCGGCCGGGGAGTCGCCGGTGAGCTTGGCGACGTAGAGGGTGCCCTCGTCAAGCAGCGTGAGGTTGTGCTCCTTCGCCGCGCGCGAGTCGCCCTTCATCATCCGCTTCGAGGAGACGAACTTGTAGAAGTAGTCGAAGCGCTCGTCGTCGCCCATGTAGATGACGGGGCGGCCGTCCTCGGTCAGGCGGGGCTGCGCGGCCTCGTGCTTGAACCGGCCGAGCGCGGTGCGCTTGCGCGGGACGGAGTGCGGGTCGTACGGATCCAGCTCGACGACCCAGCCGAAGCGGTGCGGCTCGTTGGGCTCCTGCGCGACGTCGAAGCGCTTGTCGAAGCGCTCCCACTTGCGCTCGGACGCGCCGGAGGTCACGCCGTAGCGCTTCAGGCGGGCGGCTTGCGCGGGGTCGGTGACCTGGCCGGCGTTGGCGAAGTACTGGTTGAAGTTCTCCTCGCCGTGGAGGGTGGTGCCCCACGGGGTGGTGCCGCCGGCGCAGTTGTTGAGGGTGCCGAGCACCTTGGTGCCGGTGGCGTCCGCGGAGGTCTTCAGCAGGGCGCTGCCCGCGGCGGGGCCGGTCAGCCGGAACTCGCTGGTCGCGGTCAGGCGGCGGTTGAGCTGGTGGCGGCTGACGGCCGTCAGCTTGCCGCTGCGGTGGTCCTCCTGGACGACGACCACGGACAGGCCGTGCGCGGCCCAGGCGATCTCGACCTGCTCGCGGGTGGGGTTCGCCGGGTCGTAGCCCTTGAACATGAGGTTCTCGTCCGTGTACTCGTGGTTGGCCACGAGCAGCTGGCGGCGCTCGTAGGCGCCGCCGAGCGGGAGCAGGCTGAGGAAGTCGTTGTTGTAGCCGAACTGACCGGCCTGGGCGGCGGCGGTCTGCCGGTCGGCGTTGAAGCCGGGGGCGCCCTTGACGATCGGGTCGCCCCAGCGGATCACCACGTTCTGCTCGTGGCCCTCGGGGATGGTGACCTTGTCGTCGGTGTTCGGCGCGACGGGCTTGAAGCGCAGGCCGCGGGCGGCCTCGCCCGCACGCCGGGCGTCGGCGTCGGCCACGGGGGCGGCGCTGGCGCTCTGGCCGCCGCCGGCGCCGAGGGTGACCGCAGTGCCGGCGGCGGTGGCGACCGTGACGACGGCGGCGGAGCGCAGCATCGAGCGGCGCGAGTAGGCCCGGGCTATGACGTCGCCGACGTACTCGTTGTCACTGGTGTTGGGCACCTCGTGGAAGCAGGCGTTTCCACAGCGGTAGCGGCAGGTAAGAGCGGAACGGCCGCTGCCATGCGGGTTGCCGATGAGCGGCAGGAGCTTGCGCACGGGGTGTCCTCCGGTAAGTGCACGGCGCCGACGACGTGTCGGTACGAATCCAGCGGCGACGCTAGGCGCGGGTTGCGCCGATGTGGCGGCGCGGGGGTGAACACCGGATGAACCCGGCAGGGCGGAGGGGCAGTTCGGCCGGAGGGTGCGGTCGACTGGAGAGCCGGGCGCCACGAAAGGCGCCCCTGCCGACGTTCCAGCCAAGGGGCCGATAACCTTACGTGTCCACTCTGGGCAGGGATCAACCGCGCAGCACGGACAAATGACGCACGCACTCATGCGAAAGGCCTGGCCCATGGGTATTCGGAGCTTGTTGCGCAAGGTGTTCGGACGGACCGAGGAGCCGGTCCCCGAGACGTCCGACGCCCCTTCGGCGGCCGTCCCGAGCCAGGCCGAACGCACCCCGATGGACGCGGCGGCCGATCTGGTGGCCGCGTCCTTCGACAACCCCACGGTCCCGCCGCAGTCGGCGCCGCGCGACCGCGAGCCGGGCACGCTGCTCACCGCCCCGGCCCCTACGACGGACCCCATCGTCCCCGAGGCCCGTCGCCCGGTGCCGTCGGCGGCTCCGGAGGGCGGCGCGGGCGGATCCGGGTCCCCGGAGCCTGCGGCCGGGGGCCCTGCGGCCCCGAAGGACCCCGAGCCGGAGGCCGCCGCCGGGCCGGAGGCCGAGAAGGCCGTCGCACCGGAGGCCGCGCCTGAGGCACGGGAGGAGCCCGAGGCCCCCGCGGAGGCCGAGGAGACCGCCGCTGAGGCGGCCTCCGAGCCCGTCGCCGCGGAGGCCGCGCCGCACGCGGAGAAGGCCGCAGAACCGGAGGCCGCACCGCAGGCACAGGAGGTCCCGGAGCCCGTCGCCGCCGAGGCCCCCGAGCCCGCCGCCGCCGAGGAGGCCGCCGAGGAGGCTCCCCAGCCCGTAGCCGCCGAAGCGCCGCCGCAGGCCGAGGAGCCCGCCGCCGAGGCCGCACCGCAGGCACCCGAGGAGGCAGCCACCGAGCCGCAGCCCGAGCCGGAGGCCGCGCCCGAGGCAGCCGCCGAACCGGAGTCCAAGGTCGTCACCGAGCCGGAGGCCGACGCCGACGCCGAGCCGCAGCGCGTGGCCGCCGAAGCGTCGCCGCAGGCGGACAAGGCCGAAGCGTCGCCGCAGGCGGACGGGCCCGCCGTCGCCGCCGCGGCGGTGCGCAAGCGCGCCCCCGGGATCGCCGGGGCGTACAAGGCCGCCGGCCAGGTGCTGCGCGCCAAGGGCAAGGCGGGGGCCCGCGCCAAGGTGTACCTCGTCCTGGACCGGTCCGGCTCGATGCGCGGGTTCTACAAGGACGGCAGTGCCCAGCACCTCGCCGACCACGCCCTCGCCCTGGCCGCGCACCTGGACGACGAGGCCACCGTCCACACGGTGTTCTTCTCCACCGAGCTGGACGGCACCGCCGAGCTGACCCTCGACTCCCACGACGGGACCTGGGTCGAGGCCCGGCACGCCGAACTCGGCCGGATGGGCCGCACCAGCTACCACGTGGCCGTCGAGGCGGTCGTCGAGCACTACCGCAAGGACGGCGGCACGGGCCCGGCGCTGGTCGTGTTCCAGACGGACGGCGCCCCCGACAACCGCCAGCCGGCCCGGCAGGCGATCACCGACGCGGCGGCCGACGCCCCCGGCATCCACTGGCAGTTCGTCGCGTTCGGCGACCACGACGCCAAGGCCTTCGACTTCCTGCGCAAGCTGGACGCCGAGAACGCCGGCTTCTTCCACGCCGGCCCGGCCCCCGCCGAGCTGACCTCGGCCGCCCTCCTCAAGGGCATCCTCGACCGGTTCTGACCGCGCGACGGAACGGCGAAGGGCCCGGGATCCGCGAGGATCCCGGGCCCTTCGTCATGTCCTGCTACCCAAGCGGCAGCGTCACCGCGCTGCGTCCGGGTGGACGGCCTCCGCGACCGGCTTCGCGTCGGCCGCCTTCGTCTCGACCGGCTTGCGCAGGGCGATGTTCAGCTCGCGCAGGCGGGACTCCTCCAGCACCGTCGGCGCGCCCATCATCAGGTCCTGGGCGTTGCCGTTGAGCGGGAAGGCGATCGTCTCGCGGATGTTCGGCTCGTCGGCCAGCAGCATCACGATGCGGTCGACGCCCGGGGCGATGCCGCCGTGCGGCGGGGCGCCGAGGCGGAAGGCGCGCAGCATGCCGGCGAACTCGCGCTCGACGGTCTCGGCCTCGTAACCGGCGATCTCGAAGGCCTTCAGCATGACCTCGGGCTCGTGGTTGCGGATGGCGCCGGAGGACAGCTCGATGCCGTTGCAGACGATGTCGTACTGCCAGGCCAGGATGTCGAGCGGGTCCTTCTCCTCCAGGTCCTTCATGCCGCCCTGCGGCATCGAGAAGGGGTTGTGCGAGAAGTCGATCTTGCCGGTCTCCTCGTCCTTCTCGTACATCGGGAAGTCGACGATCCAGCAGAAGCGGAAGACGTTCTCCTCGAACTGGCCGGCGCGCTTGGCGGCCTCGACCCGGACCGGGCCCATGATCTTGGAGACCTCGTCGAACTCGCCCGCGCCGAAGAACACCGCGTGTCCGGCCGCCAGGCCGAGGCGCTCGGTGAGGACCTTGACGTTCTCCTCGGTGAGGAACTTGGCGATCGGGCCGGTCAGCGAGCCGTCCTCGCCGACGCGCACCCACGCCAGGCCCTTGGCGCCCAGCGAGATCGCGTACTCGCCGAGGCCGTCGAAGAACTTGCGCGGCTGGGCGGCGGTGTCCGGGACGGCCAGCGCGCGCACGTGCTTGCCGGCGAACGCCTTGAACTCCGAGCCCTCGAACACGTCGGTGATGTCGACGAGCTCCAGCTTGGCCCGCAGGTCGGGCTTGTCGTTGCCGTACTTCATCATCGACTCGCGGAACGGGATCCGCGGGAACGGGGAGGTGACCGGACGGCCGCCGCCGAACTCGGTGAAGAGCTCGGTCATCAGCTTCTCGATCGGCTGGAAGACGTCCTCCTGCTCGACGAAGGACATCTCCACGTCGAGCTGGTAGAACTCGCCGGGCGAGCGGTCGGCGCGGGCGTCCTCGTCGCGGAAGCAGGGCGCGATCTGGAAGTACCGGTCGAAGCCGGAGATCATCAGCAGCTGCTTGAACTGCTGCGGGGCCTGCGGCAGGGCATAGAACTTGCCCGGGTTCAGGCGGGACGGGACGACGAAGTCACGCGCGCCCTCGGGGGAGGTCGCGGTGAGGATCGGGGTCGCCATCTCGTTGAAGCCGAGGGCCACCATCTTCGAGCGGATGGAGGCGATGACCGCCGAGCGCAGCATGATGTTGCGGTGCATGCGCTCGCGGCGCAGGTCCAGGAAGCGGTACTCCAGGCGCCGCTCCTCGTTCACCCCGTCGTCGGTGTTGATCGTGAACGGCAGCGGGGCGGCCGCGCCGAGCACCTCGACCTCGGCGGCCTCGATCTCGATCTCGCCGGTGGGCAGGTCCGGGTTGACGTTCTCGGCGCCACGGGAGACGACCTTGCCGTCGACCCGTACGACCGTCTCCTTGGACAGCTTGTCCAGGACGGCAGCGGCGGCGGTGCCGGGGCGGGCGACGAGCTGCGTGATGCCGTAGTGGTCACGCAGATCGATGAAGAGGATGCCGCCCAGGTCTCGACGATTGTGCAGCCAGCCGCTCAGCCGGACGTCGGAGGCGACGTCGGAGGCACGGAGCTCGCCGCACGTGTGGGACCTGTACCGATGCATCAGTCATCCAGTTCTACGCGATACCAGGGTGGATTCAACCCTCCCAAGGTTACCGTCCGGGCGGGGCACCGCGCGGGCGTGCCCGGAGAGGCTCCTGAACAGGCGGCCCCCGGGAATGACCTGTAAAGATGACCGGGTGCGCACCGAGGACGTCCTGGCCGCCATCGCGACCGGTCTGTGGCGATGGGACAACGCCTCCGGGACGGTCACCCTCGACAGCGAGGCCGCCCGGCTGCTCGGCCTGCCCGCCGAGCCCGTCGTCCTGCCCGAGGCCGCCGCGCGCTCGCGCTTCCATCCGGTCGACTGGAACGAGATCAACGGCATCGTGAACCTCGCCGTCGCCGAGGGCACCCTCGCCGAGGCCCGGCTGCGGATCATGGACGAGGACGGGCGCGTGCTGCGCACCGTGCGCAGCCGCTCCAAGCCCCTCCAGAACCTGACGCCCGACGGCCGCGTCGACTACGAGCTGATCGGCACCATCCAGGAGATCGCCGAGCCGCAGCCGGGCACCACCGCCGCGCATACCCCGATCACCGGCGACTGGCGGCGCTCCCGCGAGGCCTTCCTGCTGGACGCCGGCCGGGCCCTGGCCGAGGCGCGGTCCACGGCCGAGGTGCTGCGGGTGGCGGCCTCCCTGTCCATGCCCGGCTTCAGCCCCGACGGGCTGGCCGTCTTCGGGGTCTCGGGCGACCGGCTGTCGATCATCGGCCACCACGGGCACGCCCCCGGCGACGAGGGCCCCTTCACGGACATGAGCCTGGAGACCGACTACCCGGCGGCGGAGGTCGTCCGGACCGGCCGGGCCATCTACCTGCCCGCGCCAGAGGACTACGCGCGCCGCTTCCCCGTCACCTGGCCGCTCGCCCAGCCCTTCGGCCGGGTCTCCTGGGCCTTCCTGCCGCTGATCGTGGCCGGGCGGACCATGGGCGCCTGGATGGCCGCGTTCAAACAGCCGGTGACCTTCTCGCCCGACGAGCGGTCCGTGCTGACGACGGTGGCCCGGATGCTGGCCCAGGCCCTCCAGCGGGCCGGCGTCGCCGAGTCCGAGCGGGAGCTCACCACCGGGCTCCAGCGGTCGATGATGCCGCAGCTCGGGCCGGAGATCCCCGGCATGCGCATCGCGGCGCGCTACGTCCCGACCGGCGGCGGGCTCCAGGTCGGCGGCGACTGGTACGACATGATCCCGCTGCCCTCGGGGCGGTTCGCGCTGGTCATCGGCGACGTCCAGGGGCACGACGTACGGGCCGCCGGGCTGATGGGGCAGCTGCGGATCGCCGTGCGGGCCTACGCCTCCGAGGGGCACCGGCCGGACGCGGTGCTGTCGCGGGCCTCCCGGTTCCTGGCCGGGCTCTGCTCCTCCCAGGAGGAGGAGGCGGAGGCCGGGGACGGCGGCCGCGACCCCGACTTCCTCAGCCCCCGCTTCGCGACCTGCCTGTACGCGGAGTGCGACCCGGAGACCGGCCTGCTGGAGGTGGCCCGGGCCGGGCACCCCGACCCGGCGGTCCGGATGGCCGACGGCACCGTCCTGATGCGGCCGACGGCCGGCGGGCTGCCGCTCGGGATCGTCCCGGACACCGACTACCCGACGACCCGGTTCACCCTGGAGCCGGGCGAGACGATGATGCTGTGCACGGACGGGCTCATCGAGACCGGCGGCCACGACCTCGACACCGGCTGGGCGCGGCTGCGGGCGATCCTGGAGGCCGACGCCGACACGTACGGGGCCGGCGCGGGCGGCGGCTCCGCCGGGCTCACCGCCGGCCACCTGGAGCGCCTGGCCGACCTGCTCGTCCAGGCCGTGCACGGGCCCTCCTCGCACCACACCACCGGCCCGCTGGCCGACCGCCGCGAGGACGACATAGCCGTCCTGCTGCTCTGCCGCGAGGGCGCGGGCTGCGGCTGCGGGACGGACCTGCCGCACCCGGCCCGGCCGGCCCGGCGCACGATGCTGACCGTGGCCCAGGCGGAGCCGGAGCGGATCGCGGGCGCCCGCCGCCAGATCCGGGAGCTGCTGCACGACTGGGCGGACCCGGAGCAGGTGGACTCGGCGGAGCTGATGGTCTCCGAGATGGTCACCAACGTCCTGGTGCACACCGACGGCGACGCGCTGCTGGTCGCGGAGGCGGCGGGTGAACTGGGCACCCGGCGGCTGCGCGTGGAGGTGGCCGACGGCAGCGACGAGCTGCCGCACAAGCGCCACCCCGGGGAGATGGCCTCCAGCGGGCGCGGGGTGCTCCTGATGGAGATGCTGGCCGACACCTGGGGCGTCGACCCCAGGGGCGCGGGCAAGTCCATCTGGTTCGAGCTGTACGAGCGGTCCAAACCCGACGACGCGGACGGCGGAGCCGGGAACGAGTAGGGGGCCGGGCCCCCGCAAGCCGAAGGCAGGGGGCCGGGCCCCCCGCAAGCCGAAAGGTGGACACGGCGATGCCGACCCCCCTGCTGCCCGAACCGGTGCGGCGGCTGGCCGCCTGGTGCGTGGTGGTCCTGCTCGTCGCCGGTGTGACCGCCGTCGGCGTGTGGCTCTGCGTGATCTTCAAGACCGCCGTCACCCCGGTGCTGCTCGCCCTGCTCGGCACCGCCCTGCTCGGCCCGCTGTACCGGCGGCTGGTCCGGCTGAAGGTGCACCGCTCCCTCGCCGCCGCCCTCACCTGCCTGGCCGTGGTGGCCGTGGTCGGCGGGGCCGCGTACGTGGTCGTCTCCGCGCTCGTCCAGACCGGCGACGAGATCGTCGCCTCCCTCAAGCGCGCCGGTCAGGACCTCGCCGAGCACTTCGGCGCCGCCGGGACCTCGCTCCAGGACCTGGCCGGCAACGCCAAGCAGCTGCTCTCCAAGTTCGGCGGTACGGCCGCCTCCGGCGTCATCACCGGTCTCAGCGTCGTCGGCGAGGTGATCGCCATGGCGATCCTGGCGCTGCTGCTGATGTTCTTCTTCCTGCGGGACTCCGACCGGGCCTCGGCGGCCCTGCGCTCCCTCGCCCCGCACTCCACCGGGGACACCGTGGAGGCCATGGCGCGTCGCGCCTACCGGGCCGTCGAGGGCTTCATGCGCGGCACCACCTTCATCGCCGCGATCGACGCCGTGTGCATCACCGTCGGCCTGCTGGTGCTGCGCGTACCGGGGGCGTTCGGGCTCGGCGCGCTGGTGTTCGTCGGCGCGTACATCCCCTACCTGGGCGCCTTCATCTCCGGCGCCGTCGCCGTGCTGGTGGCCTTCGCCGACCGGGGGTGGGTGATCGGGCTGTGGGCGCTGGGCGTGGTGCTGGCCGTACAGGTGCTGGAGGGACACGTCCTCCAGCCCCTGATCCAGAGCCGGACCGTGCAGATGCACCCGGCGGTGGTGATGCTGGCGATCACGGCCGGGGCGAGCGTCGCCGGGATCCTCGGGATGCTGCTCGCCGTCCCGCTGACGGCGGCCGCCTTCGGGGTCGTCTCGGAGCTCCGGGGCCGCCACGCCCCGCCGGACACCGGCCGCACGTGACCGCGGGGCCTCCCGGCCGGGAGGCCCGCGGTGCGGACCGAACAGTGTCGTCGTAGTGGCCGGGGGCTTCGACCACACGACCCTAGGAGTGCTGCTCCGCCGAGACGGTGCGCTCCCGGGCGGTGGTGGGGATCCGGCCCAGCCGGCCCGCCTGGAAGTCGTCGAAGGCCTGCTGGAGCTCCTGCCGGCTGTTCATGACGAACGGCCCGTAGTGCGCCATCGGCTCGCGGATCGGCCGGCCGCCGAGCAGGACGATCTCCAGGTCCGGGGCGTTGGAGTCCTGCGCCTCGTCGGCCCGCACCGTGAGGGCGCCGCCCGCGCCGAAGACGGCCGTCTGCCCGGTGTGGACGGGCCTGCGGTCGGTGCCCACCGATCCGCGCCCGGCCATGACGTACGCGAGGGCGTTGAAGTCCTCGCGCCACGGCAGGGTGACCTGGGCGCCCGGGGTGACGGTCGCGTGGATCATCGTGATCGGGGTGTGGGTGATGCCCGGGCCCTCGTGTCCGCCCAGCTCACCGGCGATGACGCGGAGCAGGGCGCCGCCGTCGGGGGTGGTCAGCAGCTTGACCTTGCCGCCGCCGATGTCCTGGTAGCGCGGGGGCATCATCTTGTCGGAGGCCGGGAGGTTCACCCACAGCTGGAGGCCGTGGAAGAGCCCGCCGCTGACGACGAGCTGCTCCGGCGGGGCCTCGATGTGCAGGAGGCCGGAACCGGCGGTCATCCACTGGGTGTCACCGTCGTTGATGACGCCGCCGCCGCCGTTGCTGTCCTGGTGGACGAAGGTTCCGTCGATCAGGTACGTGACGGTCTCGAAGCCGCGGTGGGGGTGCCAGGGGGTGCCCTTCGGCTCGCCCGGCGCGTACTCCACCTCGCCCATCTGGTCCATCATGATGAACGGGTCGAGGTGCTGGTAGTCGATGCCGGCGAACGCCCGGCGCACCGGGAAGCCCTCGCCCTCGAATCCCCCCGGAGCCGTGGTCACGGCGAGCACCTTGCGGGCGGCGGCCGTCTGCGGCTCGGCCACGCGCGGAAGGCTCAACGGGTTCTCAACAGTCACTGCGGGCATGGTCAGGACCTCCTTCTGCGTCGAGTTTAGTTGAATCTCGAACTTTCTGCCACACCGCACAGAACGGCGCACGGGACCGGGGCATTCCCGGGCGGTGCGATGGCGTCCGCGTGCCGCCGCGATCCCGCCTTTTTCCTGGTACCTGACAACCGGATGGGCCGTCGCGGCGGTCTACCGGAGCATGGAGAACCGCACCCCCCAGCCCGACCCCGGCACCGGACGCCGGTGGAACCCGCCGGAGCCGCTGCGCGCCCTCGCCCGGGCCGCCGCCATGACCGCGGCGATGACCGCCGCCGGCTACGCCGTCTACCGCTGGGCGGCCACCGGCCTGCCGATGGAGCCCCTGCCCGGCTCGCCCTGGCCCTACCTCGGCGCGTGGGCCGTCCTGACCTTCCTCGTCTCCCTGCTCCTGCAGTGGGCGACGTCCGGGATCGACTACGACGGCCGCTGGAGCCTGGTCGCCGTCCCGGTCTTCGCCGGCATCCGCCTGTCGCTGGCCCACCGCCCGGACCCCGCGCTGCTGTACGCGTACGGCCTGGCGGCCCTGGCGGCGGCCGCCGCGGGCACCACCCTGTGGCGGCTGCGCCGCGGGGGCGCCGGCCGCGGATAGCACCGGGCCCGGCGGGAACGCAGGGCGGGGCGGCGGATCCCCGAGGGGGTGTCCGCAAAGTAGCGCCGGCCGCCCGCAGGGCGGGCCCTGCGGCGTCTGGTGCCGTGCATCGCAAGGCGGAGGGCCGCCCGCGTACTGGACGTACTCGGGCGGCCCCGACAACGCGGCGAGGTGCGGTGCCAGGCGTCGCAGGGCAGGCGGGACTTTGCGGACACCCCCTAGCGGACCCCCCGCCCCGACACCGGGGTACTACGGCACGTCAGCCGTACATGCGGCGCATCGCGAAGTCGACCATCTGCTCGACGGCCTTCGCGTCGAACACCATCCGGTGGTCGCCCTCCATGTCGAGGACGAAGCCGTACCCGGTCGGCAGCAGGTCGATCACCTCGGCGCCGGTGATGACGAAGTACTTGGACTCCTTGCCGGCGTACCGGCGCAGCTCCTTGAGCGTGGTGAACATCGGGATGACCGGCTGCTGCGTGTTGTGCAGGGCCAGGAACCCGGGGGTCTCGCCGCGCGGGCAGTAGACCTTCGAGGTCGCGAAGATCTGCTGGAAGTCCTCGGCGGACAGCGATCCCGTCGTGAAGGCCCGTACCGCGTCGGCGAGCGACGGCGGCGAGGGCTCGGGGTAGAGCGGCTGCTCGCCGTATCCGCCGGCCATCTGCTGCGGGGCGGCGTACTGCTGCTGCCCCGCGCTCACGTTCTGGTCGTAGCCGTACATGGACCGAAGCCTACCGAGCGGCTCCCCGCCCCAGGGACCCTCCGACCGATCCCGCTTGACGCTGGTCACAGTGGTCAACGAAGGGTTGATTCTTATTACTGGCGGGTAGCATCATGACGTTACCGATTGGTATGTACGAGGAACCTGTCTCCCCGAGCCTTAACGGAGCCGTCGCCATGGGGCACTACAAGTCGAATCTCCGCGACATCGAGTTCAACCTCTTCGAGGTGCTCGGCCGCGACAAGCTGTACGGCACCGGACCGTTCGGCGAGATGGACGCCGAGACCGCCAAGAGCATCCTGTCCGAGATCGCCCGCCTCGCCGAGAACGAGCTGGCCGAGTCCTTCGCGGACGCCGACCGCAACCCGCCGGTCTTCGACCCCGCCACCAACACCGCCCCGGTCCCGGCCTCCTTCAAGAAGAGCTACGAGGCCTTCATGGACTCGGAGTACTGGCGCCTGGGCCTGCCCGAGGAGATCGGCGGCACCACCTCGCCGCGCTCCCTGATCTGGGCGTACGCGGAGCTGCTGCTCGGCTCCAACCCGGCCGTCTGGATGTACTCCTCGGGCCCGGCCTTCGCCGGCGTCCTCTTCGAGGAGGGCAACGAGGCGCAGAAGAAGATCGCCCAGATCGCCGTCGAGAAGCGCTGGGGCTCCACCATGGTCCTCACCGAGCCGGACGCCGGCTCGGACGTGGGCGCCGGCCGCACCAAGGCGATCCAGCAGGCCGACGGCTCCTGGCACATCGAGGGCGTGAAGCGCTTCATCACCTCCGGTGAGCACGACATGGAGGAGAACATCCTCCACTACGTCCTCGCCCGCCCCGAGGGCCACGGCCCGGGCACCAAGGGCCTGTCCCTCTTCCTCGTCCCGAAGTTCCACTTCGACTGGGAGACCGGCGAGCTGGGCGAGCGCAACGGCGTCTACGCCACCAACGTCGAGCACAAGATGGGCCTCAAGGCCTCCAACACGTGCGAGATGACCTTCGGCGACCAGCACCCCGCCAAGGGCTGGCTGATCGGTGACAAGCACGACGGCATCCGCCAGATGTTCATGATCATCGAGTTCGCCCGCATGATGGTCGGCACGAAGGCCATCGCCACGCTCTCCACCGGCTACCTGAACGCGCTGGAGTACGCCAAGGAGCGCGTGCAGGGCCCGGACCTCGCGAACTTCATGGACAAGACCGCGCCCAAGGTCACCATCACGCACCACCCCGACGTGCGCCGCTCGCTGATGACGCAGAAGGCGTACGCCGAGGGCATGCGCGCCCTGGTGCTCCACACCGCGGCCGTCCAGGACGAGATCCAGCTCAAGCAGGCCGCCGGCGAGGACGCCTCCGCCCTGGTCGGCCTGAACGACCTGCTCCTGCCCATCGTGAAGGGCTACGGCTCGGAGAAGTCCTACGAGCTGCTCGCGCAGTCCCTGCAGACCTTCGGCGGCTCCGGCTACCTGCAGGAGTACCCGATCGAGCAGTACATCCGCGACGCCAAGATCGACACCCTCTACGAGGGCACCACGGCCATCCAGGGCCAGGACTTCTTCTTCCGGAAGATCGTCCGCGACCAGGGCGCCTCGCTGAACGTCCTCTCCGAGACGATCAAGAAGTTTCTCGCCGAGGGCCCCGGCGGCGAGGACCTCGCCCCCGCCCGCGACGCCCTCGCCAAGGCCGCCGTGGACCTCGAGGCCATCGTCGGCCAGATGATCGTCGACCTCACCGCCACCGGCGAGGACGTCAAGAACATCTACAAGGTCGGCCAGAACACCACCCGCCTGCTGATGGCCTCCGGTAACGTCGTCGTCGGATACCTGCTGCTCAGGGGCGCGGCCGTGGCCGCCGAGAAGCTCGCCGGCGCCTCCGCCAAGGACGTCCCCTTCTACACCGGCAAGATCGCCGCCGCGAAGTTCTTCGCCGCCCAGGTCCTGCCGGGCGTCTCGGTCCAGCGCGCGCTGGCCGAGGCCGTCGACAACTCCCTCATGGAGCTCGACGAGGCCGCCTTCTAAGCGGACGCGCCTCGCCGGACAGGTCGTACGCGGTGTACGTACGCACAGTGGCCGGACCCTCCCTGGCGGGGGTCCGGCCACTGCTGTCGGGCCGTGTCGGCCGTTGTCGGCGGTTCGTGGGACGCTCGTAGGCATGAGTCCACAGGAGCACCACAGCAACAGGGGGTATTCCGTCCCCGCCGGGCGGCCGTACGCCCTCAAGGAGCTGCAGGCGAACGTGGGCGCGCTCGGCGACCGGATCAAGGACCTCTACGACGGCGCCCACCCCGCCGAGTACGACCCCGTGGCCGACGCCCTCTACGTGGCCTTCCAGACGGCCGCGGGCCTCGCCCCCGCCAAGAGCTACACCGGCTGCCCCGAGCACCCCAACGGCGCCCTCGACCCCGAGGCGCCCGAGGGCTGGGGCCGCTGCCTCATCTGCAACGACCGGCGCCGCCTCGGCCGGCGCCTCCAGGGCGGCCGGGCGGCCGGCCCCGCCGCCGGCGAGCAGCGGCGGCTCGGCTACCCCGTCCCCGAGCCCCCGTACACCCTCGACGGCCTGCGCCACTACCTGCGCGTCATCGACGAACAGCGCTTCCACCTCACCCTGGCCTCCCCCGACCAGGACTTCGTCCGCCTCGCCGACGACCTCCACCGGGCCTTCATCGTGGCCCGCGAGCTGTCGCGGCCGCGCAACGCGTCGGGATGCTCCGAGCACCCCGGCGCGCCGATCGACCCCGATGCCCCTCCGGGCGAGGCCTGTATCTTCTGCGCCGGACGCAAGAGACGCGCGCAGCGCCCGCCGCAGACCCCCGAGATGCTCCCGCGCATCCGCCGGGGCGAGCGCAGACAACTGCAGCGCAGATTCGAGCGTCCACCGGGCTGAGCACGACCGGACCGCGGCCAAAACCCCCGCGGTCCCCGACCCTCCGGCCAACCGCCGCAGCCCGGACATGGCGAACACGACCGTCGTTAAGGTGAACCACATGAGCTCTCCCGCCCGCTTCGACCGCGGCCACACCGACGATCTGATGACCTTCCTGACGGCCAGTCCGTCGCCGTACCACGCCGTGGCCAACGCGGCGGAGCGGCTGGAAAAGGCAGGCTTCAGGCAGTTGTCGGAATCGGACGCCTGGGACTCGGGAACGGGAGGCCGGTTCGTCCTGCGCGGCGGCGCGCTCATCGCCTGGTACGTGCCCGAGGGCGCACCCGCCCACGCCCCCTTCCGGATCATCGGCGCGCACACCGACTCCCCCAACCTGCGGGTCAAACCGGTACCGGACACGGGCTCGCAGGGCTGGCGCCAGGTCGCGGTGGAGATCTACGGCGGGACGCTGCTCAACACCTGGCTGGACCGCGACCTCGGCCTCGCCGGGCGGCTGACCCTGCGCGACGGCACCGAGCGGCTGGTGAACGTGGACCGGGCGCTGCTGCGCGTCCCCCAACTCGCCGTGCACCTCGACCGGTCCGTCAACACCGACGGCCTCAAGCTCGACAAGCAGCGGCACATGCAGCCGATCTGGGGCCTGGGCGAGGCGCGCGAGGGCGACCTGATCGCCTTCCTGGAAGAGGAAGAGGGCCTCGCCCAGGGGTCGGTGGCCGGCTGGGACCTGATGGTCCACTCGATCGAGCCGCCCGCCTACCTCGGCCGCGACCGCGAACTGCTGGCCGGCCCGCGCATGGACAACCTGCTGTCGGTGCACGCCGGCGTCGCGGCCCTGGCCGCGGTCTCCGCCTCCGAGGGCCTGGACCACATCCCGGTGCTGGCCGCCTTCGACCACGAGGAGAACGGCTCCCAGTCCGACACCGGCGCGGACGGCCCCCTGCTGGGCAACGTGCTGGAACGTTCAGTCTTCGCGCGCGGCGGCTCGTACGAGGACAAGGCCCGCGCCTTCGCCGCGACCATCTGCCTCTCCTCGGACACCGGCCACGCCGTCCACCCCAACTACGCGGAACGGCACGACCCGTCGCACCACCCGCGCGCCAACGGCGGTCCCATCCTGAAGGTCAACGTCAACCAGCGCTACGCCACCGACGGCAGCGGCCGCGCGGTGTTCGCCGCGGCCTGCGAGCGGGCCGGGGTGCCGTGGCAGACCTTCGTCTCCAACAACTCCATGCCCTGCGGCACCACGATCGGCCCGATCACCGCCGCCCGCCACGGAATCCAGACGGTGGACATCGGCGTGGCGATCCTGTCGATGCACTCGGCCCGCGAACTCTGCGGCTCCGACGACCCGTTCCTCCTCGCCAACGCCCTCCTGTCCTTCCTGGAGGGCTGAGCCCCCAGGAAGGCGGCGGGACGACGGCCGACCGTCAGGCGTCCAGGCCCGCGAGCACCAGCGGGAGGCGGGAGGCGCCGGCGGCCGTGACGGCGACCGGGACGCCCCAGTCCTGCTGGTGGACGTGGCACGCCGGGTACTCGTTGGCCGGGTCGTCGTCGCAGGAGGCGGCCATCGCCGAGACGTGCAGCACCCCCTCGGTGACGTCGGGGTTCAGCACCAGGTCCCGGAACAGGTCGGTGCCCGCGCCCTCCCCCTGCGCCAGCAGCTCCGGCGGGGTCGAGGAGACCAGCAGCCGGGTGGAGGGACCGTAGCGGGTGTCCAGCTTCTGGCCGGCCGGCGCCTGGAAGACCACGTCGAGGCGGAGCGTGCCGGGGGCGACCTCGGTGGCGGCCCGCTGCGTGCGGTGGGCGACCGCGTCGACGCGCACGGCCTCCTCCGGCAGCCGCAGCCGGGTCAGGCGGTGCCGGGCGGACTCCACCACCACGATGTCCTCGCCGACCAGCACGGCGTCGCTCGGCTCACGCAGGTCCGTCGCGAGGGTGGAGACCCGGCCGGTGGCGGGGTCGTAGCGGCGCAGGGCGTGGTTGTACGTGTCGCAGACCGCGACCGAGCCGTCCGGCAGGGCGGTGACGCCGAGGGGGTGCTGGAGCAGGGCCTGGTCGGCGTCGCCGTCGCGGTGCCCGAAGTCGAACAGGCCGGTGCCGACGGCGGACCGCACGGCGTACCCGCCCTCCCCCTCCCGCTCCACGTACCGCAGGGCGCTGGTCTCGGAGTCGGCGACCCACAGCCGGTCCCCGGCGGCCGCGAGCCCGGACGGCTGCGCGAACCAGGCCTCGGCGGCGGGCCCGTCGACCAGCCCCTCGTTGGTCGTCCCGGCGGCCACCTCGACCGTGCCCGCCTCCGGGTCCCAGGTCCACAGCTGGTGCACCCCGGCCATGGCGATCCACACCCGGCCCTGCCACCAGGCCACGTCCCAGGGCGAGGACAGGTCCACCTCCAGCGCCGGCCCGGACGTCGGCGAGCCCTGCCACCACTGCCGCCCGGTCCCGGCGACGGTCTCGACCGCACCGGTGGCCGGGTCGAACACGCGCAGCGCGTGGTTGACGGTGTCGGCGACGACGACCCGGCCGTCGGGCAGCAGCGCCAGGCCCTGCGGCTCGCTGAAGGCGTCCGGCCCGAACCCGCGCGCGCCGCTGCCGATGCGGCGCACGACGCTCTCCCCGTCGGCGTCGAGCTCCACGAGCTGGTGCCGCGTCGAGTCGGAGACGAGGAGGTTCCCGGAGGGCAGCACGAGCGCCTTGCCGGGGAAGCGCAGGTCGGTCGCCGCGGGTTCGGGCGCCACGTAGGGGCCGTCCCCGCGCCGCAGGGTCCCCTTGGCCTCGTGCTCGGCCTCCAGCTCCTCGACCAGCCGCGCGACGGCGTGCGCGTGCCCCTCACCGGCGTGCTGCGCGACGACGTACCCCTCGGGGTCGATCACCACGAGCGTGGGCCAGGCCCGCACGGCGTACTGCTTCCACGTCGCCAGCTCGGGATCGTCGAGCACGGGGTGGTGCACCTCGTACCGCTCGACGGCGTCGACGACGGCGGCGTGCTCGGCCTCGTGCACGAACTTCGGCGAGTGGACCCCGATGATCACCACGGTGTCCCGGTGCTTCTCCTCGAGCTCCCGCAGCTCGTCGAGGACGTGCAGGCAGTTGATGCAGCAGAAGGTCCAGAAATCCAGAAGAACCACGCGTCCCCGCAGGTCGGCGAGGGTGAGTTCCTTCCCGCCGGTGTTCAGCCAGCCGCCCTTGCCGATCAGCTCGGGGGCACGGACACGGGCACGCTTGCGGGGTGCGGGCGCGGGGGTGGGCGCCGGGGCAGCATCGTTCATCCTTCAAGCTTGCCATCCGCCCGTGAACGCAGGATCACGCGCGTGCGGCGGTGCCCCGGGCGGTGGTGAGGAACGCGTGCAGGGAGGCGGTCAGGGACCGCACGAAGGCGTCGCGGGTTTCGGGCGGGAGGAGGTCCAGGGAGAGGTACGGGTTCAGGTCCTCCAGCTCGACCAGCAGCAGCTCCCCGGACGGGGCGCGGCAGGCGTCCACGCGCTGGATGCCGTGGGCGAGGGTGTTCCAGTCGATGAAGCGGCGGGCGAAGGCCAGGTCCGCGGGGGTCGGCTCGTACGGGGTGAGCTCCCAGCGGCGGGCGGGGTCCGGGGCGTGGAGGGCGTACTGGAAGGCGTCGTCGACGAAGTAGAAGGACACCTCGTACGCGAAGTCGATCCGCGGCTGGATGAGGACCTCTCCCGCCGGTCCGGCGGGGGTCCGGGTGAAGGTCAGGCCGATGGAGTCCGCGCCCTGCTTCGGTTTGACGGCGTACGTGTCCGTCTCGGGCAGGAGCGCGAGGTGCGCCGGGTCGTCGACCGTGGGGATCACCGGGAACCCGGCGGCCGTCAGGTCGAGCAGGTACTGCTTGCCGGCCATGTCGCCGCGGCCGGTGAGCGGGTTGTAGACCGGGGTGCCGGCGGCGAGCGCGGCCGCGCGGAAGGCGTCGTGGGCCCGCTGGTGGTGCAGGACCGGGCCGCTGTTGCGGACGACGACGGCGTCGAAGCCGGGCATCAGGGCCTCGGCGTCGAGCGGGTGGCACAGGGCCAGGGCGAAGTGTTCACGCAGGCGGGCGGTGAGGAACACGTCCTCGTCGCCGTAGCGGCGGCCGCGTGCGGGGTACGCCAGGTCGGTCACGTAGAGCAGACGCGGGGTGGGCATGGGGCCACGCTATCCCGGGCCGCGAACGGCTCTCGCTGCTGCGCAGCCACTGCCGCGTCACCATGGGCGGGGGAGGGCGAGGGGAACTCCGCCGGGTGGGCCGGGGGTTCGCCTCGCCCTGCCGTCCCTGGTCTAGCGGGTCGGGGGGTTCAGGCCCAGGGCGCGGTCCTTCAGGGCCGGAAACTGGTCCCGGGTCTGCGCCACCTTCGCCGGGTCCAGGTCCACCGTCAGGACGGCCTCGCCCGGGCCCGCCTCCGCGAGCACCTCGCCCCACGGGTCCACCACCAGGCTGTGCCCGGACTGTTCGACGCCCGCGTGCGTGCCGGCCGTCGCGCAGGCGAGGACGTACGCCTGGTCCTCGACGGCCCGCGCGCGGTTGAGCAGGGTCCAGTGCTCGCGCCGCCGGGCCGGCCAGCCCGCGGCGACGACCATCGTCGTGGCCCCCGCGTCGACCAGTCCGCGGAACAGCTCCGGGAAGCGCAGGTCGTAGCAGGTGGCGAGGCCGAGGGTCTGCTCCGGCAGGGTCACCGTGGTCAGGGAGTCGCCGGCGGACATCAGCACCGCCTCCCCCTGGTCGAAGCCGAAGCGGTGGATCTTGCGGTAGCTCGCGGCGAGCTCGCCCGACGGGGACAGCACGAGGGCGGTGTTGTAGAGCGAGCCGTCGCCCGCGCGCTCCACCACCGAGCCGGCGTGCAGCCAGACGCCGGCGTCGCGCGCCGCCTTGGACATGACCTCGTACGTCGGGCCGTCAAGCGGTTCGGCCTCCGTCTCGAACTGCTCGTAGGCGAACGCGCCGACGGTCCACAGCTCGGGCAGCACGACGAGGTCGCAGTCCCCTTGCTCCCGGACGAGTTCGGCGGCCCGCAGCCGCCGGGAGGCGGCCGACTCCCCGTCGGTCACCGCGATTTGGATCAGCGAGGCGCGCACAGTACCACCGTCCTGGCATGTCAGCCGGTCAACTCAAGGCCTACGATCGTCACACGAAAGCGCTGCCGGGGTGTTCATCGGCAGCGTAGTTTTGGGAATAGTCCACAACGCGCCACTGAACTGCCAGCGAGGGGTCCCGTTGACCGTCCATCCCAGCCTTGAGCCCTATGCCGACGCGTGGACCCACTCCATCGAGGCGATAACCGAGCTGGTCCTCCCCCTCTCCGAGGGCCAGTGGAACCTGCCGACGCCCTGCCCCGGATGGTCCGTCCGCGACATCGTGTCCCACATCATCGGCATGGAGCTGGAGCAGCTCGGCGATCCGCGGCCGATCCACACGCTGCCGCGCGACCTGCGGCACGTGGTGGACGAGTTCACCCGCTACATGGAGGTCCCGGTCGACGTCCGCCGCCACCACACCGCGCCGGAGATGACCTCGGAGCTGGAGTACACGGTCATCCGCCGGCAGCGCCAGCTGCGGAACGAGAAGCGGGATCCGGCCACGACGATGGTGCGCGGGCCGCAGGGCGACCAGATCACGCTGGAGCTCGCGCTGCGGCTGAGGGCGTTCGACACCTGGATCCACGAGCAGGACCTGCGGGCGGCGCTGGGCGTGCCGGGGAACTGGGACTCGCCGGGTGCTTTCGTGGCGCGGGACGTCCTGCTGTCCGGCCTGCCGAAGGCGGTCGCGAAGGGCGCCGGCGCGCCGCCGGACTCGGCGGTGGTGGTGGACGTGCACGGGCCGGTGGAGTTCCTGCGGACGGTACGGGTGGACGGCGCGGGCCGGGCCACCCTCGACCAGACCCCCTCGCTGGGCCCTGCGGTGTCGCTGTCCATGGACTGGGAGACGTACGTACGGCTCGCCGCGGGCCGGGTCCGGCCGCGCGCGGTCGCCGACCGGGTGAAGGCGGACGGGGACCCCGAGCTGGCCGCCGCCATCCTCGGCGCGTTCGCCGTGACCCCGTAGGCCGTCAGCGGCGGCCCCCACGCCCCCGCCGTGCCTGCCTCAGACGCCGGCGGGGCTGGGGTTGTCCGCGGGGCCCGGCTGCTGCGCCGCGGGCGTGGCCGCGGGGGCGGAGCGGTCGTGTTCGCGGGACAGGGCGGGGCCGCGCAGCCGCAGGATCCGCGTGACGCCGAGGGCCTCCAGGACGAACACCGACGAGAAGGCGATCCGGTAGTCGTCGCCGGTGGCGTCGAGCAGGACGCCCACCGCCAGCAGGGTGGTCATCGAGGCGAGGAAGCCGCCCATGTTGGTGATCCCGGAGGCGGTGCCCTGGCGCTCGGCCGGGTTCGCTGGCCGGGCGAAGTCGAAGCCGATCATCGAGGCCGGGCCGCAGGTGCCCAGCACCACGCACAGCGTGACCAGCAGCCACATCGGGCCGCGCGGACCGGGGTACGCGAGGACCGAGCCCCACAGGAGCGCGGTGACGCCGACGGTGCCGAGCGCCAGCGGGAGACGCGCGGCGGGGCGGCGGCCGATGAGCTGGCCGTAGACCAGCCCGAAGAACATGTTGGCGGCCACCACCAGGGTCAGCAGTGCGCCCGCGGTGGTCCGGGACAGCCCCTGCGCCTCGACCAGGAACGGCATCCCCCACAGCAGCAGGAACACCATCGCCGGGAACTGCGTGGTGAAGTGCACCCACAGGCCGAGCCGGGTGCCGGGCTCCCGCCACGACTCGCGGATCTGGCGCCGTACGAAGCCGCCCCCGCCCCGGGTGAGGGGCGCGGGCCCGTGTCCTTCGGGGTGGTCCCGCAGGAACAGGGCCAGGGGGACCAGGACGACCAGCCCCGCGGCGGCGCTGCCCGCGAAGGCGGGCACCCAGCCGAGCCCGTGCAGGACGGGTGCCAGCACGAGGGTGGAGACCAGGTTGCCCGCCATTCCCACGAGCCCGGCCAGCTGCGCCATCAGCGGGGCGCGGCGGGCGGGGAACCAGCGGGTGCCGAGCCGCAGGACGGAGATGAAGGTCATGGCGTCGCCGCAGCCCAGCAGGGCGCGCGCGGCGAGCGCCGTCCCGTACGAGGGGGAGAGCGCGAAGCCGAGCTGCCCGGCGGTGAAGAGGACGGCGCCCAGCGTCAGCACCTTCTTGGTGCCGAGCCGGTCCACCATCAGGCCGACGGGGACCTGCATGCCCGCGTAGACCAGCAGCTGGAGCAGGGAGAACGTGGACAGGGCGGAGGCGTTCACGTGGAAGCGGTCCGCCGCCTCCAGGCCGGCGACGCCCAGGCTGGTGCGGAAGATGACGGCGACGAAGTAGACGGCGACGCCTATGCACCAGACGGCGACGGCCTTGCGGCCGCCCGGCGGATCGGCGGTCACCGCTCGCCCCCGCCGTCCGGGACCCCGCCGTAGACGCGGGTCTCGCCGTGGACGCGGGTCTCGCCCCCGACGCGGACCTCGCGGCCCCGTACGAGCGCCCCGACCCGGCCGACGTGGCCGCGTACGGCCGCGGCCGCCGCCTCCGCGTCCCCGGCGCGCAGGGCGTCCAGGATCTCCGCGTGCTCCTCCAGCGTTCGCTCCACCCGCTCGGGGTGGGCGTGCAGCAGGGCCACGCCCATGCGCAGCTGCCGGTCACGGAGCTGGTCGTAGAGCCGGCTGAGGATCTCGTTGCCGGCGTTGCGGACGATCTCGGCGTGGAAGCACCGGTCGGCGGTCGTCATCGCGGCGAGGTCGCCCCGGGCCGCGTACCGGCGCAGTTCCTCCAGCAGCAGCGTGAGCCGCTCCAGCAGCGCGGGCGGGGCCGGGACGGCCCTGCGCACGGTGAACTCCTCGACCAGCAGCCGGGTCTCGACCACGTCGGCGATCTCCTGGGCGGAGACCGGCAGCACCAGCGCGCCCTTCTTCGGGTACAGCCTCAGCAGGCCCTCGGTCTCCAGCCGCAACAGGGCCTCGCGGACCGGGGTGCGGGAGACGCCGACGGCCACGGCGAGCTCGCCCTCGGTGAGGAGGACGCCGCCCTCGTAGCGGCGGTCGAGGACGCCCTGCTTGACGTGGCGGTAGACGCGGTCGGCGGCCGTGACGACACGGGTGGCGGATGGCATGCGCACAGGATAGATACATGAGCAGTGCAACGATCCGTCGTGTCCGCGATGTGGACGCCGGCCCCGGGCGGCTGCATCGAAGGATGTAGCCGGTGTTCCTCCACGGGCAGGACGAAGCGGGCCCCCGCCACCGGGACGCTGGGGACATGGCCGACACCCTCCTCCCACCCCGGGCCGACGCGACCGCCGCCCGGCTGCCCCTGCTCGACGTCCTGCGCGGCGCCGCCGTCCTCGGCACGCTCATGACCAACGTGTGGATCTTCGCCTCGCCCGGCTCCGAGTGGAGCGTCCTCCAGGGCGGCATGCACCTGCCCGACCCCCTCGCCGACCCGTCCGCCGCCACCGTCGCCGAGGCCGTCTTCCGCTTCCTGGCCGACGGGAAGTTCCTCTCCCTGCTGACGGTCCTGTTCGGCGTGGGCCTGGCCATCCAGTACGACTCCGCCGCCCGCCGCGGCGAGCGGTGGCCCGGGCGGTACCCGCGGCGGGCCGCGTTCCTCTTCCTGGAGGGCACCGTCCACTTCGTCCTCGTCTTCGCCTGGGACGTCCTGATGGGGTACGCGGTGACCGCCCTGTTGGTGGCCTGGCTGCTGGCCCGCTCCGAGCGGGTGCGGCGGGCCGTGATGTGGGGCGCGGCCGGAGTGCACCTGTCCCTGACCGGCCTGGTGACGCTCGGGGACGTGCTCACCCCGGACCACGCGCCGAAGACGGTGGACGCGTCGGCCGTCCGGCTCTACGCGCACGGCAGCTGGGCCGAGCAGATCGGCTTCCGGCTCGACCACGCCCTCGGGCTGCGCATCGAGCCCGTCTTCACCTTCGGGCTGCTGGTCTTCCTCTTCCTCCTCGGCGTCCGCCTCCACCGCGCCGGCGCCTTCGCCCCGACCGCGGGCGGACGCCGGATCCGGGGCCGGATGGCCGCCTGGGGCCTCGGCCTCGGGCTGCCGCTGGGCGCCGCCGCCGCGCTCGGCGGCCCCGACTTCTTCGTACTGGGCCGCTACTGCATCGCCCCGCTGGTGGCGATCGGCTACATCGGGCTGATCGGGTGGGCCCTCGACCGGTTCGCCGTCCCCGGCGCCGCGGCGCTCGGCTCCGTCGGCCGCACCGCCCTGTCCTGCTACGTCGGCCAGAACCTGCTGTGCGTCCTGCTCTGCTACGGCGTCGGGCTGGGCCTGGCGGAGCGGCTCGGGGGCAGCGGGCCCTGGTGGGTGATGGGCCTGTGGGCAGCGGTGAGCCTGACCCTGGTGGCCGCTTCCCGGCTGTGGCTGCGGCGCTTCGAGCGGGGCCCGCTGGAAGCCGTGCAGCACCGGGTGCTGGGTGTGCGGCGGTGACCGCCCAGGGCTCCAGGGGCTGCGGCCCGGGGCTCAGGGCGCGCCCGTGGCCGCGGTGACCTCCACCTCCAGCACGAACTCGTCGTACGGGGCCTCCTGCGGGTAGGGCGGGCGGATCTGCGCGAAGCGGATCCGGGCCCGGCCGCCCGGGCTGCGGCCGCGGACCACGTACGCCCGCTCCAGCGGGGCGCCGGGCAGCGTCTGCGCGGGCGGCGGCGCGGCCTCGCTCACGGAGACGGCGTCGGCGTTCCCGGTGACCTGCCAGGTCCACACGTACCCGCGCGCCCCGCGCCCGGTGAGCCGCAGCTCGTACGACTCCCCGGCGCCGAGCGCGATCTCGCGCACCTCCACCGGCCGCCTCCGTCCGCCTCGTGCTCGCCGCCCGCCCTCACGCCGGGCCGATCACCGCCCCCTCGTGCCAGCCCGCGCCGTCGCGCCAGTAGTGCTGGAGCAGGCGGTCGGTGCGCAGGACGAGGACTTCCAGGTTGAACCCGAAACTGCCCTGGAGCATCCCGGTGACGGCCAGCGCGTCGTGCCCGAAGACGGCGCTGCGGGTCCAGGGGGCACCGGCCGCGTTCCCCCGCCACCAGTGCTCGACGCGGCCGCCGTCGACGGCCACGCACAGCTCGTAGTTCCCGGCGGTGTCCTCGTCGGCGGCCCCGTACTGGCCCTCGATCATGCAGGGCGCCGAGCCGGCGCGGCTGCCGAAGACCTCCCCGGCGCGCCAGACGAAGCCGTTCGGGTCGTCGCGCCACCACAGCTGCATCCGGCCGTCGGTGCGGGCGGCGACCAGGTCGAGGGTGCGGGAGCGGGTCTGCACCAGGGCGGGGCCGTAGTGCGCGATGCCGGAGGCGAAGCGGCCGCCGTCGTTCCATGTCCAGGGGGCGCCGTTGATCCGCCACCAGTGGTTCAGGCGGCCGTCGGCGGTGCGGACCACCACCTCGAAGTTGCCCGGCGAGCCGTAGTCGCTCTGGATGAACGCCGGGGTCGAGCCGAGGGCGGCGTCGCCCGGGCCGAAGGCGCCGCCGTCGCGCCAGACGCCGACGGACTGCTCGTAGTACCAGTGGCGCAGCCGGCCGCCGGTGGTGACGTGCAGCGACTCCATGTTCCGGTTGTAGCTGGTGCCGGTGAAGGCGGGCTGGCCGGAGGCGTCGCAGGCGAAGGTCCGGCCGCGGGACCAGGCGAAGGGGGCGTCGCCCTCGCGCCACCAGTGCTGCAGGCGGCCGCCGCCCGCGGTCGCCGCCATCTCGAAGTTGCGGTGGGAGCGGCCGTTGCCGCTCTCGTAGACGCTGCCGGCGTGCAGGCGGCGCTTGCTCCAGGGGTCGATGTCGGTGCCGTGCAGGCCGTACTTGGCCCAGTGGTCGATGCCGGCCTCCCCGTAGGCGATCCGGCCGTAGCCGCCGACGTGGTAGCCGGGCCCCCAGGAGTTCTTGAACAGCCAGCAGCCGGCCGCGTCGTCGTAGCCCACCACCAGGACGCAGTGGCCGCCCGCGAGCCGGTCGCTGGTGCGGTGGTAGACGCCGGAGCCCAGCCCGAAGAAGTCGTCGTACACGTCGAAGCAGGCGATCAGCGGGCCGACCGTGTCCAGCCACGCCTTCTGCTGCTCGACGTCGCCGAGGCGTACGTGGCCGGTGATCCGGACGGTACGGCCCGAGCGGTCCCAGCCGGGCGTGTACTCGGCGCGCCAGGCGTCGCGCCGCTCGGCGGGCAGGCCGGGGGGCGGCGGGCTGTACGGCCAGCAGTCCGGGTCGGCGAGGCCGCCGTTCTCCCGGATCCAGTCGAGGGCGGTCTCCGGGTCGCCGCCCTGCCCGCAGGGCGACTTCAGCCCGTCGTGGACGTCGCCCTCGGAGCGGGCGGCCCATACGTCGTGCTCGATCCGGGCCATCGACTCGACCAGGCCGGCCGCGGCGAAGGCCCAGCAGGAGGCGCAGGGGTTCTGGTCCTTGACCTTGGTCAGCCAGGGCCAGCCCCAGCGGTTGCGCCAGTCCACCGCGGCGGGCCGGCCGGCGCCGGCCGCGCCGGTACCGGGCAGCAGGCCGTGGGCGGCGCGGCGGCGGGTCAGGTGCGGGTTGCCGCTCTCCCGGCCGACGAGCGCCCGCAGGTCGACGGGGCCGGCGTCCGCGGCGGGCGTCAGGCGGGTGCCGGGCTCCAGGCCGAGGGCGGGTCTCGGCACGGGCTCGGCGTCCGCCAGGTGCTCGCTGACGGTCCAGCGCGCCCCCCGCGCCGCGAGCTGCGCCCGCAGCTCCCCCACCGTCTGCACAGACTCCTCCGGCATCCCCGGCCCCCCAGCTGCCACCCGCGGTCGTGAGCCCGGGGAGCGTCTCCCCGGGGCCCGGGCCCGTCAAGGGGGTCCGCACGGTCGCGCGGTGGCACGGGGGTCGTACGGTTCGCGCATGGACGACGGACGCGGCCGGCGGCAGTTGGCGATGATCGAGGAGGTCTGCGGCCTGGGCCTGGAGGTCTGGCTGCGGGGCGGCTGGGCCATGGACTTCTGGCTCGGCGGGATCACGCGGGAGCACGAGGACGTCGACTGGTTCGCCTGGGCCCGGGACGCGCAGGTCCTGCGGGAGCGCCTCGTGGCCCGCGGGTACGAGGTCCGCCGCGCGGACGACCAGCAGGTGGACCTCGTACGGGACGGCGAGGAGCTGAGCTTCGCCCTGGTCGCGCGGGGGGACGGCGGCCGGGTGGTGGCCGCGGGCGGGCCCTGGGCGGGCACGGCCTGGCCGGAGGGGATGCTGGACGGGGTGGAGCCGGGGCGGCTCGGCGGGCTGGAATGCCGGGTGGTGTCACCCGAGGCGCAGATCGAGATCAAGCGCATGATGCCGGTCTGGGTGCCGGAGCGCCCGCGCCGGCCGAAGGACGCGGTGGACGCGGCCCGTCTGGAGGCGGCCCTGGAGCGGCTGCACGCCGTGGACGGGACGCTCACGCATGAGGGCGGCGCCTTCCTCGACTTCCGGGAGTACGGCTGCGGGGACCGGTGGTCGCACGGCCGCCGGTGGGTCGACGCCAAGCACCTGCGGCTGCCCGCCGAGCCCGCCGGGGACGGGCGGTTGCTCGCCGCGCTGATCGGGCACGAACAGTTCCGCGACGACTACGCCGGGGGCGGGGTGCTGCCGCGGGGGCGCAGGCACGGCCCGTACTGGCGCCGGCTGATCACCCCCGGCGCGTACGAGGCCTTCGGCCGGGAGCGGGCCGCGCGGGTCCTGCGGGAGTGGGCGGACCGGTACGACGCCGTGCCCGCGGAGCTGGAGGCGGATCTGCGGCGGGAGGTGTTCGACCGCGTGGCGACGGCCGACGCCGTCTACGCCCTGACGGGGGTCGGGGAGGGCGACTTCCACGACTGGGGCGGCGTGCACGGCGAGTTCCACGAGTTCGTCCTCGTGGACCGCACGGCAGGCCGCCTGACCCTCCTGGTGGCAGCGGACGACTGACCGGCCACCTGCGGCGGGCCGGGGGGTGGGGCGCCGCCTGGGCCGGCGGGTGGGGGTCCTCAGCGGGGCAGGGCCTGGCCGCCGATGCCCGGGGCGCCCGCCAGTTGGGCCTGCCACCACGCTTCCGCCTCGGCCCGGCTCATGCCGCCCCACCGCGGGGTCCGTTCCACCTGCGCACGCCCCAACCGGCGCGCCAGCGCGACCAGTTCCCGGCCGGCCGCGCCCCGGGCCGCCTGGTAGTCGCGCAGCAGCTCCTCCCACGTGCCCGCCCGGGCCCACGCGGCGCCGAAGGCGGTGGCGTCCTGGAGCGCCTTGGCGGCGCCGCTGGTGTTGTGCGGCCGCACCACCGTGGCCGCGTCCCCGGCGAGCAGCAGCCGGCCGGCGGTGGTGCTCGCGGTCTCCAGGTCGTAGATGGGCTGTACGAAGGTGTCCGCCGGGTCGGTCAGCGCGAGCGCTCGGCCCCAGTACGGCGGGAACTCCCGTTCCAGCAACGCCCGGAGGTGGTCCAGGAGTTCCGGGGTCAGCGCGCCCGGCGGGAAGCTCGTCGGGTCGTCGAAGCGCAGCCCGCCGCCCCGCGGGGGCGGAGCGTAGAGCACCCAGTTCACCCGGGGCCCGTCCGGACCCGGGATGCGGTAGACGACGCAACTCCCGCCGTCGAAGCACACGGTGGTCACCGCCTCGGGGAAGGACCCGGCCCCGTCCAGCAGACCGGCGTCGACGTTCCCGCGCCAGCACACGTACCCGGCGTAGTGCGGCCGCGCCCCCGGAGCCACCGCCTCCCGCACCACCGACCGGTACCCGTCGGCGCCGACGGCCAGGTCGTACCGCTCGACGGAGCCGTCGCCGAGCCGGACCTCGGCCGCGTCCCCGTCCCCGGCCACGGCCGCCACGGCCACGCCCTGCCGGTACACCACCGAATCCGGCGTCGCCCCGCGCAGCCCGCGCCACAGCAGACCCCAGTGGTACGAGTGGAACGGGAACGGCTGCTCCCACACCACCCGCCCGCCGGGCCCGGCCTCCGCGTCCCGCACCACCCACCGCCGCCGCAGCAGCCGGTGCGCGGGGATCCCGCCGGGCAGCGCCCCGGCGGCGGCCAGCTCGGCGGCGCGCTCGTCGTGCACGCACAGCCCGACCCCGCGGTCCGCGAGCCGCCCGCGCGTGCGCTCCAGTACGACGACCTCCTCGGCCCCGGCCCGCACGGCGGCGGACGCGAACGCGCACCCCGCGACGCTCCCGCCGACCACAGCGACCGCTCCACCGCGCATAACCGCCCCCTGCCGAAGCCGAGTTGCCATGGTCGGACCACCCTACTGAGCGGACCCGCCCCGCCCGGGGACATCCGGCCACCCCCGCGCGGACGCCGTCCCGCACCGCCCCGCCCGTACGGCTCGCCGCGCGGCCGGGGCGGGGCGGGCCTACGCTGGGGACGGCTCGGGGTCCTCGGACGACAGGAGGCCGTGCCGTGACGCCGACCGCCCGTATCCGGCTCCGCCGGGCCTGCACGGCCGTGGCCGCCGCCGGTGTGCTCCTCGCCCCCGCCGCCGCCGGCCCCGCGTACGGGTCTCCCGACGCGGCCCGCCCCACCGCCGCGGCCCCCTCACCGGACCCCGGGGACCGGGACTTCCCGGAGCTCACCCCCGCCGTCGCCGCGAAGCTCGACGCGGCGATCCGGAACACCCTGCGCGAGGCGAAGGTGCCGGGCGTCATCGTCGGACTGTGGGCGCCGGGCAAGGGCAGTTACGTGAAGACGTTCGGCGTGGCCGACAAGGAGACGGGTGCGCGGATGCGGACCGGCTTCTACACCCGCATCGGCAGCCAGACCAAGACCTTCACCGTCACCGCCCTCCTGCGGCTGGTCGACCAGGGCAAGGCCGGCCTGGACGACCCCATCGGCAGGTACGTCTCCGGCGTCCCGAACGGCGACCGCATCACCCTGCGCGAGCTGGCCGGCATGCGCAGCGGGCTCTTCAACTACAGCGAGGACGACGCCTTCGACAAGGCGCTCACCACCGGGGGCACGCGCCCCTTCACACCCCGGCAACTCCTGGACTACTCGTTCAGGCACCCGGTGAACTTCGCGCCGAACGCCGAGTTCGAGTACTCCAACACCAACCTGGTCCTGCTCGGCCTGGTCATCGAGAAGGTCACCGGCCGGCCGCTACAGGAGGTGATCAAGGAGCAGGTCATCGAGCCCGCGGGGCTGCACCACACGCTCTTCCCGACCAGCGCCGCCTTCCCCTCCCCGCACGCGCAGGGCTACACCGACCAGTCGGCGTCCGGGGACATCGTGAACGCGACGGGCTGGAACCCCTCCTGGGCGTGGGCCGCCGGGGCGATGATCTCCGACCTCGAAGACCTGCGCAGCTGGGCCAAGACCCTCGCCACGGGCACCCTGCTGAAGCCCGCGACGCAGGCGCAGCGCCTGAAGACCACCTCCGTCGGCATCCCGGGCGCCGGCTACGGCCTGGGCCTGTTCGACGTCCAGGGCTGGATCGGCCACAACGGCTCGCTCCCCGGCTACGAGAGCCTCGGCGTGTACCTCCCGGAGGAGCGGGCCACGCTGGTGGTCATCCTCAACACCGACGTCCTGCACGACGGCCAGGAACCCAGCACCCTGTTCGGCGAGGCCGTCACCTCCATCGTCACCCCGGACCACGTCTACCCGGGCCACAAACCGACGGCACCGCGGCACGACTGACCGGGCCGGGAGGGGGGTCAGGCCGCCATGGCCGCGCGGACCTGGGCCAGGCTCGGGTTGGTCATGACCGTCTCCGTACCGGAGGGGGCGACGACCCGGACGGTGGGCACGGTCTCGTTGCCGTCGTTCACGCTGCGGACGAAGGCCGCCGCGTCCGGGTCCCGCCAGATGTTGACGGGCCGGTACGGCGTGCCGGTCAGCCGGAGCTGCGTCCAGAGCTTCATGCAGAAGACGCAGCCGGGCCGCCAGTAGACGGTCGTCCCGGCGCTCAACGCGACCCCGCGAAGGCCGCCCACGCGGTGGGGGTGACCTGAACGACCGGGCCGTCGGTCTGCTTGCTGTCCCGGACCGCGACCGTGCCGGGCACGTTCGTGGCCACCTCGACGCATTCGCTGTTGGCCTGGTCGTCGCTGTAGCTGGACTTCACGAACTCGAACTGCCTCACGGTCCTACACACCCTTACGGATCGCCTCGATCAGGTTCGCGGAGTCGTGCGGCGCAAGGCTCAGCCGTGCGACCCGATCAAACACAGTGGCGTAGGCCGCATTGGCTTCCGCCCCTTCTGCCCACAGGGTAGAGCCGATGGCCTCCGCGTAGGACACGTCCAGTGCGCCGGGCTCGGCGAACGAAAGGATGCTGAAGGAGCCCTTGGCCCCGTGATGCCTGCCCGCAAGGAAGGGCAGCACCTGCACGTGGACATGGGGGAGGTTCGCCATCTCCACCAGGTGGTCGAGCTGTGTCCGCATCACCTCGGCGCTGCCCACTTGATGGCGCAGGGCCGCCTCCCAGAGAACCGCGTGCAGCTCCATCGGCGTTTCGCCCCGCAGGCGCGCCTGTCGCTGGACCCGCGAGGTCACCAGCGCCTCGATCTCATCCGGGTGCGACCAGTTCGAGGTGACGCCCAAGGCCCTGATGTACTCGGGGGTTTGGAGCAGTCCTGGGATGAGGGCGGGCTGCCACGTGCGGATGCGCGTGGCGACCTCCTCCATCGCGATGTACTCGCCGAAGCCGCCCACCATGGGCATGTGCTGCCACCAGCCCTTGGCCTTGCGACGTTCGCGGTCCAGCTTGGCCAGTGACAGCAGGTTGGCCACGGCGGCCTCGTCCGTCACGCCGTACAGCTTGCACAACGCCACGATGTCGGGATCCCGGAACGGCACCCAGCCGCGTTCCATCTTGGCGATCTTGGCTGCGGTCGCGCTCAGCACCTGAGCCGCCTGTGGTTGCGTCAGGCCGGCGGCGTCGCGCAAGCGCAACAGCTCTCCGCCCAGACGCCTGGCCAGCACCGTCGACACCCGGTTGTCCGTGGGCACTTGGTCCACCTCCTCGTACCCGGAGCAGTCTTCACCGTGCGGCAGACCGGACACAACTACTCCCTGGGGATAGATATCTCCGGAAGAGCTTGCCGGTTCACCGGGAACACCCCTACGGTCGGTAATGAACTGCTCACCGCGCAGCATCAGTTGGCGGAAGTGCACCGGCATGCCCGCATCGCGGCACCGGCAGAGCCACCGCCCGATCAGGAGGTGCCATGACCACCGAGCACACCCTCACCCGCTACGGCGTACGCAACTACCCGCCCCGCCAGGACTCCGTCCCGGCCGCCCGGCGGTGGGCCGCGTGGCTCGCCGTGGCGTGGGGGGAGCCGCGGGTGGCCGCCGACGTGGCGCTCGTGACCAGCGAGCTCGTCACCAACGCGCTGCTCCACGGCTCCGTGCGGGACCGGTACCTGCGGGTCGAGGTGCAGCTCCACGGAGCAGTGCTCCGCGTCGCGGTCACCGATCCGAAAGGCGAGCGGTGGCCCGAGCCGCGAGCGGTCACCGACGAGGAGGCGTACGGGCGGGGGCTCCACGTCGTGGCCGCCGTCGCCCGGCGCTGGGGGGCCTCACGGCTGGTGGTCGGGAAGACCGTATGGGCCGAGTGTGCGCTCCCGGGGCCCGTATAGGGTCCCCCGTATGGATGGCTGGACCGCGCCGAGTGCGATCGAGAGGGAGCTGTACGGGGCCAAGGCCCGCGGCGACTGGACCGCGTACCTCGACGCCCTCGCCCGCGCCGAGCTGTTCCTGCCCCAGCCCCGCGCCCAGGTCGACGCCGATCCGCGGGCCGCCCGCTTCCATCCCGGCCCCGCCGGCCTCGCCGTCTACACCCGCGGCATGCTGCCCGCCCCCGACCCGCACACGGTGTTCCTGCGCCAGAGCCTCGCCTGGTTCGCCCACGCCTGGGACGACCGGGACCCCGCCCACCTCGCCGTGAACCCCGGCACGCCCGCCGAGGCGTACCTGACCACCACCCCCGCCGACCGCGCCCGCTGGCGCGCGCACTGGGACGCCGCCCCCACCTGGGGCCTGGCCCCCGGCTCCGTGCACGCCCTGCACACCGGCGGCCCGCTGCACGGCCCCGTCGCGCACGGGCTGGCCGTCGGCGCCCACCTCGCCGTCTCCAACGGGGAGTTCTGGAACGCCCTCGCCCACCACGGCAACGGCTACACCCGTGAGCGCGAGCGGCTGCGCACGTCCTGGGGCGTCACCGACAGCGCGGGCTGGCTCCGCGTGCTCCGGCAGATGCTGAACGCCGAGATCGTCAGTCCCGTCTGGGAGTACGCGCTCCGCGTGCGCCGCGTCATCGCCGCCGACTTCGCCGGCCCGGTCGACGTGGAGCACTGGCGCCACGCCGCCGAGGCGAGCCTGCGCCGCGGTGCCGAGCGGGCCGCCGAGCCGCAGCTCACCCCCGACGGCGTGACCGTCGCCGCTCCGCGGCCCCTCGCCGAGGTCGAGGGTGAGATCGCCGGGGTGCGCCGGCTCATCGGCCGGATCGCCCGCTACGAGCAGCGCTTCCGCGCCGACGGGCTGCTCCCCGAGGACGGCTGGGTGCGATCGGTGCACGCCTGGGACCTCGGCCGGGCCTCCCAGATGGCCCGCTGGGGCCTCGCCACCCGCTACGGCACCCTGGAAGACGCCGAGCGCGCCGTGCTCCGGGCGGGCGGGGCGGCCCGCGGGGCGTACCGCTCGTGGGCGGAGTTCTCCGCCGGGTACGCGCTGGGGCGATGCCTGCACTTCGACGAGGAGGAGTTCGGGCGCTGGTACGGCTCCTCGCTCGCCACCCACCTCACCCTGACCACCGATCCGGCGAGCCCGTACCTCAACATCCCCTGGGACTAGCGCCGCCCCGGCAGCCGCAGTGCCGGGATCACGGCCAGCGCCAGCAGCACCGCGGCGACGCCGTACGCGAGGCGGAAGCCGGCCGGGTTCGGGCCCGTGGAGCCGAGGACCACGGACAGCAGCGCGGTCCCGACCGACGCCCACAGCTGGGAGTTGATGCCGAGGGCGGTGCTCGCCGCGGCCACGCGTTCCGCCGGCAGGTCACGGCTCGCGGTGGTCATCGTCGGCATCAGCACCATTCCGGCGCCCACGCCCATCACCATGGCCGCGCCCACGACCTGCCAGGCCGGTACCCCGTCGGTGCCGGTCAGCAGCGCGCTCGCCAGCATGCCGAGGGCCCCCACCGCGACGCCGGCCGAGATCAGCCGGCGCGGCGAGCCCCGGTCGACGCGCCGCGAGGCGATCTGCATGGTCACGCCGACCACGAGCCCCGCCGGGGCGACGAGCAGGCCCGCCGCGCTCGCGCTCATGCCGCGCGCCTGCTGCCAGTACATCGGGGCGAGGAGCATCGAGCCGAAGTAGCCGCAGACGAAGAACGCCAGGGCGGCGATCCCGGCGGCGAAGGTGCGGTCGCGCAGCAGCCGCAGGTCCAGCAGCGGCTCGCGGACCCTCAGCGCCCGCCGTACGAAGGCTGCGGCGAGCACGGCGCCGGCCAGCGTCGGCAGCAGCGCCCCCGGAGCGGTGAAGTCGCCGCCCTCGCCGCCCCGGGACAGGCCGAACAGCAGCAGGGCCAGGCCCGGGGAGAGCATCAGCAGCCCGGGCACGTCCAGCCGGGGCGCCGACGCCGGGTCCGCGGGGGCGTCCGGGCGGAGCAGCTTCGCCGCGAGGACCAGGGCGGCCGCCCCGACGGGCAGGTTGACCAGGAAGATCCACTCCCAGGAGGCGGTGTCGATCAGCCAGCCGCCGAGCATCGGGCCGGCGACCGGTCCGACCAGGATCGGCAGCCCGAGCAGGGCCATCGCCCGCCCCAGCCGGGCCCGGTCGGCGGACCGCATGACCATGGTCATGCCGACGGGCATCAGCAGTCCGCCGCCCAGCCCCTGCACGGCGCGGAAGGCGATCAGGCTGGCGGCGTCCCACGCGCAGGCCGCGAGCAGGGAGCCGAGGGTGAAGAGCACGAGGGCGGTCAGGTAGGTGCGCTTGGCGCCGATGCGGCCCATGGCCCAGGCCGCGGCCGGGATGACGGCGGCGAGGGCGAGGGTGTAGGCGGTGGCGGTCCACTGGATGGTCTCCAGCGGGGCGTGGAACGCCTCGGAGAGCCGGCCGAGCGCCACGTTGACGATCGTCATGTCCAGGACCGACATCACCGATCCGGTGATCACGACGGTGATCGTCCTGCCTAACGCCCCGGACTCGGTGCGCGTCGCCGCCCGCGGGGCGGCGGCGGTGGGTGCGGTGGCCATCTCCGCCGGTCCCCTCAGCCCTCGTAGGGCCGGGTCGCGCGGGCCGTACGCAGCGCCCGTCCCCACCAGTCGAGCTGGCCGAGCATGTTCTTGGCGGCGCTCTCGGTGACGGCCGCGTCGCGCGGTACGCCGTCCGGGCCGAGTCCGGACCACGGGCCGTGCAGGCTCACGGAGTCGCGTACGGTCACGGCGTGCATCTCGGCGAAGACCAGCCGGAGCTGCTCCACCGCGCGCAGGCCGCCGCTGACCCCGCCGTACGAGACGAAGCCGACGGCTTTGGCCTGCCACTGGGGGCGGTGCCAGTCGATGAGGTTCTTCACGGCGGCCGGGAAGCTGTGGTTGTACTCCGGGGTGACGATGACGAACGCGTCGGCGGCGGCCAGGCGCGGGCCGACCTCGGCCAGCACGGCGGCGGCCGTCGGGTCCGGGGTGCCGCCCCAGTCGGGCATGGCGAGCGGGAGCGGGACCTCGGCGAGGTCGATGACGTCGAACCGGAGGCCGGTGTCGTGGGAGGCCGCGGCGCTCAGGAACCAGTCGGCGACGGCGGGCCCGCGGCGTCCTTCGCGGACGCTGCCGATGACGACGGCCACGCGCAGCGTCTCGTCCACGGCTGTTTCGTTGGCAGACATGATGATCCCCCTCGGTCAGCGGACCGGCCGCCCGGTGCGGCCCCCGCTTCGGTAAACTACAACGTGCGTTGTAAAAAATGCAACGCCCGTTGTAAAAAATGGAGGAGGCCAGGAGTGGTCGGCAGCAACGACGCCCGCGAAGAAGGGGTACCGCGTGAGATCCCGCCGCGGAAGCTGGCGAAACGGATCGCCCTCGCGAAAGCGGCCTGTTCGGTCTTCGGCCGCGAGGGGTACGCGCGCGCCTCCGTCGACGCGCTCGCCGCGGCGGCCGGGGTCTCCACCCGGACCCTCTACAACCACTTCCCGGGCGGGAAGGCGGAGCTCTTCGCCACCGTCGTCACCTGGACCTCCGCGGAGGTGCGCGACGCCCAGACCGCCCGGCTGCACGCCGTGCTCGACCCCGCGCGCCCGCCCCACCCGGACAACCTGGAGCGGGATCTGACGGCCCTCGCCCGCGCGATGGTCGGCGTGATGTCCGAGCACTCCGACCACTTCGCGCTGGTCCGGCACATCCACGCCGAGGTCGGCCACGTGCCGGCCGAGGTACTGGAGGCGTGGAAGGACGCCGGCCCGCGCCCGGTCGCCGCCGCGCTCGCCGAGGCGTTGACGGGCCTGGCCGCCGCCGGGCTGATCGACGTGCACGGCGACGCGGAACTGGCGGGCGCCCACCTGATGGCGCTGTCCGCGCACCAGATCGTTCAGCAGTCGCACTACGGCCTGCTGCCCCTGCCCGAAGAGGAGAACGACCGGCTGCTGACGGGCGGGGTCGCCGCCTTCCTGCGCGCCTACCGGGCCGGATGACGCCCCCCGCCGCGACCCTCCCTAGGGCAGCTCTGGACGGACCCGCGACCAGGCGTCCAGCGCCCGCGCCGCCGGGTCGCCGTCCGGGAGGTGGGGCCGGGCGGCGTCCGTCCACCGCAGCAGGGCCTTGAGCCGGCGCAGGTGCACGATCTCCGCCCGGGGCAGGTCCCGCCAGACGCGGGCCCGCGCGGCCGCCTGCACCGGGGTGAGGCCGGTCAGCGCGAGCACCTCCCGGCACAGGGCCGCCGGGTCGCCGCCCCTCCCCGGCCCGAACTCCCGGATCAGGTAGCCGCGTACGAAGGCCAGCTCGATCCCCCGCACCAGGTCCGGGGCGCCCTCCGCCGCCGCGCAGCGGTACGCCGCCACCACCGCCAGCCGGCCCCAGCGCAGCCGCACCCCGTCCGGCAGCCGGCCGTCCTGCATCCCGGCCACCGCGAGGACGCGCAGGGTCCGCGGACACGGCTCGTCCGTCAGCGGCGGCCCCGTCGCCAGCCAGGCCTCCAGCTCCGCCAGCCCGTGCCCGTCCGGCGGTACGCGGGTCAGCACCTGGCCCCGGCTGAGCAGCGCGACGACGGCGCCCGCGAGGCGGACCCGCGCCGTGTGGCCGGCGTCGAAGGAGCCGACGTCGCGCCCGTACCGCTCGATCCCGCGCAGCCAGACCCGCGACTCCGCGGCCGCGTACACCTGGCCGGTCCGCGCCACCCCGCCGACGCACCGTACGAGGCACACCCCGCCGGTGACGTCGGCCTGCTCGACGGAACACACCTGCAGCTCGGCGATCGGCATCCCGGGAGGCTACCGCCTCACGTCCCGGGCGGGGCCTCCAGGACGAGGCGGATCTCGGTGACCTCGTAGCCGGCCCGGTCGAAGGCGGCGGCCATCGGGAGGTTGACGGTGTCGGTGGTCGCCGTGATGCGCTCGGCCCCCTCGGAGGCGTGGAAGCGGGTGATCTCGGCGAGGATCTCGTCGATCAGGCCCTTGCCGCGCTGCTCGGGGACGACGCCGAGGTAGCCGACGTTGCGGTGGTAGGGGGTCGCGGACGGGATCGCCATCCCGGCGAGGGTGCCGTCCGGCAGGTGGGCCAGGCGCCACCAGGAACGCTCACCGGGGCAGTCGCGGTAGAACGCGAGGTCCTCACGGGCGAGTTCCTCCTCCGTCAGGGTGCGCAGCTCGTCCTGGGTGGCCAGGTCGAGGCTGCCGCGGGAGAGCCGGACGAAGGCGTCGAGGAACTCCTCGTCGCTCCCCTCCCGGAAGACGAGCTTCCCGGTGGGCCGCGCGGTGCCGGCGGCCGGCGTCCACTCGTAGCGCAGCCGCTCGATCTCCCGCGTCAGGCCCGCCCGGCGCGCGGCCTCCTGCCGCCAGGCCACCGCCTCCGCGAGGCCGGGGCGGGCCCGCCAGTCGCGGGGCAGGGAGACGTTGTAGCCGGGGCGCCCGCCGAAGGCGGTGTGGCCGGCCTCCAGCAGGGCGGCGGCCAGGGCGGCCGGGTCGTCGACCGCGGAACGGACCTGGAGGCAGTCCAGGGCCACGGGCCGTTCGCTGTCGGAGCGCCCCCACCACAGGGCGCGGGCCAGGACGCGGCCGTCGTCGTCCTCGGCGAACCAGGTCCACTCGGGGCGCATCCGGTTCCCGGCGAACTCCTCACGGATCCGGTCGGGGGTGAGGGCGGCGACGGGGCCGTCGGCCGGGTGGGCCAGGGCGCGGTCGAGGGCGGCGGGGTCTGCGGTGGCAGCGCTGAATCTCATCCCGCTGATGATCACATCGGGCCACCGTCCGGACCAGCGGTTTTGCCGGCCGGTCGGGGGGGGGAGGCGGGGCGAGAGCCCCGGAAGGCGGGGGCCCGCGCCGGGGGGCGCGGACGCCGACGGCCGGCCCCCGGGGCGGGGACCGGCCGTCGGCGGTGCGGCGTGCGCGCTACGACCAGGTGACCAGCCGGCGCGGGTGTTCCAGGACCGCCGCGATGTCGGCGAGGAACTTCGAGCCGAGCTCTCCGTCGATCAGGCGGTGGTCGAAGGACAGGGCCAGGGTGGTGACCTGGCGCGGCTTCACCTTGCCCTTGTGGACCCACGGCTGGAGCTTGATCGCACCGACCGCGAGGATCGCGGACTCGCCGGGGTTCAGGATGGGCGTACCGGTGTCGACGCCGAAGACGCCGACGTTGGTGATGGTGAGGGTGCCGTTCTGCATGTCGGCCGGGGATGTCTTGCCGTCGCGGGCCGTGGCGACCAGGTCGGACAGGGCCGTCGACAGCTCCGCCAGGCTCTTGGCGTGGGCGTCCTTGATGTTCGGGACGATCAGCCCGCGCGGGGTGGCCGCCGCGATGCCCAGGTTGACGTAGTGCTTGAGCACGATCTCCTGGGCCGCCTCGTCCCAGGAGGCGTTGACCTCCGGGTTGCGGCGGACGGCGATGAGGACGGCCTTGGCGATCAGGAGAAGCGGGTTGATCCGCAGGCCCGCGAGGTCCGGATCCTCCTTCAGCTCCTGGACCAGCTTCATCGTGCGGGTCACGTCGAGGGTGATGAACTCCGTGACGTGGGGCGCGGTGAAGGCGGAGCCGACCATGGCCTGGGCGGTGACCTTGCGGACGCCCTTGACCGGGATACGGGTCTCCCGGGCGCCGGCCGCGGACGCCGTCTCGGCCGGGGCCGGTGCGGCGGCCGGTACGGAGACCGGTGCGGGCGCGGCCGCCGGGGCGGCCTGCTGCGGGGTGATCGCCGCCGCCGCGGCGGCGTGCACGTCCTCCCGGGTCACGACCCCGCCCTCGCCGGTGGGGACCACGGCGGCCAGGTCGATGCCGAGGTCCTTGGCGAGCTTGCGCACGGGCGGCTTGGCCAGCGGACGCTCCCCCGCCGGCAGCGCGGTTCCGTTCTGCGGGGCGGCGGGCGCCGCCGCGGCGGGGGCCGGCTGCGCCGGGACCACGGCCGGGGCGACGGCCGCCGGGGCGGCCGTGCCGTTCTGCGCGGCCGCGGGGGCCTTGCGCGGGCGGCGCTTGGTGGAGGCCTGGGAGACGCCGTAGCCGACGAGGACGGGCTGGCGGCCCTCGGGCGCCGGCTCCTCGGCGGCGGGAGCCGCGGCCGGGGCGGCGGCCGCCACCGGGGCTTCGGCCTGGGCCTCCGCGCCGCCTGCGGCGCCGGTCTCGACGGAGATGATGACCTGGCCGACGTCGACCGTCACGCCCTCCTCGAAGAGCAGCGCGTGCACCACCCCGTCGAAGGGGATCGGCAGCTCCACGGCCGCCTTCGCCGTCTCGACCTCGCAGACGACCTGCCCGTCGGTGACGGTGTCACCCGGCTGGACGTACCACTTGAGGATCTCTGCCTCGGTGAGGCCCTCGCCCACGTCGGGCATCTTGAATTCGCGGATCGTCATGGCGGTGCTCTCCTCAGTACGCCAGCGAGCGGTCGACGGCGTCGAGCACCCTGTCCAGGCCCGGCAGGTACTCGTCCTCCAGGCGGGCCGGCGGGTACGGGGCGTGGAAGCCGCCCACGCGCAGCACCGGCGCCTCCAGGTGGTAGAAGCACCGCTCCGTGATGCGTGCGGCGATCTCGGAGCCGGTACCGAGGAAGACCGGAGCCTCGTGGACGACGACCAGACGGCGGGTCTTCTCCACCGACGCCTGGATCGCGTCGAAGTCGATCGGGGACATCGAGCGCAGGTCCAGGACCTCCACCGACTTGCCCTCCTCGGCCGCCGCGGCCGCCGCCTCCAGGCAGACCTTCACCATCGGGCCGTACGCCGCGAGGGTGAGGTCCGAGCCCTCGCGCGCCACGCGCGCCTTGTGCAGCTCGTAGGGGATGGCCTCGACATCGACCTCGCCCTTGTCCCAGTAGCGGCGCTTCGGCTCGAAGAAGATCACCGGGTCGTCGCTCAGGATCGCCTGCTGGAGCATCCAGTACGCGTCGCTCGCGTTCGACGGCGAGACCACCTTCAGGCCCGCGACGTGCGCGAAGAGCGCCTCGGGGGACTCGCTGTGGTGCTCGACGGCACCGATCGCGCCGCCGTACGGGATGCGGACGACGACCGGCATCTTGATCTTGCCGAGGGCGCGGGCGTGCATCTTCGCGAGCTGCGTGACGATCTGGTCGTACGCGGGGAAGACGAAGCCGTCGAACTGGATCTCCACGACCGGCCGGTAGCCGCGCAGGGCCAGGCCGATGGCGGTCCCGACGATGCCGGACTCGGCGAGCGGGGTGTCGATGACCCGCTCCTCGCCGAAGTCCTTCTGCAGGCCGTCGGTGATCCGGAAGACACCGCCCAGCTTGCCGACGTCCTCACCCATGATCAGGACCTTGGGGTCCGTCTCGAGGGCCTTGCGCAGCGACTCGTTGAGCGCCTTCGCGATCGACATCTTCTCGACAGCCATCAGTGACCCTCCTCGGCCGGCTCGAAGGAAGCGAGGTAGGCCGCGAACTGGGCGCGCTCCTCGTCGACGAGCGCGTGCCCGTCCGCGTAGACGTTCTCGAAGATCGCCATGGTGTCGGGGTCGGGCATGGCGCGCACGACCTCGCGCACCCGCTTGCCGAGGGCCTCGCTCTCGGTCTCCAGCCCCTCGAAGAACGCCTCGTCGGCGCCGCCGGAGGCCAGCAGGTGGGCCTTCAGGCGCAGGATCGGGTCCTTCGCCTCCCAGGCCGCCCTCTCCTCGTCGAGCCGGTACTTGGTCGGGTCGTCGGAGGTGGTGTGGGCGCCCATGCGGTACGTGAACGCCTCGACCAGGGTCGGACCCTCCCCGCGGCGGGCGCGCTCCAGCGCCCAGCGGGTGACCGCCAGGCAGGCCAGGACGTCGTTGCCGTCGACACGGACGCCCGGGAAGCCGAAGCCCTGCGCGCGCTGGTAGAGCGGCACGCGCATCTGGCGCTCGGTCGGCTCGGAGATCGCCCACTGGTTGTTCTGGCAGAAGAACACCACGGGCGAGTTGTAGACGGCCGAGAAGGTGAAGGCCTCGGCCACGTCGCCCTGGCTGGAGGCGCCGTCGCCGAAGTAGGCGATCACCGCGGAGTCGGCGCCGTCCTTGGCCACGCCCATGGCGTAGCCGGTGGCGTGCAGCGTCTGCGAGCCGATGACGATCGTGTACAGGTGGAAGTTGTTGGTGTTCGGGTCCCATCCGCCGTGGTTCACACCGCGGAACATGCCGAGCAGGTTGGTCGGGTCGACGCCGCGGCACCAGGCCACGCCGTGCTCCCGGTAGGTCGGGAAGACGTAGTCGTCGTCGCGCAGGGCCCGGCCGGAGCCGATCTGCGCGGCCTCCTGGCCGAGCAGCGAGGCCCACAGGCCCAGCTCGCCCTGGCGCTGGAGGGCGGTGGCCTCGGAGTCGAAACGGCGGGTCAGGACCATGTCGCGGTACAGCCCGCGCAGGTCGTCGGCGGTGATGTCGGCGACATAGGGGGCGAACTCGGGGTCGTCGACCCGGTTGCCCTCGGGCGTCAGCAGCTGTACGAGCTGGGGCTCGGCACTCTGCGCGGCGGCGGCGGTCTTGCCGGCCGCCCGCTTGGTGCCGCTGCTGCGTCGCGGCTTGCGCGCGGCAGTGCTCTCCACGGTCACGTGTGCTCCTCCGTCGGTCCGGCACCCGGGTTCTCCGGGGACCAGTGCGGCTCACCTGTATCCGTACCCGCACACGGGGTGGGTGCACGGCGCGTAACGGATTCAGGCGTGACAGGTGCCCCGGCGAGTGCCCTGCGCACAGCACGTTACCCAGTGCGACGCATAACTGCGAAACCCCGTTTGACCTGCGATTTTGCTTGGATATCCAAGTAAATCGGCCGCCTGGGGAACATCCACTGGTCACAGCCTTGCAGGGGGCCGGAACAACGGCACGTTATCCCGGGTAACTCCGGCAGGGAAGGGGTGAGTGTGTGAAGATGAGTTTGTGCGCGAAGATGGAAAAATCAAGGTATTTCTCCTGGATGACCACGAAGTGGTACGCCGGGGCGTTCACGAGCTTTTGTCGGTCGAAGAGGACATCGAGATCGTCGGTGAGGCCGGCACCGCCGCCGACGCGCTGGTCCGCATCCCCGCCACCCGCCCCGACGTCGCGGTCCTCGACGTGCGCCTTCCGGACGGCAGCGGTGTCGAGGTCTGCCGCGAGGTACGCTCGCAGGACGAGGACGTCAAGTGCCTGATGCTGACCTCCTTCGCCGACGACGAGGCGCTGTTCGACGCGATCATGGCGGGCGCCTCCGGCTACGTCCTCAAGGCGATCCGCGGGAACGAGCTGCTCAGCGCCGTGCGCGAGGTGGCGGCCGGCAAGTCGCTGCTGGACCCGGTGGCCACCGCGCGCGTGCTGGAGCGGCTGCGCGACGGCAAGAACGGCAAGGGTGACGACCGGCTCTCGCACCTCACCGAGCAGGAGCGCAGGATCCTCGACCTGATCGGCGAGGGCCTGACCAACCGGGTGATCGGCGAGCGCCTGCACCTGGCCGAGAAGACCATCAAGAACTACGTCTCCAGCCTGCTGTCCAAGCTGGGCATGGAGCGCCGGTCCCAGGCCGCCGCGTACGTGGCCCGCCTCCAGGCGGAACGGCGCTAGGACGACTCGCTCCGACGACTCGCCAGTACGGCTCCGGCGCGGCTCGATTCGGGACCAACGTCCCGGCCCGTCGGGGCGTGGTCCTCTGTTCCAGCGCTCCGCCGGTGTTCGAGTGTGGCTGCATGTCCCCGGAGGAATTCCACGCCCTCGAACTGCTGCGCCGCGTCCCCTACGGACGGGTGGCCACCAGCGTGCGCGCGCTGCCCTTCCTCGCCGTCGCCCGCCACGTCGTGGCGGACGGCCGGGTCCTGCTGAGAATGCACGCCGGTGACGGCTGCCCCCGGGCGTGCGGCGGCAGTGTCGTCGCCTATGGGGCGGACAACTGCAATTCCGGCGAGCCGACCCTGTGGACGGTGCAGTTCACCGGTACGGCCGAGCTCGTCGAGCCGTCCACCGCAGAACTGGAACTATTCGGTCCGGCGCCGCATTTCATGGACGGGGAAGTCTTCGACCCCGTGTACCTGCGCATCGAACCCCAGCTCGTCACCGTGCACACCCTGGCAGGGAGCCCGGTCGGCGAGAGCTTCGGCGGCTCTCCGGCCCGGCCCTGCCGACACGCCCTGTGACCTGCCCCGACATGCGAAAAGGGGCCCGGCGGAATTTCTTCCTCCGGGCCCCTTCGGGCATTTAACCGTCCTCGCCCGCAGGACTCGCGCCGCCGCCCCCGGTCGTCGGCGGGGTGGGCTTCGCGGTCGGCTCCACCGGCGGGGTGGTCTTCGGCGTCGGCTCCACGGGCGGGGTGGTCTTCGGCGTCGAGGGGTTGGTGCTCGGCGTCGAGGGGTTGGTGCTCGGCGTGTACTTGCTGGGCTTCGGCGCCGGGTTGTACGTCTCCTCGTCGTGCGAGCGGTCGGTCTCCGGGCTCGGCGTGGTCGCCGGGGTCTCCGGCGAGTTGCCGCCGCTGCTCTGCGACGGGGCCGGCGTGCTCACCTTCGTCTTGGGCTTGTTGCCGCCGTCACCGACGCCGAGGCCGCCGAACTTGACCGCGTACGCCACACCGCCGGCGATGGCCAGCACGGCGAGCACCGCGAAGAGCCACGCCTTCCACTTGCCGCCGGGGCGGTTGTCGTAGCCGTCGTACCCGTTGTGGCCGTTGTGGCCGCCGCCGTGGCCGTGGTTGCCGCCGCCGGGGAAGGCCGTGCCGTCGTCCGGGTTCAGCGGCGGGACCATCGGCTGCTGGAACTGCGAGGTCGTGCCGTGCGCGGTGTACTGCGGGCGCCGCGGTCCGCCGTTGGGCGCGGACGTCATCGCCGAGGTGGCCGCGCCGCCCGGCTGGCCGTGCGGGAGCGTCATGGTGACGGGTCCGGTGTTCCAGGTGCCGGTGTTGGCCCCCTGGTCCTGGAGCATCTGGAGCGCGTACTGGACGAGCCCGCGCATCTCCTCGGCGCTCTGGAACCGGTCGTCCGGGTCCTTGGCGAGCGACCGCATGACCAGGCCGTCGAGTTCCTGCGGGATGGAGTGGCCCTCGGGCAGCTGCGAGGGCGGCACCGGCGCGTCCTGGACGTGCTGGTAGACGACGGACAGCGGGGTCTCGCCGGTGAAGGGGGGCCGCAGCGCGAGGAGTTCGTAGAGCAGGCAGCCGGTGGCGTACAGGTCGCTGCGGTGGTCCACGGCCTTGCCGAGGGCCTGTTCCGGCGACAGGTACTGCGGGGTGCCCATGACCATGCCGGTCTGGGTCATCGTCGACTGCGCGCCGTGCAGGGCGCGGGCGATGCCGAAGTCCATCACCTTCACGGCGCCGGCGTGGGTGATGATGACGTTGGCGGGCTTGATGTCCCGGTGCACGATGCCGTGCTGGTGCGAGTACGCGAGCGCTTCCAGCACGCCCGACACGATGATGAGCGCCTGCTCGGGCCCCGGCGCCTCGGCGCTGAGCAGGAGTTCGCGGATGGTGCGGCCCTCGACCAGCTCCATCACGATGTAGGGGACCACGTTCGGGCCGACCCGGTCCTCGCCGGAGTCGTACACGGCGACGACGGCGTGGTGGTTGAGGCCGGCGACCGACTGCGCCTCGCGGGTGAAGCGGGCCTTGGAGACCGGGTCCTCGGCCAGGTCCGCCCGGAGCAGCTTCACGGCCACGGTGCGGCCCAGCCGTACGTCCTCCGCCGCGAACACCTCGGCCATGCCGCCGCGGCCCAGGCGGTGGGTCAGCCGGTAGCGGCCGTCCCCCACGAGACCGCCCGCGCCCCAGTGCTCAGGACCGTCGGCCATCCCGGCGCCGTTTTCCTCGGGTTCGGGTGCCATCAGTCCTCGCCGTCGTCTCTCTCGTCCGCTCTAGCGGTGGGTCCTCTTCGGGTGCTCCGATGAACGCTACAGCCTCGGAACCGGTCACCGTTCGGACACAGACACCCCGTAGGCCCGTGGTCACGCAGCGGGCACCGGCTTGACGTGTGCTTGCCCTCCGGCAGACTGGGCGCGACATGCGCTCAGCCAGACGCGTAGGGACACAGCCCGAGGGGAAGCAACAGTCATGAGCCAGGACGCCACACAGGGCCGGTACGCAGGCGGCTCCCTGGCCGGTGGCCGTTACCAGCTAAGGGATTTGCTGGGCGAGGGGGGCATGGCCTCCGTCTACCTCGCGTACGACTCCGCGCTCGACCGCCAGGTCGCCATCAAGACCCTGCACAGCGAACTCGGGCGCGAGGCGTCCTTCCGCGAGCGCTTCCGGCGTGAAGCGCAGGCTGTTGCCAAACTGTCGCACACCAACATCGTCTCGGTCTTCGACACCGGCGAGGGCACGGTCACCTTCGGCTCCGGCCGGGGCGACGAGGCGGTCATGCCGTACATCGTCATGGAGTACGTGGAGGGCCGGCCGCTCGGCTCCGTGCTCGACGCGGACATCCGCCAGTACGGGGCCATGCCCGCGGACAAGGCGCTCAAGGTGACGGCCGACGTCCTGGCCGCGCTGGAGACCAGCCACGAGATGGGCCTGGTCCACCGCGACATCAAGCCCGGCAACGTGATGATGACCAAGCGCGACGTCGTCAAGGTGATGGACTTCGGCATCGCCCGGGCCATGCAGTCGGGGGTCACGTCGATGACGCAGACCGGCATGGTCGTCGGCACCCCGCAGTACCTGTCGCCCGAGCAGGCGCTGGGGCGCGGCGTCGACGCCCGCTCCGACCTGTACTCCGTCGGCATCATGCTGTTCCAGCTGCTGACGGGCCGCATCCCCTTCGACGCGGACTCGCCGCTGGCCATCGCGTACGCGCACGTCCAGGAGGAGCCGGTGGCTCCCTCGACCATCAACCGGGCGGTCACCCCGGCGATGGACGCCCTGGTGGCGCGGGCCCTGAAGAAGAACCCGAACGAGCGCTTCCCCACGGCCACGGCCATGCGGGACGAGATCCTGCGGGTGATGTCGGCCGGGCAGACCGGCGCCCCGGTCATCGTCCCGGGTGCCGCGACCGGCGGCAGCGGGGCGGGCGTGGGCTCGGCCGTGTTCCCGCCGGTGGACTCCGGCTTCCAGGCGCCGCCGCCGCAGTCGCTCCAGCAGCCGTACCAGGCGCAGACCCCGCCGCCGTCCCCGTACGCCCCGCAGACGCAGCAGCAGGGCGGTTACGCCTACCCGCACACCCCGGTGCCGCAGCAGCAGTACGCACCGCAGACGCCGCCGCCGTTCACCATCTCGCCCTCGGCCCCGTCCGGCCCCGCGGCCTCCTCGGGCGGCGGGAAGCGGAACACGCCGGTCGTGGTCGGGGCGATCGTGGTGGCGCTGCTGGCCATCGGCGGTCTGATCGCGGTGCTGAACATGGACGACGACAAGGGCGGCAACGACTCCCCGTCCGCCGCGGCGTCCCCCTCCGGCTCGGCGGCGGCAGCGGCCGGCCACAAGGGGCCGGACCCCTCGCGCACGATCGACCCGGAGAAGTGCAAGAGCCCGACGAAGGCCTACAAGGACGCCACCAAGGTGGTGGCGCCCGACTTCCGGTACAAGAACCTGCGCTCGGTGAAGGAGTGCATCCAGGCCGCGGGCTGGAGGTTCGAGATCCAGGAGCGCGACGAGGCCGTCTACGGCCAGGACACCGTCCTGGAGCAGCTGCCGGCGTCCGGCAGCGACGTGGCCAAGGAGGGCACGCTGTTCACGCTGGTCGTCTCCACGGGCGACCCGCAGTAGGCACCGCCTCCCGCCCGTACCGCCGACTCGGTGGTACGGGCGCCCCGGGCACCCTGACGGACCGCCCGAAGTGCCGGATTTGCCCCAACGTGTGAACCTGAGTCCGGCGCCTCGACACCGGGCGTCCGGGCCGCACGGAAGGGGAGGGGCACCCCGTGACTCAACGCCTCCGCGTGCCGCCCTGGGCCGCCGCGGCCGCGCTGGCGGCCGCCGCGCTGCTGGCCGCCGCGCCCGCGAGCGCCACCCCCGCCCGCGCCCCGTCCGCCGCCGCGCCGGCCGTCGCCGACGAGGAGGCCGACGTACCGCAGGAGGCGTACGAGGAACTCGCCGGCAGTGCCGCGGGCGTCGGCCGGGAGCACCCCGGGCGGCCCGCCGACGAGCCGGTCGGCCCCGGCTTCGTCGCCGTCTCCCGCCCGGTGCGTCCGGTCCACCCCGTACGGCCGGTCCAGCCGCTCCAGCCGCTCCACCCCGTGCAGCCGCTCCACCCCGTGCAGCCGGGGCACCCGGTGCGCCCCGGCGAGCCGGTGCGTCCGGGGCACCCGCCCCGGGAGCACCCGCGGCCCCCGACCCCGCCGGGCGCCGCCCCGAGCCCGTCGGCCCCCGTCACCGCGCTCGGCACCGAACCCAACGAACGGCTCGCCGAGCTGGCCGCGCACCTCCTGCCGCTGGGCACCGGGCTGGCCCTGATGGGGCTGGGGCTCGGGTACATGGGCGTGCGGCTGCGGCGGGGGCGGTAGGACCGGCCGAGGTCGTGTCCCCGGACAGGGTGGATCACGCCTGCGCGGGGGCACACCGTGTACGTACGCAGCCGTGCGAGAGAATGACGGCATGGAGATGCCGAGGAGTGAACGGTCGCAGGACAGCCCCCCGCACGTGCTGATCGTGGGCCAGGACGGGATGGCGGTCGGCGGCACCGATGACGAGTCGCGCGAGGTCCCGGTGACGGAGATGGTCGAACAGCCCGCCAAGGTCATGCGCATCGGCAGCATGATCAAGCAACTTCTGGAAGAAGTACGCGCCGCCCCTCTGGACGAGGCCAGCCGGGTCCGTCTCAAGGACATCCACGCGGCGTCGGTGAAGGAACTCGAAGACGGCCTCGCGCCGGAGCTGGTCGAGGAACTGGAGCGGCTCTCCCTGCCGTTCACCGAGGAGGCGGTCCCCTCCGAGGCGGAACTGCGGATCGCGCAGGCGCAGTTGGTGGGGTGGCTGGAGGGCCTCTTCCACGGCATCCAGACGGCCCTGTTCGCGCAGCAGATGGCGGCGCGGGCCCAGCTGGAACAGATGCGCCGCGCCCTCCCGCCGGGCGGCTCCGCGGACGAAGACGAAGACGGCCCCCACGGAGCAGTCCGCTCGGGCCCCTACCTGTAGCCCCCACCGGCCACACCGGCCCCCGGCCTCGGAACCGGGGCCGGGGCCGGGGTCTTTCAGCCCCGCCGGCGTTTGAGGCGCGGGGTCCGGGGCGCAGCCCCAGGGCCTCTCAGCCCCGCCGACGTTCGAGGCGCGAGGTCCGGGGCGGGCCCCAGGGTCTTTCAGCCCCGCCGACGTTCGAGGCGCGGGGTCTGGGCGCAGCCCCAGGGTCTTCCAGCCCCGCCGACGCTTGAGGCGCGGGGTCTGGGCGCAGCCCCAGGGCCTTCCAGCCCCGCCGACGTTCGAGGCGCGCGGTCCGGGGCGCAGCCGCAGGGCCTCCCAACCCCGCCGGCGCTTGAGGCGCGCGGTCCGGGGCGCAACCCCAGGGCCTCCCAACCCCGCCGGCGCTTGAGGCGCGGGGGGTCCGGGGTGCAACCCCAGGGCCTTCCAGCCCCACCGGCGTTCGAGGCGCGGGGCCGGGGCGCAACCCCGGGGTCTTTCAGCCCCGCCGGCGCTTGAGGCGCGGGGCCGGGCAGGGCCCGGGGAACGGGCGAAGGGCGGGGAGGGGACCGCTCCGCGCAGCGGCACGCCACCCGCAGGCGCCGGCCCGGCCAACCGCCCCGCCACGTGGGCGGCCCCGCCCGCAACGGCCCGCGCATACTCAAGGGCATGAGCTACGACGCCATCGTCCTCGCCGGCGGCGCCGCCCGGCGCCTCGGCGGGGCCGACAAACCCACCCTCCACGTCGGCGGCCGCACCCTCCTCGACCGCGTCCTGGCGGCCTGCCCGGACGCCGCCGGGACCGTCGTGGTCGGCGCCCGGAGGGCAACGGCACGGCCGGTCACCTGGACCCGCGAGGACCCGCCCGGCGGCGGCCCGGTGGCCGCGCTGGACGCCGGGGTCCGCCGGACCACCGCCCCGCTGGTCCTCGTACTCTCCGCCGACCTGCCCTTCCTCGACCGGGACACCGTCCGCACCCTGCTCGCGTCCGCCGCCGACGGCCCGCGCGACGGGGCCCTGCTGCGGGACGCCGACGGCCGCGACCAGCCGCTCGTCGCCGCCTACCGCGCGGAGCCCCTGCGCCGCGAGATCGCCCTGCTCGCCACCGAGCACGGCACCCTCCACGGCCTCCCGCTGCGCGCGCTCACCGCCGAGCTGGATCTGGCCACCGTGGGCGCCTCCGCGCCACTCGCCTCCTTCGACTGCGACACCTGGGAGGACCTGGCAGCCGCCCGCGCCCGGATCAGGGAGCATGGGAGCGTGCTGGAGCATTGGATCACCGCCGCCAAGAACGAACTCGGGATCGACGACCTCCCCGTCGACGTCGCGACCCTGCTCGACCTCGCCCGTGACGCCGCCCACGGCGTGGCGCGGCCCGCCGCTCCACTGACGACCTTCCTCGTCGGCTACGCGGCCGCCCGCGCCGAGGCCGCCGGCGCCGACCCCGCCCAGGCCGTGGCCGAAGCCTCCCGCAAGGCCGCCGACCTGGCCCTGCGCTGGGCCGCCGAGGCCCAGCCCCCCCACCCCGAGGAGACCGGCTCCGGATGACCCGCACCGACGCCGACGGCGCCCTGGACGAGGCCCTCGCCCTGGTCAGCCGCACCCCCGACGCCGGCGGCACCGGCGGCCACCGCGCCGTCCCCTGGCTGCGCGCCCGCGAGACCGCCGCACGCGCCGGGACCGCCGTGCCGGCCCGCACCCGTCGGGTACCGCTCGCGGACGCCCTCGGCGAGGTGCTGACCGCCCCGCTCGAAGCCCTCAGCGACCTGCCCTCCTTCGACACCTCGGCCATGGACGGCTGGGCCGTCGCCGGCCCCGGCCCCTGGCAGGTCCGGCCCGGCGGGGGGATCCTCGCCGGGGACGAGCCGCCCGCGCCGCTCGGCGACGGCGAGGCCGTACGGATCGCCACCGGCGCCCGGGTGCCCGCCGAGACCACCGCCGTGATCCGCAGCGAGCACGCCCGCGAGTCCGGCACCCAGCTGCACGCCGCCCGGCCCGTGACCACCGGTCAGGACATCCGTCCGCGCGGCCAGGAGTGCCGCTCGGGCGATCTGCTGCTGCCCGTGGGCTCCCTCGTCACCCCGGCCGTGCTCGGCCTCGCCGCGGCCGCCGGGTACGACGAGCTGGTCACCCGGCCCCGGCCCCGCGTGGAGGTCCTGGTCCTCGGGGACGAACTGCTCACCGCGGGCCGCCCGCACGACGGCCTGATCCGGGACGCCCTCAGCCCCATGCTCGGCCCCTGGATCACCCGGCTCGGCGCCGAGGTCACCGGCACGCGCCGGATCGGCGACGACCCGGCCGGGGCCGAAGCCCTGCTGGAAGCGGTCACCGGATCCACCGCGGACGTCGTCATCACCACCGGCGGCACCGCCTCCGGCCCCGTCGACCACGTCCACCCCGTGCTGCGCCGCGCGGGAGCCGAGCTGCTGGTGGACGGCGTCGCGGTGCGCCCGGGGCACCCCATGCTGCTGGCCCGCCTCGGCGGCCAGGAGCAGCCCCGCCACCTGGTCGGCCTGCCCGGAAACCCGCTCGCCGCCGTCTCCGGGCTGCTGACGCTGGCCGAACCGCTGCTGCGCGCCCTCGCCGGGCGCCGCCAGCGGCCCCGCTACACGGTGCCGGTGGAGGGGGACGTGCCCGGGCACCCGTACGACACCCGGCTGGTGCCGGTGCTGCTGACCGACGAGCACGCCGTACCGCTGCGCTACAACGGCCCGGCCATGCTGCGCGGGGTGGCGGCCGCCGACGCGCTGGCCGTCGTACCGCCGCACGGCGCACGGTCGGGGCAGGACCTGGAGATCCTCGACCTGCCCTGGGCTTCGGGGGGATGTTTCACGTGAAACTTCACGGCCAGGACGCCATGGCGCGGGGCGCCGACGAGAAACTGGTCTCACGCCGCATCAAACTCCCCACGCGCGTGGTCGAGAAACCGCTGCGGCAGGTCACCCGGCGGCTGCTGATGGCCCTCTTCGTGCTCTGCCTGACGGTGCTGATCGTCTGGCTCGACCGCGAGGGCTACCACGACAACGCCAACGAGAAGGTCGACTTCCTCGACTGCGTCTACTACGCGACCGTGACGCTGTCGACCACGGGCTACGGGGACATCGTCCCCTTCAGCGACAGCGCGCGGCTGGTCAACATCCTGCTGATCACCCCGCTGCGCGTGCTGTTCCTGATCATCCTGGTCGGCACCACCCTGGAGGTGCTGACCGAACGCACCCGCGAAGAATGGCGGCTGAACCGCTGGAGGAACAACTTGCGTGAGCACACGGTCGTCGTCGGCTTCGGCACCAAGGGCCGCTCCGCCCTGCAGACGCTGCTGGCGACCGGCCTGCCGAGGGAGCAGGTCGTCATCGTGGACCCCAGCGCCAAGGTGATCGACATCGCCAACTCGGAGGGCTTCACCGGGGTCATCGGCGATGCCACCCGCTCGGAGGTGCTGCTGCGGGCCGAGCTCCAGAAGGCCCGTCAGATCATCATCGCCACGCAGCGGGACGACACCGCGGTCCTGGTGACGCTGACGGCCCGGCAGCTCAACCGCGGTGCGAAGATCGTCGCGGCGGTGCGGGAAGAGGAGAACGCGCCGCTGCTGAAGCAGTCCGGGGCGGACGCGGTCATCACGAGCGCCAGCGCGGCGGGCCGGCTGCTGGGCCTGTCGGTGCTCAGCCCGAGCGCGGGCACCGTGATGGAGGACCTGATCCAGCAGGGCAGCGGCCTCGACCTGATCGAACGGCCCGTCAACAAGTCGGAGGTGGGCCGCAACGTCCGGGAGACCGGCGACCTCGTCGTGAGCGTCCTGCGCGGCCACCGGCTGCTCCCGTACGACGACCCGCACGCGAGCCCGCTCCAGCTGACGGACCGCGTGATCACCATCGTCCGGGCCGTTCCCCCGACGGGTCCTCAGGTCACCCTGGGCCCGGTGGAGTAGGACCGGTAGATTTTCGGGCCATGCATGCGATCACGATCGAGCAGCCCGGCGGCCCCGAGGCCCTGGTCTGGGCAGAGGTACCCGATCCGGTGGCGGGCGAGGGGGAGGTGCTCGTCGAGGTCGCGGCGAGCGCCGTGAACCGCGCCGACGTCCTGCAACGGCAGGGGTTCTACGATCCGCCGCCCGGCGCCTCCCGGTACCCCGGCCTGGAGTGCTCCGGGCGCGTCGTCGCGCTCGGGCCGGGGGTGTCCGGCTGGGCAGTGGGCGACGAGGTGTGCGCGCTGCTGTCCGGCGGCGGGTACGCCGAACGGGTGGCCGTCCCGGCGGGTCAGCTGCTGCCGGTGCCCAAGGGCGTGGACCTGGTGACGGCGGCCGCGCTGCCGGAGGTCGTCGCGACGGTGTGGTCCAACGTCTTCATGGTGGCGGGGCTGCGGCCGGGCGAGACCCTGCTGGTACACGGCGGTTCCAGCGGGATCGGCACCATGGCGATCCAGCTCGGCAAGGCCGTCGGGGCGCGGGTGGCGGTGACGGCGGGCGGCAAGGAGAAGCTGGCGCGCTGCGCCGAGCTGGGCGCGGACGTCCTGATCGACTACCGCGAGCAGGACTTCGTGGAGGAGCTGCGGGCCGCGACGGGCGGTGCCGGGGCGGACGTGGTCCTGGACATCATGGGCGCGAAGTACCTGGCGCGGAACCTGGACGCGCTGGCCGTGAACGGCCGGCTCGCCATCATCGGCCTCCAGGGCGGGGTGAAGGCCGAGCTGGACCTGCGCACCCTGCTGACGAAGCGGGCGGCGATCACGGCGACCACGCTGCGGACCCGTCCGCTGGAGGAGAAGGCGGCCATCATCGCGGCCGTACGGGAGCACGTGTGGCCGCTGGTCGCCTCCGGCCGGGTCCGCCCGGTGGTGCACGCGGCGTACCCGATCGCCGAGGTGGCCGAGGCGCACCGGGTCATGGAGGCCAGCACCCACGTGGGCAAGCTGCTGCTGACGTTCTGACGTCCGCCGCGCGGGCTGGAGGATCCAGCCCGCGCGGGGGTTCGCGGTGCGGGGGTGCGGGGGCGGAGCCCCCGCAGGGTCGCGCAGCGGCAACCCGGCCCCCGCCCCCGGACCGGTCGGCCCCCTACAGCCCGCGCAGCAGAACGGCCGGGTTCTCCACGCAGTCGGCCACGTACCGCAGGAAGCCGCCCGCCGTGCCGCCGTCGCAGACGCGGTGGTCGAAGGTCAGGGACAGCTGCACGACCTGGCGGACGGCCAGCTCGCCCCGGTGGACCCACGGCTTCGGGATGATCCGGCCCACACCCAGCATGGCCGCCTCGGGGTGGTTGATGATCGGCGTGGAGCCGTCCACGCCGAACACCCCGTAGTTGTTGAGGGTGAACGTCCCGCCGGTCAGGTCGGAGGGGGCCAGCTTCCCCGCCCGGGCCAGCTCGGTCAGCCGGGCGAACTCGGCCGACAGGGACTCCGGGCTGCGCGTCTGGGCGTCCCGGACCACCGGGACCATCAGCCCCCGCTCGGTCTGCGCGGCGAAGCCCAGGTGCACGGCCGGGAGCCGGACGATCTCGTTGGCGGCGAGGTCGACCGTGGAGTTGAGCTCCGGGTACCGGGCGAGCGCGGCGGTGCAGATCCGGGCCAGCAGCGCCAGCACCGAGATCTTCGGGCCGTCCACGGCGTTCATCGCCGCCCGCGCGGCCATCAGCTCGGTGGCGTCCGCGTCGACCCAGCACGTGGCCTCGGGGATCTCCCGCCGGCTGCGCGAGAGCTTCTCCGCCACGGCGCCCCGCAGCCCCTTGAGCGGGATCCGCTCCCCCGCCGGCGCCGACACGGCCGCCGCGGTGACGGGCTCGGCGGGCGCGGACGCGGACTGGGCGTTCCGCAGCACCGCCTCCACGTCGGCCCGCAGGATCAGGCCCTCCGGCCCCGACCCGCGCAGCGCCCGCAGGTCGACCCCGTTGTCCCGGGCCAGCTTGCGCACGAGCGGCGAGATGACGGGCACCGGCCCGGCGGGAGCCGCCGGAGCCGCCGGAGCCGCCACGACGGGGGCCGCGGGAGCGGCCGGAGCCGTCACGACGGGGGCCGGGGCCGGGGCCACGACCGGCGCCGACACCGCGGCGGTGACGGGTCGCACCCGCCGCCGACGCGCCGGGCGCGAGTGGTCCGAGCCGTAGCCGATCAGCGGCCGCGGCGCGTCGCCGGAGCCTTCGGCCTCCGCTCCGGTGGCCTCACCGGCCCCGGCGGGCGCCGACTGCGCACCGACCGCCACGGTGATCAGCGGGGCGCCGACCGGCAGCTCCTCGCCTTCCTCGCCGAACCGGGCGGTGACCACGCCGCCGTACGGGCAGGGCACCTCCACCATCGCCTTGGCCGTCTCGACCTCGACGACCGGCTGGTCGATGGCGACGACGTCGCCCACGGCCACCAGCCACCGCACGATCTCGGCCTCGGTCAGGCCCTCGCCGAGGTCCGGCAGCTTGAACTCCATGACCTGCGGCATCAGTTCTCCCACTGCAGGCGGGCCACTGCGTCCAGGATCCGTTCCACTCCCGGCAGGTGGTGCTTCTCCAGCATCGGCGGCGGGTACGGGATGTCGAAGCCCGTCACGCGCAGCACGGGTGCCTCCAGGTGGTGGAAGCAGCGCTCGGTCACGCGGGCGGCGATCTCCGCCCCGGGGCCGCCGAAGCCGCCGGCCTCGTGTACCACCACCGCGCGCCCGGTCCGGCGTACGGAGGCGACGACCGTCTCCTCGTCGAAGGGGACGAGCGAGCGCAGGTCCACGACCTCCAGGTCCCAGCCCTCCTCGCGGGCCGCCTCGGCCGCCTCCAGGCAGAGCGGCAGCGAGGGCCCGTAGGTGATCAGGGTGGCGCTCGTACCGGCCCGGCGGACCAGGGCCGTGCCGATGCCCGGTACGGCCGCGGGCGCCTCCGGCGACCACTGCGCCTTCGACCAGTAGAGCCGCTTCGGTTCCAGGAAGACGACCGGGTCGTCGCTCGCGATCGAGGCGCGCAGCAGCCCGTACGCGTCCTCGACCGTCGCCGGGGTCACGACGGTGAGCCCCGGCGTGGCCGTGTAGTAGGCCTCGGAGGAGTCGCAGTGGTGCTCGACGCCGCCGATGCCGCCGCCGTACGGCACGCGGATGGTGATCGGCAGCGGCATCGCGCCGCGGGTGCGGTTGCGCATCTTCGCCACGTGCGAGATGAGCTGCTCGAAGGCCGGGTAGGCGAACGCGTCGAACTGCATCTCCACGACCGGCCGCAGCCCGTACATGGCCATGCCGACCGCGGTGCCCAGGATCCCGGCCTCGGCCAGCGGGGTGTCCGTGACCCGGTCCTCGCCGAACTCCTTCACGAGTCCGTCCGTGATCCGGAAGACCCCGCCGAGCGCCCCGACGTCCTCGCCCATCACGTGGACGGCCGGGTCCTCGGCCATCGCGTCGCGCATGGCACGGGTGAGCGCCTGCGCCATCGTCGCGGGCTTCACAGCGACGGTCGTCATGACGCGTCCTCGGCTTCCAGTTCGGTGCGCAGCATGGCGGCCTGCTCGCGCAGCCGGCCGGTCTGCTCCGCGTACACGTGCGCGAAGAGGTCCATCGGGTCCAGCACCGGCTCGGCGTTCATCCGCTCGCGCAGGTCCGCCGCCATCGCCTCGGCCGCGTCGCGCGCCTCCTCGATGCCCGCGTCGTCCAGGATGCCGCGGGCGGTCAGCTCGCGCTCCAGCAGCTGCACCGGGTCGTGCGCCTTCCAGGCCTCGACCTCGGCGTCGGAGCGGTAGCGGGTGGCGTCGTCGGCGTTGGTGTGGGCCTCCATCCGGTAGGTGACGGCCTCGATCAGGGTCGGTCCGCCGCCCGCGCGCGCCCGCTTCACGGCCTCGGTGAGGACCTCGTGCATGGCGGCGACGTCGTTGCCGTCGACCAGCCGGCCGGGCATCCCGTATCCGACGGCCTTGTGGGCCAGCGTGGGGGCGGCGGTCTGCTTGGCGAGCGGTACGGAGATGGCGAAGCCGTTGTTCTGCACCAGGAAGACCACGGGGGCCTGCCAGACGGCCGCGAAGTTCAGCGCCTCGTGGAAGTCGCCCTCGCTGGTGCCGCCGTCGCCGACCATGGCGAGCGCGACGACCTCGTCACCGCGCAGCCGCGCGGCATGCGCGAGGCCCACCGCGTGCGGCAGCTGGGTGGCGAGGGGGGTGCACAGGGGGGCTATGCGGTGCTCCCGCGGGTCGTACCCGGTGTGCCAGTCGCCGCGCAGCAGCGTCAGGGCCTGTACGGGGTCCAGCCCGCGCGCCACGGCCGCGAGGGTGTCGCGGTAGCTCGGGAAGAGCCAGTCCTGCTCCTCCAGGACCAGCGCGGCCGCGATCTCGGCGGCCTCCTGCCCCACGGTGGAGGGGTACACGGCGAGACGGCCCTGCCGGGTCAGCGCGGTGGCCTGCGCGTTGTAGCGGCGGCCGCGCACGAGCTCGGCGTAGTAGCGGCGCATCAGCGCGGGGTCGAGCCCCTCCGCCGCCGGAGTGCCCAGCACCCGGTAGGGCTCGGGGTCCGGCAGCAGCGGAGCGGCCTCCGTGCGGGGCCTCCAGGCGGGCGGCGGGGTGACACGGTGCGGCGCACCGGCACCGGGCAGCTCTTGGACCGTCATGGCGGCGTACACCTCCTCGTGGGAAGCGGGCAGGGAGCGCCGCGGATGTGAGGCGCCTCACCAACCGATTGTTCGGTCGTCGGCGCAATTTGGCTACAGGCGGCTCCAGGCTGTGGACAAACTGGCTGCGGGGCCGTGGGATGGGTGCAGGACGTCCAGGAGAGGGAGGCAGTGGGCGATGCCGGATGAACAAATGGCCGGAGCGGGTGCCGGACCGGTCCCGCCGGGGGGCGCCCCGTCCGGCGCACCGGTCCCGCCCCGGCCCCTGGACCCCATCGACCGTTCGATCATGCGGTTGCTCCAGGCGGACGGCCGCGCGTCGATACGTTCGGTGGCGGAGCAGGTGCACGTCTCGCGGGCCAACGCCTACGCGCGGATCAACCGGCTGATCGACGACGGGGTGATCCGCGGCTTCACGGCCCGGGTCAACCACGAGCGCGCGGGCCAGGGCGCGTCCGCGTACATCACCCTGAAGATCGTCCAGAACTCCTGGCGCACGGTGCGCGAGAAGCTGCGCGAACTTCCGGGGGCGGCCCACATCGCGCTGGTCAGCGGGGATTTCGACGTACTGCTGCTGGTCCACACCCCGGACAACCGCACGCTGCGGGAGCTGGTCCTGACCCGTCTGCAGGCCATTCCGGAGGTGCTGTCGACGCGCACGCTGCTGGTGTTCGAGGAAACGGATCTGCTGGACCCGGGTCCGCCCGCCGGCGGCCCGGCGGGCCTCCCGGAGGACTGAGCCGTACGGGCGGGGGCGCCGCCCGGCCGGCTCCCGGCCGGGCTCCGCTACGGCTTGGTGCGCAGACCGTCCAGGGCCATGCTGACGACCGCGTCCGCGAGCTGGTCGGGGGTGGTGCCCGGGTGCGGGCGGTACCACTCGACCAGGGAGTTCACCATGCCGAACAGCAGGCGGGTGGCGAGCCGGATGTCCACGTCGGCCCGCAGGTCCCCGTCGGCGGCGGCCGCCTTGAGGAGCTCCGCGACCTGGTGGTCGAACTCGCGGCGGCGCTCCAGGGCCCAGCGCTCGGTCCGGGTGTTGCCGCGCACCCGCAGCAGCAGGGTCACGTACGGCAGTTCCGCGACCAGGACCTCGACCGTGCGGCGCGTGACGTACTCGACGCGCGCGACCGCGCGGCCCCGTACGGCGCCGGGCTCCTCCAGGATCGCGAAGAGGCCGTCCAGGGCCCGGCTGACGGCCCGGCGCAGCAGCTCCTCCTTGCCCGCGACGTGGTGGTAGATCGAGGACTTGGAGATGCCGGCCGCCTTGGAGAGGTGCTCCATGGAGGTGCCGTCGTAGCCCCGGTCGTTGAAGACCTGGACGGCGACGGACAGGAGCGTCTCCGGGGTGTAGGTGTCCCGCCTGGCCGTCGTCACGCGGTCCCCTCCGTGTCCTCGTCCCCGTCGGCGCCCTCGTCCTCGCCCCCCGCGTAGCCCAGCTTGAACAGCGCCAGCGAGGGCGCGTACCGCCCGCCGGGACACCGCTCGTCGAGGTGGTGCAGCAGGTCGTACGCCCAGTCCCGGCCGAGCCGGTCGTGCCACTCGGCGGGGCCCAGCGGGTAGTTGACGCCGAGCCGCATCGCGGTGTCGATGTCCTCGGCGGAGGCCACCCCGCGCGCCACGGCGTCGGCGGTCAGGTCGATCAGCATGGCGACGGTGCGGGCGACGATCATGCCGGGGACGTCGCCGATGACGGAGACCTTCTTGCCGAGCTTCTGGAAGAGGCCGATCGCCTCGGCGAGGGTCCGCTCGGTGGTGTCCTCGCCGGCCGAGAGCGCGATCCGGGGCGCGTCGCGGTAGTCCAGCGCGAGGTCGAAGTAGACGACGTCGTCGAACTCGATCGAGGTCTTGCCGTCCGCGAGCACCAGCTGGCCGTCACCGGGCAGCTGGATGTACGGGCCTCCGTGCTCGGTGGCCGTGACCGCGATCCCGGCCTCCTCCATGAGGCCGGCCAGGGCGGCGGCGGGGCCGAGGTCACCGACGACGGTGACCTTGTCCGGCGCGGCCTCGGGGGCCGCCGTGTGCGGGGCGGGCACCTTCGCGCCCTCGCCGTACGGGAACCAGCCGTGCCCGGACTTCCGGCCGAGGCGGCCCGACTGGACGAGCCGGCGCTGCGCGAGCGAGGGGGTGAACTTGGGGCTGTGGAAGAAGGAGTCCCAGACGGAGCGGGTGACGGCCTCGTTGACGTCCTGGCCGATCAGGTCGGTCAGCTCGAAGGGGCCCATCCGGAAGCCGCCGCTCTCGCGCAGGACGGCGTCGATGGTCGCGGGGTCGGCGCCCTGCTCCTCGTACACCGCGAAGGCCTCCGCGTAGAAGGGGCGGGCGATCCGGTTGACGATGAAGCCGGGGGTGTCGGCGCAGCGGACCGGCGTCTTCCCCCAGCCCAGGACCGTGCGGTACGCGCTCTCGGCGGCGGCCGGGTCGGTCGCGGAGCCGCTGACCACCTCGACGAGCGGGAGCAGCGGGGCCGGGTTGAAGAAGTGCAGGCCGAGGAAGCGCCCGGGGTGCGCGAGGCCGGCGCCCAGCTCGGTGACGGAGAGGGAGGAGGTGTTGGTGGCCAGCAGCGCGTCGGGCGAAACCACCCCTTCGAGGGCCGCGAACAGCTCGCGCTTGACGGCGACGTCCTCCACGATCGCCTCGATCACCAGGGCGGCGGAGGCGAGCCCGGTCAGGGTCTCGGCGGCATCGAGGCGGCGGACGGCGTCGTCGGCCTCGGCCCGGTCCAGCCGGCCCTTGGCGACCAGCCGCTCCACCCGGCCGGCCACGGCCTGCACCGCCTCACCGGCCCGCTCGGGGGCGGAGTCGTAGAGGCGTACGCCATGACCTGCGAGGAGAGCGACCTGGGCGATGCCCTGCCCCATGGTCCCGGCGCCGATGACCGCCACAGTGCGGGCCCGCTCGATTGCTGTCATGTCCTGATCCTCCCGCACGCGGTTGTCCACAGGTCTGCCGGGCCCTCTTGTACCGACCGATCGTTCGGTTACTCTAACTCCAGTCTGCTCTTCTTCACCCGCCCCTGCCTGAACCCAGGTCTGCGAACCAGCCCGATCCCGCCCGGCTCAACGAGGAGTTGGTCCCTGATGGCCGCCGAGCTCACCGTCCCCCAGCTGACCGAGAAGCACCGGACCACCCTGGACCAGGCGCTGGATGCCATCCGCAGCCGCGCCTACTGGTCCCCGCACCCCGAGCACCCCAAGGCCTACGGGGAGAGCGCCCCGGCCGACGGGCTCGCCGCCTTCGAGGCCGTCCGCGGCACCCGCTTCGACCTGGGGCAGCCCGGCACCGACGGCTGGGCCGGCGGCGAGGTCTCCCCCTTCGGCCCGGAGCTCGGCGTGGAGTACCCGCACGTCGACCCGGACGTGCTGCTGCCCGCGATGCGCGCCGGCATGGGCGCCTGGCGGGACGCCGGCCCCGAGACGCGCGCCCTGGTCTGCATCGAGATCCTGGCCCGGATCGGCGCGCGCACGCACGAGTTCGCGCACGCGGTCATGCACACCAGCGGCCAGGCCTTCATGATGGCCTTCCAGGCGGGCGGCCCCCACGCGCAGGACCGCGGCCTGGAGGCGGTGGCCTACGCGTACGAGGAGCAGACCCGGGTTCCCGGGCAGGCCGCCTGGTCGAAGCCGCAGGGCAAGAAGGACCCGCTGGAGCTCGGCAAGACCTTCACGGCCGTGCCGCGCGGCATCGCCCTGATGATCGGCTGCAACACCTTCCCCACCTGGAACGGCTACCCCGGCCTGTTCGCCTCCCTCGCCACCGGCAACGCCGTGCTGGTCAAGCCGCACCCGCGCGCCGTCCTGCCGCTGGCGCTGACCGTCAAGGTCGCCCGCGAGGTCCTGGCCGAGGCGGGCTTCGACCCGAACCTGGTGGCGCTGGCGGTCGAGCGCCCGGACGAGGGCATCGCCAAGACGCTGGCCGTGCGCCCCGAAATCAAGATCATCGACTACACCGGGTCGACGGAGTTCGGGGACTGGCTGGAGGCCAACGCCCGGCAGGCGCAGGTCTACACGGAGAAGGCGGGCGTCAACACCGTCGTCGTCGACTCCACCGGCGATTACAAGGGGATGCTGTCCAACCTGGCGTTCTCGCTGTCCCTGTACAGCGGCCAGATGTGCACCACCCCGCAGAACCTGCTGATCCCCCGCGACGGCATCGAGACGGACGCCGGCCACAAGTCGTACGACGAGGTCGTCGCCGACCTCGCGGCCTCCGTCGGCGGCCTGCTGGGCGACGACGCCCGCGCCAACGCGCTGCTGGGCGCCCTGGTCAACCCGGGCGTCAAGGCGCGGCTGGAGGCGGCGGCCGGCCTCGGCGAGGTCGCGCTGGCCTCCCGTGAGGTGGCGAACCCCGAGTTCCCGGACGCGGTCGTGCGGACCCCGGTGATCGTCAAGCTGGACGCCGGCAAGCCGGACCCGGAGGCGGCCTACCTCTCCGAGTGCTTCGGCCCGGTCTCCTTCGCGGTGGCGGTGGACTCCACCGAGGACGCCCTCGAGCTGCTGCGCCGCACGGTGCGGGAGAAGGGCGCCATGACGGTGGGCGCCTACACCACCTCGCCGGACACCGAGCGGGCCGTCGAGGAGGTCTGCCTGGAGGAGTCGGCGCAGCTGTCGCTGAACCTGACGGGCGGGGTCTTCGTCAACCAGACCGCCGCCTTCTCCGACTTCCACGGCTCCGGCGGCAACCCGGCGGCGAACGCCGCGCTGTGCGACGGCGCGTTCGTCGCGAACCGCTTCCGCGTGGTGGAGGTCCGCCGCCAGGCCTGACGCACATGCGCCGGCGCGCCCGGGCTCCGGCGCCCGGGCGGGCCCGGCGCGCTGCCGTCACCGCGCGGCGGGTCCGCCCCAGTGGAAGAGCGTCATGGCCACGCTGGTGGCCAGGTTGTAGCTGGACACCTGCGGGCGCATCGGCAGCGAGACCAGGTGGTCCGCGCGGGCCCGCAGCTCGGGCGAGATGCCGTGGCGTTCGGAGCCGAAGGCGAGCAGGGCGTCGTCCGGGAGGGTGAGGGAGCGGATGTCCTCGCCCTCCGGATCCAGCGCGTACAGCGGACCGGGCGGGAGCTCCTCCAGCTCCATCCGGTCGACGGTGGTGGCGTAGTGCAGGCCGGCCCCGGCGCGGACCACGTTGGGGTGCCAGGGGTCGAGGTCGCCCCGGGTGACCACCCCGGTGGCGCCGAAGCCGGCGGCGAGGCGGACGACGGCGCCGACATTGCCGAGGTTGCGGGGGTTGTCGAGCAGCACGACGGGAGCCGGCCTGGGCGTCCTCGCCAGCGCGGCCCGTCCCGCCTCCCGGCCGGGTCGTACGGCGAGCGCGGCGACCCCGGTGGGGTGCGTGCGGGGCAGCAGCTCCCCCAGCGGGGCCCGCCGCACGAGGCGGGTCACCTCCGGTGCCACGTCCGGGGCCAGCCCGGCGGCGAGCTCCCGTACGGCGTCGGGCTCGTCGGCGACGACCGCGAGCACCTCGGCGCCGAAGCGCAGGGCGTGCTTCAGCGCGTGGAACCCGTCGAGCAGCACCACGTCACTCCGCCCGGCGCACTCCCGCCACTGCCGCCCGACCTCACCGGAACCCCACTGCTCACTCATGCCCCGACCCTACGACGCCCCCGCCCACCCGTACGGCCCGGCGAGGCCTCAGCGCCCCGCCGCCGCCGGCTCCGCTGCCGCGGCCACGACCGCCTCCCGCCGCCGGAACACCCGCACCGCCCCCACACGCGCCCCTGCCCACACCAGGAACCCGGTCGGGAGGAACACCGCGTCCGCGGCGATCATCGCCAGCGAGAAGAACGGCAGCCCCAGCAGCACCGCGATCCCCGCGTGCTCCAGCATCATCACCGCCAGCAGGACGTTCTTGACCCGCCGGTTGAACAGCGTGAACGGGAACGCCACCTGCACCGCGACCGTCCCGTACGTCAGCAGCATCACCACCGCCCCGCTGCCCGCCAGCAGCTCCGACAGCCACGGCCAGGGAGTGAAGTAGTCCAGCCGCAGCGGGTAGTACAGCGCGGTCCCGTCCTGCCACCGCGAGCCCTGGATCTTGTACCAGCCGGCGGTCGCGTAGATCAGGCACACCTCCGCCGTGATCACCAGCATTCCGGCGTTGTGCAGCAGGTTCGCGAGCACGTCCAGCGTCGCCCGCCGCTCGCCCTCCGGTTCGTACCGGTCGGCCAGCCACCACAGCGCCGTGCCCGCCCACAGCGTCGCGAAGGCGGCCGTCCAGAGCGCGCCGAAGCGTCCGCTCGCGGCCCCGTACACGAACACCGCGCCCAGCGCCGCCCACAGCAACGGGCCCGCCGCCCCCGCCGATGCCGAGCCCCGCAGCCGCGCCCGGCGCGCGTCCAGCGACCACACCCGGGCGCAGCGCGTCAGCACCAGGTAGACCGCCATCAGGTGGATGACGTTGTCCCCGCCGTCGCCCATGAACACGCTGCGGTTCTGCAGCGACAGCACCCCGACCATGAAGAGCACCGACGTCGCCCGCGTCCGCCAGCCCAGCAGCAGCAGCGCGCTCGCGAGGAGGGAGAGGGCGTACACGGTCTCGAACCAGAGCGCCGAGTCCGACCACATCAGCACCGTGAATGCGTGGTTGGAGGCGATCAGCCGCTCCGCCAGGTCCCAGCTCCACGGCCCGTCGGGCCCGTACAGCTCGTGCCGGTTGGGGAACTCCCGCAGCAGGAAGAAGAGCCAGGTCGCGGCGAAGCCGATCCGTACGACGGCGCTCTGGTAGGGCCCCAGCGCCTGTCCGGTGGCCTTCGCCGCCGCCTGCGCGAGGGTGCGCCTCACACGTTCCACCACGGCAGCTCCCGGTAGTACGTCCGGGTGTCGGACTTCTCCCCGCTCCAGGGCGGCGCGGCCACGGACCGGGTCGCCGAGCGCAGCTGGATCCGTACGATCCGGTCCCCGCCGGCGCCGTCCGACCCGCCGGCGCCGTCCGATCCGGCGGCGGTCAGGCGGGCCATGGCGATCCGCTTCAGGTACCGCTCGGCCAGTTCCCCGCGCTCGCCGTCGGGCTTGTTCTCCTCGTCGTGGGAGCCGGTGAAGAAGTCCCAGGCCCTGCGCAGCTCGTTCTGCTCGGTGTGGCTCGGCAGCAGGCCGTGCCGGATCGCCGCGCCGTCCTCGGCGGACAGGTCGCGCCAGTCGCGGGTGACCAGCTCGCCGCCCGCGGTGCGGACCTGGGCGCGGACCTCGACGGCGATGTTCTGCTGGAGCGGGTTGGGGGCGAAGAGCTTCCAGTTCTGTTCGAACTCGGGGTAGATCCACCCGTCCACGAGTTCGGCGTGCTGCTTGCTCACCGTGTTGGCCGGCGCGACGTGCAGGAAGACCAGCCCGAGGTGCAGGCAGGCGCCGACGCCCACCGCGGCCAGGGCGAGGGCCGCGAGGACCCGGTACGGGGCGGACAGGCCCGCGATGCCGGGCGCGCGGGGCGCGTCGGGCAGGGCGCGGGGCGCTGCGGTCAGGGCCCCCGGCGCGGTCGGCGGGGAGGCGCCGAGGGACGGCGGAAGGTCTCCTTCCGCGGGCTCGCGCTCGTTCGAATCCATCCCGCCCCGATCATCCGGCGTCCACAGGGTTGCCCACAGAGGTTGACACCCTACGGGCCGCCGTCTCACCATTGAAGAGGATGAACCGAACGATCGGTCGGTCGGGCGGACGGCACACTCTGACAGGGGGCCGGGATGGTCGCAGTGACCCCGGAAACGGGCACGTCGGGCACGGTGGACGGCGCGGTGGACGGGCGCTCCGCGGACCTCGGCGCGCAGCTCAGGGCGGACTTCGACGCCGCCGTGGCGGCGGACGAGCGCGTGGAGCCCCGGGACTGGATGCCAGAGGAGTACCGGGCGTCGCTGGTCCGGCAGATGGCGCAGCACGCCCACTCCGAGATCATCGGCATGCAGCCCGAGGCCAACTGGATCACCCGCGCGCCCTCCCTGCGCCGCAAGGCGATCCTGATGGCCAAGGTGCAGGACGAGGCGGGCCACGGCCTCTACCTCTACAGCGCCGCCGAGACGCTCGGCACCAGCCGGGACGAGCTGCTCGACAAGCTCCACTCCGGCAGGCAGAAGTACTCCTCGATCTTCAACTACCCCACCCTGACCTGGGCCGACGTCGGCGCGATCGGCTGGCTGGTGGACGGCGCGGCGATCACCAACCAGGTGCCGATCTGCCGCTGCTCCTACGGCCCCTACGCCCGCGCGATGGTCCGGATCTGCAAGGAGGAGTCCTTCCACCAGCGCCAGGGGTACGAGCTGCTCCTCGCCCTCTCGCAGGGCACCGAGGCCCAGCACGCGATGGCGCAGGACGCGGTCGACCGCTGGTGGTGGCCCTCGCTGATGATGTTCGGCCCGCCGGACGACGAGTCGGCGCACTCGGCGCAGTCGATGGCCTGGCGGATCAAGCGGCATTCCAACGACGAGCTGCGCCAGCGCTTCGTGGACATCGCCGTCCCGCAGGCCGAGTCGCTGGGCCTGACCCTGCCCGACCCGGACATCAAGTGGAACGAGGAGCGCGGGCACTACGACTTCGGCGCCATCGACTGGGCCGAGTTCTGGGACGTCCTCAAGGGGAACGGCCCCTGCAACGAAGAGCGGATCGGCCAGCGGCGCCGGGCGCACGAGGAAGGCGCCTGGGTCCGTGAGGCCGCCTCCGCCTACGCCGCGAAGCACACCAGCACCGGACGAGAGGTACAGGCATGACGCAGAACTGGCCCCTGTGGGAGGTGTTCGTGCGCTCGCGCCGCGGCCTCTCGCACACGCACGCGGGAAGCCTGCACGCCCCCGACGCGGAGATGGCCCTGCGCAACGCACGCGACCTCTACACGCGGCGCAACGAAGGCGTCTCCATCTGGGTGGTGCCCTCCACCGAGGTCACCGCCTCCTCGCCCGACGAGCGGGACCCGTTCTTCGCCCCGTCCGCCGACAAGCCCTACCGGCACCCCACCTTCTATGACATCCCCGAGGGGGTGCGCCACCTGTGAGCGCCGGCACCGACACCCGCACCGCGGCCGCCCTCGCCCTCGGCGACGACGCGCTGATCCTCTCCCACCGCCTCGGCGAGTGGGCGGGCCACGCCCCCGTCCTGGAGGAGGAGGTCGCCCTGGCCAACATCGCCCTCGACCTGCTCGGGCAGGCCCGCCTCCTGCTGTCGATGGCGGGGGACGAGGACGAGCTGGCCTTCCTGCGCGAGGAGCGCTCCTTCCGCAACCTCCAGCTGGTCGAACAGCCCAACGGCGATTTCGCCCACACGATCGCCCGGCAGCTCTACTTCTCCTTCTACCAGCACGAGCTGTACACGGAGCTCGCCGCCGGGGACGGCCCGTTCGCGCCGCTCGCGGCCAAGGCCGTGAAGGAGACCGCCTACCACCGCGACCACGCCGAGCAGTGGACGCTGCGCCTGGGCGACGGCACCGACGAGAGCCGCGGCCGGATGCGCGCGGCCCTGGACGCGCTGTGGAAGTTCACCGGGGAGATGTTCCAGCCGGTCGAGGGCCTCGGCCTGGACCAGGCCGCCATGGAAGCCCTGGAAGGGCGCTGGACGGCCGCGCTGGGCGACGTACTGGAGCGGGCGGGGCTCGCGCTGCCCGAAGGACCGCGTACGGGCGCCTGGGCCGCCGGAGCCGGCCGGCAGGGCCTGCACACGGAGCCGTTCGGGCGGCTGCTCGCCGAGATGCAGCACCTGCACCGCAGCCACCCCGGAGCGTCGTGGTGAGCGCCGGGGCCGGGACCACCCGCCTGGAGGCGGAGCTGGCCGAGCTGGCGGGTTCCGTCCCCGATCCCGAACTGCCCGTGCTGACCCTGGCGGAGCTGGGTGTGCTGCGCGGGGTGCGGATGCACGAGGACGGCCACGTCGAGGTCGTCCTCACCCCGACGTACACCGGCTGCCCGGCCATCGAGGCCATGTCCGCCGACATCGAGCGGGCCCTGACCGACCACGGCATACCCGAGGTGCGGGTCACCACCGTCCTGTCCCCCGCCTGGTCCACCGACGACATCAGCGCCGAAGGCCGCCGCAAGCTCGCCGAGTTCGGCATCGCCCCGCCCCGCCCGCACTCCGCCGGCGGACCGGTCCCGCTCACGCTGTCGGTCCGCTGCCCCCACTGCGGCTCGACGGACACCGAACTGCTCAGCCGGTTCTCCTCCACCGCGTGCAAGGCGCTGCGCCGCTGCGTCGCCTGCCGCGAACCGTTCGACCACTTCAAGGAGCTGTAGATGGCCGCACCCCGCCACGGCGCGTTCCACCCGCTGACGGTGGCGGCAGTCGACCGGCTCACCGACGACTCGGTGGCCCTGACGCTCCGGGTCCCCGAGGAACTGCGCGAGGTCTACCGGCACGCCCCCGGCCAGCACCTGACGCTGCGCCGCGGCGCCTCCCAGGGCACCGAGGTCCGCCGCACCTACTCGATCTGCTCCCCCGCCCCGGCCCCCGACGGTCCGGGACCGGACCGGCTGCGCGTGGGCGTGCGCCTGGTGGAGGGCGGCGAGTTCTCCACGTTCGCGCACAAGGAGGTTGCCGCCGGGGACGTACTGGACGTGATGGTCCCGGCCGGACGGTTCGTGCTGGAGCCGGCCGCCGCCCCGGCGGCCGCGCACTACGCGGCGATCGTCGGCGGCAGCGGCATCACCCCGGTGCTGTCGATCGCCGCCTCACTCCTGGCGGCCCGGCCCGACGCCCGGTTCTGCCTGGTGCGCAGCGACCGTACCGCGGCCTCGACGATGTTCCTGGAGGAGGTGGCGGACCTCAAGGACCGCTACCCCGACCGCTTCCAGCTGGTGACGGTGCTCTCCCGCGAGGAGCAGGAGGCCGGACTGCCGTCCGGGCGGCTCGACGAGGACCGCCTCACGTCCCTGCTGCCCGCGCTGCTGCCGGTAGCGGAGGTCACGGGCTGGTTCCTGTGCGGGCCCTACGGGCTGGTGACCGGCGCGGAGCGGGCCCTGGCCGCGCTGGGCGTCGTACGGACCCGGGTGCACGAGGAGATCTTCCACGTCGAGGAGACCGCCCCGCAGACACCCGCCCCCGCTGCCTCGGCGCCGGCCCGCGGCCGGGTGACCGCCCGGCTCGACGGCCGCTCGGGCACCTGGCCCGTGCAGGACGGCGAATCGCTGCTGGACACCGTGCTGCGGGGGCGCGCGGACGCCCCGTACGCCTGCAAGGGCGGCGTCTGCGGCACCTGCCGCGCCTTCGTGGTCTCCGGCGAGGTGCGGATGGAGCGCAACTTCGCACTGGAGGCGGAGGAGACCGAGGCCGGGTTCGTACTGGCCTGCCAGTCCCACGCCCTGACGGAGGAAGTGGAGATCGACTTCGACCGGTAGGAGGTGTCCGCGGCCTGTCCAATTGCCGGAAGCTGCTCTATCTTGACGCACCGTCAGATCAGGAGTCAGCCGGTGCGCGCAGGAGGACAGGCAGTGGACTTCACCTTCACCGAAGAACAGCAGGCCGCCGTCGAGGCCGCCAGGGCCGTCTTCGCCGACGTCGCCCCCGACGGCGTCCCGAGCCCCGCGCTGACGCCGGGGGCCGTCGCCGACGACTTCGACCGGCCGCTGTGGGCCAAGCTCGCCGGCTCCGACCTGCTGGGCCTCGTCCTCGCCGAGGAGCACGGCGGAGCCGGCCTCGACGCCATCGCCCTGTGCCTCGTCCTGCGCGAGGCGGCCGGGGTCCTGGCCCGGGTACCGCTGCTGGAGCACTGCGCCACCGCCATGGCCGTCCAGGCCCACGGCAGCCCCGAGCTGGCCGCCGCCCTGCTGCCCGGCGCCGGACGCGGCACGCTCGCCCTCACCGTCGCCGCACACGGCCGCACCGGCCACGATCCGGCCGAACTCGCCGTCACCGCACGCCGCGAGGGAGCCGACTGGCTCCTGGACGGGGTGCAGACCTCCGTCGCCTGGGCCCACGGCTGCGACTGGATCGCCGTACCCGCCCACAGCGGCGAGGGCGAGGCGCTCCTCGCGCTCCTGCCCCGCACCGCCGCCGGACTCACGCTCGCCGACCAGTACTCCACCAGCGGCGAGCGGCTCGCCGAACTCACCCTCGACGCGGTCCGGGTACCCGCCGCCCACATGATCGAAGCCCCGGGCGCATGGGACCGGCTCCGCCTGCTCCTGGCCACCGGGACCTGCGCCCTCGCCCTCGGCCTCGGCGAGGCCGTCCTCGCCATGACCAGCCGGTACACCGGCAAGCGGGAGCAGTTCGGCTTCCCCGTGGCCACCTTCCAGGCCGTCGCCGTACAGGCCGCCGACCGCTACATCGACCTGCGCGCCATGGAGGCCACCCTCTGGCAGGCCGCCTGGCGGCTCGACGCCGCGACCGGCGGGGCCGGCGGTCCGCTGCCCGTCGCCGGGGACGTCGCCGTCGCCAAGATCTGGGCCTCCGAGGGCGTACGCCGGGTCGTGCAGACCGCCCAGCACCTGCACGGCGGCTTCGGCGCGGACACCGACTACCCGCTGCACCGCTACCACGCCTGGGCCAAGCAGCTGGAGCTCCAGCTCGGACCCGCCGCCGCCCACGAAGAAACCCTGGGCGACCTGCTCGCCGCCCACCCGCTCGGCTGACCGGCGGACCCGGACTACAGCACGAAGGCCGGGTTCCCGCTGTCCGTCACCATCGGGCGCCCGGCGCGCTCCCACGCCTGCATCCCGCCGTCGACGTTCACGGCCTCGATGCCCTGGCGCACCAGGTACTGGGTCACCTGCGCGCTCCGGCCGCCCACCCGGCACATCACGTACGCCGTGCGACCGTCCGCCACGGCCTCCGTGACCTCGCCGAAGCGTGCCACGAAGTCGCTCATCGGGACGTGCAGCGCACCCTCGACGTGCCCGGCCGCCCATTCGTCGTCCTCACGGACGTCGAGGACGAAGCCTTCGGCGGGCACCGCGGCGGCGTCCACCGAGGGAAGCGGTCCGAGGTTCATCACTGTCGCCTTCTCTCTTAACGGATCTGGTCTGCCAACCTATCCGACCCCCCGGCCGGACCGGGTTCATCCGGCGCTGTACGACGCCAGCTCCGCCTCGCGCTCGGAGACCTGCGCGAGCAGCTGCTCCGCGATCTCCTCCAGCAGCCGGTCCGGGTCGTCCGGAGCCATCCGCAGCATGGCGCCGATCGCGCTGTCCTCCAGCTCCTTGGCGACCAGGGAGAGCAGCTCCTTGCGCTGGGCCAGCCACTCGAGCCGGGCGTACAGCTCCTCGCTCTCGCTCGGCCGGGCCTCCTCCGGCGCCGGGCCGGCCTCCCACTCCTCGGCCAGCTCGCGCAGCAGCCCCTCCTCACCCCGGCCGTAGGCGGCGTTGACACGGGCGATGAACGCGTCGCGGCGCTCCCGCTCGGCCTCGTCCTGGGCCAGGTCCGGGTGGGCCTTGCGGACCAGCTCGCGGTACAGGCGCCGCACCTCCTCGGTGGGCCGCACCCGCTGCGGCGGCCGCACCGGGCGGTCGGTGAGCATGGCGGCCGCGTCATCGGAGATCCCGTCCGCGTCCAGCCAGTCGTGGAACAGCTCGTCCACCCCGGGCATCGGCATGACCAGCGAGCGGGCCTCCCGGGCCCGCCGCAGGTCCTCGGCATCGCTGCTGCGGGCCGCCTTCGCCTCCGCGATCAGCGCGTCCAGCTCGTCGAGCCGCGAGTACATCGGGCCGAGCTTCTGGTGGTGCAGCCGGGAGAAGTTCTCGACCTCCACCCGGAAGGTCTCCACCGCGATCTCGAATTCGATCAGTGCCTGCTCGGCGGCCCGCACGGCGCGTTCCAGCCGCGCCTCGGGCCGCTCCTCAGCGGTGACGGCGGGCTCTTCGGGGACGGTGTGTTCGGTCTGCTCGCTCACCCGGCCAGCCTACGGCCCCGCCCGGGGGCACGGTCCACGTGCGCCCGGGGGCAGGTGCCGGCCCAAAGGTGTGTTTCACGTGAAACACACCCTCGGCTGCGGAACTCGGCCGGAGGCATGTTTCACGTGAAACAGGGGCTCGTTTCGAAACACGCCCTTGTTTCACGTGAAACACGCCTCCCGGGAGGGGCCGCGGCGGCCTCAGACCCCGAACTCCGCCGCGATCCGGCCCGACCGGACCGCCGCCACCAGGTCCGCGTGGTCGGCCTCGCTCCGGTCGGCGTAGGCCACGGCGAAGGCGGCCATCGCCTCGTCCAGCTCCTCGTTCTTGCCGCAGTACCCCGCCAGCAGCCGCGGATCGGCGCTGTGCGCGTGCGCCCGGGCCAGCAGGGCGCCGGTCATCCGGCCGTAGTCGTCGATCTGGTCAACGGCCAGAGCCGCCGGATCCACGCTCCCCTTGCGGTTGCGGAACTGCCGGACCTGGTACGGACGCCCCTCGACGGTGGTCCAGCCCAGCAGGATGTCGGAGACCACCTGCATCCGCTTCTGCCCGGCCACCACCCGCCGGCCCTCGTGCTCCTCCTCCGGCGCGTGGAAGCCCAGCCCGGGCAGGTGCGGCAGCAGGACCGAGGGCCGCGCCTCCTTCACCTGGAGCACCAGCGGCTCGCCCCGGTGGTCCAGCAGCAGCACCACGTACGAGCGGGTGCCGACGCTGCCGGTCCCCACCACGCGGAAGGCCACGTCGTGGATCGCGTACCGGGCCAGCAGCGGCAGCCGGTCCCCCGACAGGGTCTTCAGGTACGGGCCCAGCGAGGCGGCCACCGCAGCGGCCTCCTCGTCCCCGACCCGCCGCAGCACCGGCAGCGCGTCCACGAAGCGGCGGCTGCCGTCCTCCAGGGCCTCGGTCGACTTGGCCGCGAACCGGGCGGAGGTGTTGTTGCGGGCCTTCTCCGAGATCCGCTCCAGCGTGCCCAGCAGGTCCCGGGCGTCGGCGTGGGAGACCAGCTCCTCGTCGGCGATGGCGTTCCACGCGTCGAGCGCGGGCAGCTTCGCCAGCAGCCGCATCGTGTGCCGGTACGCGCCCACCGCGTCCCGCGCCGCCCCCAGACAGGTGTCCTCGTCGGCCCCCGCCACGCGCCCGGCCAGCACCAGAGAGGTCGCCAGCCGCTTCACGTCCCACTCCCACGGACCGAAGACGGTCTCGTCGAAGTCGTTCAGGTCGATCACGAGCCGGCCGCGCGCGTCGCCGTACAGGCCGAAGTTGGCCGCGTGCGCGTCACCGCAGATCTGCGCGCCCACCCCGGTCACCGGGCCGCCGGACAGGTCGTGCGCCATCAGTCCGGCCGCGCCCCGCAGGAAGGCGAAGGGGTTGGCGGCCATCCGGCCCACCCGTATCGGGGTCAGCTCCGCGACCCGGCCCACGTTGGACTCCTCCACCGCGCGCACGGCGTCCGGACGCCCGGCGGGAGCCTCGAACCGGGCGTGCGCCGCGCGCGGGACGCGCAGCCGCAGCGCCTTCCCGGCGTCCTTGGGCGAGCCCGCCACGCTCCGCGGCGCGAAACCCCCGACGCGCGGGATCCGCCCGCCGTCCCGCTCCGCCGTCACGGCCGCCACGGCCGCCGCCATGCCGGCCACGCCCGCGGCCACATCGGCGGCCACGCCCGCCACGCCCGCCACGCCCGCCCCGTCCACCGCCGCGGCCGCCGCCGCGTACTGCTCCGGTACCGCCACCATCCGCGCTGCCCCCGCACTGTTCGCGCCACGCCGGCCACCTCGTGGCCGATCAAGTCCGGGCAGACCGTACCTACAGCCCGGCGTCCCTGGCCAGCAGGGCCGCCTGAACCCGGTTCTCGCACGCCAGCTTGGCCAGGATCCGGCTCACGTACGTCTTCACCGTCGCCTCGCTCATGTGGAGCCTGCGCCCGGCGTCCGCGTTGGACAACCCCTCCCCCAGCAGCGCCAGCACCCCGCGCTCCCGCTCGCTCAGCTCCGCGACGAGCCGCCGGGCCTCCTCGCCGCGTCCGGCGGCCACACCGGCCGCCAGCTGGTCGACCACGTGCCGCGTCGCGCCGGGCGAGAGGTACGCGTCCCCGGCCGCGGCCGCCCGGACGGCACCGATCAGCTCACCGGGCGCCGAGTCCTTCAGCAGGAACCCCGCACCGCCCTGGCTCAGCGCGCGCAGCACGTTCTCCTTCTCCCCGAAGGTGGTCAGGATCAGCGCCCGCACCCCCGGCGCGGCCCGCCCCAGCTCGCCCAGCGCCGTCAGCCCGTCCATCACCGGCATCTGGATGTCCAGCAGCGCCACGTCCGGCGCGTGGGACAGCGCCAGATCGACCGCCTCCCGGCCGTTGGCCCCCTCCGCGACGACCTCGATGTCCGGAGCCGAGGTCAGGATCATCCTGATCCCGGCCCGGATCAGCGGCTCGTCATCAGCGATCACCACTCTGATCACCCTGGCTGTCACCCGCGCGCTCCTACTGCTCGACCTCGTACGCCTGCTTGTCCACGAGCTTGCCGTCACGGAAGCAGAACCGGAACACGGGGTAGGTGGTCAGCTCCGAGGACTCCGTCGAGAGCAGCGCCAGACACTGCGCCCCCTCCGGCCGTGGCGGGCCCTTGCGGTCCAACCCCGCCGTCAGGACCCCGTCACCGTCCGGCAGCCGCTCCCGCACCGCCTTCTCGGACTCGCCCACGTGCACCGCGTCGTACTCCTCCTCGCCGATCACCGCCTTGTTCGCCGAGCCCACCAGCATCACCACCGCGGCCCCCAGCACGATGATCAGCAGCACCAGTGCCGCGAGGGCGATCCCGCAGCCCATCGCCACGCCCCCGGCACGGGTCCGCACCGGCACCGCCAGTTCGCGGTCCAGGGCGGCCCAGTCCATCGGCGGCGCCCCCTTCAGCGCCAGGGCCCGGGCCTGCGAGCGCTGCCCGAAGTCGTCGGCCACGTCCTCCACGACCCCGGCCGGCTCCGTCCCGTACGGCAGCACTCCCGCCACCCGGAACCCGCCGCCCTCCGTCGCCCCCGCGTGCACCATGCCGCCGACCAGCCGGGCCCGCTCCCGCAACCCCGTCAGGCCCTGCCCGCCCGAGACGACCTCGCCCGAAGCCCGGCCGCCCGCCGGGCCGTTGGCGATCTCCACCACCAGCGAGTCGTCCTCGTACCGGAGTTCCACGGCGATCGGCGACCCGGGAGCGTGCTTGTAGGCGTTGGTCAGCGCCTCCTGCACGATCCGGTACGCCGCGTGGTCGCAGGCCGCGACCAGCGGCCGGGGCTGCCCCGCCGTGCCCAGCCGTACGTCGGTCCCCGCGGCCCGCGCCGCCTCCACGATGCCCGCTATGCCCGCCACACCCCGCGCGGCCGGCTGCGCCTCCTCCACCGGCGCCGGCGCCTCCACGCCGTCGCGCAGGATCCCGACGACCTCGCGCAGCTCGTGCATCGCCGCCACCGAGGCCTGCCGCAGCACCCCCACCGCCTCGCGCTGGCGGTCGGTGAGCGCCGGGTCCACCTCCAGCGCCCCCGTGTGCACCGAGATCAACGCCAGCTGGTGGCCCAGGCTGTCGTGCATGTCCTGGGCGATCCGCTGCCGCTCGCGCAGCCTGGCCTGCCCGGCGACCATGCTCCGCTCGCGCAGTAGCTGGTCGTGCCGCTCCTGGAGCGCGCTGAGCAGGGTCCGGCGCTGGTGCCAGTACCGGCTGGCCAGACCCGGCATGACGATCGCCGCCAGGAACATCAGCGTGGAGAACACGACCACCAGCAGGGGCCGCATCTGCGTCCACTGCTCGGCCAGGGTCAGGCCCACCTCCGCGAGGAAGGCCAGCGTGAACGCGGCGAGCGCCCGCCCCACCCCGACGATCCGCCGCCCCGCGGACCAGCCGAGCATGATCGTCACCAGGAACGCGGCGGGCAGGAACGCGCTCGCCGCCGCACCCAGCACCAGCGTGGCCGCCGGCAGCCGCCGCCGCAGCAGCGTCAGCACCACCACGACCACGACGCCGACGGCCGTCTTCTGCCCGGAGCTGTTGCTGAGTTCGTCCACACCCACGCCGAACAGCGCCAGCAGCGCGGCGATGGCCAGGTCCGCCGCCGACAGCCGCCGCGACCAGGGCTCGGGCCCCTTCAGCCAGTCCCAGCCCGCACGCACAGTCGCCTTGGCATCCACACGCCCGACCCTAGACACCGGCCCCGCGGGCCGGCCGCCCTCTTTCGTCGCACCCCTCCTGACGAAAGTCGCAACGGCCCGGAAGGAGAAGGCCGAAGGCCGGAGCGCGGCGACCGGAGGACGGATCCGGACATGCGAGAAGCCCCGACCCGGAGTCCGGATCGGGGCTTCCCCGATGTGGGCGAGGGGGGATTTGAACCCCCACGTCCCGAAGGACACTGGCACCTGAAGCCAGCGCGTCTGCCGTTCCGCCACTCGCCCGAGCAGCGTCCCAGTGGTTCTTCCCTTTCGGGCCGTTCCCCTGGCGACGTCGAAACATTAACACGTCAGACGGGGTGGATTGAAATCGCTTTCCGCGGCCCCTCCACGACGACCGGGACGGCCCCTCCCGCTCTCCGCTCCCGGTGCGGGACACTGTCCCTGGCGCACCCCTACGATCCCTTGTGAGCACCAACACTCCTGCGCGCAGGAGCGAAGGGGAACCAGCCGAATCCGCCACGCGTGGATACGATCAGTAAGCAGTACAGGGCGACAACGACGGAGGAGGTGCCCCATGGGAGTCCTGAAGCGTTTCGAGCAGCGACTCGAAGGTCTGGTGAACGGCACCTTCGCCAAGGTGTTCAAGTCCGAGGTCCAGCCGGTGGAGATCGCCGGCGCCCTCCAGCGGGAGTGCGACAACAACGCCACCATCTGGAACCGCGAGCGGACCGTCGTACCCAACGACTTCATCGTGGAGCTCAGCGCAGGCGACTACGAGCGCCTGAGCCCCTACTCCGGCCAGCTCGGCGACGAACTCGCGGGCCTCGTACGCGACTACGCCAAGCAGCAGCGCTACAGCTTCATGGGCCCCATCAAGGTGCACCTGGAGAAGGCCGAGGACCTCGACACCGGTCTCTACCGGGTCCGCAGCCGCACCCTCGCCTCCAGCACCTCCCAGGACTCCCCGCAGGCACCCCAGGGGCAGCAGGGCGGGTACGGCTATCCGCCGGCCGGCGCCCCGCCCATGCCCCCCGGCCCGCCTCCGGGCGGCTCCGGCCCCCGCCCCGGCGGCGCGCCCCCGGCTCCCGGCGGGCCGAGCGCGGTGCGCCGCTGGATCGAGATCAACGGCACCCGCCACCAGATCTCCCGCCCCACGCTCGTACTCGGCCGCAGCACCGAGGCCGATGTGCGGATCGACGACCCCGGCGTGTCCCGCCGGCACTGTGAGATCCGGACCGGAACACCCCCGACGATCCAGGATCTCGGGTCCACCAACGGCATCGTGGTGGACGGGCAGCACACCACCCGCGCTACGCTCCGCGACGGCTCGCGGATCGTCGTGGGCAGCACCACCATCATTTACCGGCAAGCCGAAGGGTGAAGCGGGGGCAATGTCAGAGCTGACCCTGACGGTCATGCGGTTGGGTTTCCTGGCCGTTCTGTGGCTGTTCGTCATCGTGGCCGTTCAGGTCATCCGCAGCGACCTCTTCGGTACGCGCGTCACGCAGCGCGGCTCGCGCCGCGGCGGCGGCAACGCCGGGGCTCCGCCGCAGGCGGGGCGCCAGGCCGCGCCGCCGCAGCAGCGCCAGCGCAGGGGTGCGCCGACCAAGCTGGTCGTCTCCGAGGGGACCCTCACGGGCACCACGGTGGCCCTCTCCGGGCAGACGATCACGCTGGGCCGCGCCCACGACTCCACGATCGTGCTGGACGACGACTACGCCTCCAGCAGGCATGCCAGGATCTACCCCGACCGTGACGGTCAGTGGATCGTCGAGGATCTCGGGTCCACCAACGGCACGTATCTCGACCGGACCCGGCTGACCACCCCGACGCCCATTCCGCCGGGCGCCCCGATCCGCATCGGCAAGACCGTCATCGAGCTGCGGAAGTAGTACGAGAATGAGCGAGCGGAGCGAGCGAGCCGCGGCGGTCCGTCCCACCGGGGACACGGACCCGAGCGCGCTCCCGACCGGAGGGTGGGCAGTGTGGCTCGAGACCGGTTGTACCCCGAGGCGTCTTCGACTGGGCAGGTGCGCATGAGTCTGTCCCTGCGGTTCGCCGCCGGATCGCACAAGGGGATGATCCGCGAGGGCAACGAGGACTCGGGTTACGCCGGTCCCCGGCTCCTCGCCGTCGCCGACGGCATGGGCGGCCAGGCAGCCGGCGAGGTCGCCAGCTCCGAGGTCATCTCCTCGCTCGTCCAGCTCGACGACGACGTCCCGGGCTCCGACATCCTCACCGCCCTCGGCATCGCAGTGCAGCGCGCCAACGACCAGCTGCGCGTGATGGTCGAGGACGACGCCCAGCTGGAGGGCATGGGCACCACGCTCACCGCCCTGCTGTGGACCGGCCAGCGCCTCGGCCTGGTCCACGTCGGCGACTCCCGCGCCTATCTGCTCCGCGACGGCGTCCTCACGCAGATCACCCAGGACCACACCTGGGTGCAGCGCCTCGTCGACGAGGGGCGCATCACCGAGGAGGAGGCGACCACCCACCCGCAGCGCTCGCTCCTGATGCGGGCGCTCGGCAGCGGTGACGTCGTGGAGCCCGACCTCTCCATCCGTGAGGTCCGGGCCGGCGACCGCTACCTGATCTGCTCCGACGGCCTGTCCGGCGTGGTCTCCCACCAGACCCTGGAAGAGACCCTCGCCGACTACCACGGCCCGCACGAGACCGTGCAGTCCCTGATCCAGCTCGCCCTGCGCGGCGGCGGCCCGGACAACATCACGTGCATCGTCGCGGACGTGCTCGACACCGACAGCGGCGACACCATGGCCGCCCAGCTGAGCGACACCCCGGTCGTGGTCGGCGCGGTCGCCGAGAACCAGCACCAGCTCTTCGACGGCAACGCCATGCAGACCCCGGCCGGCCGCGCCTCGGGCCTCGGGCGCCAGGCCCCGCCGCCCGCGGGCGCCTTCGGCCCTCCCGGCAGCGGCGAAGCCCCCGGCTACGGATACCCCGACCAGAGCCAGGGCGGCGCACTGGGCAGCTTCGGCGAAGCCGACGCCTACGAGGGCGACGGCCCGTACGAGGACACGTACGACCACCCGCGCAAGCGGCGCAGCAAAGGGCGCAAGTGGACCACGCGCACGCTGATCCTGCTGCTCGTGGCCGGTGTCGTCGGCGGCGGCCTGTACGCGGCGCACCGCTGGACGCAGACCCAGTACTACGTCGGCGTCAAGGGTGACCATGTCGCGCTGTACCGCGGCATCAGCCAGAACCTGGCCTGGATCCACCTCTCCGAGGTGGAGGCGGATCACCCCGACATCGAACTGAAGTACCTGCCGTCCTTCAAGCGCAAGCAGGTCGAGGGCAGCATCAGCGAGGACAGCCTCGAGGGCGCGCGCAAGAAGATCGAAGAGCTCGGAACCCAGGTCTCCGCCTGCAAGCAGGACGAGGCCCGCCGCGCTTCCGAAGCCCAGGGCAACCAGACGCCCGGCCCCAGCCTGACTCCCGCGGAGCAAGCTGTCGTCGGCCAGTGCGAAAAGCAGTAGACATACGCGGGCACAGGGGGCCTGCCACACCATGAGCGTTGTCACCAACACGACCACCATCGGCGCCATCGAGGCGCCGAGCCGCCGGAACACCGAGCTCCTCCTGCTCGCCTTCGCCGTGGTCATCCCGATCTTCGCCTACGCCAACGTGGGCCTGTCGATCCACGGCGAGCTGCCCCCGGGCATGCTGCTCTACGGACTCGGCTTCGCCGTCCTCGCCGGGATCGCCCACCTCGTCGTACGCCGCTACGCCAAGTACGCCGACCCGCTGCTGCTGCCGATCGCGACGCTGCTCAACGGCCTGGGCGTCGTCCTGATCTGGCGGCTGGACCAGTCCGAGCGGCTGCAGAACCTCGCCAAGCGCAGCTTCGGCACCTTCTCCGAGTCCGCGCCGCGCCAGATGATGTACACGGGGCTCGCCATCGCCCTGTTCGCCGTCGTGCTGCTGGTCCTCAAGGACCACCGCGTGCTCCAGCGGTTCACGTACATCTCGATGGCCGGCGCCCTGGTCCTGCTGATCCTGCCGGTGATCCCGGGTCTGGGCGCGGACGTGTTCGGCGCCAAGATCTGGATCAGCGTCGGCGGCTTCTCCATCCAGCCCGGCGAGTTCGCGAAGATCGTCATCGCGATCTTCTTCGCGGGTTACCTCATGGTGAAGCGCGACGCCCTGGCCCTGGCCAGCCGCCGCTTCATGGGCCTCTACCTGCCGCGCGGCCGCGACCTCGGCCCGATCCTGATGATCTGGGCGATGAGCCTGCTCGTCCTCGTCTTCGAGAACGACCTCGGCACCTCGCTGCTGTTCTTCGGCATGTTCGTGATCATGCTGTACGTGGCCACCGAGCGGACCAGCTGGATCGTCATCGGCCTGCTCATGTCGGTCGGCGGCGCCACCGTCGTCGGCGCCACCGCCAGTCACGTCAAGGCCCGCGTCACCGCCTGGCTGGACCCCTTCGCCTGCTACAGCACGTCCGGAGCCTGCGAGCAGGTCGGCCAGTCGATCATGAGCTTCGGTTCCGGCGGGGTGCTCGGCACCGGCTGGGGCCAGGGCAACTCGGACCTGATCGGCTTCGCCGCCAACTCCGACTTCATCTTCTCCACCGTCGGCGAGGAACTCGGCCTGACCGGTGTCATGGCCTTCCTCCTGCTCTACGGCCTGATCATCGAGCGGGGCGTGCGCACCGCCCTCGCCGCCCGCGACCCCTTCGGCAAGCTGTTCGCCATCGGGCTCTCCGGCGCCTTCTCCCTGCAGATCTTCGTCGTCGCCGGCGGAGTCATGGGCCTCATCCCCCTCACCGGCATGACCATGCCCTTCCTCGCCTCCGGCGGTTCCTCCGTCCTGGCGAACTGGGTGCTCATCGCCATCCTCATCCGGATCAGCGACACCGCACGCCGCCCCGCCCCGGCCCCCGCCCCGTCCCCCGACTCCGAGATGACCCAGGTGGTCCGTCCGTCATGAACAAGCCCCTGCGCCGCATCTCGCTGTTCTGCGGGCTGCTCGTCCTCGCCCTGCTGATCCGGACCAACTGGCTGCAGTACGTCCAGGCCGAGGACCTCAGCACCCGCAAGGAGAACCGCCGGGTCCAGATCGCCCAGTACGCCACCGAACGCGGCAACATCATCGTCCAGGGCCAGCCGATCACCGGTTCCGCGGTCACCGACGGCAGCGACTACAAGTTCAAGCGGACCTACACCGACGGCCCCCTGTGGGCGCCCGTCACCGGCTACGCCTCCCAGGCCTTCGGCTCCACCCAGCTGGAGTCCCTGGACGACGGCATCCTCACCGGCAACGACGACCGGCTCTTCTTCGACCGCACCATCGGCATGTTCACCGGGGAGAAGAAGCAGGGCGGCAACGTCATCACCACCCTGAACGCCGCGGCCCAGAAGGCCGCCTTCGACAAGCTCGGCAACAGGAAGGGCGCCGTCGCGGCGATCGACCCGCGCACCGGCGCCATCCTCGCCCTGGTCAGCACCCCCTCGTACGACCCGTCCAGCTTCGCCGGCAACTCCAAGGCCGACGAGAAGGCCTGGGTCGAGCTGAAGGACTCCGAGGACAAGAAGCTCGTCAACCGCGCCCTGCGCGAGACGTACCCGCCCGGCTCCACGTTCAAGGTGGTCACGGCCGCCGCCGCCCTGGAGAACGGCGCGGTCAGCGACATCAACGCCCCCACGGACACCCCCGAGCCGTACATCCTGCCCGGCACGCGGACCCCGATGGTCAACCATGCCAGCGGCTGTGAGAAGGCGAGCCTGAACGACGCGCTCCGGGTCTCCTGCAACTCGGTCTTCGCGAACCTGGGCGACAAGGTCGGCCGCGACAAGATGGTCGAGACCGCCCAGAAGTTCGGCTTCAACAACGACAAGATCGACACCCCGGTCCGCGCCTTCGCCAGCGTCTACGACAAGACGATGGGCCGGGACGGCAACGCCCAGAGCTCCATCGGCCAGTTCAACACCGCGGCCACCCCGCTCCAGATGGCCATGGTCACCGCCGCCATCGCCAACGACGGCAAGCTGATGAAGCCGTACATGGTCGAGCAGCTCACGGCGCCCAACCTCGACACCATCGAGAAGCACGAGCCCTCCGAGATGAGCCGGCCCCTCAGCGCGGCGAACGCGCAGAAGGTCCAGCAGATGATGGTCAACGTCGTCGAGAACGGCACGGGAACCAACGCCAAGATCAAGGACGTCAAGGTGGGCGGGAAGACCGGTACCGCCCAGCACGGCGAGAAGAACGCCAAGCGCCCCTACGCCTGGTTCATCTCCTACGCCGAGCTTCCCGACGGCACCTCCCCCGTCGCCGTGGCCGTCGTGATCGAGGACAGCGCCGCGGACCGCGAGGACATCAGCGGCGGCGGCCAGGCCGCGCCGGTCGCGAAGGCCGTCATGGAAGCCGTCCTGAAGAACAAGGGATGAGAAGCGGAGACAGGATCCGAGCGGTCGGTACCGGTCCGATATCAGCCTGTGGTCACGAACCGATCACCGACGATCGGCCGGTAGCCTTGCCGCGAACAGCACACCGCCGGACCACACACGGGTGCGGTCGGGACTGACGGAGAGGGCTGCAACGTTATGGAAGAGCCGCGTCGCCTCGGCGGCCGGTACGAGCTGAGCCACGTGCTCGGCCGTGGTGGCATGGCCGAGGTCTACCTCGGGCACGACACCCGGCTCGGCCGTACCGTAGCCGTCAAGACCCTGCGCGCCGACCTCGCCCGTGACCCGTCCTTCCAGGCCCGGTTCCGCCGCGAGGCCCAGTCGGCCGCGTCCCTGAACCACCCCGCGATCGTCGCCGTCTACGACACGGGCGAGGACTACGTCGACAACATCTCCATCCCGTACATCGTGATGGAGTACGTCGACGGCTCGACCCTGCGCGAGCTGCTGCACTCCGGCCGCAAGCTGCTGCCCGAGCGCACCCTCGAGATGTGCATCGGCATCCTTCAGGCCCTGGAGTACTCCCACCGCGCCGGCATCGTCCACCGTGACATCAAGCCGGCCAACGTGATGCTCACCCGCACGGGCCAGGTCAAGGTCATGGACTTCGGCATCGCCCGCGCCATGGGCGACTCCGGCATGACCATGACGCAGACGGCCGCCGTCATCGGCACCGCCCAGTACCTCTCCCCGGAGCAGGCCAAGGGCGAGCAGGTCGACGCGCGCTCCGACCTCTACTCCGCCGGCTGCCTGCTCTACGAGCTGCTGTGCGTCCGGCCGCCCTTCGTCGGCGACTCCCCGGTGGCCGTCGCGTACCAGCACGTGCGCGAAGAGCCCCAGCCCCCGTCGAACTTCGACCCCGAGATCACGCCGGTGATGGACGCCATCGTCCTCAAGGCCCTGGTCAAGGACCCCGACTACCGCTACCAGTCCGCGGACGAGATGCGGGCCGACATCGAGGCCTGCCTGGAGGGCCAGCCCGTCGCCGCGACCGCCGCCATGGGCGCCGCCGGCTACGGCTACCCCGACCAGGGCGGCTACGGGCACCAGGGCTACGACCAGCCCACCACCGCCCTGCGCTCCCCGGACGCCGGCCAAACCTCGATGATGCCGCCGATGCCCCCCGGGGGCGGCGACGGCGGCTACGGGTACGACAACCAGGGCCACGGCGGCTACGACCAGGGTCACGGCCGCCGCCAGCAGAAGAAGAGCCGGGCTTCGACGGTCCTGCTCGCCCTGGCCGCGGTACTCGTCCTGGTCGGGGCGATCCTGATCGGCCGGACCCTCTTCAGCGATACCCCCGACAACCGCCCGGCCGTGCCCAATCTCGTCGGCCAGACCCTGGAGCGGGCGCAGGCCAGCGCCAAGAACATGGGCCTCACGGTGGAGAAGGAGGCCGACGAGACCTGCGCGGACCAGCCCAAGGGCAACGTCTGCTCGCAGAGCCCGGCCCCGGACACCAAGGTCGACAAGGGCTCCCCGATCAAGGTCAAGGTGTCCTCGGGTGCGCCCAAGGTGCCGGTGATCGACGTGGTCCGGCTGAAGTTCGATGACGCCGAGGGCAAGCTCAAGGCCAAGAAGTTCCAGGTCGAGAAGAAGCTCGTCGAGTCCGACAACGCCACCCCCGGCACCGTGCTGGACCAGAGCCCCAAGAGCGGGACCGAGGCCGATCAGGGCTCGGTGGTGACCCTCCAGGTCGCCAAGGAGGTCGCCAAGGGCGTCGTCCCCAACCTCAAGGGCCTGAACAAGGCGGCCGCGGCCAAGGCGCTCGCGGACGCCAAGCTGAAGCTCGGCAGCACCACGGAGGTCGACTCCCCGGGAGCCGCGCCCCAGACGGTCGTCCAGCAGCAGTACGAGCCCGGCATCGAGCTCGCCAAGGACACCCCGGTCAACGTCAGCATCTCCAAGGCCGCCGCGGCGACGCCGACGGTGGTGCCTCCGCTGACGGGCCAGACCGTGGCCCAGGCCAAGCTGACGCTCCAGGCGAGCAACCTGGTCTTCGGATCGGTCCTGGCGGGCGCGACCGACGACAGCGCGGTGGTCATCGACTCCAACCCGGGCGTCGGCAGCCAGGTGCCCGGCGGCACGGTGATCAACGTCCGCACCGCGGCCAAGCCGCAGGACGGCGGCCAGCAGGGCGGCGGTGGCTTCTTCGGGGGCCTGACGGGCGGCAACCGCCGCTAGCGCACGCGCAACGCGACAGGCCCGGCCCCCTCCACGCAGGGGGCCGGGCCTGTTTCACGTGAAACACCGCCGGGGGCGGGCCGTCAGCGCAGCTCCGCCGGCTTGGTGCGCTTCTCGTCCACCTTCTCCGTCCGCACCAGCTCGCCCCAGACGATGTACCGGTACTTCGAGGTGTAGACCGGGGTGCAGGTCGTCAGCGTGATGTAGCGCCCGGGAGCGGTCTTGCCCGACTCCTTCGGGACCGGGTTGATCACGTCCGTGTTGTACTTCGAGGTCTGGGCCAGCTCGGCGAAGACCTTGTAGACGTACCAGGTGTCCTTGGTCTCGAAGACGATCGAGTCGCCGTTGCGCACCTTGTCGATGTTGTGGAACTTCGCCCCGTGCCCGTCGCGGTGCGCGGCCAGCGCGAAGTTGCCCTTGTCGTCCCAGGGCAGCGCGGACTTCACCGGGTCCGTGTAGTACCCGGCCACGCCGTCGTTCAGGACCTCCGGCTCCGTGCCCTTCTTGACGAGCACCTCGCCGTTCTTCATCGCCGGTACGTGGAGGAAGCCGACGCCGTCCCCGGTGTCCAGGGCGCCCGGCTGTACGGGTGTGCTCGCCGACGGCGAGGGGCTGCCCCAGCGCTGGCGGACCTCGTCGCCGCGCGCCGACGCCTGCCGGTCGGCGAGGACGTTGGTCCACCAGAGCGAGTACGCCACGAACAGGCCCAGGACCAGGCCCACCGTGATCAGCAGCTCCCCCAGCAGGCTCAGGGCCCCGGCGACCACACTGCGGTCGGCGGGCGGCGGTGCGGAGCGGCGGCGGGCACGAGACACTGCGGGTTCGTCCTTACGGGCTGGTCAGCGCGGGCGGAGCGCCCTGGCTGCGGGGGCGTTCTTCGGTCATCCTGCCCCATACGATCATCCGGTAGGTGCTGGTGAACTCCGGGGTGCAGGTCGTCAGCGTGATGTAGCGGCCCGGTCCGGTGAACCCGGAGCCCTCCGGCACGGGCTTGATCACCGCCACGTTCGCCGGGGAGGTCTGCGGCAGCGCGGAGGCCATCTGGTACGTGTAGTACGCGTCCCGCGTCTCCACGACGATCGCGTCGCCCGGCACCAGCTGGTTGATGTAGCGGAACGGCTCTCCGTGCGTGTTGCGGTGTCCCGCGACCGCGAAGTTCCCCTGCGGGTCGGACGGCATCGCCGTCTTCAGCGCCCCCTCGCCGTAGTGGCCGACCATCCCCTTGTCGAGGACCTTCGCCTTGCTGATCCCCTCCGCCACCGGCACCTTCAGGTCCAGCTTCGGGATGTGCAGGATCGCGAAGCCCTGACCGGGCTCGAAGGCGGCCGCCGGGGGCGGCGCGCCCGTCACCGGCGGGCGCTCCCAGGTCTGCTGGAGCGAGCCGGCGGCCCCGTCCGCCGCCCGCTCCGCCAGGACGTTCGTGTACCAGAGCTGGTAGGTGACGAACAGCAGCATCACCACGCCGGCGGTGATGAACAGCTCCCCGGCGGCCCGGCTGAGCAGCACCAGCGCCCCGCCGGAGCGCGGGCGGGCGCGCCTGCGGCCCCGGCCGCCACCGCCGCGCCTGCGGGCGCGCGCGTGCGAGCGCTTCGCGGCCTCCTGCGCTGCCCTGCGCCGCGCGGCCCGGCCCTCGCGGGGCGCGGACGGCGCGACCGCCGTCACGCGACGGCCTTGCCCACCACCGGGGCCAGCCCCACCGACCGCTCGACGGCTCCGGCGTCACCGCAGCGCACGAGCCAGTTCGCGAGCATCCGGTGGCCCCACTCGGTCAGCACCGACTCGGGATGGAACTGGACGCCCTCGACGTCGTGCTCGCGGTGCCGCAGGCCCATGATGATCCCGTCCTCGGTCCGCGCGGTCACCTCCAGCACGTCGGGCAGGGTCTGCGGCTCGGCCGCGAGCGAGTGGTAGCGGGTCGCGGTGAACGGCGACGGCAGTCCGGCGAAGACGCCGAGCCCCTCGTGGACCACGGGTGAGGTCTTGCCGTGCAGCAGCTCGGGGGCCCGGTCCACGACGCCCCCGTAGGCGACCGCCATGGACTGCATGCCGAGGCAGACGCCGAAGACGGGGACGCCGGTGGCGGCGCAGTGCCGGACCATGTCCACGCAGACGCCCGCCTCTTCCGGCGTGCCCGGGCCGGGAGAGAGCAGGACGCCGTCGAAGCCGTCCTGGGCGTGGGCGAGCTCCACCTCGTCGTTGCGCAGGACCTCGCATTCGGCACCGAGCTGGTAGAGGTACTGGACCAGATTGAAGACAAAGCTGTCGTAGTTGTCGACAACCAGAATGCGCGCGCTCACGGAGTGGCTCCCGATCCCTCGTCCACCGTCACGTCGTTGAACGGAAGGAGCGGCTCGGCCCACGGGAACACGTACTGGAACAGCACGAACACCACCGCCAGGACCAGTACGAGAGAGATCAGCGCGCGCACCCACGCGTTGCCCGGCAGATGCCGCCAGATCCAGCCGTACATTCCGTCTGTTTCCTTCGTCGTCCATGGTCGTTCTCGCACCGCGGGGGCGGTACCGCACCAGCCTAAGGGCCGGGGGCCCCGCTGAGGGGCTCAGCCGGGCAATCACCCGGTGCCGGCGGGGTCCGCGGGGCGGGTGGCGGTGAGCTCGGCCCAGACGACGAGGCGGTGGCTGTGGCCCCATTCCGGATCACAGGTGGTCAGGGTGAGGTACCTGCCCGGGGTGGAGAAGGGGGACCGGCGGGGCACCGGGTCGACCACCCCGGTCTCGGTCGGCAGGATCCGCAGCGGTGCGGCCCGCACGGTGTACGTGTACCAGCCCGTCGAGTCCCGGACGGTCACGGTGTCCCCGGGGCGCAGCTCGGGGACGTCCTTGAAGGGGTCGCCGTACGTGCGCCGGTGCCCGGCCACCGCGAAGTTGCCGTCGCCCCCGGGCCGGGCCGAGCCGGTGTAGTGCCCCAGGCCCTTCTTCAGCGGTTCGGCGCCCGTGCCCTCGAGGACCGGCCGGCTCCAGTCCCGGCCGAAGCGGGGGACGTACATCTCGGCGAAGGCCCGTCCCGGAGGATGGGGCGCCGGCTCCGTCCGCGAGGGGGCCGGCGCGGAGCCGGCGGCCACTGCCGGGGCGGGGGCCGCCGCCGCCCAGCGCTCGCGCAGCCGGTCCCGCTCGTCCTCCATCGCCCGGTCGGCCTTGACCCCGGTCCACAGCAGTACGTACGCCGTGAACAGCACGATCAGCGTCCCGGCCGTCAGGCACACCTCGCTGAACGTCCGTACCACCAGGCGCAGTACGGCGTCAGGACGCGGCGGACTCCAGCGGCTTCGCATAGTGGAGGTCCACTGTGCCGGAGTACCCGGGCAGTGTCAGCCGCTTCTCCTCGTCCACTTTCCAGCCGAGCCCGTACGCGTTGACGTACAGCTGGTAGTTCTGGATGGCGGGGGAGGCGGCGAGGGCCTTGCGCAACGCGCCCGGGTCGCCGACCGCGGAGACCTTGTAGGGGGGCGAGTACACGCGGCCCTGGAGGATCAGGGTGTTGCCCACGCAGCGCACCGCACTGGTGGCGATCAGCCGCTGGCCCATCACCTCGATGCCCTCGGCGCCGCCCTGCCACAGGGCGTTCACCACGGCCTGGAGGTCCTGCTGGTGGATCACGAGGTCGTTGGGCTGCGGCTCGGGGACGCCGGGGACGCGGGCGGTGGCGTTCGGCGGCGCGTCGTTGAGGGTGACGGCCAGGCCCCTGCCGGTGAGCTCCTCGGTGCCCGAGGCGGCGCGCAGGGCGGCCAGCCTGGCCTCCTCGGCCTTGGTGCTGCCGCTGTCGCGCTCCGCGAGGGCGTCCACCTGGGCGCGCGCGGCGGCGGCGCTCTTCTCCAGCTCGGCGTTCTTCGCGCTGCGCTCGTGGATGAGGTCGGACAGCTTCAGGAGCGAGGCGTCCGTGCGGATGTTCGTACCCTTGGAGGTGTTGAAGCTGGTGACGAAGATGAGGCCGGCGAGGGCGAAGACGGCGGCCGTCAGCAGCCGGACCGGCCTGGCCCGGCGGCGGGGACCCGCGGAGGAGTCGTCGGAATCGCTCAACGTACCCTTCTCCTTCAACGCCAGTGGTCCACTACGCTAACGGACGCCCGGGGCAGGCAAGGTCCCCCAGCGCATCGACAGGAGAGCCCCTCGTGCCGAAGTCACGTATCCGCAAGAAGGACGACTACACGCCGCCGCCGGCGAAGCAGGCGCAGGCGATCAGGCTGACGAACCGCAGCTGGGTCGCCCCGGTCATGCTGGCGTTCTTCCTCATCGGTCTCGCGTGGATCGTGGTCTTCTACGTGACCGACACCCAGCTGCCCTTGGAGGCGCTGGGCAACTGGAACATCGTGGTCGGTTTCGGCTTCATCGCCGCCGGTTTCGGTGTCTCCACGCAGTGGAAGTAGCGTCGCCCGCATACCCGGACGGCCGAGCCGCGCAAGCTCTCCCCATGAGTTATCCACAGCGTCATCCACACCTGAGGAAAAGACAGAAGATCTGTGGATAACTCTGTGGAGAGTTGACGCCGGTGTGATCAGGTGAGTTCGGCTGTCCGGGCCAGGACGACGGCCGCGGCCGTCAGGAAGACCGCCGCACAGGCCGCCACCTGGATGAACGTCCGCGTGCGGCCCGTGGCCGGTGCCAGCAGTCCCAGGGCGAGCAGCGCGCCGGTCACCAGGCCGCCGATGTGCGCCTGCCAGGACACCGACATGCCCCCGAAGGGCACGAAGGTGACGAGCAGCATGAGCCCGAGCGTGACCAGCACCGGCCGCATCTCGTAGCGGAGCCGGCGGGCGAGGACCACGGTGGCTCCGAGCAGGCCGCAGATGGCGCCGGAGGCTCCGACGGTCGGGGTGTTCGGCGCGGTCAGCAGGTAGACGAGGGCGCTGCCGCCCAGCCCGGACAGCAGGTAGAGGGCGAGGTAGCGGGAGCGGCCCAGGGCCGCCTCCAGCGGGCCGCCGATCACCCACAGGGCGAGCATGTTGCCGAAGACGTGCCACCACTGGACGTGCAGGAACACCGAGGTCAGCAGGCGGTCGTACTGCCCGGTGGCGACGCCTTCGACGGGGGCCCCGTCGTATTCGACGAAGAGGCCGAGCAGCTCCAGCCGTACGGCCAGCTCCGGCATCGCGAGCACGGCGAGGAACACCGCCGCGTTGAGCCCGATGAGGATCTTGGTGACGAGCTGGGGATCGGCTGCGACCAGGCCGCCCGCGACGGTGCGCGGGGCGTTGGCCGCGGGGGCGTGCCCGGTGCCGGAGCCGCCCCGGACGCACTCCGGGCACTGGAATCCCACCGAGGCGCTGATCATGCACTGCGGGCAGATGGGCCGCTCGCAGCGGGAGCAGGTGATGCCCGTGTCGCGGTCCGGGTGCCGGTAGCAGCCCGGCAGACGGTCGGTGTCCATCGGTCCCCTCGTTCAGCGGCGGGCGGGGGTGCGCCCCGCCGGTCCGTGTACGTCCGTCCGTGTCCGGTCGGCCGGAGGCCGCCGGTGCGGACAAAGAAAGTACGGACGGGCGGGACCCAAGGTTCCCGGGCCGACGGGTCCGGGACGGGTCCGGCGCCCCCCGACGGGGTCAGCGACCGGCTTCGCGCTTCTCGACGGTGACCGACTTGATGATCACGTCGTCCAGCGGCCGCTCGGTCCGCGGGTTGGTGGGGCCGGAGGCGATGGCGTCCACGACTTTGCGGCTGGCCGCGTCGGTGACCTCGCCGAAGATCGTGTGCTTGCGGGTCAGCCAGGCGGTGGGGGCGACCGTGATGAAGAACTGCGAGCCGTTCGTGCCCGGGCCGGCGTTGGCCATGGCCAGCAGGTAGGGCTTGGTGAAGGCCAGGTCGGGGTGGAACTCGTCGGCGAACTGGTAGCCGGGGCCGCCGGTGCCGTTGCCGAGCGGGTCGCCGCCCTGGATCATGAAGCCGCTGATGACGCGGTGGAAGACGGTGCCGTCGTACAGCGGGGCGGTGGTCTTCTGGCCGTCGGTGGGACGGGTCCACTCACGCGCGCCCGTGGCGAGCTCCACGAAGTTCCGCACGGTCTTGGGAGCGAAGTTCTCCAGCAGCTCGATCTCGATGTCGCCGTGGGTGGTCTTCAGGGTGGCGTAGAGCTTCTCGGCCACGGGTCTGCCTTCCATAGTCATCACTGTCGGCCCGATCCTCCCACGGAGGGCGCGGCGTTCGCGGGAATCCTTGCACCCGTATGCCCTGTCGCGCATGCCGCGTGGTGTCGGGACAGGCATGATCCGACAAAGGGTGGAAAGGTGAACTGTGTCCGCCACCGAGGAGGAGGATCCCGTGACCCGCAAGGACAGCGTGCGCCTGGCCGCCGAGAACGCCAGGGACGCCGTGAAGCACGCAGCGGAAGTGGTGGCGCCGTACGCAGAAACCGCCAAGGACGCGGCTGTGCACTACGCGCACGAGGCGAACGAGCGGCTGGCGCCGAAGGTCTCGTACGCGGCCGGCCAGGCCTCGCTCCAGGCGCGCGCGGCCTACGACAACCACCTGCATCCGCGCATGATGGCGGCACGCACCCACGTGCCGCCGAACGTGGACCGGGCGGCGGTGAAGGCCGTCCACCAGACGCGCCTCGCCGCGCGCCAGGCGGCCGACTACACGGCGCCGCGCTTCGAGAGCGCGCTCGCTGCGAGCCGGCCGGTGGCCGAGGAGGCCGCGTCCCGTTCGGCGGCGGCCCTCGCGGCACTGCGCGGCCAGGTGTCGGCGAAGGAGGTGCAGCGCCTGGTGCGGCGTCACGAGCGGCGGGCGCGGTGCGGCCGGTGGGTCAAGGGGGCCGCGCTGGTCGGCCTCCTGGCGGGCGGCGCCTATGCGGCGTGGCGGTGGTGGGACCAGCAGTCGAACCCGGACTGGCTGGTGGAGCCCCCGGCGGCCACGGAGCTGTCGGCGCAGGACGCCGAACCGGCCGGCTTCGACGACGAGCTGGCGCAGAAGGAGCGCGAGACCGACGGCGGCGCGACCGCCTGACGCCCCGTCTCCACGACGGCGAGGGGCCCGGATCCGCGTGCGGATCCGGGCCCCTCGAACGTCGCCCTCCGTACGTCAGCCCGGCAGCGTCAGCACCATCCCCGGGCGGATCAGGTCCGGGTTGGCGCCGACCACCCCCCGGTTCATGGCGTACAGCTCGCGCCAGCGGGCCTCGTTGCCCAGCTCGCGGCGGGCGATCAGGGACAGCGAGTCACCCGGCTTGACGGTGTACGTCCGCTTCGCGACGGTCGGCGGCCGCTTCGGCGGCACCGGCACGGCCTTGTGCGCGGCCGAGGTGTCGCTCGGGGTGGCGGGCGCCATGTGCTCCGGCGCGGCCGCGGGCGGCTTGGGCCGGGTGGCCGCGGCCATCCGCTCGGCGGCCGCCTTGGTGGCGGAGGCGGCGTCCGTGTAGGACTGCGCGTACCTGGAGCCCATCTCGGAGGGCGTCTTCGGCCCTTGCTGCTCCCTCTGGCGGGCCGCCTTCTCGGCGGCCTCCTGTTCCTTCTTCTTGTCCGACTTCAGGAAATCGAAGAGTCCCATGTGCCTGCGCCTCCGGCGTGGTGTCGCCCCCTGGCCTCATTGCCTTCCCCCACTGTCGGTCACCATCCGCCGCCCGGCCCTGTGACCGGTCCGTACGGGGGACGCGGGAGCCCTACTGCTGCCGGGCCCGCCGGGCCGGCCGGGGACCGTCGGCGGGAACTCCCAGCGGCCCCTCGGCGAGCCGGCCCAACACCCTGAGGAGACAGGCCCGGTCCTCGTCGGCCAGGTCGGCGAGGGCCTCCGCGTGCACCCGGTCGACGATCCGCCGGCTCTCCACCGACAGGGCGGCCCCCTTGTCGGTGACGGCGATGATCCGGGCCCGGCGGTCCTGGGAGGAGGGCCGCCGCTCGGCCAGTCCGGCCTTCTCCAGGGCGTCGACGGTGACGACCATCGTCGTCTTGTCCATGTCGCCGATCTCGGCGAGCTGGATCTGCGTGCGCTCCTCCTCCTGCGCGTGCACGAGGACGCAGTGCATGCGGGCGGTCAGTCCGATCTCACCGAGCGCCGCCGCCATCCGGGTGCGCAGGACGTGGCTGGTGCGGTCGAGGAGGAAGGAGAGGTCGGGCTCGGTCCGGGTGGATCCCATCGCAGTCATGGAACCAGCCTAACCATTCGATCCGAAAAAAATAGTCTGCAACAAAACTATCTGCTACGGTCTCACCAGACCTCGCCCACGCAACCGCCCGAGGATCCGCCGACGACCGGAGAGACCGATGCCCACAGCCCTTGCAGAAGCCCCCGCCCCGACCACCCCGGCCGGCGGACCGCGCTCGCGCTGGACCGCCCTGGCCGTGCTCTCCACCGGCATGCTGATGACCGTCCTCGACGGCAGCATCGTCACCGTGGCGATGCCGGCCATCCAGGACGACCTCGGCTTCTCCCCCGCCGGCCTCAGCTGGGTCGTGAACGCCTACCTGATCGCCTTCGGCAGCCTGCTGCTGCTCGCCGGCCGGCTCGGCGACCTGATCGGCCGCAAGCGGATGTTCCTCGCGGGCACCGCCGTCTTCACCGCCGCCTCGCTGCTCGCCGGGTTCGCCGGCTCCCCCGCGCTGCTCATCGCCGCCCGGTTCCTCCAGGGCGTCGGCAGCGCGATGGCCTCCGCCGTCAGCCTCGGGATCCTGGTCACCCTCTTCACGCAGCCCCGCGAGCGCGCCCGGGCCATCGCCGTCTTCTCCTTCACCGGAGCGGCCGGAGCCTCCCTGGGACAGGTGCTGGGCGGGGTCCTCACCGACGCCCTCGACTGGCACTGGATCTTCTTCATCAACCTGCCCATCGGGCTCGCCGCCCTGCTGGCCGCCCTCCCCGCGCTCCCCGCCGACCGGGGGCTGGGACTGCGCGCGGGTGCCGACGTACCGGGCGCCGTACTCGTCACCGCCGGACTGATGCTGGGCATCTACGCCGTCGTGCGGGTCGAGGAGTACGGCTGGACCTCCCCGCACACCCTCGGCCTCGGGGCCCTCTCCCTGGCCCTGCTCGCCGCCTTCGTCCTGCGCCAGACCAGGGCGCGCACCCCGCTGATGCCCCTGCGCGTCCTCCGCTCGCGGACCGTGGCCGGCGCGAACCTGATCCAGATGCTGATGGTGGCCGCCCTGTTCTCCTTCCAGATCCTGGTCGCCCTCTACCTCCAGCAGGTCCGGGGATACGGGGCCGCCGAGACCGGCCTCGCGATGCTGCCGGCCGCGCTGGCGATCGGCGGGATCTCCCTCGGCGGCGCCGCGAAGCTGATCGCCCGCCTCGGTGAGCGCGGCGTCCTGCTCACCGGCCTCACGCTGCTGGTCGCGGGCCTCGCCCTGCTGACCCGCCTCCCGGTGCACGCCGACTACGTCACCGACCTGCTGCCCGTGATGCTGCTGGCCTCCGGCTTCGGCCTCGCCCTGCCCGCCCTCACCACCCTGGGGATGTCGGGCGCCGACGAGCGCGACGCCGGGCTGGCTTCGGGCCTGTTCAACACCACCCAGCAGATCGGCATGGCCCTCGGCGTGGCCGTCCTGTCCACCCTGGCCGCCTCGCGCACCGAGGCCCTGACGGCCGCCGGCCACGCCCGGCCCGAGGCCCTCACCGCCGGCTACCACCTCGCCTTCGGCACGGGCGCCGCCCTCCTGCTGGCGGCCACCGCCCTCGCGGCCGCCCTGCCGCGCGCTCCCCGCACCCGCTGAGGCACGGACCCGCACCCTGCGAAAAAAAGACCCCCTGACCAGCGTTTGCGCTGGTCAGGGGGTCTTCTCGGGGTGGAGCCTAGGAGATTCGAACTCCTGACATCTGCCTTGCAAAGGCAGCGCTCTACCAACTGAGCTAAGGCCCCGAGCAACCGGACGCGGACGCCCCCCGGCAGGGAGTGTCCGTTCCGCAGGACAGAGTACCCGGTGCACCCCCGCATCCCGCAAAATGATGGGGACTCCCGCCCCGCGACCACGCTCCGTAAGATGCTCGCGAGGTTCGCACCAGCGAAGGGGAGTAGGAAGAGTGGACGCAGTACAGCAGGAGGCCACGGCCAGAGCCAGGGAACTCCAGCGCAGTTGGTACGGGGAGCCGCTCGGCGCGCTGTTCCGGCGGCTCATAGATGACCTCGGCCTCAACCAGGCCCGCCTCGCTGCCGTGCTCGGCCTGTCGGCGCCGATGCTGTCCCAGCTGATGAGCGGGCAGCGCGCCAAGATCGGCAACCCGGCCGTGGTCCAGCGGGTCCAGGCCCTCCAGGACCTCGCCGGCCAGGTGGCCGACGGCAGCGTCAGCGCCGCCGAGGCCACCGACCGGATGGACGAGATCAGGAACACCCAGGGCGGTTCCGTCCTCAGCAACAGCGGCCAGAGCACCGCCGGTTCGGGCGCCCCGACCGTCAAGCGGGTCGTCCGCGAGATCCAGTCGCTGCTGCGCTCGGTCGCCGCGGCGGGTGACATCATCCAGGCGGCGGACACCCTCGCAGCCGGCCACCCGGAACTGGCAGAGTTCCTCCGGGTCTACGGGGCCGGCCGCACCTCCGAAGCGGTGGCCCACTACGAGGCCCACCAGAACTGACACGCGGTCGACGGGGGACGGGCACAGCAATGGGTGAGGTCTTCGCAGGCCGGTACGAGCTGGTCGATCCGATCGGGCGGGGCGGCGCGGGCGCCGTCTGGCGGGCCTGGGACCAGCGCCGGCGCCGGTACGTCGCCGCGAAGGTCCTGCTGCAGAGCGATGCCCACACCCTCCTGCGGTTCGTGCGCGAGCAGGCCCTGCGCATCGACCACCCCCACGTCCTGGCCCCGGCCAGCTGGGCGGCGGACGACGACAAGGTCCTGTTCACCATGGACCTCGTCGCCGGCGGCTCCCTCGCCCATGTGATCGGGGACTACGGGCCGCTGCCGCCCCGGTTCGTGTCCGTGCTGCTCGACCAGCTCCTGTCGGGGCTGGCGGCGGTGCACGCGGAGGGCGTCGTCCACCGCGACATCAAACCGGCCAACATCCTGATGGAGGCCACGGGAACCGGGCGGCCGCACCTGCGGCTGTCCGACTTCGGCATCTCCATGCGCAAGGGCGAGCCCCGGCTCACCGAGACCGACTTCGTGGTCGGTACGCCCGGCTACTTCGCCCCCGAGCAACTGATGGGCGCGGAGCCCGACTTCCCCGCCGACCTCTTCGCCGTCGGCCTGGTCGCCCTGTACCTGCTGTGGGGCCGCAAGCCCGATTCCCAGGCGCTGGTCGAGCACTTCAGGGCCCACGGCGTCCCGAGTGCCCCCGAGGGCGTCCCGGCGCCGCTGTGGGACGTGATCTCGAACCTCCTGCACCCTGACCCCGAGAGCCGCTTCCGGACCGCCACAGGGGCGCGCAAGGCCCTTGCCGAGGCCGTCCAGTTGCTCCCGGAAGCCCCCGCCGGCGAGGACCCGGTGGAGGTGTTCGACCAACTCGGGCCGCTTCCGGCCGGTTTCGGGCCGGACGGGCCGGGAACCGCCGCTGCCGAGCCCGCGGTGGGTTTCGGGCCGCCGCCGGCCGCGTACGGGCCTTCCGAGCCGGTGACGGCCCCGGAGACGGGCGGTTTCCACCTCGCGCCCCCGGCCCCCGCCCCGCCGATGGAGGCCGGCACCCGGCCGACGACCCCCGCGCCCCCGGCGTCACCCGCGACCCCGGCGGCTCCCGCCCGCTCCGGCGGCATCGCCCCGCCCCCGGCGAAGGTGACCGCCGGCATCCTCACCGCGGCCCTGCTCTGCTTCGCGGTCGGGGTCTGGGCGCTGACGCAGCTCTAGGCCGGCTCCCGGGTCAGGCCCGGCCCGCGCCGCGCCGGGCCAGCAGGATCCACCCGCCGAGCCCGAGCAGCAGCACCGCCCCGGTCCCGAAGCCGGCCACCATCACGACCCGCATCACCGAGGCGTCGTCCCGCGCGGCCGCGGCCTCCGGGGCGGTGAGCCCCTCCTTCGCGGCGGCCCGGTCGGCCTCGCCCACACCGAACCCGGCGGCCGCCAGGCTCTCCCGGTAGCCCGGGGCCTTGGCCGGCCCCCCGGACACGTCCAGCCGCAGCGTGAGCGGCACGGGCGTCGCGTCCTCGATGAACTCCCCGACCTTCCCGCCCAGGGTGACGGCGACGTAGTACCACCCCGCGACCCGTACCGGCCGTGCCGCGGTCGCGTCGGAGAAGCGGTTCTCGTACGCCACCGGCGCGGTCCTCGGCAGCGTCACGGCCGCCTGCTTGCCGTCGTAGGAGGTGTCCTTGGACTCCACGAGCCCCCGGTACGGGCTGTACACCGAGACGGTGAGCCCGTTCGCGGCGGAACCGTAGTCCTTGGTCATCCGGGCCTTGGCGATCTCAGCGCCGATCCCCAGCTGCTGCCCCCAGTCCAGCGGCACCCGGTAGAACCGGGTCTGGCCCGGGCGCAGGTCGTCGCGCCACACCCCGGGGCCCAGGGCGCGCGCGTCGTTGAAGCCGGTGCCTCCCGTCCGGGCCACCGGGTCCGTGACCGGCAGGGCCGGAGGGGCCGAGGGCCAGACGCCGGGCGCGGCGGTCGGGGCGGTGCCGGCGGCCGGGGCCGGCTCGCGCATCACGAGGAGTTCCACCGGCCACGCCTCCTGGGAGGAGTCCTTGGCCGCGGTCCGGGTGACCTTCGCGTAGTACGTGCCCGGGCTCTGGCACTCGGCGTCCTCCTCCAGCCGCCGCTGGCCCACCGCGCCCAGCGGGACGGGGTCGTAGCCGAAGGAGGCCCGGCCCGGGTTGTTCGGGCAGGCCCGGCCGCCGCTGGTCATGACCTCGACCTCGAGGCCGTCGCCGTAGCCGGTCCTGCTCCCGGCGGGCGGGTGCAGCACGGCGGAAACGTACACGGTGGAGGTGCCGTCGAGCGCCAGCCGGTAGACCCGCTCGCCCGGCGCCAGGGTGTCCTCGTAGAAGGTGCCGGCCTCCAGCGGCGGGGCGTCCGCCGTCGAGGCGGCGCCCCGGACCGGCTTGGCGCCGTCGGCGGGACGGTACGGCGGCACCGGCCGGGCGGAGCCCGAGGGCGCCCCGGACGGCCCGGCGGCCGGGAGCGCGTGCGCCGCCGCGGGGAACCCCGCCAGCCAGGCCACCAGCCCCAGGGCCGCCGCCCCGGCCAGCGGCGCCCGACGCATCCGACGTACCCGCACCATCACGCCCACCCCGAATTTGCTACAGCAAGCCAAATATTTGCGTATTCGAACACGGAACAGCACGAAGCCCCGGCAGCAGCGGCGGCCGGGGCTTCGCGGAATCAATCGTGGGGCTCACACACCGGAACCGGAAGGCACGGAGTCGGTAGCCTCCGTCCACAGGTCCTGCTCGGCGCGGTCCGCCTGGATCTGGCGGTACACGAGGAGCCCGCCGATGGCGGCCAGTGCGACCAGGAGCAGCTTCTTCACGGCGCGACCTCGTCTTTCGTAGACGTTGGGGACTTCTGGCGGCCAACAATACACACCGACCGATACCGATCGGTTATCTGGGACTCCCCCGCACGGCCCAACGACGAAGACCCCCGGGCCTTCGGCCTGGGGGTCTTCGACTTCTGTGGGGCTAACAGGATTTGAACCTGTGGCCTCATCCTTATCAGGGATGCGCTCTAACCAACTGAGCTATAGCCCCATCCGCGCTGCGCGCTGACTCCTGAAGATTAGCGCACAGACGCGGTCGAGCCAAAATCCCCCGGGGCGAGGCCCCTGCCGGCAGTGCCGACGGGCTTCCCCGCAGGTCAGTCAGCGGGTCATTCGTCCTCGGCCAGCGTGAGCTCCACGCCGCCCACGAAGCCCGCCGACAGGTTGTAGATGAACGAACCCAGCGTCGCCAGCGCCGTCATCAGCACCACGTCGATCACCGCGATGACCGAGGTGAAGATCAGCACGCGCGGCAGCGACAGGAACGACTGGAGGTCGAACCCGTTGCTCTCGTTCGAGCCGGTGGCCTCGCTGATGGTGCCGCCGACGGTCGAGAAGATGCCCATGGCGTCCATGACCATCCACAGCACCGCCGCCGCGACGACGGTGCACAGGCCGAGCGCGATCGACAGCAGGAAGCTGACCTTCATCACCGACCACGGGTCGGCCTTGGCCACCCGCAGGCGCGCCTTGCGGGTCCTGGGGGCCGTACGGACCCCAGGACGGGCCCCGCGCTGCGCGCCCGGGCCCGAGGGCACCGCGGCGGCCTGCGGGGGCTTCTGGGGCTGCTGCTGCTTGGCCTGGCCCTTGGCCGGGTCCTTGGCCTGGTCCTTCGACTGGTCCTTCGCCTTGGTCTGCGCCTTCGGCTTGGGTTCCGGTTCTCGGGTGTCCGTCACGGTTCCCCCCTGGGAGTCCGCGGCGGGGCCACGGGCACCGTTCGCTCCAGTCTCGGCCGGTCCGGCGCCCGTGGCTCCACTCACGACTTACTCCTCGTGCTCCCCGACCGAGGGCTCCGTGCCCCCGGCGGCATCGGCGGCCGGGGCGTCGGCCGCCGCGGCCTCGATCTCTGACTCGATCTCGTCGGCCTCGTCAGCTTCCTGACCGGCCTCGGCGTTACGAGCGATGCCGACCACGGCATCGCGCTTGCCCAGGTTGATCAGCTGGACGCCCATGGTGTCACGGCCGGTCTCCCTGACTTCGCTGACGCGCGTACGGATCACACCACCGCCGAGCGTGATGGCGAGGATCTCGTCCGATTCGTCCACCACCAGCGCGCCGACGAGCGATCCGCGGTCCTCGACGATCTTCGCCGCCTTGATGCCCAGACCGCCACGGCCCTGGACGCGGTACTCGTCCACGGCCGTCCGCTTGGCGTAGCCGCCGTCGGTGGCGGTGAAGACGAACGTACCCGGCCGGACAACGCTCATCGACAGCAGTTCGTCACCCTCGCGGAAGCTCATGCCCTTCACGCCCGAGGTGGCACGGCCCATCGGGCGCAGCGCGTCGTCGGTCGCGGTGAAGCGGATCGACTGCGCCTTCTTGCTGATGAGCAGCAGGTCGTCCTCGGCGGACACCAGCTCGGCGCCGATCAGCTCGTCGTCGCCGCCGGCCTCGGTCTCCCGGAGGTTGATCGCGATGACGCCGCCCGAACGGGGCGAGTCGTAGTCCTTGAGCGCCGTCTTCTTCACCAGGCCGCCCTTGGTGGCCAGGATCAGGTAGGGCGCGGCCTCGTAGTCGCGGATCGCGAGCACCTGGGCGATCTTCTCGTCCGGCTGGAAGGCCATCAGGTTCGCCACGTGCTGCCCGCGCGCGTCCCGGCCGGCGTCCGGGAGCTCGTAGGCCTTGGACCGGTAGACGCGGCCCTTGTTGGTGAAGAACAGCAGCCAGTGGTGCGTGGTGGAGACGAAGAAGTGGTCGACCAGGTCGTCCTGCTTCAGCTTCGTGCCGCGCACGCCCTTGCCGCCGCGCTTCTGCGAGCGGTAGTCCTCGGTCTTGGTGCGCTTGACGTAGCCGCCGTGCGTGATGGTGACGACGATGTCCTCTTCGGCGATCAGGTCCTCCATGGACATGTCGCCGTCGAAGGGCACCAGCTTCGAGCGCCGGTCGTCGCCGTACTTCTCGACGAGCGCGGCCAGTTCCTCGCTGACGATCGAGCGCTGCTTCTCCGGCGAGGAGAGGATCCCGTGGTACTCGTTGATCTTGGCCTGGAGCTCGTCGTGCTCGGCGACGATCTTCTGCCGCTCCAGGGCCGCCAGGCGCCGCAGCTGCATCTCGAGGATCGCGTTGGCCTGGATCTCGTCGATCTCCAGGAGGCCCATCAGGCCCTCGCGCGCGATCTCGACGGTGTTGCTGCGCCGGATCAGGGCGATGACCTCGTCGATGGCGTCCAGCGCCTTGAGCAGGCCGCGCAGGATGTGCGCCCGCTCCTCCGCCTTGCGCAGGCGGAAGCGCGTGCGCCGGACGATGACCTCGATCTGGTGCTGCACCCAGTGGCGGATGAACGCGTCGATCGACAGGGTGCGCGGCACCCCGTCCACCAGCGCCAGCATGTTCGCGCCGAAGTTCGTCTGCAGGTCGGTGTGCTTGTAGAGGTTGTTCAGCACGACCTTGGCGACGGCGTCGCGCTTGAGCACGATCACCAGGCGCTGACCGGTGCGCGAGGAGGTCTCGTCGCGCACGTCGGCGATGCCGCCGATCTTGCCGTCCTTCACCAGGTCGGCGATCTTCTGCGCGAGGTTGTCCGGGTTGGTCTGGTACGGGAGCTCCGTCACCACCAGGCACTGGCGGTTCTGGATCTCCTCGACCTCGACCACCGCGCGCATCGTGATGGAGCCGCGCCCGGTGCGGTACGCCTCCTCGATGCCCTTGCGGCCCACGACCAGCGCACCGGAGGGGAAGTCCGGGCCCTTGATCCGCTCGATGAGCGCGTCGAGCAGCTCCTCGTGCGTGGCGTCCGGGTGCTCCAGCGCCCACTGCGCGCCGGCCGCGACCTCGCGCAGGTTGTGCGGCGGGATGTTGGTGGCCATGCCGACCGCGATGCCGGCGCTGCCGTTGACCAGCAGGTTCGGGAACCGGGCCGGCAGGACCGTCGGCTCCTGGTTGCGGCCGTCGTAGTTGTCCTGGAAGTCGACGGTCTCCTCGTCGATGTCCCGGAGCATCTCCATGGCCAGCGGGATGAGCTTGCACTCGGTGTACCGCATCGCGGCGGCCGGGTCGTTGCCCGGCGAGCCGAAGTTGCCGTTGGAGTCCACCAGCGGCATGCGCATCGACCACGGCTGGGCCAGGCGGACCAGGGCGTCGTAGATGGAGCTGTCGCCGTGCGGGTGGTACGTGCCCATGACGTCGCCGACGACGCGGGCGCACTTGTAGAAGCCCTTCTCGGGCCGGTAGCCGCCGTCGTACATCGCGTACAGCACGCGCCGGTGGACGGGCTTGAGGCCGTCGCGGACGTCGGGCAGCGCACGCGAGACGATGACGGACATCGCGTAGTCGAGGTAGGAGCGCTGCATCTCCGTCTCGAGCCCGACGGGCTCGATGCGCAGCACGGGCTGCTCCTCCGCGGCGTTATCGGCGGTAGGGGTGGTTTCGTCGGCCATTGCCGGTCAGAAGTCCTTTCGGGCGGTCAGCGTCGGGCCGACTCAGATGTCGAGGAAGCGGACGTCCTTGGCGTTGCGCTGGATGAAGGAGCGCCGTGCCTCGACGTCCTCACCCATCAGCACCGAGAACAGGTCGTCGGCCTGGGCCGCGTCGTCCAGGGTGACCTGGCCGAGCACGCGGTGGTCCACGTCCATGGTGGTGACGCGCAGTTCCTCGGCGTTCATCTCGCCCAGACCCTTGAAGCGCTGGATCGAGTCCTCGCGGATCCGCTTGCCGTTCTGCTTGCCGAGCTCGACCAGGGCGTCGCGCTCGCGGTCCGAGTACGCGTACTCGAAGTCGTCGCGACCCCACTTGATCTTGTACAGCGGCGGGCGGGACAGGTACACGTGACCGGCCTCGACCAGCGGGCGCATGAAGCGGAACAGGAAGGTCAGCAGCAGGGTGTTGATGTGCTGGCCGTCGACGTCGGCGTCCGCCATCAGGATGATCTTGTGGTACCGCAGCTTCTCGATGTCGAAGTCCTCGTGCACACCCGTGCCGAAGGCGCTGATCAGCGCCTGGACCTCGGTGTTCTGGAGGATCTTGTCGATCCGGGCCTTCTCGACGTTCAGGATCTTGCCGCGGATGGGCAGGATGGCCTGGTACATCGGGTTGCGGCCGGACTTCGCGCTGCCACCGGCGGAGTCGCCCTCGACGATGAAGATCTCGCACTTGGTCGGGTCGTTCGACTGGCAGTCGGACAGCTTGCCCGGCAGCGAGGCGCTCTCCAGCAGGCCCTTGCGGCGGGTGAGGTCACGGGCCTTGCGGGCCGCGACGCGCGCCGTGGCCGCCTGGATCGACTTGCGGATGATGTCCGCGGCCTCGACCGGGTTGCGGTCGAACCAGTCGTTGAGGTGCTCGTGGACGACCTTCTGCACGAAGGTCTTGGCCTCCGTGTTGCCCAGCTTGGTCTTCGTCTGGCCCTCGAACTGGGGCTCGCCGAGCTTGACCGAGATGATCGCCGTCAGACCCTCGCGGATGTCCTCGCCGGCGAGGTTGTCGTCCTTCTCGCGGAGCAGCTTCTTGTCCCGCGCGTAGCGGTTGACCAGGCCGGTCAGCGCCGCGCGGAAGCCCTCTTCGTGGGTGCCGCCCTCGTGGGTGTGGATCGTGTTCGCGAAGGAGTAGACGCCCTCGGTGTACTGCGAGTTCCACTGCATCGCGATCTCGACCGAGAGCATGCGCTCCTTGTCCTCGGCCTCGACGTCGATGACGGTCGGGTGGATCAGCTCGCCCTTGCGCGAGTTGAGGTACTTCACGAAGTCGACGATGCCGCCCTCGTAGTAGTACTTCACCGTGCGCGCCGCGGGCTCGGAGGCCTCGGCGTCCGGGTCGTCGGCGCCGACCGTGGCCTTCGCCGACTCCCGCTCGTCGGTCAGCGTCAGGGTCAGGCCCTTGTTGAGGAAGGCCATCTCCTGGAAGCGCCGCGAGAGCGTCTCGAAGGAGTAGTCGGTCGTCTCGAAGACGTCGGGGTCGGCCCAGAACGTCACCGACGTGCCGTGCTCGTCGGTCGCCTCGTTCTTGGCCAGCGGGGCCGTCGGCACGCCCAGCTTGTAGTCCTGGGTCCAGCGGAAACCGTCCGTCTTGACCTCGACCGCGACCTTGGTCGACAGGGCGTTCACGACGGACACGCCGACGCCGTGCAGACCGCCGGAGACCGCGTAGCCGCCGCCGCCGAACTTGCCGCCCGCGTGCAGGACCGTCAGGACGACCTCGACGGCCGGCTTCCCCTCGGACGGCACGATGCCGACCGGGATGCCGCGGCCGTTGTCGACCACGCGCACCCCGCCGTCGGCCAGGATCGTCACGTCGATCGTGTCCGCGTGCCCCGCCATGGCCTCGTCGACGGAGTTGTCCACGACCTCCTGGACGAGGTGGTGCAGGCCACGCTCACCGGTCGAGCCGATGTACATACCCGGCCGCTTGCGGACCGCATCCAGGCCCTCGAGGACCTGGATGGCACTGGCGTCGTAATTCTTCTCGTTGGAGTCGCCGGAATCGGCCACGAAGCGCCCTTTCTGGCACAGCGCAGCCCGTACCCCGGACCAGCGTGTGCGCCGGCGGGAGCGGCCGCGTCGATCTGCGTTGTCTGCCTGACCCCGCGAACGGGCAGGATTGTCTCCAGTCTACCGGTATCGCTGACACGAATGGGGGTTTGCCGGTGCCTGAGTCCGCATGTGCCGCCCTGAACCTCCTCTCCGAGACTCCCCATATTCGGGGAGGGGCTCAAAGTGGCTCACGCGGGCATCCAGCGCTTCGGCCTGTCAACCTTCCACTACCGTGAGGGACACCACCCGCGCCCGTCGCGCCAGGGCGGTCGGGCGGGGGCTCCGCGGGGCCCACCCGGGGCCTCCGCCGGAGGTACGCGGGCCCTGGGGGCCGGCGCGGACCGCCGCGGCATGCGGCGCGCGGCCGGAGGCCGGTCAGCCGTAGGTGTCGCCGGGTCCGGTGCTGCCCGGGGCCCGCCACGGCCCGTACCGCTTCGGGCGCCCGCCGGGACCCTGCACCTTGATCAGCCGCACCGTGCCCTGGCCGAGCTCCGCGTTCAGCCGCGCCACCAGCTGCGGGGCCAGCAGCTTCAGCTGCGCGGCCCAGGCCGAGGAATCGCACCGTACGAGGAGCTCACGGTCCTCGTAGCGTTCCGGTTCACAGTGCGCCGCGATCTCCGGGCCGACGATCTCCGCCCAGCGCTCCATCACGCCGGCCACCGCGATCGGCATCTCCCAGCCGCGTTCCGTGCGCAGCCGGTCCAGGGCCGCCATCAGCGGCATCGGGTCCCGCCCGTCGGCGCGCGCGCCCGAGCGCAGCCCGGGCTGCTGCTGGCGCTTGCGGCCGCCGGCCGCGTTGCCCCGGGCGCGGGCCTGCTCCCGGGCGGCCGCGAGGGCCTGGCGGGCCAGGTCCACCCCGGACGGCTCCGGGGCCTTGCGCCGGTGCTGCTCGCCCTCGTTCACAGCCGGGTCACCTCACCGCCGGACACCGCGAACCGGGTGCCCGCCAGCACGCCCGGGACGTCGTCGTCCACCGCCGCCGTCACCAGGACCTGCTCGCCCTGCGCCACCAGTTCCGCGAGGCGCTCGCGGCGGCGCGCGTCCAGCTCCGCGAAGACGTCGTCCAGGATCAGCACCGGCTCCGCCCCCTCCGAGCGCAGCAGCTCGTACGAGGCCAGGCGCAGCGCCAGCGCGTACGACCAGGACTCGCCGTGGCTGGCGTACCCCTTCGCGGGCAGCTCGCCCAGGCGCAGCAGGAGGTCGTCCCGGTGCGGGCCGGCCAGGGTGACCCCGCGTTCGATCTCCTGCTTGCGGATCTCGGCCAGGGCGGCCAGCAGCACCTCGTACAGCTCCTCCCGGGTGCGCGCCGCGCCGCTGTCCACGGGCTCGCCCGCGGAGGACTTGTACGCGAGCCCGAGCGGGCCACCGCCGGGCGCGAGCTGCTCGTACGCCTTGTCCGCCAGCGGCAGCAGCGTGGCGATCAGGTCGAGCCGCTGGGCGAGCAGCTCGGCTCCGGCGCGCGCCAGGTGCTGGTCCCAGACGTCGAGGGTGGAGAGGTCCATGGAGCGGCCGCCGTGCCTGCGGGCCATCGCGGCGGACTTCAGGAGGGTGTTGCGCTGCTTGAGCACGCGCTCGTAGTCGGAGCGGACCGCCGCCATGCGCGGCGAGCGGGCCGTCACCAGTTCGTCCAGGAAGCGGCGCCGCTCCCCCGGGTCGCCCTTGACCAGGGCGAGGTCCTCGGGGGCGAACAGCACGGTGCGTACGATCCCCAGGACGTCACGGGGCCTGACCTGCGAGGACCGGTTGATGCGGGCGCGGTTGGCGCGGCCCGGGTTCAGTTCGAGCTCGACCAGCTGGCGGCGTTCGCCCTGGGTGACGGCGGCCCGGATGACGGCCCGCTCCGCGCCCATCCGGACGAGCGGGGCGTCCGAGGAGACGCGGTGGCTGCCCAGGGTGGCCAGGTAGCCGATGGCCTCGACCAGGTTCGTCTTGCCCTGGCCGTTGGGGCCCACGAAAGCGGTGACGCCCGGGGCGAGGGGAACCTCGGCCCGGGCGTACGAGCGGAAGTCGGCCAATGAGAGATGCGAAACATGCATACGGCGCCGACCTCCCCCGGCTTCCTGCTGCTGTGCTCGTGGTGCTGTGGTGCTGCTACTTCTTCTCGACCGCGTGGCCGCCGAACTGGTTGCGCAGCGCGGCGATCATCTTCATCTGCGGCGAGTCGTCCTGGCGGGACGCGAACCGGGCGAACAGCGAGGCCGTGATCGCCGGCAGCGGGACCGCGTTGTCGATGGCCGCCTCGACCGTCCAGCGGCCCTCGCCCGAGTCCTGGGCGAAGCCCCGGAGCTGCTCCAGGTGCTCGTCCTCGTCCAGCGCGTTGACGGCGAGGTCCAGCAGCCAGGAGCGGATGACCGTGCCCTGCTGCCAGGACCGGAACACCTCGCGGACGTCGGTGACCGAGTCGACCTTCTCCAGGAGCTCCCAGCCCTCGGCGTAGGCCTGCATCATGGCGTACTCGATGCCGTTGTGGACCATCTTCGCGAAGTGGCCCGCGCCGACCTTGCCGGCGTGCACGGCGCCGAAGTCACCCTCGGGCTTGAGGGCGTCGAAGACCGGCTGGACCGCGGCGACGTGCTTCTCCTCGCCGCCGTACATCAGCGCGTAGCCGTTCTCCAGGCCCCAGACGCCGCCGGAGACGCCGCAGTCGACGAAGCCGATGCCCTTGGCCTTGAGCTCCTCGGCGTGCTTCTCGTCGTCGGTCCAGCGCGAGTTGCCGCCGTCGACGACGATGTCGCCGGGCGAGAGCAGCTCCGCCAGCTCGTCGACGGTGGACTGCGTGGCAGCCCCTGCCGGGACCATCACCCACACGACGCGGGGGGACTGCAGGCTGTCCACAAGCTCCTGCAGGCTGTGGACGTCGGCGAGGTCCGGGTTGCGGTCGTATCCGATGACGGTGTGGCCTGCGCGGCGGATGCGCTCGCGCATGTTGCCGCCCATCTTGCCGAGACCGACGAGACCGAGCTCCATCAGGTGGGTTCCTTAAGCGTTGGGGCCGTCTGTACGGGGGCTCCCCCGGTACCGGTGGTTTCCGGTCGCTTTCCGGGGCTGCCCGCCGGATCCGAGCCTACGCCGGGGCATGGCCCGCGGCCGGTCCGGACGGCGCCGGGCCCGGCTCTCGCGGCTGCGAGACCGGGCCCGGTGCCGGCGTACGGCGGGAGCGGTCAGCCGGAGAGGCGGACCGGCATGATCAGGTACTTGTAGGCCTCGTCGGCCTCCGCGTCGACCGCCGGGCGGCCGCTGAGCAGTGCGGGCTTGGTCGACGTGGTGAAGCTGAGCTGGGCGGCCGGCGAGTCGATGGCGCTCAGGCCGTCCAGCAGGAAGGTCGGGTTGAAGGCGATCGAGATGTCGTCGCCCTCCAGCTTCGCGTCGACCCGCTCCACAGCCTGTGCATCGTCGCTGGACCCGGCCTCCAGGATGAGCACGCCCTGCTCGAAGCTGAGGCGGACCGGGGTGTTGCGCTCGGCGACGAGGGCCACGCGCTTGACGGCCTCGACGAACGGGGCGGTCTCGATCACGGCGATGGAGTTGAACTCCGTCGGGAAGAGCGTGCGGTACTTCGGCAGGTCGCCCTCGAGCAGGCGGGTGGTGGTGCGGCGGCCCGCGCCCTCGAAGCCGATGAGGCCCTCGCCCTGGCCGGAGCCGGAGAGCGCCAGCGTGACCGTGTCGCCGCTGGTGAGGGACTTCGCGGTGTCCAGGAGCGTCTTGGCGGGCACCAGGGCCACGGCCGAGGCGTCCGGGTTCTCGGGCTTCCACAGGAACTCGCGGACCGCGAAGCGGTAGCGGTCGGTGGAGGCCAGGGTGACGCGGTCGCCCTCGATCTCGATGCGGACACCGGTCAGGACGGGCAGCGTGTCGTCGCGGCCGGCGGCGATGGCCACCTGGGCGGCGGCGGAGGCGAACACCTCGCCGGGGACGGTGCCGGTCGCGGTCGGCATCTGGGGCAGCGCCGGGTACTCCTCCACAGGCAGGGTGTGGAGGGTGAACCGCGAGGAGCCGCAGACCACGGTCGCCCGTACACCGTCTGTGGAAATCTCCACCGGGCGGTTGGGGAGGGCGCGGCAGATGTCGGCGAGGAGCCGGCCGGAGACGAGTACGGTGCCGTCCTCCTCGACGTCCGCCTCGACGGAGACGCGGGCCGAGACCTCGTAGTCGAAGCCGGAGAGGGACAGGGTGCCGTCCTCTGCCTTCAGCAGCAGGCCCGCGAGTACGGGCACCGGCGGCCGGGCCGGGAGGCTGCGTGCAGCCCAGGCCACCGCCTCCGCGAGTACGTCGCGCTCCACCCGGATCTTCACCGGAACCGCCTCCTGCTGTTGCTCGCTCGTCTGCCGGCCTTCGTCGTCGGCTCGTCGATGCCTCGACCGATGCCGGGGACCAGTCTGACGTACGGCGCCGACAGCCGTCGCGGCCGGCGGTCAAGTCGGGAGCGGGGCGTCCGGGCGGCCGTCCGGCGAGTTGTGCACAGGGCCTGCTTGAAAACCGAAACCGGCCTAACTCTCCATGGGGGTAGTAGTAGGGCCTGTGGAAACGGTGGATAAGCCCGTTCTAGCAGGTCAGCACCGGTTTTTTATCCCCACACCCTGTGGGTGGCACCGGTGGACAACCCGGGGTCCCTGTGGAGAAAGGAAAGTTCTGCACAGGCCGTCCCCAGGGGACCCGCATTACTCCACAGGTGTGTCCCCAGCTTTTCCCCAGTGGTCCACAGACCAAACGTCGACATCCGTGTGACCGCTTTCACTCGGGGCGGTGACCGCGGGTGTGCGGTTGCCGAACAGTGGACAACGGTGTGGAGAACCGCCGGGAACCTGTGCACAGGATGCGGCAACCTGTGGGTCGGCGGTGGACAGAGGCGTGGACGAGCCTGTGGACGAATTTTCTGTCCACAGGCTGTGGATGACGCTTGCGCACAATTCCACAGGCGGTTGACCTGGTCTGATGGTTCCTCAACCCGGCTGCCTGTGGACAGATTGTGGGTGACGGTCGCTGTCCTCAGGCTGTGGACGGAAGAAACCGGGGAAATCTGTGGATGACGGCCCCTCGCGGGGGCGCATTCGAACAGAGCAGGGGCGCGCGGACGAAGAAGGGCGCCCCCGGTGTGGTCCGGAAGCGCCCTCTGGTGCGGCCTGAGGGACCGCCAGCAGGCCCCCGAGGGGCCCGCGTCAGCCGTTCTTGATGCGGTTGGTGAGCTCCGTGACCTGGTTGTAGATCGAGCGGCGTTCCGCCATCAGGGCGCGGATCTTGCGGTCCGCGTGCATGACGGTGGTGTGGTCGCGGCCGCCGAACTGGGCCCCGATCTTGGGGAGGGACAGGTCGGTGAGCTCCCGGCACAGGTACATGGCGATCTGCCGGGCGGTGACCAGGACCCGGCTGCGCGAGGAGCCGCACAGGTCGTCCACCGTGAGCCCGAAGTAGTCGGCGGTGGCGGCCATGATGTCGGCCGCGGTGATCTCGGGCGCGCTGTCCTCGCCGCCGGGGATCAGGTTCTTGAGGACGTCCTCCGTGAGACCGAGGTCCACCGGCTGCCGGTTGAGGCTCGCGAAGGCCGTGACGCGGATCAGCGCCCCCTCCAGCTCGCGGATGTTGCGCGAGATGCGGGAGGCGATGAACTCCAGTACCTCCGGGGGGGCGTTGAGCTGCTCCTGGACGGCCTTCTTGCGCAGGATCGCGATCCGGGTCTCCAGCTCGGGCGGCTGGACGTCGGTGATCAGGCCCCACTCGAAGCGGTTGCGGAGCCGGTCCTCCAGGGTGACGAGCTGCTTGGGCGGCCGGTCGGAGGAGAGGACGATCTGCTTGTTGGCGTTGTGGAGCGTGTTGAAGGTGTGGAAGAACTCCTCCTGCGTCGACTCCTTGCTCGCGAGGAACTGGATGTCGTCGACGAGCAGGATGTCCATCTCGCGGTAGCGCTTGCGGAACGCGTCGCCCTTGCCGTCGCGGATGGAGTTGATGAACTCGTTGGTGAACTCCTCCGAGCTCACGTACCGCACGCGGGTGCCGGGGTAGAGGCTCCGCGCGTAGTGCCCGATGGCGTGCAGCAGGTGCGTCTTGCCGAGCCCCGACTCCCCGTAGATGAAGAGGGGGTTGTACGCCTTCGCCGGCGCCTCGGCGACGGCCACCGCGGCGGCGTGCGCGAAGCGGTTGGAGGCGCCGATGACGAAGGTGTCGAAGAGGTACTTCGGGTTCAGCCGTGCGGTCGGCTCCAGCGGGCCCGAGGTGGAGCCGCCGGAAGGAGCCGACGGCGGCGGGCCCGGGCGGCCCGGGGAGGAGCGCGCGGCGGGCTGGTCGTACTGCTGCTGGTCGTAGCCCTGGGGCTCGTACTTCTGCTGCTCGTAGCCCTGGGACTCGTACTTCTGCTGGTCGTACTTCTGCTGGTCGTAGCCGCTCTGGTCGTAGCCGCCCGGCTCGGACTGCTGGAGGTAGCCCGGCTGGGGAGAGGCGTACGGGTCCCGCTCGGGGAAGCCGCCGAGGCGCTGCTGCTGCCAGCCGTAGTCGTCCTGCCCGCCGCGGGGCCAGGAGCCGGGCTCCTGGCGGGGCTGCTGGTACTCGGGGTAGGCGGGGCGGGCGGTGGGGAGCTGGTCGTCGCCCGGGCCGCCGCCGGGGCGCTGGCCGCCGTACGGCTCGTAGCCCTCGCGAGGGGAGGAGGCGGGCGGGGCCGGCGGCGCGGGCTCGCCCGCGGAGTCGTCCACGGTGATCGCGATCCGGATGGGGCGGCCGCACTCGCGGCTGAGGGCGTCGCTGATGAGCGGGGCGAGGCGGCCCTCGAGGACGCGCTTGCCCCATTCGTTGGGGACGGCGAGCAGCGCGGTGTCGGCGACGAGGGCCAGGGGCTGGCACCGTTCCACCCACTGTTTGTCCTTGGGCTCGATGCCCTGCTGGCCCTCCCCGAGCAGCTTCTCGAGCACGCGTGGCCACACTGCGGCAAGATCGGCAGGTACGTCAGCCACAGAGCACGCTCTCTCACAGGTCCCGGTCCCACGAATGTGTGGTTCTTTGGGACGGTCGGGACGAAAAATCCGGGATCAGACAACGGTAGTCAGGCCGGTGGCTAGGGTTCAAGTCGTTGTCCACAGCCTGTGCACAGTGTGGGGCAGGGCCCGCTCGGTTTGACCGGATGGCGTAGCCGCGCGTACCGTAACGAGGTCGAGTTGTCGATGGCTGCTGCCGCCTGCCTACCGATGGGCGAAGATCACTACTTGTGATCATTTAGCGGTGTCCACTCGGGCGAACACGCGAGTTCCTCGTGGGCGCACGGTGACAGCCAGGCGATGTACCGCCACAACGATTCATTCTCTGGAGCCCCCGAGTGAGCAAGCGCACCTTCCAGCCGAACAACCGCCGTCGTGCCAAGACCCACGGCTTCCGCCTGCGGATGCGTACCCGTGCCGGTCGCGCGATCCTCGCGAACCGTCGCAGCAAGGGCCGCACCGCCCTTTCCGCGTAACAACGCGCAGGTCGTGACGTCGTGCTGTCTCCCGAAAATCGGCTGAGGCGGCGCGAGGACTTCGCGAGCGCGGTGCGCCGAGGGCGCCGGGCCGGTCGCCCGCTCCTCGTCGTCCACCTACGTACAAGCGGTGCAACGGACCCGCACGCGCCGGGGGATATGGATCCCCCGCCGCGTGCGGGTTTCGTCGTCAGCAAGGCCGTGGGCATCGCCGTCGTCCGCAACCGGGTCAAGCGCCGACTGCGCCATCTCGTCCGCGACCGGCTGGCTCAGCTGCCCCCCGGTAGCCTGGTGGTGGTGCGGGCTCTGCCCGGTGCCGCTGATGCCGGCGTCGACGAGCTGGCCCGCGACCTGGACGCCGCCTTGGCGCGGCTGCTGGGAGGCGTGGCTCGATGAAGTACCCGCTGCTCGCTTTGATCAAGCTGTACCAGTGGACGATCAGTCCGCTGCTCGGGCCGGTGTGCCGCTATTACCCGTCGTGCTCGCACTACGGGTTCACGGCCATCGACCGGCATGGTGCGGTGAAGGGGACGGCTCTGACCGCCTGGCGGATCCTGCGGTGCAATCCGTGGTCCCCGGGTGGTGTGGATCATGTCCCACCCCGGAAACGCCCGCGTTGGCACGAGCAGCTGCGCAGTGCGTTGCGTAGATCTCGCAATGCTCAAGGAGCCTGATTAGTGGACACGATTGCCAGTCTGTTCAGCTTTATCACCACACCCGTGTCGTGGATCATCGTCCAGTTCCACAAGGTCTACGGCGCGATCTTCGGTGCGGACAGTGGATGGGCCTGGGGCCTGTCCATCGTGTCCCTGGTGGTCCTGATCCGTATCTGTCTGATCCCGCTCTTCGTGAAGCAGATCAAGGCGACGCGCGGCATGCAGGCGCTCCAGCCGAAGATGAAGGCGATCCAGGAGCGCTACAAGAACGACAAGCAGCGTCAGTCCGAAGAGATGATGAAGCTGTACAAGGAGACGGGCACCAACCCGCTCTCCTCGTGCCTTCCCATCCTGGCGCAGTCCCCGTTCTTCTTCGCGCTCTACCACGTGCTCTCGTCCATCGCGAGCGGCAAGACCATCGGCGTGATCAACCAGTCGCTGCTGGAGAGTGCCCGCCAGGCGCACATCTTCGGCGCCCCGCTGGCCGCCAAGTTCATGAACAGCTCCGAAGAGGTGGCGAAGCTCGGGGCCTCGATCACCGACGTGCGGATCGTGACCGCCGTCATGATCGTCATGATGTCTCTGTCGCAGTTCTACACGCAGCGCCAGCTGATGCAGAAGAACGTCGACCTCTCGGTCAAGACGCCCTTCATGCAGCAGCAGAAGATGCTCATGTACATCTTCCCGCTGATCTTCGCGTTCATGGGCATCAACTTCCCCGTCGGTGTCCTCGTCTACTGGCTGACCACCAACGTGTGGACCATGGGCCAGCAGATGTATGTGATCAACCAGAACCCGACGCCGGGCAGCAAGGCGCAGGACCAGTACCTCACCCGCCTGCTGAAGCACGTCAGCACCCACGGCGACGTCAAGGGCCGGAGCAAGAAGAAGATCGTCGCGGCGATCGTGGCCAAGGGCCCGGACCGCAACGACAACGAGCGGAAGTTCATCACCGCGCTGACGAAGCAGGGCATGGCCGCGCAGGCGGACGGCTCCGTGATCAAGAGTTCTGAGGCCACGGCCGACTCGGACGCGGCGAGCGGTGGTGTCGCCACGAAGCGGCAGCAGCCGAAGCGGCAGACGAAGTCCAAGCGCCAGACGCCCCCCAGCAAGCCCTCCAAGAAGTAAGTAAGGAGTCCCTCCCGTGACGGAAGGCACCACCACCGCCGCCGCTGAGAGTGGCGACACCCTCACCCGCCTCGAGCAGGAGGGTGAGATCGCGGCCGACTACCTTGAGGGTCTGCTGGACATCGCCGACCTGGACGGCGACATCGACATGGACGTCGAGGCCGACCGCGCCGCGGTGTCGATCGTCAGCGACTCCTCCAGCCGCGACCTGATGAAGCTCGTCGGCCGCGACGGGGAGGTCCTGGAAGCCCTCCAGGAGCTGACCCGCCTCGCCGTGCACCGGGAGACCGGGGACCGCAGCCGGCTGATGCTGGACATCGCGGGCTTCCGGGCGAAGAAGCGTGAGGAGCTCGCGGCGCTCGGTGCCAAGGCCGCGGCGGACGTGAAGGCCTCGGGTGAGGCGCTGAAGCTGGCCCCGATGACGCCGTTCGAGCGCAAGGTCGTCCACGACGCCGTGGCGGCCGCCGGCCTGAAGAGCGAGTCCGAGGGCGAGGAGCCGCAGCGCTTCGTCGTTGTGCTCCCGGCCTGACGGGAAAGTTGTGTGTCGGCCCCGCCTGTGTCGCAGGCGGGGCCGAAGTTTGTAAGCCTGGCAGTTGAACGACACGGTAGAACGACACGGTTTTGGCGTGAGCGGTTCTGTACGGAAGGACGGTCCCCGTGACGGAGGCAGCGGAGCTTCCCCCGGCGCCTGAAGAGGCGCCCCCGGCGCCCGACGAGGCGCGCGCGGTGTTCGGTGAGTTTTTCCCGGAAGCTGTGCGGTATGCGGAGCTGCTGGCGGACGCGGGGGTCAAGCGGGGCCTGATCGGGCCGCGCGAGGTGCCCCGTCTGTGGGAGCGGCACCTGCTGAACTGTGCGGTGCTGTCCGAGGTGGTCCCGGAGGGGGTCACCGTGTGCGACGTGGGTTCGGGTGCCGGCCTGCCCGGCATCCCGCTCGCCCTGGTGCGGCGGGATCTGAAGATCACCCTGCTGGAGCCCCTGCTGCGTCGGACGAACTTCCTCCAGGAAGCCGTGGAGCTGCTCGGGCTGGACCATGTGACCGTGGTGCGCGGCCGGGCCGAGGAGGTGCTCGGCAAGCTCCAGCCGGTGCACGTGGTGACGGCCCGCGCGGTGGCCCCGCTGGACCGGCTCGCGGGCTGGGGCGTGCCGCTGCTGCGTCCCTACGGGGAGATGCTGGCCCTGAAGGGCGACACCGCCGAGGAGGAGCTGGTCTCGGCGAAGGTCGCGCTGACCAAGCTGGGTGTGGTGAAGACCTCAGTGCTCCATGTGGGAGAGGGCATCGTCGACCCGATGTCCACGGTGGTGCGGGTGGAGGTGGGCGAAAGCCCCGGCGGAGTGAGGTTCGCGGCCAAGCGGGCCAAGGCCGCACGCGTGGGGCGGACCCGCAGGCGCCGCTGACCATGGCGGCGGGCGGTCCGATATGGGGCGTGTTGCGCCCTATCGGTATGGATTTCGGAGTGTCGTAGCGGGCTGAAGACTCCGTCCGGGCATCGTGTTTCACGTGAAACATCGCTCTCTGCTGCACGGGATCATCAACCGCGGCCGTGCCGCTGCGGCCCCTCGTCCGCGCAAGGACGAGGGGGTGACGGAGTTGTCCACAACGGTGGATTCATCCACAGGAGTGCGGGCCCCGCTGGTTCGCGAGCCGGGTGGCATGGCAGTCTCTGTTCATCGCGAGCCCGCTGCCGAGGAGAGTGACACCGTGCGGTCCGACGCCAACCTCGCGGGGCCGATGGCCGATCCGGTCCCCGGTCCCCGCTCTGAATCGCCCGGCGACGATGTTTCACGTGAAACATCGTCCCCGCCCCTCGTGGACAACGACGACAACGAGGACACCCCCATCGCCCGCGCCGCCCAGCAGGCGATCGAGGCGATGGGCCGCACCGGTACGCCTCTGCCGCGGCCGGCGCAGACCCGGATCGTGGTCGTCGCCAACCAGAAGGGCGGGGTCGGCAAGACCACGACGACCGTGAACCTGGCGGCCTCGCTGGCCCTGCACGGTGCGCGGGTCCTCGTCATCGACCTCGACCCGCAGGGCAACGCCTCCACGGCGTTGGGGATCGACCACCACGCGGACGTCCCCTCCATCTACGACGTGCTCGTGGACAGCCGCCCGCTGCTGGAGGTCGTCCAGCCGGTGGTGGACGTGGAAGGGCTCTTCTGCGCCCCGGCCACGATCGACCTCGCGGGAGCGGAGATCGAGCTGGTGTCGCTGGTGGCCCGTGAGAGCCGGCTCCAGCGGGCGATCCAGGCCTACGAGCAGCCCCTCGACTACATCCTCATCGACTGCCCGCCCTCCCTGGGCCTGCTGACGGTGAACGCGCTGGTGGCCGGGGCGGAAGTGCTGATCCCCATCCAGTGCGAGTACTACGCGCTGGAGGGGCTGGGACAGCTGCTGCGCAATGTCGACCTGGTACGGGCCCACCTGAATCCGACGCTGCACGTGTCGACGATCCTGCTGACGATGTACGACGGCAGGACGCGGCTGGCCTCGCAGGTGGCGGAGGAGGTGCGCACCCACTTCGGCAACGAGGTGCTGCGTACGAGCATCCCGCGGTCGGTGCGCATCTCGGAGGCCCCGAGCTACGGGCAGACGGTTCTTACGTACGACCCGGGTTCCAGTGGCGCCCTTTCCTACCTGGAGGCAGCGCGGGAGATCGCGCTGCGGGGTGCCGGAATCCATGACGACGCCCAGTACGCCCATCCGGGCGCGGGCATGAACAGCACGCAGAGCGTGGCGGAGGGGATCCAGTGAGCGAGCGACGTAGGGGTCTGGGGCGGGGGCTCGGCGCGCTGATCCCGGCCGCTCCTCAGGAGAAGACACCGGTCATGGGTACCGGTTCGGCGTCCCCGTCAGCGCTGCCGGTGCTGCCGTCGGAGCGGGGGATCGCCGCGGCGAAGCTCGCTTCACTCGTACAGGCGGATGTTTCACGTGAAACGTTGCCGCCCGTGGCGACGGCGGCTCCGCAGACGGTGGCCGGGGAGGTGGCCGGGGCGACCTTCGCGGAACTTCCGCTGGATGCGATCGCGCCGAACCCGCGTCAGCCGCGCAATATGGAGCACCTCGACGAGGACGCGCTCGCGGAGCTGGTGACCTCGATCCGGACGGTGGGCCTGCTGCAGCCCGTGGTGGTCCGGGAGACCGGGCCCGGGCGCTATGAGCTGATCATGGGCGAGCGGCGCTTCCGGGCCTGCGGCCAGGCGGGGCTGGAGCGCATCCCCGCGATCATCCGGGCCACGGAGGATGACAAGCTCCTGTTGGACGCCCTGCTGGAGAACCTGCACCGGGTGCAGCTGAACCCGCTGGAGGAGGCGGCCGCCTACGGCCAGCTCCTCGGGGACTTCAAGTGCACTCATGACCAGCTGGCGGACCGGATCGGACGTTCGCGTTCGCAGGTCACGAACACCCTGCGGCTGCTCAGGCTTTCGCCCGAGGTGCAGAGCAAGGTGGCCGCAGGCGTGCTGTCGGCGGGACATGCGCGGGCGCTGGTATCGGTGGAGAACGCCGAGGAGCAGGTGCGTCTGGCCCAGCGGATCGTGGCCGAGGGCCTGTCGGTGCGGTCGGTCGAGGAGATCGTGCAGCTCATGGGTACGGAGCCGTCGAGCACGGTGAAGCCCAAGGGCCCGCGAGCCGGGACGCGGGTGTCTCCGGCGCTCAGCGAGCTGGCGACCCGTCTGTCGGACCGGTTCGAGACGCGGGTGAAGGTGGATCTGGGCCAGAAGAAGGGCAAGATCACCGTCGAGTTCGCCTCGATGGAGGATCTGGAGCGGATCCTGGGGACCCTGGCGCCGGGCGAGGGCCGGGTCCTCGACCAGGGCCTCTCCGGGGAGTAGCACCCGACTGCCTCCTCACTGCCCCCTGCTTCTTACTGCCCCCTGCTTCTTCGAGATGTCCACACTCGAAGAAGCAGGGGGCAGTGCTTACGATGGCGTCATGGGTCGTCGGCTGGTACCGCTCACGCTGGACAACCTCCAGGATCTGCCCAGGCGTTGCCGGAGCTGCGTGTTCTGGGAGCTGGATCCCGTCACCGGCGACGCCGCCGTGAAGGCGGGCACCTCGGAGCTGGAGAAGGAGGCCTGGATCTCCGCCGTCCTGCTGGACTGGGGCTCCTGCGGCCGGGTGGTCTACGTGGACGACGTCCCGGTGGGGTTCGTCCTGTACGCCCCGCCCGCCTATGTGCCGAGGGCCGCTTCCTTCCCGACGAGCCCGCTGTCCCCGGACGCGGTGCAGCTGATCACGGGCTGGATCATGCCGGGGTATCAGGGGCAGGGCCTGGGACGGGTGATGGTTCAGACGGTCGCGAAGGACCTGTTGCGGCGTGGCTTCAAGGCGATCGAGGCCTTCGGTGAAGCGCGGTGGGAGCGGCCCGCGTGCCTGCTGCCGGCCGACCACCTGTTGTCGGTGGGCTTCAAGACCGTACGCCCCCATCCGGCCCATCCCCGGCTGAGGCTGGAGCTGCGCACGACGCTGTCGTGGAAGGAAGACGTGGAGCTGGCCCTGGACCGGCTGTTGGGCGGGGCGAGAGCCCGGAAGGAACCGGCGCTGCGCCCCCTGTGAACGTGCGGCGTGGGGACACGCGAACGGGGCCGCCCTTGGGGGCGGCCCCGTTTCACGTGAAACATGGATTCGTCAGGCCTGGATGAAGCCCTCGAGGTCACGGAGGATGGCGGCCTTGGGCTTGGCACCGACGATGGTCTTGGCGACCTCGCCGCCCTGGTAGACGTTCAGCGTCGGGATGGACATGACGCCGTACTTGGCCGCCGTGGCCGGGTTCTCGTCGATGTTGAGCTTGACGACCTCGATCTGCTCGCCGTGCTCGGCGGCGATGGCCTCCAGCGAAGGGGCGATCTGTCGGCACGGGCCGCACCACGCGGCCCAGAAGTCCACCAGCACGGGCTTGGCGCTGCGCAGGACGACTTCGTCGAAGTCCGCGTCGGTCACGTTCTTGAGGGTGCCGGCCACAGCGGCCTCCTTCTCTTCTACGGGGTGTGGAGTGTGGGGATGGAGCTGGGTCAGACGGTGACGGCCGCCGGCTCGGCGTCCGAGAGGGCAGCGAGGAAACGCTCCGCGTCCAGGGCGGCGGAGCAGCCGGTGCCCGCAGCGGTGATCGCCTGACGGTACGTGTGGTCCACGACGTCGCCGGCGCCGAAGACACCGGTGAGGTTGGTACGCGTCGAGGGGGCGTCGACCTTGAGGTAGCCCTCGTCGTCCAGCTCGAGCTGGCCGGTGAACAGCTCCGTGCGCGGGTCGTGTCCGACGGCGATGAAGAGGCCGGTCACGGGCAGCTCGGAGGTCTCACCGGTCTTGGTGTTGCGCAGGGTGAGGCCGGAGAGCTTCTGCTCGCCGTGGATCTCGGCGACCTCGCTGTCCCAGGCGAACTTGATCTTCGGGTCGGCGAAGGCGCGGTCCTGCATGGTCTTGGAGGCGCGCAGGCTGTCACGGCGGTGGACGATCGTGACCGACTTGGCGAACCGGGAGAGGAAGGTGGCCTCCTCCATCGCGGTGTCACCGCCGCCGACGACGGCGATGTCCTGGTCCTTGAAGAAGAACCCGTCGCAGGTGGCGCACCAGGAGACACCGCGTCCGGAGAGCGCGTCCTCGTTGGGGAGGCCGAGCTTGCGGTGCTGGGAGCCGGTCGTGACGATGACGGCCTTGGCGCGGTGGACCGTGCCGGCGGTGTCCGTGACCGTCTTGATGTCACCGGTGAGGTCCACGGCGACGACGTCGTCCGGGACGAGCTCGGCACCGAAGCGCTCGGCCTGGTCGCGCATGTTGTCCATGAGGTCCGGGCCCATGATGCCGTCACGGAAGCCGGGGAAGTTCTCGACCTCGGTGGTGTTCATCAGCGCGCCGCCGGCGGTGACGGCACCCTCGAAGACCAGGGGGTTGAGCGAAGCGCGGGCGGTGTACAGGGCGGCCGTGTAACCGGCCGGCCCGGAGCCGATGATGATCACGTTTCGTACGTCGCTCACGGGTTCTTTCCTCGTCTCTGCGGACTTCGTGGTGCCTACCGGGGGCCGGTGCGGACTCTCACCCCACCCAACGGATCCTACGGCGCGCGCATTCCCCGCTTGTCCCCCTCCGGCTCCCAACGCGCGGGGCACCACCCCCCGTACCCGTCAGCTACGGGGATATGTGCTGGTCAGCAGGGGCTGGCCGGGGGTCTGCGCGGGATCGTCCGCGCAGTCGGCGGCCACGAGATAGGCATCGACCCGGGCCGGGTCCCCCGAGTGGGGCAGCACGACGAGGTAGGCGGGCTTGCCCTGGTAGCTGCCGCGTTCGGCGGCGACCGGGGGTTCGGTGCGCCCGGTCGCCCGCTGGACGCACTGCGGGACCGGTGCCGGCTCCGGCGAGGCCAGCCGGTCGGCGGGGGCCATACCGGGCGGGGTGTTCTCCAGTCCCATGGTCTTGTTGGTCTCACCCGGCGCGGTCCGGGGGGAGTTCCCCGCGGCCTCGCCGGCGAGGAGCTGCCGGACGCTCTGACCGAGTCCCTGGGCCGTGTACTCGCCGGGGGTGGCGGAGCCGGCGGAGGTCCTCGCCGTGTCGTTGCGCGTGGCGGTGTCGTGCGAGGCGCTGCCGCCCAGTCCGTTGAACAGCAGGACGCCGAGCGCGCAGGCGGCCGCTCCGGCCAGGCCGGTGAGGACGGCGATACGTCGCCGAGCCCGTCGACGGCCGGGGCCCGTTGGGCCGGACGGGTGACCGGTGGGCCGGTGGGCCTCGGCCCGGGCGGAGCGGCCGGCGCCGACCGGGGACGTTTCACGTGGAACATCGCTGTCAGCGTGCGGTTCGGCGGCGGGGGCGGCTTCGGCCCGGGAGGCCGTGGAGTCGAGGAGTGCCTCGGCGGCGAGGGCGGCGTCGATCCGGCCCGCGATGGCGGAGGGCATGCGCGGCGGCCCGGGAAGGGTGCCGAGGAGGGAGCGGATCTCCTCCAGGGAGGCCTGGACGTCCGCGCACAGGGCACAGCCGTCGAGATGGCCGCGCACCTCGGCGGTGCGGGACGGGGAGAGCAGGCCTTCGGTCAGGTCGGAGATCTCGGAGACCTCCGGGTGCCAGGTCGTGCCTGCAGTGCCGGTCGTGCCGGTTGTGGGGCTCACGGTCGTCCACCTCCGCCCTTCACAGCGTCTGGATCCGGTTCTGGATGCCTGGGATCTGCCGCAGGTGGGACGGATGTCCCCGGCGTCCGGTTCCTTCCCCGCTCCGAAGGGCTGTTATCCCCGGCATTCGAGCGCAGATGAGTGAGCAGCGGGAGGAGCTTGGCCCGGCCGCGCGCGCACCGGCTCTTCACGGTGCCGGTGGGGACGTCGAGGATGCGGGCGGCGTCGGCGACGGGGTATCCCTGCATGTCGACGAGGACGAGGGCGGCCCGCTGCTCGGCGGGGAGGGTGCTGAGGGCGGCCAGGAGCTGGCGGTGGAGGTCCTGGCGCTCCGCGGGGGCCTCGGCCGACTCGTGGGGCTCCAGGAGCCGCTCCAGGCGGTCCGTGTCGTCGAGGGGGGAGGTCCGGCGGGAGGCGGCCTTGCGGGCGCGGTCGAGGCAGGCGTTGACGGTGATGCGGTGCAGCCAGGTCGTCACGGCGGAGTCGCCCCGGAAGGTGTGGGCGGCCCGGTAGGCGGAGACCAGGGCGTCCTGCACGGCGTCGGCGGCCTCCTCGCGGTCGCCGAGGGTGCGCAGCGCGACGGCCCACAGCCGGTCGCGGTGGCGGCGTACCAGCTCTCCGAAGGCGTCGGGATCGCCGGCGACGTGCAGGGCCAGGAGGTCCTGGTCGCTGCGCTCGCCGGTCGCGGCTTCGTCCACCGCTGAGCCCCCTCCCCTGCCGTGCGTCAGCCCTTGAACTGCACGTCCGTGATGCCCTGCTTGTAGCCGGCGCCGCTGAAGTTGTCGTAGGGGGCGTACGGCATGGCCGTGATCCACACCAGCAGGTAGCGCGCCTTGACCGGCTTCTCCGCGGTGACCTTGACGCTGCTGTCCTTGGTGGTCGTGGCCGCGATCTTCTTCATCTGGCCGATGCTGCCCTTGGGCCGGTCGGCCGCGTACAACGTCAGGGTGGTGTGGTCTCCCGGGTACCTCAGCGCTATCGAGGCCTCGCTGACCTCCTGCTCAGAGCCGAGGTCGTAGACGATCCCGACGCCGGGCTTGATCACGACCTGGGGGCCGTCGGAGAAGCTCTTGGTCCGCCAGTAGCTGGAGGGGTCCCCGTCGTACGTCTTGCCGACGTCGCCGGCGTTCTGGGGGGTGCCGTCCGGCGCGTACTCCTGGGCGCCCTTGATGGAGAGCGGGACGGGCTCCTTCTTCGGCGCCGTGTCGTTGGGGCCCTGCTGCTGGGTCTGGGTGCTCTCGCCGTCGTTCGAGTTGCTGCGTTCCAGGAGGGTGTCGGCGAGCTGCCAGCTGCCGAGGCCCAGGGCGACGATCAGCAGGGCGGCGACGCCCCACTTCAGGGCGCGGCCGGTGCGGCTCTGCAAAGGCGGCGGCGGGACGGAGGCGACCGCCTGCGTGGTGGGCTGACCGACCGGCGCGGGCCGGCCGTAGGTGCCCTGCTGGTAGGTGGTCTGCTGGTACTCCGGGGGCGCGGTGAACGCGGGCTCCGGCGGCCGGATGCGGGGCATCGCGGCGACGGCCTTGGCGAGCTCCTCCGGGCTGGTGCAGGCGGGCTCCTGGCGGGACGCGGTCGCCCCGTCGTTGGCGAGGGCGCGCATGGCGAGCTCGCCGAGGCCCCGGTGGACGCCGGCGCGGACCTGGTCGGGGGCGAGCAGCCCGACGCCCTTGGGCAGGCCGCGCAGACCGTAGGCGTCGTTCTCGTAGGGCCAGCGCTGGGTGAGGGCGGCGTACAGCAGGGCGCCGATGGCCTCGGTGTCGGCGCGCTGCGGGGTGTCGCTGGTGATGCCGCGCAGGGCGGCGTTCACGGCGAGGCCGCGGATGCGGTACTGGCCCGTGGAGGTCCGCAGTATCGCGCTGGGCGTCAGGCGCAGGTGCGCCAGCCCCTCGCGGTGGGCGGCGGCCATGGCCTGGGAGACCTGGCTGACCAGCTGGTAGGCCTCGTGGGGTTCGAGGGTTCCGGCGGCGAGGACGGAGGTCAGTTCGGTGGCGTCGGGCAGCCACTCGTGGACGACGTAGACGAGGTCGTTCTCCTCGACGGCGTCGAGGACCTGGACGAACCGGGGGTCGCCGAGCAGGGCGGAGGAGCGGGCGGCGGCCAGGACGGTACGGGCCCTGGGGTGATCGGCGGGCAGCAGGTGGACGCCCACCGCGCGGCGCAGCTTCTCGTCCATCGCCCGCCAGCTGCTGAAGCCGTCCAAACGGGTGACGCACTCCTCCAGGCGGTAGCGCCGTGCGAGCTTGTGGCCGCTGTGGAGTTCGGGCGCGGCCGTGGGGGCCGCGCTCCTGCGTTCGCCGTCCTTCTCGGGCATGGGACCGTCCGAGGCTCGTCCGTTCTGGGTGTCCGCCCCGTCGGCCGTGGCCATCACCGCATCTGCGGCCAGCGGCTGGTCGCCGCTGTTGTCGGCCACGTCGACGGCAGCCGTGCTACGTTCCGCCACCGTCGTCCCTGCCTCCCCATCCGTTACGCGCTGTCGGCCAGTCTGCGAAGCCATGCCAATTGTGCCCACAGTCCGGTGCTATGCACGACACACGAAGGGGGGTGACGGTTGTGCGCATCAGCGCCCCAGACGTCCGCGGACCATTCCGACCATGGAATTGAGCTCCTCGATCCGCATCCGCTTGGCGGCGAGGAGGAACACGGCGCCGAGGACGATGGCACCCGCGACCAGAGCGGCGAGGGAACCGAGTGCTCCGTTACCCAGCCACCGCGTCACGCCGTAGGCAGCGGCGCCGCCCACGGCGGCAGCCGGGACGCAGGCGCCGATCAGGCGGGTGTAGGTGCGCATCACGTGCGCGCCGTCGAGGTCCCCGCCGAGGCGGGCCTTCAGGCGGCGCCAGGCCACGCCGACGCCCACGGCGTAGCCGAGGCCGTAGGCGGCGGCCATGCCGACGACGGCCCAGCGCGCCGGAAGGACGAAGAAGGCCAGGGCGGACACGCCGGCGTTGACGGCGGCCACGATGACGGTGTTGTAGAAGGGGGTGCGGGTGTCCTCGTAGGCGTAGAAGCCGCGCAGGACCACGTACTGGACGGAGTACGGGATCAGGCCGAGGCCGAAGGCCATCAGGATGAAGCCGATGTTGGTGGCGTCGTCGGCGCCGGTGCTGGCGTAGAGCAGCGTCGACATCGGTACGCCCAGCGCGAGGAAGGCGAAGGCGCAGGGGACGATCGCCACGGCCGAGGTGCGCAGGCCGTAGGAGATGTCATCGCGGACGGCGGCGGCGTCCCCGTCGTGGGCGGAGCGGGAAATGCGGGGCAGGACGGCCGTCATGACGGAGACGGTGATGATGGCCTGCGGCATCTGCCAGAGCAGCAGGGCGTAGTTGTAGCCGGTGATGCCGGTACCGCCGTGGCCCTGCTTGTCGGCGATCTCGCCGGCCCAGGTGGCGAGCTGGGTCACGACGACGAGGCCGAGCTGGTTGGCGAGGACGAAGAAGAAGGTCCACTTGGCCAGTCCGGCGGCCTTGCCCAGGCCGTGGCCCTTCCAGTCGAAGCGCAGGCGCATCTTGAAGCCCGCGTCGCGCAGGTAGGGCAGCATCGCCAGGGACTGGACGACGAGGCCGAGCAGGGTGCCGATGCCCAGCAGGCGGACGCCCTCGGGGGTGATGGTCGACTCGGAGACACCGGTGAGGGTGAAGCCGCCGAAGGCCCAGATGAAGGCGGCGAAGGTGGTGATGACGACGATGTTGTTGAGGACGGGGGTCCACATCATCGCCCCGAACCGGCCGCGGGCGTTGAGGATCTGACCGAGGACCACGTGCACGCCCATGAAGAACATGGTGGGCAGGCAGTAGTGGGCGAAGGCGACCGCGACCTCGAGTCGCTGCGGATCGCCGGCGATCTTCTGGGACATCATCCCGATGAACAGCGGGGCCGCGAGGACGCAGATGGTGGTGACCGCGCCGAGCAGGACCACCACGAGGGTGAGGAGGCGGTTCGCGTAGGCCTCGCCGCCGTCGTCGTCGTTCTTCATGGCGCGCACGAGCTGCGGGATGAAGACCGCGTTGAGGGCGCCGCCGCCGACCAGGACGTAGATCATCGTCGGCAGGGTGTTGGCGACCTGGTAGGAGTCGTTGAGGGTGGTGACGCCGATGGCACCCGCGATCACCAGGGTGCGGGCGAAGCCGGTGATGCGGGAGACGATCGTGCCGGCCGCCATCAGGGCGCTCGACTTCATCAGGCTGGCGGCCTTGCCCGCGGGCTTGGCCGGTGCCGGGGCGGCGACGGGGGCGTCTTCGGCAGGAGCGCCGGGGGCGGCCTGCTGGTCGCGGTAGAGGTGCGTGAAGGCGTCCGACGCGGGCTCCTCCTCCTCTGCGGCCCGGGTCACGAGCGAGTCCACCCCGACGAACTGCGTCGTCGCCGCGCGGTCGCCGTAGGGCAGGTGGCGGGAGGGGCCGTCCGGCTCGGGCGGCGGGGTCTGGGCCCACACGCGCGGGTCGGGACCGTGCGAGGACGACTGGGGGGCCGCGTAGAGCGGGCCGGGCTCCTGGTAGGTGCCCGGCGGCGGCGGGGGGTGGGAGGCCCGGTCGTAGAGGGCCTCGGCCACGGGGTCCTGGGCCGACAGGTCCTGCGACCGGTAGGGGTCGTAGTCGTAGGCGTCCTGGACGTACGGGTCGTGGTCCGGCGCGGGCGCGGGCGCCGGAACCTGTCCGGGCACCGGAGCGCCCGGGGCAGTGCCCTGGGAGGGCATCGGCCCACCAGTGCCCTGCGCGCGGTCACCGTCGTACGGCGCGTTCATCGCAACCCCACCTCATCGTCCCCAGGCCGACCGGCCACGGCATCGCTCAACGGTCCACTGTCTCACCCGTGCCGGAACCCTCGGTGCTTTGCGGTCCGGTGTCCGTGGTCCCGTCACTCGGCTGCGTGCTCTCCTCTGCGGCCGCGCGCGCGGCGACGCGCTTGCGGCTGGCGTACATCTTGATGCCCGCCAGGACGAGGAGGAGCACACCGCCGGCGATGACGAGCATGACGGTGGGGGTGATCTCGGTGGCCTCGACAGTGAACGTGCGTTCCTTGCCGTACGGCACGCCGTCCTTGGTGTACAGGCGCACCGTGACCTCGACCGGACCACTCGCGGTGGCGTTGGCGGTGAACTTTACCGTCTGGCTGTGCCCGCCCTGAACGGTGACTTCCTGCTCGCCTTCGCCGAACATCAGACGGGTCGGGTTGGCGGACTTCACGCGCAGCACGAGGTTGTGGACGTCCTGGACGAGGCCGTTCTGGACGCTCACCGGAATGGTCGCGCTGTGGCCGGACAGGGTGGCGTCTGACTTGGGGATGACCTTGACCTTGTCGGTCAGCCCGATCAGGTAGTCCTGGACCTGGTCCCGGTACCGGGCGGCCTCCTCGGGCCGGCCGCGCCAGGTGGTGGACATCTCCCGGTTCGTGGTGTTGCCGAAGGGGATCTCGACGCGGTCCGGTGCCGAGAGGATGACCTTGAAGTGGTCGAGGGTGTTCTGCGTGGTGCGGATCCCCTCGAACGCGGAGACCGGCAGTTCCTGCTTGCTCAAGGCCTCCGGGTACAGGCCCGCGCCGGGGACCTGGGTCGCGGCGCCGGGGTCGGGCTTCGCCGCGGCCGCCGCCTCCAGGTCGGAGGGCTGCGTCCAGCGGGCGGCCTGGAGCCCGCGCAGGGCGGTGGCCATCGTGTCGGCCTGGCTGGCCGACGGCCTGCGTTGGGGCGTGACCACGTAGCTGCGCGGCTCGTCGCTGTTGTGCAGGTTCAGGGCGAGGCTGTGGGCCAGGAACCGCTGCACGGCGAGCGTGGAGTTCCCGGCGGCGGTCATGTCGCCCTCGAAGGCGGTGGAGAGGTCGGCGTCGGCCACCACGGCGGTGGCACCGGCGCCGATCGGACGGGCGGCCGTCGGGCTGTAGCCGAGGGCGCCGGTCTCCTGGAGGCTGTCGCTGCGGGTCAGGACGTTGTGCGCACCGGCCGACGTGGCGACGTTGACGATCGAGGGGTCGATCGCGCCGTCCACCGGCCAGGAGAAGTCGGTGGACGGGGTGACGTGCAGCACCGTCTCGACGGCCTGCTTCGCCTTGTCGGTGGCGGGCCGCAGCTGGCCCAGGGTGCCCGAGACGTCCTTGCCGCGATGGGCCAGGGAGGCGATGTCCGGGTCGGCGAAGGGCAGTGCGACGACCTTCTTGCCCTGGACGGCGGTCTCCAGCGCGCTGAGCCACTGCTCGGCGACGGCCTTGTTCCTGCCCTGTACGGGCTTCCCGTCCGGGTCGGAGCTGCGGACCCGGTAGCCCTTGGTCATGGCGTCGACCGTGGTGAGCAGGTCGGGGTCGATGACCCAGGTGACGGGCAGGTCCTTGCCGAGCGCGACCATCCGCTCCAGGCGGCCGCCCGGGCGGAGCTCGTCGGCGAGGGATTCGTCGAGGAAGACGGGTGTCTGGAGTTCGTCCGAGCCGGTTTCCGCCGTGACGTGCGTGGTGGAGATCAGCGGCCACACGTAGGTGAGGGACGACCGCTTGGCGGCGGGGTCCGGCTGCCAGGGCAGGAAGGTCCGCTGGATGCCCAGGACCTGCTCGTTCGGGCGGCTCTCGGTCGACCCGGACAGGGAGACGCCGAGCTGGTAGACCCCGTCCGCCCCCAGCTCGAGCTTGTTGACCGGCACCTTGATCGTGAACTGCCGGCCGACCTTGGAGGTCAGCGAGTCGATCTTCACGGCGAAGGCCGAGTCGATCTCCCCCGGGTCCACGCCGGGCCGGAAGCCCTTGCGGTCCGCGACCTCGCCGATCGCCGACCGGTCTCCCAGCCGGGGCCCGACCCGCAGTCCCACGTGGGCGTTCCTGATCGTCTCCGAGCCGTTGTTGACCACGGTGCCGGAGATGGTGAGCGTGTCGCTCTTGACCGGAGCGTTCGGCGTCACCTCGGTCAGCTGGACGTCGACCGGTGCCTCGGCGGCCTGTGCGGCGGGGGCGGGGGCGTACACCAGGGCGGCCAGCACCGGCGTCCCGCCGAGCAGGACGACTGCCCGCCGCAGCCAGCGGCGCCGGGCAGGGACGGGGGCCGTCCCCTGGTTGTCTGCCGCCTCGGCCACGCGTTCGCCCGTCCCTCGAAGTGTCAGTGGTCGTCGGTTCTGCGTCCACGCATGGTAACGAGAGGCGCTGTGTGCGAGTGCCGCGCCTTGCTCCACATGATCGGTTCCGCTTCGTCGCCGCCGACGGCGGGGTGCCCGTGAAACGGGGGAGCCCGCGCCGGGCGGGCCACGTACCCTTTTCTGTTGTGTCGAACGCCAATGAAGACAACCCCAGTGCCCTGAGTCAGGTGCAGCGCCGCGCGGTCAGTGAACTGCTGCGGGTCGCTCCTGTCGCCGACGAGCTCGGCCGCCGGTTCCAGGAGGCGGGCTTCCGCCTCGCCCTGGTCGGCGGGTCCGTCCGCGACGCGCTGCTCGGGCGTCTCGGCAACGACCTCGACTTCACCACCGACGCGCGTCCCGAGGCCGTACTGAAGATCATGCGGCCGTGGGCCGACTCCCTCTGGGACGTCGGCATCGCCTTCGGCACCGTCGGGGCGCAGCGCGACGGGTTCCAGATCGAGGTGACCACGTACCGCTCCGAGGCGTACGACCGCACCTCGCGCAAGCCCGAGGTCTCCTATGGCGACTCCATCGAGGAGGACCTGGTCCGACGGGACTTCACGGTCAACGCCATGGCCCTCGCGCTTCCGGAGCAGGAGTTCGTCGACCCGCACGGCGGGCTGGAGGACCTGGCCGCCGGCGTGCTGCGCACGCCCGGCACGCCGGAGGACTCCTTCTCCGACGATCCGCTGCGCATGCTGCGCGCCGCCCGGTTCGCCGCTCAGCTGGACTTCGAGGTCGCTCCCGAGGTCGTGTCGGCCATGAAGGCGATGTCCAACCGGATCGAGATCGTCTCGGCCGAGCGCGTCCAGGGCGAGCTGAACAAGCTGCTGCTCTCGGCGCACCCCCGCAAGGGGCTGGGGCTGCTCGTGGACACCGGTCTGGCCGACCGGGTGCTGCCCGAGCTGCCGGCCCTGCGCCTGGAGCGGGACGAGCACCACCGGCACAAGGACGTCTACGACCACTCGCTGATCGTCCTGGAGCAGGCGATCGACCTGGAGGAGGACGGCCCGGACCTGGTGCTCCGCCTCGCTGCCCTGCTGCACGACATCGGCAAGCCCCGCACGCGCCGCTTCGAGAGCGACGGCCGCGTCTCCTTCCACCACCACGAGGTGGTCGGGGCGAAGATGACCAAGAAGCGCATGACGGCGCTGAAGTACTCCAACGACATGGTCAAGGACGTGTCCCGGCTGGTGGAGCTGCACCTGCGCTTCCACGGGTACGGGGACGGGGAGTGGACCGACTCGGCGGTGCGCCGCTACGTCCGCGACGCGGGACCGCTGCTGGACCGGCTGCACAAGCTGACCCGGTCGGACTGCACCACGCGCAACAAGCGCAAGGCCAGCGCGCTCTCCCGTACCTATGACGGCCTGGAGGCGCGGATCGCGCAGCTCCAGGAGCAGGAGGAGCTGGATGCGATCCGTCCCGACCTCAACGGGAACGAGATCCAGCAGATCCTGGGGATCGGGCCGGGCCCGGCGGTGGGCAAGGCTTACGCCTTCCTGCTGGAGCTGAGGCTGGAGCACGGCCCGATGGGCCACGACGCGGCGGTGGCGGCCCTCAAGGAGTGGTGGGCCGACCAGGCCCCCCAGGCCTGAAGCGGGACCCACCGCATCGGTGTTTCACGTGAAACATCGATGCCCCCCGCAGGATGTGCTGCTTCCCGCCGGGCCGGGATCCTTGAGGACGCGGTGTTTCACGAGGGCGATGTTTCACGTGAAACACCGCCCCGGCGCCGGCCCCGCAGGAAACCGGCCGTGGCCGCGTAGAGCAGGGCCACGCCGAGGAGCAGGGCGACGGACCGGCCGTCGGTGGGGAGCATGAGGGACGCCACCGCGGCCGCTCCGACGAAGGCGATGTTGAAGAGCACGTCGTAGACGGAGAAGACCCGCCCCCGGAACTCGTCCGCCACCCGCGACTGGAGGACCGTGTCCGTGGAGATCTTGGCCCCCTGGGTGGCGAGGCCGAGCACGAAGGCGGCCACGAGCATGGGCCCGGGCGCGAAGAACAGGCCGAGCGCGGGCACCAGCACGGCCGCGCCCGCCGAGCAGGCGGTGATCCAGCCCAGGGGACCGAGCCGGTGCACCAGCCACGGGGTGACGAGGGCGGCCGCGAAGAACCCGGCTCCGGACACCCCCACGGCGATCCCCAGCAGGGCCAGCCCGTCGGACTCGTTGTCGGACCAGGAGTAGCGGCAGAGCATCAGCAGCATCACGGTCAGGGCCCCGTAGCAGAACCGCATCAGGGTCATCGCGGTCAGCGCCCGTGCGGCCTCCCGCCGGCCGGCCAGGTGCCGCAGGCCTTCCGCCATGCCCCGCACGGTGAGGACGATCCCCTCGCCGACCGAAGGGTGGGCCGGCCCCTCCCGGTGGTCGGGGCCGAGGAGCCCGACGGCCAGGCGCAGCGCGGCCAGGGCCGCGCACAGGTAGAGGGCGGCGCCGAGCAGCACGACGAGGGCGTTGGACCCCGAGGCCAGCAGGCGGACCAGGAAGGCCAGGCCTCCCCCGGCGACGGCCGCGAGCGTTCCGGCGGTGGGCGAGAGGGCGTTGGCGGTGACCAGCTGGTCGGAGCGGACGACATGGGGCAGGGACGCGGCCAGCCCGGCCAGGACGAAGCGGTTGACGGCGGTCACGGACAGGGCCGAGGCGTAGAAGAGCCAGTCGGGGACCTGGACGACGATCAGCAGGCCGGTCACGCAGGCGAGGAAGGCCCGCAGCAGGTTGCCGTAGAGGAAGACCTGGCGCCGGCGCCACCGGTCCAGCAGCACCCCGGCGAAGGGGCCGATCGCCGAATAGGGCAGCAGCAGTACCGCCATGGCCGAGGCGATGGCCGCGGGCGAGGTCTGCTTCTCGGGGGAGAAGACCACGAAGGTGGCGAGCGCGACCTGGTAGACGCCGTCGGCGGCCTGGGAGAGCAGCCTCACGGCGAGCAGGTTGCGGAAGTCCCTCAGGCGCAGGAGTACGCGCAGATCACCTACGACAGGCATGAGGGCAAGGGTCACACACACCGAGGGTCCCCGGACACATTGTCCGGGGACCCTCGGTGGAAGAGCGGTCGAAGACCAGGTGTCCGCAGACCCCGGGGTGCGACTAGCGCTCGACCTCGCCCTTGATGAACTTCTCGACGTTGGCGTAGGCCTCGTCGTCGAAGTACTGGACCGGCGGGGACTTCATGAAGTAGCTGGACGCCGACAGGATCGGGCCGCCGATGCCGCGGTCCTTGGCGATCTTCGCGGCACGCAGCGCGTCGATGATGACACCGGCGGAGTTCGGGGAGTCCCACACCTCGAGCTTGTACTCGAGGTTCAGCGGGACGTCGCCGAAGGCGCGGCCCTCAAGGCGGACGTAGGCCCACTTGCGGTCGTCGAGCCACGCGACGTAGTCGGACGGGCCGATGTGGACGTTCTTCTCGCCGAGCTCCCGGTCGGGGATCTGCGAGGTGACGGCCTGCGTCTTGGAGATCTTCTTCGACTCGAGGCGGTCGCGCTCGAGCATGTTCTTGAAGTCCATGTTGCCGCCGACGTTGAGCTGCATGGTGCGCTCGAGCCGGACACCGCGGTCCTCGAACAGCTTCGCCATCACGCGGTGCGTGATGGTGGCGCCGACCTGGGACTTGATGTCGTCACCGACGATCGGGACACCGGCCTCGGTGAACTTGTCGGCCCACTCCTTGGTGCCGGCGATGAAGACCGGGAGGGCGTTGACGAAGGCGACCTTGGCGTCGATGGCGCACTGGGCGTAGAACTTCGCCGCCTCTTCGGAGCCGACCGGAAGGTAGCAGACGAGAACGTCGACCTGGCGGTCCTTGAGGACCTGGACCACGTCGACCGGAGCCTCGGCGGACTCCTCGATGGTCATGCGGTAGTACTTGCCCAGGCCGTCCAGGGTGTGGCCGCGCTGGACGGTCACGCCCGAGTTCGGGACGTCGCAGATCTTGATGGTGTTGTTCTCGCTGGCGCCGATGGCGTCCGAAAGGTCGAGGCCGACCTTCTTCGCGTCGACGTCGAACGCGGCGACGAACTCGACGTCACCCACGTGGTAGTCGCCGAACTGGACGTGCATCAGACCGGGGACCTTGGCCGCCGGGTCGGCGTCCTTGTAGTACTCGACGCCCTGCACCAGCGAGGCGGCGCAGTTGCCCACGCCGACGATGGCTACGCGAACCGAACCCATTCCGGTTGCTCCCTGTTTGTTCTCGGAACGAGGCCTGCGAGATACAGGCCTCACTTTGCAGTTTCGTCGGGCGGGCCGGACCGTCTCCGGTCCCGTCCCGCCCTCTCGCTCTCGATGAGCTCGTTCAGCCAGCGCACTTCACGCTCGACGGATTCCATTCCGTGCCGCTGCAGCTCGAGCGTGTAGTCGTCCAGGCGCTCCCGTGTACGGGCGAGCGAGGCGCGCATCTTCTCCAGGCGCTCCTCCAGCCGGCTTCGGCGGCCCTCCAGTACCCGCATCCGCACCTCTCGTTCGGTCTGACCGAAGAAGGCGAAGCGGGCGGCGAAGGACTCGTCCTCCCAGGTGTCGGGGCCGGTGTGGGACAGGAGCTCTTCGAAGTGCTCCTTACCTGCTGCCGTCAACCGGTAGACGATCTTGGCGCGGCGCCCTGCGAGTGAAGCGGCGAGAGCGTCTTCCGGGGCGTTGCCCGGTTCTTCGATCAACCAGCCGTTTGAGACCAGAGTCTTGAGGCAGGGGTAGAGAGTCCCGTAGCTGAACGCCCTGAACACTCCCAGCGAGGTGTTGAGCCGCTTGCGGAGCTCGTAACCGTGCATGGGGGATTCACGGAGCAGGCCGAGGACGGCGAACTCGAGGATGCCTGAGCGCCTGCTCATCCGCCTACCCCTCTCTGCCCCGGAGTTTATGTCGTCTGGATGTATCGGCCCGATACATCCAGACGATAGATCGCGTTGCTCCAGGCGACAAGCGGTGGCGTAGTGACCGGCGTCACATCACCGATTCGTACGACGCAAGTTGCCTGATTTGGGGTGACCTTCGGCACTGGTTGGGTTTTGGCCGTGCGTAGTCTGTGCTGCAGGACAACCGGGGGGAACCGGAATCACCTGCCGCTTCCAGGCCACTCGCCTGCCCGAGGAGTAGTCGTTCGATGAGCGAGCACCGCCGTAAACCGCCGCAGTCCCAGGGTGGCGGCCGCGCCGCGTCCCGTCGGGCTGCACCGCAGCGCCCCGGCCGGGGCGCCGTTCCCGGCCGTGACCTCCCCGCCGCGCCGCCCGGCGGGCCCTACGCGGAGCACAGCGCCCACAGCAGCCGCGCCGACGCCCGCCGCGCCGCCCCGCGGGGTGCCGCCGGCCGCGGACGCGCAGGTGGGCAGGGCGGCGGGGGCGGGAAGGGAGGCAGCCGGCTCATCGACTACCCGCGTGCGGGCAAGCTGGGCTGGAAGCGCTTCGTACCGTCCTGGAAGCTGGTCGGCGGGAGCTTCCTCGGCTTCTTCGCGGTCATCTTCGCCGGGGCCGGCATCGGTATCGCCAGTGTGAACACGCCGGACGCCAACAAGGCCGCCAAGGCGCAGAACAACGTCTTCCAGTGGGCCGACGGCACCCAGATGGTCGCCACCGGCGGGAGCACGAACCGGCAGATCGTCCCGATCGACCAGATCCCCCTGTCCATGCGGAACGCCGTGATCGCGGCGGAGAACGAGTCGTTCGAAACGGACAAGGGCGTCGACCCGATGGGCATCGCCCGGGCCGTGGTGAACATGGCCACGGGCGGCTCGACGCAGGGTGGCTCCACGATCACCCAGCAGTACGTCAAGAACATGTACCTCGATTCCGAGCAGACGCTCAAGCGCAAGGTCACCGAGCTCTTCATCGCGATCAAGCTGGGGGTCAGCGAGGAGAAGGACGTCGTCCTCGCGGGCTACCTCAACACCGCCTACTACGGCCGGGACGCCTACGGCATCCAGGCCGCCGCCCGCGCCTACTTCGGCAAGGACGCCAAGGACCTCGACCCGTCCCAGAGCGCCTTCCTCGCCTCCATGCTCAAGGGCCCCAACCTCTACAACCCGGACGGCGGCATCGGCCCCGCGGCCACCCCGGAAGCCAACGAGAAGCGCGCCCGGCTCCGCTGGGCCTGGGTGCTCGACCGCGAGGTCGCGGTGGGCCGCATGACGCAGTCCGAGCGGGACAAGTACAAGGAGTTCCCCGCGCGGGTGGACTCCGAGCAGGCCCGCGGCATGTCCGGCCAGACCGGCTACCTCGTCGAGGTGGCCAAGCAGTACGTCATGAAGACCGCCGGCATCACCGCCGAGAAGATGGCGCTCGGCGGCTACACGATCACCACCACCTTCCAGAAGCCCAGGGTGGACGCCCTGGTCAAGGCGGTGGAGGACACCCGCAACGACTTCCTCGACGAGAAGAAGCGCCCGCAGTACGACACCTTCGTGCAGTTCGGGGCCGCCTCCGTGGACGTCAAGACCGGGGCGATCGTGGCCCTGTACGGCGGCCCCGGCTGGGACCACAAGTACTTCGCCAACAACGCCAACACCTCCGGCGTCCCCGTCGGCTCGACCTGGAAGCCGTACGTCCTCGCTGCCGCCATGCAGTACGGCACGCAGAACTCCAAGGGCGCGGGCATCTCGGTCGACAGCAAGTACAACGCCGACGACCTCACCGTGATCAACAACCGTGAGGGCAAGCCGCTGCTCGCCAACGACGGGACGCCGTTCCGGCAGAAGAACGAGAGCGAGTACCCCTACGGCTACGTGACGCTCAACGAGGCGATGGAGAAGTCCATCAACGTCCCGTTCGCCCAGCTCGTCTTCGACGTCGGCCACAGCAAGGTCCGCGAGGTCGCCAAGGCGACCGGGATCCTGGAGGAGTCGATGGACAAGAACAACAACGCCTCCTTCGCCCTCGGCACCTCGACGCCCAGCGCCATCCGCATGGCCGACTCCTACGCCACCTTCGCCGCCTCCGGCACCCACCGGGAGCCCTTCTCGGTGACGAAGGTCGTCAGGGACGGCAAGGACATTCCCGGCTTCGCGCCGCCCAGGGAATCCCGCGCCATGGACGACTCCATCGCGGACAACATCACCAAGGTGCTGCGCAACGTCGTCGAGAACGGCACCGGAACCAAGGCGAAGAAGCTGGGCCGCCCCGCCGCGGGCAAGACCGGCACCACCGACCTGAACAAGTCGGCCTGGTTCGTCGGGTACACCCCCGAGCTGTCCACCTCGGTCACCCTCTTCCGCAACGACCCGACCTCCAAGAACAAGGAGCTCATGTCCATGAACCACGTGGGCGGGGTCGACTCCATCCACGGTGGTGACATTCCGGCGGCCATCTGGACCGAGTACATGCGCGAGGCGCTCAAGGGCACCCCGGTCAAGGACTTCCCGGAGGCCGAGGACATCGGCGTCATCGCGGACGCGGCCGGCGCGCCCCAGCCGACCCCTTCGGCCGTCCCCTCGCCCTCCACCTCGGCGCCGTCGCCCTCGCCCAGCACCTCGCCGTCGGTCTCGCCGTCGCCGTCCGGCGACGGCAAGCCGACCTGCAAGCCCAGGCCCTGGAACCTGAACTGCGACCCCTCGGTCACCGGCGGTACGAACCGCGGAGCCGACGGCGGCACCACCTCCGGCGGGTTCCCCGACGGCGGTACCACCGGCGAGCCCTCCCGGTCCGCCACCACCCGTCCCGGCCGGCCGGGAGGCTCGACCAGCTGGGGAAGCATCATGGGCGCCTCCGGCTGACCCCGAACCGCCCGACCCGGGAGGGCCGTCGCACACCGTGCGGCGGCCCTCCCACGCGTACGGCCCGGTACGGCAGGATGGGCGCCATGACCAAGGTGCACGAGGACCGGCCCGTACCACCCACCCGGCAGGACGAGGTCGCCGCCGCCGGCAGCGAGCTCATCGGGGGACCGGCCGGCCGTCACGCCCGGCTGGGCGGCCACTGGCTGAGCCCCGTCCGCGTCGTGGTCCTCGTGGCCCTCGGCATGTTCGCGCTGGGCATGGCGCAGAAGCTGCCCTGCTACGACTGGGCCTGGTTCCGGGGAGCGGCCTCGCAGTACACCCACGCCTGCTACTCCGACATCCCGCACCTGTACTCCGCCCGCGGCTTCGCCGACGGCCTCGTGCCCTACCTCGACCGCTTCCCCGACATCGCCACCGACCCGAAGTACGGCGGCATGCAGTACCTCGAGTACCCGGTGCTCACCGGTGCCTTCATGCAGGTCGCCTCCTGGATGACGCCGACCGCCGGCTCCGTCCAGCACCGCGAGCAGATGTACTGGATGGTCAACGCGGGCATGCTGATGGTCTGCGCCGCGGTCATCGCCGTCTGCGTCGCGCGCACCCACCGGCACCGGCCCTGGGACGCCCTGCTGCTCGCGCTGGCGCCCGCCTTCGCGCTCAACGCGACCATCAACTGGGACCTGCCGGCCGTCGCGCTCGCCGCCGTCGCGATGCTGATGTGGTCCCGCAGCCGCCCGCTGCTCGCCGGTGTCTTCATCGGCCTGGCGACCGCGGCCAAGCTCTATCCCGTCCTCCTGCTCGGAGTGCTGTTCGTGCTGTGCTGGCGGGCCGGGAAGTGGCGGGCGTTCGCTGCCGCCGCCCTCGGCGCGGCCGCCTCCTGGCTCCTGGTGAACGGCCCCGTCATGTACGTCGCCTGGGACGGCTGGAAGCGGTTCTACGAGTTCAGCCAGGAGCGGCCCATCGACTTCGGCTCCGTCTGGCTGCTGATCTCCCAGCGCACCGGCAACCCGCTCGAAGACGCCAACACCTACGCGACCGGGCTGACCCTGCTCCTGTGCCTCGGCATCGGCCTGCTCACCCTGACCGCACCCAGGCGCCCGCGCTTCGCCCAGCTGGCCTTCCTGGTCGTCGCCGCCTTCATCCTGGCCAACAAGGTGTACTCACCCCAGTACGTGCTGTGGCTCGTACCGCTCGCCGCGCTGGCCCGGCCCCGCTGGCGGGACTTCCTGATCTGGCAGGCCGGCGAGATCGCGTACTACCTCGGGATCTGGTTCTACCTGGCCTACACGAGCAGCGGTGACAAGCACCAGGGGCTGCCCGTGGAGGGCTACCAGCTGGCCATCGCCGCCCACCTGCTGGCCACGCTGTACCTGTGCGCCGTCGTCGTACGGGACATCGTGCTGCCCGAGCGCGACGTCGTACGCCGCGACGGCTCGGACGACCCCTCCGGCGGCGTCCTGGACGGGGCCGAGGACGTGTTCACGCTGTCGGAACGGGCGAAGGCGCCGCATGACGCGGCGCCTTCGGAGGGACAGCGGGTCGCCTGGGGCGTGGACCCCAGGGACTGACCGGGCGGGCGGCCCGGCCGGCGGGCGGATCAGGCGTCGAGGACCCGGTCGAACTGCGTCGTCGTGTGGCGCAGGTGCGCCACCAGCTCGTCGCCGACCCTCGGCTCGGTGGCGTCCGAGGGCACGAACAGGATCGACACCTGCATGTGCGGGGGCTCGGCGAACCAGCGCTGCTTGCCCGCCCAGACGAAGGGCGACAGGTTCCGGTTGACGGTGGCCAGACCGGCCCGCGCCACGCCCTTGGCGCGCGGCATCACCCCGTGCAGGGCCTTGGGGGCCTCCAGGCCCACCCCGTGCGACGTGCCGCCCGCGACCACGACCAGCCAGCCGTCGGAGGCGGCCTTCTGCTGCCGGTAGCCGAACCGGTCCCCCTTGACCACCCGGGTGACGTCCAGGACCGAGCCCCGGTACTGGGTCGCGTCGTGGTCGCCCAGCCACAGCCGGGTGCCGATGCGGGCCCGGAAGCGGGTCTGTGGGAACTGCTGCTGGAGCCGCGCCAGTTCCTCGGCCCGCAGGTGGCTGACGAACATGGTGTGCAGCGGCAGCCGGGCCGCGCGCAGCCGGTCCATCCAGCCGATGACCTCCTCGACGGCGTCCGAGCCGTCCGGGCGGTCCAGCGGCAGGTGCAGGGCGAAGCCCTCCAGCCGGACGTCCTCGATCGCGGACTGGAGCAGGCCCAGGTCCTGCTCGGAGACGCCGTGGCGGCGCATCGAGCTCATGCACTCGATGACCACGCGGGCACCGACCAGCCCGCGCACCCCGTCCACCGAGGACACCGAGCGGATCACCCGGTCCGGCAGCGGAACCGGGTCCTCACCCCGCCGGAAGGGGGTGAGGACGAGCAGGTCGCCGCCGAAGTAGTCCTTGATGCTCGCGGCCTCGTAGGTGGTGCCGACGGCCAGGATGTCGGCGCCCATCCTGGTCGCCTCCTCGCACAGCCGCTCGTGGCCGAAGCCGTAGCCGTTGCCCTTGCAGACCGGGATCAGACCGGGGAACTGGTCCGTGATCTGCTTCTGGTGCGCACGCCAGCGCGCGGTGTCGACGTAGAGCGTGAGCGCCATGCCCGTCCGGAACCTCTCTCGAAATACAGCTGGGTCAGCGGCGCGACATGTAGATGTCGAGCGCCTTGTGCAGCACCTTGTTGAGCGGGAAGTCCCACTCGCCGACGTACTCGACGGCCTCGCCGCCCGTACCGACCTTGAACTGGATCAGGCCGAACAGGTGGTCGTTCTCGTCCAGCGTGTCAGAGATGCCGCGCAGGTCGTAGACGCTGGCACCGAGCGCGTACGAATCGCGCAGCATGCGCCACTGCATCGCGTTCGAGGGCCGCACCTCGCGCTTGTGGTTCGCGGAGGCGCCGTACGAGTACCAGACGTGCTGGCCGACGGTGAGCATCGTGGCGGCGGCCAGCGGCTCCCCCTCGTGCGTGGCGATGTACAGGCGCATCCGGTTGGGGTCCTCGGAGTTGAGGGCCGTCCACTGGCGCTGGAAGTAACTGAGCGGGCGCGGGCGGAACTTGTCGCGCTCGGCCGTGATCTCGTACAGGTACTGCCAGGTGGGCAGGTCGTCGTAGCCGCCCTGGACGACCTCGACGCCGGCCTTCTCGGCCTTCTTGATGTTGCGGCGCCACAGCTGGTTGAAGCCCTTGAGGACATCGTCCAGGGAGCGGTTGGCCAGCGGGACCTGGAACACGTAGCGGGGCTGGACGTCGCCGAACCCCGCGCCGCCGTCCTCACCCTGCTGCCAGCCCATCCGGCGCAGCTTGTCGGACACCTCGAAGGCGCGGGGCTCGATGTGCGTGGCCTCGACGTCGCGCAGGCGCTTGACCTCGGGGTCCTGGATGCCGGCCTTGATGGCGGCGGAATTCCAGCGGCGGATGACGACGGGCGGGCCCATCTTCACCGTGAAGGCGCCCTGCTGCTTGAGGTGGGCCAGCATCGGCTGGAGCCATTCCTCCAGGTTGGGGGCGTACCAGTTGATGACCGGGCCCTCGGGGAGGTACGCGAGGTACCGCTTCACCTTGGGCAGCTGGCGGTACAACACGAGCGCGGCACCGACGAGTTGACCGGACTTGTCGAACCATCCGAGGTTCTCCGAGCGCCACTCGTTCTTGACGTCGGCCCATGCCGGGACCTGGCAGTGGCTAGCCGAGGGCAGGCTCTGGAGGTACGCCAGATGCTGCTCTCGGCTGATGGTGCTCAGGGACAGGCTCATGCGGGGTGTCTCCTCGGGCGGCTTCGCTGCTATGGCGCGAAGCCTACTGCGACGGGGGCGCCACCCATCTGGGGGTCGGGCCGGTGCCCGGGCCGGACTGAGACCGGCGCCCCGCCGCGGAGGTCCCCCGGTCAGCCGAACCAGCCGCCGAAGAGACCGCCGTGCGCCATTCCGAGGAAGAAGCCGATGGCAGACGCGCCAAGGCCGATGATCAGCGCGAAGCGCTCTCGGGTGGTGGCGGAGATGAACTGTCCGTACAGCCCGGTCCCGATCCCGATCAGCCCGGCCCACGAGCTGAGCAGGTGCAGATGGTGGAAGAACGCAGTGACGAACGCCACGGCGCCGAGGACCAGGGTGACCGCCATCAGGGTGTCCTGGAGCGGATGCGGCTTGCCGTCGGTGGAGAGGAGCGAGATCGGCGGGGGCGAGGACTGGCGATGCATGGCCTGTGCCATCGGAAGGCACCTCCTGGCTGACGCAGAACGGCGCGCGCGGCCGCCTCCCGCCTGGGCGGGAGGCATAGCACCGAGCACACCCGGTGCCTACAGATTGTGGCCTCCTCCCGCCGGATTTCAACCGGAAGGAGTCGAGCAGGTAGTCTGTACGGTCTGCGCGGTGTCTGCTCTCAGTCGCCGTGCGGCACGCATCACGACCCTCCTGCCACGGAACGACCGTGGCCGCTGAGTCCAAAGGAGGTGGGTTCCACATGCGTCACTACGAAGTGATGGTCATCCTCGACCCCGATCTCGAGGAGCGCGCTGTCTCCCCGCTGATCGAGAACTTCCTCTCCGTCGTCCGTGAGGGCAACGGAAAGGTCGAAAAGGTCGACACCTGGGGCCGTCGTCGTCTCGCTTACGAGATCAAGAAGAAGCCCGAGGGCATCTACTCGGTCATCGACCTTCAGGCCGAGCCTGCGGTCGTCAAGGAGCTCGACCGCCAGATGAACCTGAACGAGTCGGTTCTCCGGACCAAGGTCCTTCGCCCCGAGACCCACTGAACTCCGGTTCAGCGGTAATCGGGATCGAGTAGCACAGCAGCCCAGCAGTAATCCCCGCCGAGAGGTTCATCCATGGCAGGCGAGACCGTCATCACGGTCGTCGGCAATCTCGTCGACGACCCCGAGCTGCGCTTCACCCCCTCGGGTGCGGCGGTCGCGAAGTTCCGTGTCGCGTCCACTCCCCGCATCTTCGACAAGCAGACCAATGAGTGGAAGGACGGCGAAGGCCTGTTCCTGACCTGCTCGGTCTGGCGTCAGGCGGCGGAGAACGTCGCCGAGTCCCTTCAGCGGGGCATGCGCGTCATCGTGCAGGGCCGGCTGAAGCAGCGGTCGTACGAGGACCGTGAGGGTGTCAAGCGCACGGTCTACGAGCTGGACGTCGAGGAAGTCGGCCCCAGCCTGAAGAACGCCACGGCCAAGGTCGCCAAGACCACCGGTCGCGGCGGCCAGGGTGGATACGGCGGCGGTGGCGGCCAGCAGCAGGGCGGCGGCAACTGGGGCGGAGCCCCCAGCGGTGCGCCCCAGGGCGGCGGAGCTCCCTCCGACGACCCGTGGGCGTCCAGTGCGCCGGCCGGCGGCCAGCAGCAGGGCGGCGGGGGCGGCTGGGGCGGAAGCTCCGGCGGCTCCGGCGGTGGCTACTCGGACGAGCCGCCCTTCTAGGGCGCTCGCATCCAAACTTCTTGATCACACAGGAGAGACACAATGGCGAAGCCGCCTGTGCGCAAGCCTAAGAAGAAGGTCTGCGCGTTCTGCAAGGACAAGACCGCGTACGTGGACTACAAGGACACGAACATGCTGCGGAAGTTCATTTCCGACCGCGGCAAGATCCGTGCCCGCCGCGTTACCGGCAACTGCACGCAGCACCAGCGTGACGTCGCCACGGCCGTCAAGAACAGCCGTGAGATGGCGCTGCTGCCCTACACGTCCACCGCGCGATAAGGAAAGGGTGACCGACTAATGAAGATCATCCTGACCCACGAGGTCTCTGGCCTCGGCACCGCCGGCGATGTCGTCGACGTCAAGGACGGTTACGCTCGCAACTACCTGGTCCCGCGTGGTTTCGCGATCCGCTGGACCAAGGGTGGCGAGAAGGACGTGGCGCAGATCCGCCGCGCCCGCAAGATCCACGAGATCGCGACCATCGAGCAGGCCAACGAGGTCAAGGCCAAGCTCGAGGGCGTGAAGGTCCGTCTGGCCACCCGCGCGGGTGACGCCGGTCGTCTCTTCGGTTCCGTCACCCCGGCCGACATCGCTTCCGCGGTCGAGGCTTCCGGTGGCCCGAAGGTCGACAAGCGCCGCGTGGAGCTGGGCTCCCCGATCAAGACCCTCGGTTCGTACCAGGTCTCCGTGCGTCTGCACGCCGAGGTCGTCGCGAACGTGGGCATCGAGGTCGTCGCCGCCTAAGGGCAGCGCATGAAGGGCCGCACCCTCCGGGGTGCGGCCCTTCGTCGTTTCACGTGAAACATGGTTCGTCGTTTCACGTGAAACATGGCCCCACAGCGGTCGTGTTTCACGTGAAACATCAGTGTGGTCAACGAGTGGCCCCGGAGACCAGCCACCGGCCGGAGCGGGCGCGGAGCTGGAGGGTGGCCATCCGGACCAGCATCATCAGCGTCATGGCCCACCAGAGCGTCGTCAGGCCGCCGCCGAGGGTGGGAACCAGGAGCGCGGCCGGCGCGAAGACCGCCAGGGTCACCAGCATCGCCCAGGCGAGGTAGCGGCCGTCGCCGGCACCCATCAGCACCCCGTCCAGCACGAACACCACTCCGCAGACCGGCTGGCTCAGGGCCACCACCAGCAGGGCGGGCAGCAGGGCGTCCTCGACCACGGGATCGCCAGTGAACAGCGGGATGAACACGGGCCGGGCCAGGACGACCAGCAGACCCAGGACGACGCCCGAGACGATCCCCCAGAGCACCATGCGGCGGCAGACGGCCTTCGCTCCCTCGGTGTCCCCGGCGCCCAGGTAGCGGCCGATGATGGCCTGGCCCGCGATGGCGATGGCGTCCAGCGCGAAGGCGAGCAGGCTCCAGAGGGACAGCAGGATCTGGTGGGCGGCGATGTCGGCGTCCCCCAGCCGGGCCGCCACGGCCGTCGCGATCATCAGGATGGCGCGCAGGGACAGGGTGCGGACCAGCAGCGGCACCCCGGCCTGGGCGCAGGCCCGTATGCCGGCCGCGTCGGGCCGCAGGGAGGCGCCGTGGCGCCGGGCGCCGCGGACGACCGTGACGAGGTACACCCCGGCCATGGCGCACTGGGCGATGACCGTGCCCCAGGCGGATCCGGCGATGCCGAGACCGGCGCCGTAGACCAGGGCCACGTTCAGGGCGCCGTTGAGGGCGAAACCGCCCACGGCCACGTAGAGCGGCGTGCGGGTGTCCTGGAGGCCGCGCAGGACGCCGGTGGCGGCCAGGACCACGAGCATCGCGGGTATGCCGAGGGCGGAGATCCGAAGATACGTTTCTGCATACGGCGCGACGGTGTCCGAAGCGCCGAAGAGGGAGACCAGCCACGGCGCGGTGAGCAGGACGGCGGCGACGACCGCCGTGCCGAGCAGCAGGGCGAGCCAGATGCCGTCCATGCCCTGCCGGATGGCGGCCTGGAGGTCGCCCGCTCCCACGCGCCGGGCCACGGCCGCGGTGGTGGCGTAGGCGAGGAAGACGAAGACGCTCACGGCGGTGGTGAGCAGGGCCGCCGCGACGCCCAGGCCGGCCAGCTGCGGGGTGCCGAGGTGGCCCACGATGGCACTGTCGGCCATCACGAAGAGGGGCTCGGCGACGAGGGCGCCGAAGGCGGGCACGGCGAGTGCGAGTATCTCGCGGTCGTGCCGTTTCGGTGTGGCCTTCGCGGCTGTGGGGGCCTGTGTCATGCGCCCAATCTAATCTTCCACAGGTAATGGACACAAGGGTCCTTGGGCCATTACCAAGCTCCTGACTTGGGCGTTCTTTCCGGCCCGTCGGGGACGATCTTGAGACAGTGGCCAAGATTTTTCCCCACCCTCGCCCTCCCTGGGAGAAAGCGCAGGTCAGTGGCGGTGTGGGGGCGGGGTGGGTGATTTTGTCCACAGCGTCGTCCCCCGGTCTGTGCACAGCTTCGGGCGACTTACCCACAGCATTGGGTCCGTCGTCCACATCTCATCCACACAGCCTGTGGATAACAAGATTGGCTGTCGCCGCTCGCGGCCCTACCGTTGGGCGTTGCCCGACGCGCTCAGAGCCGGTCCGGGTGTCCCGAATGTCAGAGCCGTGTCGTAGAAAGACTGCCACGGCGAGGTCCGCGCTGCGGACGGGAGGAGGCGGCCCGGTGAGCATGCCCGAGCCCATGGACGACCCCTGGGCCGACAGCGGTCCCGGCGACCGTCTCCCCACCCGCTCGCGCCGGGGTGGCGAAGGCCGCGGCCGCGGCGACGACCAGCAGGACCGGGGCCGCGAGGGCGGTTCCTGGGACGGCGGAGGGGGCGGCTTCGAGCGCGTCCCGCCGCAGGACCTGGACGCCGAGCAGTCCGTGCTCGGCGGCATGCTGCTGTCCAAGGACGCCATCGCCGACGTGGTCGAGGTCCTCAAGGGCCACGACTTCTACCGGCCCTCGCACGAGACGATCTACCAGGCCATCCTCGACCTGTACGCGAAGGGCGAGCCCGCCGACCCGATCACGGTCGGCGCCGAGCTGACCCGCCGCGGTGAGATCGGCAAGGTCGGCGGTGCCTCGTACCTGCACACCCTGGTGCAGTCCGTCCCGACCGCGGCCAACGCCGAGTACTACGCGGAGATCGTCCACGAGAGGGCCGTACTGCGCCGCCTCGTGGCGGCCGGTACGAAGATCACACAGATGGGGTACGCGGCCGACGGGGACGTCGACGAGATCGTCAACAGCGCCCAGGCCGAGATCTACGCCGTCACCGAGCAGCGCACGTCCGAGGACTACCTGCCGCTCGGCGACATCATGGAGGGCGCACTCGACGAGATCGAGGCGATCGGCTCGCGCTCCGGCCAGATGTCCGGGGTGCCGACCGGGTTCACCGACCTCGACTCGCTGACCAACGGCCTGCACCCGGGCCAGATGATCGTCATCGCCGCGCGACCCGCCATGGGAAAGTCGACGCTCGCGCTGGACTTCGCCCGCGCGTGCTCCATCAAGAGCAATCTGCCCAGCGTCATCTTCTCCCTCGAAATGGGCCGCAACGAGATCGCCATGCGCCTGCTCTCGGCCGAGGCCCGGGTGGCGCTGCACCACATGCGCTCGGGCACGATGACCGACGACGACTGGACCCGCCTCGCCCGCCGGATGCCGGACGTCTCCGCAGCCCCGCTCTACATCGACGACTCCCCCAACCTGTCGATGATGGAGATCCGGGCCAAGTGCCGCCGGCTCAAGCAGCGCAACGACCTCTCGCTCGTCGTCATCGACTACCTCCAGCTGATGCAGTCGGGTGGCTCGCGCCGTCCCGAGAGCCGTCAGCAGGAGGTCTCGGACATGTCCCGAAACCTCAAGCTGCTGGCCAAGGAGCTGGAGGTGCCGGTGATCGCGCTCTCCCAGCTGAACCGTGGTCCCGAGCAGCGCACCGACAAGAAGCCGATGGTCTCCGACCTGCGCGAGTCCGGCTCGATCGAGCAGGACGCCGACATGGTGATCCTGCTGCACCGAGAGGACGCGTACGAGAAGGAGTCGCCCCGCGCGGGCGAGGCGGACCTGATCGTCGCCAAGCACCGAAACGGCCCCACGGCCACCATCACCGTGGCTTTCCAGGGCCATTATTCGCGGTTCGTGGACATGGCCAACACGTAGCATCCGATCATGGATGCCCTCTCTGAAGACCTGGAACTGCTCCCCGCCACCCGGCGCGCCCTGAGGCACCGGATCGCCGTCGCACAGCGCGAGGGGCGGTCCCCTTCGCTGGTGGCGGCAGTCGTACGGGGCGGCGAGGTGGTCTGGGAGGGTTCCCGGACCTGCGTCGAGGGCCACGGGCCGGACGGCGACGTGCAGTACCGGATCGGATCGATCACCAAGACCTTCACGGCCGTCCTGGTGATGCGACTGCGGGACGAGGGCCTCCTCCAGCTGTCGGACCCGCTGGGCAAGCACCTCCCGGGCAGCGGAGCGGACGACGTGACCATCGGCCAGCTGCTGGCCCACACCGCGGGACTCGCGGCGGAGACGCCCGGCGCGTGGTGGGAGCGCTCGCCGGCCGTACTGCGGCCGGAGCTCGCCGACGTGCTCGGGGAGGAGCCGTTCAGGCACGTTCCCGGGACCCGGCACCACTACTCCAACCCCGGCTACACCCTGCTGGGTTCGCTCGTCGAGGCGCTGCGCGGCAAGCCGTGGGAGGAGGTGCTGCGCGCCGAGGTGCTGGAGCCGCTGGGGCTGAAGCGTACGAGCGGCCTTCCGCAGGCCCCGCACGCGGGGGGCTGGGCGGTGCACCCCTGGGCGGACGTGATGATGCCCGAGCCGTCCGAGGACCTGGGGCTGATGGCCGCGGCCGGTCAGCTGTGGTCGACGACCGGCGACCTCGCCCGGTTCGCCCGGCTGCTGATGCGCGGTGACGAGCGCGTACTGAGCGTCGCGAGCGTACGGGAGATGCGTACGGCGGCGTCGCCCCCGGAGCCCGGGCTCGCCGAGCTCGGGTACGGGCTGGGCCTTCAGGTGGCGGACCAGGGCGGGCGCCGGCTCGCCGGGCACGGCGGCTCGCTGCCCGGCTTCGTCGCCGGCCTGTGGTTCAGCGAGGCCGACGACGTGGCGGCGGTCGTGCTGGCCAACTGCACCTCGGGTCTGCCGCCGTCGACGGTGGCCGCCGACCTCGTGGCGATCGTGGCGGACGCGGAGCCGCGCATCCCCGAGCCGTGGCAGCCGTTCAAGGAGGGCGACCAGGTGCCCCTGGAGCTGTGCGGCCCCTGGTACTGGGGGACGTCGGCCCAGGTCGTGCGGCTGAACGCGGACGGATCGCTGGAGCTGAGCCCGGTGGGCGCCACCGGCCGGGCGGCCCGCTTCCGCGCCGAAGCGGACGGCACCTGGACCGGCCTGACGGGCTATTACGCCGGGGAGACGCTGCGGGCGGTGCGGCGGGAGGACGGCTCCGTGAGCCACCTCGACCTCGCCTCGTTCGTCTTCACGCGCGAACCCTACGACCCCGCGGCCCCCGTGCCCGGCGGCGTGGATCCGCAGGGCTGGCGGGGCATCGGCTGACACCGCGGGCCGCGGGCCGGGGGCCGGGGGCCGGGGGCTCGTGCCCGGCTCAGGCGACGAGTTCCCGCTCCAGCGGAGTGCGGAAGCGGGGCGTGATGCGGGCGGCCCCCACCCAGTCGGCCAGCCGGGCGGCCTCCGCGGCGACCGCCTCCTCGGCGGCCCGGCCGGGACTGCCCAGCAGCCGCCAGACGATCTCGCCGTCGGGGCGCTGGGCCCAGCCGCCGATGATCTCGCCGTTCCACCACACGGTCGGCCCGATGTTGCCCGCGTAGTCGAACAGGGCCGGGCGGTGGGCGGGGTCGAGGTGGAATCCCCGGTCGGCCCAGCCCATGGCGCTGGGGTCGAGTCCGGGCAGCAGTGCGGCCCAGGGTTCCACGGCCGGCTCGGGCCCGGTGTCCCCGGGGCAGACGAGCGCCGTTGCGCCACCGTCGAGGCGGACCTGCTCGGGCCCCACGGCCGCCAGGGCCTTGCGCACGTCGGTGAGGTTCCACCCCGTCCACCACTTGAGGTCGGCCTCGGTGGCCGGGCCGTACGCGAGCAGCCAGCGGCGGGCCAGCTCGGCGCGCGCCTCGGCGGCGGGCACCGGAGGCCAGGGCTGCGTGTGCACCCACCGGAACTGGCTGGAGGTCCACGAACCCCGCGGCCGGTCCCGCCGGATCCGGCCGTCGGCGGCCAGGAGACGGATGACGCGGGTGGCGACGCCGGTCTCGGTCTCGTACGTCTTGCCGCGGCCGATGGTGATCTTCTGCCGCAGGGCCGGTACCGCAGCGGAGAGCTGGCTGCCCGTCAAGGCACCTCGGGAGTCGAGCGCCTCCAGGGCGGCGGCCTCCGCGTGCGCCAGCCAGTCGGCGTCGAGACCCCGGCCGTCCTCGTCGAGGTGCTTCAGGAAGGTCCGGCGCTCCTTCACGGCGATGCTCCGGGCGGTGGACGCGTCCACGTACGGGGCGAGGCCGGCGGAGACGGCGAAGAGGGTGTTGCGCATGCTGAGCATGCGGACGACGCTGACGTCCTCGTACAGGGCCTGTTCGATCGTGGCGGGCCCGCCCTCGGCCAGCCGGGCACGGACGGACAGGTAGAGCGTCGCGGCGTCCGTGGCGTGGAGGGCGACGACGGCGTCCGCGGCCTCGCTCACGGTGGCGGCGCGGGCGGAGGGAGCCAGGCGGTGCCGCCGGCCGAGCCGGTGGCGGCGCTCGGCCGTGGTGACCAGGGGAAGGCTGGGGCTCATCCTCCCGATCGTAGGCCGGGCCGCCGACGGCGGCCCGGCATGTGCCGGAACCGCTCAGAGCTGGAGCTTGAACCCCACGTGGGAGGCGGTGAAACCGAGCCGCTCGTAGAACCGGTGGGCGTCGGTGCGGGTCGCGTCCGAGGTGAGCTGGACCAGCGCGCAGTTCTCCTGCCGCGACCGCTCGACGGCCCATTCGACGAAGAGGGTCCCCAGGCCGCTGCCGCGCTCGTCGGCGTGGATGCGGACTCCCTCGATGATCGAGCGGGTGGCGCCCTTGCGGGAGAGGCCCGGAACGATCGTGAGCTGGAGGGTGCCCACGACGCGCTCGCCGCGGACGGCGACGACGACGTGCTGGTGGGGATCGCCGGTCAGGCGCTCCAGGGCCGCGGCGTAAGGAGCCAGGTCGTCCGGGGACTCGCGCGTGGCGCCGAGGGGGTCGTCGGCGAGCATGGCGACGATGTCGGGCAGGTCCGCTTCGGTGGCGGGGCGGATGGTCAGCTCGGGGGTGGCTTCGGTCATGGAAGGAGTGTCCTCGTTTCAGCCGGCGGCGACGGTGAGTGGAGCCCAGCGACGGGACCAGTCACCGGGAAGGCCGGGGATGTCGCGCGTCATGACGGCGTTGAAGGCCACGGACCGCAGGCCGCGTTCCTTCAGCCACACGAGAAGTTCTTCGTGGCGCACGTCGACATCGGTCCGCAGGTCCCGTTCGGTGCTCGCGGCCAGGGCGGACACCAGGGCCTTGGCGGCGGTGGTGTCGCGGGCGATCAGCGGGCCGACGACATGGGTGTCCATGTTGGGCCAGATCGCGGCATAGCCGATGAGGGTGCCGGCGTCGTCCTCGGCGACGAACAGCCTGTCCGTGAAGGCCGGGAGCCGGGTGAGGAGGTGGGTCCGGTCGGTGCCGAACACCTCGGTGTCCAGCCGGACGATTTCCCGGAGGTCCTCGGCGGTGGCCGGCCGGACGCGGACACCGGCGCCGGCGGAAGCGGGAGCGGACGTGAGGCCGTCCGGTTCGGGGCGGAAGGCGCCCCTGAGCATCTCCGCGCGGCCCGTGGTGTCGAAGCCGAGCTCCTCGTAGAGCGGGCGGCCGTACGGGGTCGCGTGCAGGGTGAGCGGGACCCCGGCGAGCATGTCGTCGCACACGTGCGTCATAAGGCGGCGCCCCAGGCCGTTGCGGGCGTACCGGTCCGCGATCAGGACCATCCCGATGGCGGCGAGGTCGGGCTTCGCGCCGGGGTCTCCGTACCGGGTGACGACACAGGCGGCGGCGAGCCCCCGGCCGTCGGGGGCGTCGATGCCGTATCCGGTTCCGGCGGTGAGCAGCAGCCCCCACTTGTGGTCCTCGCGCGGCCAACCGCGGTCCTCGGACAGGTCGGCGCAGTGACGGAGGTCATCCGGGGTCAGTACGCGGATCGGCAGGTCGGTGAGCAGTGGTGGTGTCACCGGCCCAGAGTGGATCACCGACTTGCGGGGAGTCCAGAGAATTGACGATCGGGCCGCTCCATGTTTCGGGCCGCTCCATGTTTCACGTGAAACATGCCGCTCCATGTTTCACGTGAAACATGCCGCTCCGTGATTCACGTGAAACATCGCATAGCCTCAACGGCTATGACCTCGCTGCACCTGTTCGACCTCGACGGCACCCTGATGTACGGATCGGCCGCACCGGTGGAGATCTCCCGGCAGCTCGGTGTCGACCGGCAGATCGCAGAGCTGGAACGGGCCTTCGCCGCCCAGGAGATCGGTCCGCACGAATTCTCGGTGGCGGCCCGGGAGCTCTGGGCCGACCTGACGCTCGCACACGTCCGGGCGGCTTTCGACGGGTCACCGTGGCTGGCGGGGATCCGGGACGTCTGGACGGAGATCCGCGAGCGCGGGGACTACTGTGCGGTGATCTCGCTGTCACCCTCCTTCTTCGTGGAGCTGCTGCTGGAGTGGGGCGCGCACGCCGCTCACGGATCGGTCTACCCGACGGTCCCCTTCACCCAGCCCGTCGACGTGACCGGGATCCTGACGCCCGAGCGCAAGGTGGACATCGCGGACCGGTTGTGCGCGCAGTTCGGAGTGGGCCGGGCCGACTGCGTCGCGTACGGGGACTCCAGGACCGATTCGATGCTCTTCGAGGCGGTGCCGCGTTCGGTCGCGGTGAACGCCCGGCCCTACCTGGCGGCGCGGGCCACGTACGTCTACGAGGGCCGGGACCTCCGGGAGGCATACCAGCTCGTGGGCGGGGCACGTTCGGGAGTCGAGGCATCCTAGGGGGAAAAGGGGGTTCGAAACTCCGTTTTTTCCATTCCCCCGCAGAGCTTCCGGCCGGGTGGCACGCTGTGGAACCCGGAGCCACGGATCCGAGGCCGTGGCGTACCAGACCCGACCGAGATGTTCGAAGCGAGGCACCGCATGGACGCTCCGCCCACCAGATCGGCCAGACCGACGGGCCGGATACCCTCCGGGGGCGGTGCGATCGAGCCGTCCCCGGACGCCGTGCTCATCCGCCGTACCCTCGCGGAGATCGCACCCGTCGCGGACAAGGTGACCTCCTACTTCTACGCCCTCGTCTTCACGCGGCACCCCGAGGTCCGTGAGATGTTCCCTGTCGCCATGGACGTCCAGCGCGACCGGCTGCTGAAGGCCCTGCTGACCGCCGCCGAGCACATCGACGACCCGGCCGTACTGACCCCGTACCTGCGCCGGCTCGGAGCCGGGCACCGCAAGTACGGCACCCTCCCCACCCATTACCCGGTGGTCGGAGAGGCCCTGCTCGGCGCGCTGGCCCGGTACGCGGAGATGTCCTGGGGGCCGGAGACCGAGACGGCCTGGGTGCGCGCCTACACCACCATCTCGCAGACCATGATCGATGCGGCGGCGGAGGACGAGGCCCGCGCACCGGCCTGGTGGCACGCGGAGGTGGTCTCGCACGACCTGCGCACCCCGGACATCGCCGTGCTGACGGTCCGCCCCGACCAGCCGTACCCGTTCCTCGCGGGCCAGTACACGAGCCTGGAGACCCCGTGGTGGCCGCGGGTCTGGCGGCACTACTCCTTCGCTTCGGCGCCCCGCGCGGACGGGCTGCTGTCCTTCCACGTGAAGGCCGTCCCGGCCGGCTGGGTCTCCAACGCCCTGGTGCGGCACGCCCGCCCGGGCGACGTCCTGAGGCTGGGGCCGCCGGCCGGCTCGATGGTGGTGGACCACAGCACCGACAACGGGATGCTGTGTCTGGGCGGTGGCACCGGCATCGCCCCGATCAAGGCGCTGATCGAGGACGTGGCGGAACACGGGGAGCGGCGTCCCATGGAGGTCTTCTTCGGGGCGCGCAGTGACAACGACCTCTACGACAAGGACACCCTGCTGGGCTTGCAGCGCTCCCACCCGTGGCTGTCGGTCCGCCCGGTGATCGGGGAGGGGCTGGCAGGGCAGCTGCCGCAGGCGGTCGGTGAGAACGGGCCCTGGAGCTCGTACGACGCCTTCATCTCGGGGCCGCCGGCGATGATCCGCAGCGGTGTCGACGCGCTCAAGCGGATCGGGATCCCCGGGGAGCGCATCCGCTACGACGCGCTGGAGGAGCTGGCGGGCGTGGCCGGCTGAGACCGGCCCGGCCCGCCATCCCCGGCCCGCAGGGCCGTCAGCCCAGGTCGGGGGCGTGCATGGCGCGCACCCCCTCGATGTTGCCGTCGAGGTAGTGGCGCAGTGAGAGCGGGACGAGGTGGACGGCGGCGATGCCGACGCGGCTGAAGGGCACGCGGACGATCTCGTACTCGCCCTGCGGGTCGTCGACCTCGGGACCGTGCCGCAGGCCGGGGTCCATCGACGCGAGCCGGCAGACGAAGAAGTGCTGCACCTTCACCCCGGTCACTCCCCCGGAGCCGATGTGCTCGACCGTGTCCACGAAACAGGGCACCACGTCGGTGATCTTGGCGCCGAGTTCCTCGTGGAGTTCTCTGTGGAGCGCCTCGACGACCGTGCTGTCCGACGCTTCCACGCCGCCGCCCGGGGTGACCCAGTACGGATCGACGCCGGGCTTGGTGCGCTTGATGAGGATCAGGGCGTCACCGTCGAGCAGGATCGCGCGGGCGGTGCGTTTGACGACGGGACGTTCGGTCATGGGTGAAGAGTGGCCCGCGCCCGCGCATCTGAAACGCGCCATCGTCCGGAACCCAAGGGGCTCACCAGTGCGCGGCGGCGCGCACCAGGCGCTCGTGGGCCCGGGCGAGGTGGGCCAGGGCCAGGCTGCCGGCCCGGACGACGAGGAACCACGTGCGCAGCGGGGGCACGGCGGGCTCCAGCAGGGCGACGACCTCACCGCGGTCGAGGGAGTCCTGGCACAAGTAGCGCGGCAGGACGGCGAGTCCCGCCCCCGCCCGGACGCATTCCAGCACGGCCCGCAGGTCGGGGGCCACGACGGTCGCGGCGGCATCGGGTACGGAGTCGAAGACGGCGGCCCAGTAGCGGGTGACCAGCGGCAGGCTCTCGTGCACCTCGACCACCGGGATCCCTTCCAGTGCCGCCGGGCCCGAGGCGCTCAGCCCGGCCGGGTCGGCCAGGGCGGCCCAGTAGGGGGCGGCGACCAGCACCTGCTCCTCGTCGCAGAGGGCGCTCGCGGTGAAGGGGCCGCCGCGCGGACGGGCGGTGGTGACGACCAGGTCGTGCTGTCCGGCGGCCAGCCCGGCGAGGTTCTCCTCGGCGCCGGGCACGAGGGCGGTGCGCAGCGTCTGCCCCTGGCCGACCAGCGGCGCGAGGGCGGGCAGCACGCGCAGGCACAGGAATTCCGGAGGACCGGCGAGGTGCAGGGTCCGCAGGGTGCCGGCGGCCTCCCGCTCGGTCTCGGCGATCCGGAGCAGGGCGTCGAGGTGCGGGGCGGCCTTGTGGGCCAGCTCGTCGCCGACCGCGGTGGGGGTGACGCCGCGGGCGCGCCGGTGGAACAGGGGCCGCCCGAGCTGTCGCTCCAGGGTGCGGATCTGCGAGGTGACGGCGGGCTGGGACAGCCCGAGGAGCGTGGCGGCCCGGGTGAACGAGCCGGCCCGGTGCACGGCGACGAAGGTGCGCAGCAGGGCCAGGTCCATGGCGGCCCCTCTCGGTGGGGGCCTTCAACTATAAATATGCCGATAGGCCCCTGTCGTTACCGTGATTGGACTCTGACGCTGAGTCAACTAGCCTTGTCGGCGTGGTCCCCACGGGGTACCGGGGCGGTCCGAGCCACCAGGGGGGAGGCTCGGACCGCTTTCCCCTCCTGTGCCGTTCAGGCCCCGGCGGCGGCGGAATCCAGGGCCCGGAGCACGTCCGCGACCAGGTCCTCGGGGTCCTCGGCCCCGGCGGAGAAGCGGATGAAGCCCTCCGGCACGGCGTCGCCGCCCCAGCGTCCGCGCCGCTCGGCGGTGGACCGGACTCCGCCGAAGCTCGTGGCGTCCTCGACCAGGTGCAGGGCGGTCATGAAGCGCTCCGCGTGCGCCCGGTCCGGCAGGGTGAAGGAGACGACCGAGCCGAACCCGTGCATCTGCCGGGCGGCCGTCTTGTGCGAGGGGTCCGAGGCGAGCCCCGGGTAGCGCAGCCCGGTGACCTCGGCCCGGTCGGCCAGCGCCTCGGCCACGGCCAGGGCGTTGCCCCACTGGCGTCCGGCCCGCAGCTGGAGGGTGGCCAGGGAGCGGTGGCCGAGCCAGGCCTCCATGGGTCCCGGGATCGCTCCGACGATCTTGCGCCAGCGGCGGATGGCCGCGGCCTGCTCGGGGCCGCGGCAGACGACGTAGCCGAGCAGCAGGTCCCCGTGGCCGGTGAGCCCCTTGGTCCCGCTGGCGACGGAGAAGTCCGCGCCGAGTTCCAGGGGGCGCTGCCCGAGCGGGGTCGCCAGGGTGTTGTCGACGGCGACGAGGGTGCCCCCGGTGTGGGCGGCCCGCACGAGGCGGCGTACGTCGCACACGTCGAGCCCCGGGTTGGACGGCGTCTCGATCCACAGCAGCCGGGCCCCGTCGAGGACGCCGAGCTGGGCGTCCTGGCCGGTCGGCGCGGTGCGCACCCGCACTCCGTACGCCTCCAGCTGTTCGCGTACCAGGGGCAGGGCCTGGTAGCCGTCCGACGGCAGGACGACGGTGTCGCCGGTACGGGCCTGCGACAGGAGGACGGCGGAGACGGCCGCCATGCCCGAGGCGAAGACGACGGTCTCGGCCCCCTCCCGGCCCGGGGCCTCCAGTTCGGTGATGGCCCGTTCCAGCAGGGTCCAGGTGGGGTTGGTGTCGCGGCCGTAGGTGTACGGGCCCTCGACCTCGCCGGGGAGGTGGAAGTGGGCGGCGAAGACCGGGCCGGGCAGCGGGGGCTCGTTCTTGACGGGCTCGGGAAGCCCGGCGCGCACGGCCCGGGTGCCGTCGCCGTACTGCTCGGACGGGACCGCGGCCGTGTCGGCGGCGGTGTGCTCGTTCACGCGGGGTGCTCCTTCTCGTCTGCCGGGCCCGCGGTGCGCGGGTGGACGCTCAGTTCTTGTCGGGCAGGGCCAGGTTCACGGCCCAGGAGACGACGGAGATGATCAGGCCGCCGAGGACGGCGGTCCAGAAGCCCTCCACATGGAAGCTCAGGTCGAACTGCTCGGCCAGCCAGGAGGTCAGCAGCAGCATCAGGGCGTTCACGACGAGGGTGAACAGGCCCAGGGTGAGGATGAACAGCGGGAACGAGAGCAGCTTCACCACCGGCTTGACGAGGAAGTTGACCAGGCCGAAGACCAGAGCCACCAGGATCAGCGTCAGGGCGCGGCGGCCCGTGCTGCTGCCGTCGTCGAGCGTGATGCCGGAGAGCAGCCAGATGGCGACGGCCAGGGCCGCCGCGTTGGCGAGCGTCTTGACTACGAAATTCGTCATGTGTCTGATCGTGGCAGAGAAGATCCGGGCCGGGCATCGGCAGATCAGCGGATCTCGTGCACGAGTGGCAAGAGCGAGGGGCACAGCGAAGATGAAGGCCTTCCGGCTGGATGAGCTCGAGGCGGAGCGCGCCGCCAACGACGGCGCCTATCTGCAGTTCCTGCGGGAGCGGAACATGTCGGTCGGGCTCTACGCGCTCGACGCCGGGCAGAGCGACCCGCAGCAGCCGCACCGCCAGGACGAGGTGTACTTCGTGGTGAGCGGCAGGGCCTCGATCACCGTCGGCGAGGAGACGACGGTGGTGGCCAACGGCAGTGTCGTCTACGTCCCGGCGGGGGTGCCGCACAAGTTCCACCACATCACCGAACCCCTGAAGGTGATGGTGGTGTTCTCCCCGCCGGAGAGCTGAGCCGGCCCCGGTCCGAGGGTCCCGCCCCCGATCCCCCTAGGGGGCGGGTCAGGGGGTTCCGGGGGCCGGCGGAGCCCCGTGCGGAGCCGCCGCCTCCTAGCATCGGAGCGAGGAAGAAACGGACATGGGGGCTCCCGGACACGCGCACGCACGACGTCGCGCGCACGGGGTCACGGACGAGGAAGAGGTAGGAACATGGACGGGATCCGAGCGGTGTTCGCGGGCATGCCCTGGTGGGTCAAGTGGGTCGCCGTCCCGCTGCTGGCGCTCCTCGTTTTCGGCGGAGTGATCACCTCCATCCTCGGCGCGCTGATCTCCTTCGCCTTCAAGCTGCTCCTCTTCGTCGCCCTGGTCGGCGCCGTGGTCTTCGCGGTCAAGAAGTTCACCGGCAGCGGGTCGAAGGCTTCCTCCGGCGAGTGGTAGGACCGCGGCCCCGCCCGGCTCCCTCCACGCGTCCTGGACACCCCCCCCGGGCCCCGGACCGCCACGGGTCCCGACCCCAACGGGTAAGGGGATTAACCCAGGCGGGGGAACGGGCCCGGCCGGACCGCCCGTGTGCCGGGACCGGGTGGATACAGTGGCAATCCGTGCCGATCCCCGGGCGCCGACAGCAGGTACCTCCGCCCTCCACAGGCGGTCACGTCGAAGCAGCCGCTGAGCACGACCCCCGGGAGCGACGGCACACGCGGGGGCGGCCCCCGCAGGGCGGGTCCCCCCAAGGCCCGTCGCCACGGCTGGGGGTGAGCTTTGTCATCGATTCCCAATGCCGGTGTGCCGACCCTGATCGGTTCGGTGCAGCGGGCGTTGAGACTCCTCGAAGCGGCGGGTTCCCATAGTGGGGGAGCCCCGGCGAAACAGCTGGCGCGCGAAGCCGGGCTCCCGCTCCCCACCGCGTACCACCTGCTCCGCACCCTCACGCACGAGGGCTATCTGCGCCGCGAGAGCGGTGTCTTCGTCCTCGGAGACGCGGCCGGCCGGCTGGCGGGCGGCGGACTTCAGCAGAAACGTCGCAGCATGATCCTCGACTCGCTCGCGCACTTCCGGGACGTCGTCGGGGCCCCCGTCTACTTCGCGGTGTACCGCGAGGGTGAAATCGAAGTCGTAGGCGTCTCGGACACCTCCGCCCATCCGGCCTGCGAGGAATGGGCGGACTTCCGCGCGACCGGCCATGCCCACGCCATCGGCCAGTGCCTGCTCGGCCAGCTCGACGAGAAGACCCGCAGGGACCACTACGACCGGCACCCCGTCGAGAGCATCACGCCGTACACCGTGCGGGACGTGCAGGCACTGGAGCAGCGGATCGGCTCCCTGGGGCGCATGCAGCCCGTGACCGAGCGTCAGGAATACGCCCTCGGCACGGTGTGCGCGGCCATCCCCATCACGGCCGGCGACGCCGCGGCGACCATGGCCATTTCCCTACCCGTGCACCAGGAAGTCCGATTGCCCTCTGTAATCGAACGGCTACGGAGTGAAGTAGGCGCGCTGTTGAGCACCCTCTCGTTCTCTATCAGTATCTGAAAACTCACTCCTTGTGATCTGCTTGGGCTTCCACCACCCTTGTCAAGGGGGCACTGGGGGATCATTCCGGCCACTTCCACAACAGCGGGGTAGGCAATGCGCGAGTCGGTACAGGCAGAGGTCATGATGAGCTTCCTCGTTTCCGAGGAGCTCGCGTTCCGGATCCCGGTGGAACTCCGGTACGACGCCGGGGACCCCTACGCGGTACGCCTCACCTTCCACCTTCCCGGAGACGCGCCCGTCACCTGGGCGTTCGGCCGGGAGCTGCTCCTCGACGGCATCAACAAGCCCTGCGGTGACGGCGACGTGCACATCGCGCCCGCCGGTCCGGAGGAGCTGTCCGACGTCCACATCCGGCTCCAGGTCGCGGCGGACCGAGCCCTGTTCCGGGCCGGCGCCGCACCGCTCGTCGCGTTCCTGGACCGGACCGACCGGATCGTTCCGCTCGGTCAGGAGCGCAACCTCGGCGACTTCGAGGAGAGCCTCGACCAGGCGCTCGACAAGATCCTCGCCGACGCGCAGCAGAACGAGCGCAACGCGGGCTGACGAGCTCAACGGCGCCAGGGCCGGGGCCGGGGCCGCGCGGCGTCACCGTCACCGTCACCGTCACCCACGTCTCCCCGGCAGCCCGCCCTTCAGCGCTTGCGCCGCCGCCGGCCCCGGCCGCCGCGGGCCGGCCCCGCGGCCGCCCCGGCGGCCCCACCGCCGCCCGCGGCCGCCGGCCGGTCGGCCGAGACCACCAGCGCCGCCAGCGCCGTGGTCACGGGCACCGAGGCCACCAGCCCGATGGAGCCCACGAGGGTCCGAACGATCTCCTCCGCGACCAGCTCGCTGTTGGCCACCGTGCCCATGCTGCTGTCGGCGATCGAGAACAGCAGCAGCAAGGGCAACGCGGCGCCGGCGTACGCCAGCACGAGGGTGTTGACCACCGACGCGATGTGGTCGCGGCCGATCCGGATGGCCGCCCGGTACAGGGCGCGCGGGCCCATGTCCGGGTCCGCCTGGTGGAGTTCCCACACGGCCGACGTCTGGGTGACGGTCACGTCGTCGAGCACGCCCAGCGATCCGATGATCACGCCCGCGAGCAGCAGGCCGCTCATGTCGATGTCCGGGTAGAGCCCGTGGATGAGACCGGTGTTGTCGTCCGTGTTGCCGCTCAGGAACGCCCGGCCGATGAACACCGAGCCCAGCAGCCCGATCAGCAGCAGCGAGACCAGTGTGCCGAGGACCGCCACGGAGGTCCTCGCCGTCAGCCCGTGGCACATGTAGAGGGCGATCAGCATGATCGCGCTCGCGCCGATGACGGCGACGAGCAAGGGGTTCGAGCCCTGGAGGATCGCCGGGAGGATGAAGAGCGTCAGGACGCCGAAGCTGACGACGAGCGCGATGAGGGCGAACAGTCCGCGCATCCGGCCCACCACGACGACCGCGACGGCGAAGATGCCGGCCAGCAGGGCCAGCGGGAGCTTCCGGTTCAGGTCGATCACCGAGTACTGGAGGTCCCGCGGCGCGTCCGGCGCGTAGGCGACCACCACCTCCTGGCCCTTCTCCAACTGCCGTGGCGCGCCCGGCTGGACGATCTCGAAGAAGGCTCGTCCCTGCTCCGGCCCGCTGGTGACCTCGACGGTGGCCTTCTTGCACTCGCCGGTCCGGGCGGCCTGCGCCTCGCGCCCCTCGGGGGTGGAGGTGTCACCGGTGGGGGGGACCTGCGAGGCGTTGACCGATTTGCAGTCGACCTTCGCGAGAGCGACGACCTTGCCCTGCTGGGTCTGCCGGTCGAAGCCCACCCCGGTGCGTTCGTGCGCGGGGGCGCCGCCGGGCCAGAGCACGGCCATGCCGACGAACACGGCTGCGGCGAAGGGGATCAGTACGGCTGCGATCACCTTGCGCAGGTGCTTGGAGACCGGAGCCGCCGGGCCGTGGCCGTGGGAATGCCCGTGGGAATGCCCGTGCGAGGAGTCGGCCGCGTGCCGGTGGGACGCATGCCCGTGGCCGGTGTGGCCCGAGGGATCTGTGGGCTCGTGGGGAGGCTGCGGCGAGGTCGTCACCGGCAGATCATCGCAAGAGATGAGGGGGCCCACTGTTCAGCACGCCACACACGACGCTAACGTGGGGGCTACTTTGCACAACGCGGGAGCTCGGAGCACCGGGCTGAGAGGGCGCTGATCACCGTACGCGCAGGAGAATGCGTACGGGAGGAGGCTGCGTCGACCGCCGAACCTGTTACCGGGTAATGCCGGCGTAGGGAGATCAGGTCTCATGACCATTCAGGACGCACGCACGCCTGCCGTCAGCCAGGACGCCGACGGCCAGACCGAGCGCCAGCCCGGCTGGCACAAGGGATACCTGGCGGGCTCCCGCCCGGACATCCGGGTGCCGGTCCGCCAGGTCCACCTCACCAACGGCAAGGACGTGACGCTCTACGACACGTCCGGGCCGTACACCGACCCGCAGATCGAGACCGACGTGCGCCGGGGCCTGCCCCCGCTGCGCGAGAACTGGATCATCGGCCGCGGGGACACCGAGGAGTACGCGGGCCGCCCGGTCCGCCCCGAGGACGACGGCATCAAGCACACCTCCCCGCGCGGGGGCCTCAAGAACCTCGACGCGGTCTTCCCGGGCCGTCCGCGCCAGCCCCGCAGGGGCCGTGGAGGCGCCGCCGTCACGCAGCTCGCGTACGCCCGCCGGGGCGAGGTCACCCCGGAGATGGAGTACGTGGCGATCCGCGAGAACGTCTCCCCGGAGGTCGTGCGCGAGGAGATCGCCGCCGGCCGCGCGGTGCTCCCGGCGAACGTGAACCACCCGGAGATCGAGCCGATGATCATCGGCAAGAAGTTCCTGGTGAAGGTCAACGCCAACATCGGCAACTCCGCCGTCACCTCCTCCATCGAGGAGGAGGTCGACAAGATGACCTGGGCGACCAAGTGGGGCGCCGACACGGTCATGGACCTCTCCACGGGCCGCAACATCCACACCACCCGCGAGTGGGTCCTGCGCAACTCCCCCGTGCCGATCGGCACCGTGCCGCTCTACCAGGCGCTGGAGAAGGTCGACGGCAGGGCCGAGGACCTGACCTGGGAGATCTACAAGGACACGGTCATCGAGCAGGCCGAGCAGGGCGTCGACTACATGACCGTCCACGCCGGCGTGCTGCTCCCCTACGTGCCGCTGACCGCCCGCCGCAAGACCGGCATCGTCTCGCGCGGCGGCTCGATCATGGCGGCGTGGTGCCTGGCGCACCACAAGGAGAACTTCCTCTACACGAACTTCGAGGAGCTCTGCGAGATCCTCGCGGCGTACGACGTCACCTACTCGCTGGGTGACGGCCTGCGCCCCGGCTCCATCGCGGACGCCAACGACGCGGCGCAGTTCGCCGAGCTGAAGACGCTGGGCGAGCTGAACACCATCGCCAAGCGGCACAACGTGCAGACCATGATCGAGGGCCCGGGCCACGTCCCGATGCACAAGATCAAGGAGAACATCGACCTCCAACAGGAGATCTGCGAGGAGGCGCCGTTCTACACGCTCGGCCCGCTGACCACGGACGTCGCGCCCGCGTACGACCACATCACCTCGGGCATCGGCGCCGCGATGATCGCCTGGTGGGGCACGGCGATGCTCTGCTACGTCACGCCCAAGGAGCACCTGGGCCTGCCCAACCGGGACGACGTGAAGACCGGCGTCATCACGTACAAGATCGCGGCGCACGCGGCGGACCTGGCCAAGGGCCACCCCGGTGCCCAGGAGTGGGACGACGCCCTGTCGGACGCGCGCTTCGAGTTCCGCTGGGAGGACCAGTTCAATCTGGCCCTCGACCCGGACACGGCCCGCGAGTTCCACGACGAGACCCTCCCCGCGGAGCCGGCCAAGACCGCGCACTTCTGCTCGATGTGCGGTCCGAAGTTCTGCTCGATGAAGATCTCGCAGGACATCCGCCGGGAGCACGGCGGTGACCTGAAGGCCGACGAGATCGAGGCGGGCATGGCGGAGAAGTCCGCCGAGTTCGCGGCCTCGGGCAACCGGGTCTACCTGCCGCTGGCCGACTGACCCCGGGACCGGACACGGATCCGGGACCCGGACCCGGACACGGGCCGGCCCGCGACCTCATGGGGGGAGTCGCGGGCCGGCCCGGTGCGGTGGCGGCGCGGGTCCGCCGGCCGCGGGCGGTTCAGGCCACCACGCCGTATCCCGCCCCCAGCCCGCGGCGGGCGAACTCGCGGTTGGCGAGCACCCGTTCGCGCTGCTCGTCGGGGAGTTTGCCCTCCCCGAGGAGACGCTCGCAGCAGTCCAGCGACTCCTGGTACGCGCCGGTCCAGTAGGCCGCGATGGCGAGTTCGTCGAGCGCGCGCCAGTCGTGCCAGGCGTACTCGACGAACAGGATGTCGTCCGGGTACGGGATCCGCACCGCCTGCCGGGCGAACAGGTAGGCCAGCGGCCAGCGCTGTTCGACGCGGCAGAGGCGGGCGAGGTCGCCGAGCGCCTCGGCGCGCGTGGGGCGGCTCTCGTGGGCGCGCAGGTAGCGGTCCATCACCTCGGCCGGCGGCCGCCCCAGCTCCGCGGCGATCCGTGCGGCGTAGACCCGGGCGCAGTACGTCTCCTCGACCCAGCCGCCCATGGCGACGCGGTGGTCGTAGGCGGCGAGCGACTTCTCCGGCTCGCCGGCGTCGCGCCAGCTCTGGGCCAGGTAGAACGCGTACCGGGGGTTGCCGGGCTCCTTGGCGAGCCCCTCTTCGAGGATCTTCGCGTCGCGCAGGTACTTCGCCCGCTCGCCGCCCTCCCGCAGGCGGGCCCCTCCGCCGACGATGAGCATGCTGACCCCCTCGAGCACCTCCTGGCTGTGCTCTCGTCCGCAGTCGAGGTACTCGTGCAGCACGCCGACGTAGCGCCAGGGCAGCCGGGTGGAGACGAGCGACGGACGGTAGTGGATGACCGGGCCGTGGTGGACCGCCAGCTTGTACGCGTCGTGCGTCAGGTCCGGCATGCGGAAGCCGGGCTCCACCCGCATCTCGTCGTCCGCGTCGATGAACAGCAGGTAGTCGGCCGTGGAGCGGGCGAGTTCGATGGCCTCCGTGCGGCTGCCGTCGAAGCCCTTCCACGGGCGCTCGTACAGGGTGCCGGGCAGATCGCCGAAGCACTCCCGGATGACGTCCTGGGTGCCGTCCGTCGACCCGGTGTCCACGATCACCCAGGTGTCGATCAGGGGGCGCACCGACTCCAGGCACTTCCGGATGGTCGGAGCCTCGTTCTTGACGATCATGTTCAGGCAGACTGTTGCGCTCAAAGGTCCCGTCCACGGTGTGCGGGCCGCCCCCGGGGGACGGCCAGGCCGGTGTCGGCTCGTGACCGTAGTGAGCGCTTCGGTGCGGTTGTCCACGACTCGCCGGGAGCACTACTGCGTATGCGGCTGCGACGCCACCCACGGGGCGGGGGTCTGCTAGGCCGATGTGTTGACGTCGGGCCCCCAGCGCTCAAGGTGCGGGGCGCTTCGTCCGTTTTCCCGGAGGAAGCTCGAACCCGCGACCGGGGTGTCACCCGTTTCGGCGCGGCAGTACGTTCCGAAGGAGCGCTTTGATGAGTCGTGAGCACAGGACCCGTTCCTCCCTGGGTCCCGTTCCTCGTAGTCGGGCCTGGTACGTCGGGGGCGCCCTGGCCTCGCTCTCCCTGGTCATGGTCGGCCTGGCCAGCCCCACCGTCGCAACCGCCCAGGAGATCACCGCCGCCACCCCGGCCCTGAGCGCCGTCGGGCCGGCGGGCGGAGGGGACGAGTGCGACGAGGACCGCCCGCCGCACGACCATCCGCAGCGGAACCGCAACGCCGGCAAGCCGCTGACCCAAGAGCTGCTGGGCCAGTACCTGGGCGGGGGCGACGACGACGGCCCGCGCGGCGACGACGGCCCGCGCGGCGACGACGGCGGCCACGACAGGTGCCCGTCGGGCGCCACGGGCCCGACCGGCCCGACGGGTCCGACCGGGCCCGCCGGTCCGTGCCAGGACGTCGACGCGTACAACCCGAACAACTCCGAAGAGGTCAAGGCGGTCCTGACCAACGGGACCGCGTACGCGGGCATCCGCCGGATCAGCCCCGACAACAGCGCCTTCTTCTGGGTCAACGTGGGCGCCCGGGATGACTTCCCGAGCAACGCCTGCGCCATCTCCGTCGCGTCCCAGGCGAACGACGTCTCCGTCCAGGTGCTGACCACGGACAACGAGCTCTGGGAGATCACCTGCCGCCGGGTCAACACCATGGGCGAGCGCAGCCTCACCTGTGACGCCGGCTGGACGCAGGTCTCCGGCTTCCCGCCGGCGCTCCTCCAGCGGAAGTTCGGCGACAAGCCGTTCCTGAAGACCAAGCCGAACCACCCGGTCAACAAGATCGCGAAGTCTCACGCGGCCCGGACGCGCTAGTACCCGGCGTACCTGATCCGACGTAGGACCCACACGCAGTACCCCGCGGCCCGGGCCGCCTCCGGACGTCAGTCCGGCGGGCGGTCCGGGCCGCCCACGTCCGGGCTCGTGAAGTCCGGGGAGGCGGAGCCGGGGCCCTGGCCGGGCGTGCCCGGGCTGGTGAAGCCGGGCCGGCCGTAGCCCAGGGAGGGGATCCGCCCCGCCCCCGGCGTACGCGGCACCGGATAGCCCGATCCGGCCGTCGGGTCGGCCAGGGCGTCGCGCAGGAACGGCACGATGCCCCGCTCGAGCAGCGCGTTGCGCCAGGCCTCCCGGGCGCGTGAGAGCTCGTCGGGGATCGGCACGCCCTCCTCGGCGGCGACCTCCGTGGAGCTGTTGCGCAGGGCCGTGACCAGCAGCGCGATCACCGCGAAGAGCAGGCCGGCCACGGTGAGCCCGCCGAACAGCCAGCCCGCCGTCAGCATCGTCTCGGCGAAGGCGGGCGTCGGCTCGATCAGCTTGAGGCCGTAGCCCACCAGCAGGAAGATCAGCATGGCGGTACCGGCGAGGACCGGTGCGAGGACGCCGACGACGGCGCTCACCCCGGCACCGCCGTCCTGCTCGTCGGCGCCGTCCTCGGCGGCCGTCCCGGCGGCCGAGAGGGCCCCGTCGCGCAGTTCCTCCCGTAGCGACACGTAGTGGTCGTACTCGGCCGCCGCGGCGGCGGTCAGCAGGGTGATGGCGGCCAGGGCCATGGTGCGCAGCTGTTCGGCGTTCAGCCGTTCGCCGATGGCGGCGAGTTCGGGCCGTTCGTCCGCCGTGCGCAGCGTCTCGTCGAGGAGCCGGTCGAATTCGGGGCGGTCTTCGGTGAGCAGGTGCGGAGCGCTGGTCATGTGCATCCCCCGATGCTCCGTACGTACCGGTATGCCCGCGTGGATCCGGGGCCCCGGCACAGGACGGAGGAGAGCCTGCTACGGACAGGGCGATGGTAGAGCGCCCCCACCACGCCGTGACAGGGGCTTTGCTGAAATACCCCGCTCCGCGAACGCTCAGTCGCGCAGAGGTAGTTGAACGACGAGCAGCTTGCCCGCCATCGTCACCCCGCCGTCCATCGCGATGGCCAGCCCGTCGGCGTACACGTGCGGCCCGTCCACGGCTTCCGGCCCGTGGGAGTCCTCGCCGTCCTCGGTGCCGACCTCGCCGAGCAGGTACGGGATGGGGCTGTGGCCGTGGACGACGCGGCCGCCGCCGTACGTGGACAGGAGTTCCCGTACGGCCTGGGGGCCGGTCTCCTCGTCGCGGAAGGCGAACCGCTTGGTGAACTTGCGGAAGAGGTCCCAGGTGATGTCGGCGTCGTTGCGGTTGAGCAGCTCGTGGATGGTGTCGTTGACGTCCTCGATGGAGTTGCCGTAGTCCAGGTACGCCGTCGTGTCGGAGTGCAGCAGCAGGTGCCCGTCCTCCAGCGCGGCCGCGTCGAGGCGGGACATCCACTGGAGGTGCACGTCCTCCAGGCGCTCCATGTCGGTGCGCTGGCCGCCGTTGAGCAGCCAGGCGGCCTGGAAGGTGGCGGTGCCGGCGCCGGAGGAGACCGGGGTGTCGCCGAAGCGCTTGGCGCCGATCAGGAGCAGCTCGTGGTTGCCCATCAGGGCCTTGCAGTAACCGCCGGCGGCGGCGGCCTCGGCGGAGAGCCGCATGACGAGGTCGATGACGCCGATGCCGTCGGGGCCCCGGTCGGTGAAGTCACCGAGGAACCAGAGCCGGGCGTTGCCGGCGGACCAGCGGCATTCGGCGTCGATGAGCTGCTGGGCCTGGAGTTCCCTGATGAGCTCGTCCAGGTAGCCGTGTACGTCGCCCACGACGTAGAGGGGGCCGGGGCCCGAGCCGGAAGTCTCCGGGGGGACGTAGTGGACCTGTACGGTGTCGCCCGGCCCGCCCGCCGCACCGCGGCCGATGACGGGCAGGTCGCGCTGGGTGGGGGTGTAGCCGTCCGGGTCGTCGCCGCCGTCGTACCCGCCGTCACCGTCGTACGCGCCTTCGCCCGCGGCGCGCTGCTGCGGGACGCTCCCCGTGCCGGGGGGAGCGGCGGTGGGGTGGTCGGCGTGCTCCGGGGCGTAGCCGGGCCGCGGGGGCACGGCTGTGCCGTCCTCGTAGTACGCGGGGTACTCGCCGTACACCGGAGCCTCGCCGGGCAGCACGGCGGGCACGGGATACGGCGCGGGTTCGGTGACCGGCACCCGGAAGTCCCGCAGCGTGTCCGTCCGCATCGCGGGTCCCTGACCGGCCCCCTGAGTCATCGACCCCTCCACCACCGTCGCACTGCCGTACACCTGCGGACCCTCCTCACCTCCGGGGGAGGGGGTCCGTGATGTCGTGCGCCCATCATAGGAATGCGACTCGCGCTCTGTGACGCACCAGGGGTGGTGAATCCCGGCCGGAACCTCTCCTTCCTGCCCTTTTCTCCCGTTTTCGGTGTTGTCGAAATCCTCGGAGGGGCCGTCGGCCCCTCCGGTACGTCGGGCCCGCGGTCAGTCCTGGGAGGGGGAACGGGGCGGACTGACCGTCGTGCGGGGCGTCCTGCGCTGCGAGGAGGTACGGATGATCAGCTCGGTGGGCACGACCTGTTCGACGGGGCGCCCGGTGTCCACTCCCTCGATCGCGTCGATCAGCAGCTGTACGACGGCCGTTCCGATCCGGCGGGGCTTGAGGGACAGCGTGGTGATGGGCGGCTCGGTGTTGGCGTAGACGGTGGACTCGCTGCAGCAGACGAGGAGCAGGTCCTCGGGGACCCGCAGCCCGTAGCGCCGGGCGGCGGCGAGGAGGTCGGTGCCGTTGGGGTCGAAGAGCCCGTAGACGGCGTCCGGCCGGTCCGGGCGGGCGAGGAGCCGGTCGGCGGCGACGGCGCCCGCGCACGGGTCGTGGGCGGGGTAGGACTCGTAGACGGGGTCCTGGCCGACGCGCTCGCACCAGTTGAGGTAGGCGGTCGTGGAGAGCCGGGTGTAGGTGTCGGTGGTGGTGCCGGTCAGCAGCCCGATGCGGCGGGCGCCGGCGGCGGCGAGGTGGTCGAGGAGGCCCAGTACGGCGGCCTCGTGGTCGTTGTCCACCCAGGCGGTGACGGGCAGGGTGCCCGCCGGCCGGCCGTCGGAGACCACGGGCAGGCCTTGGCGGACCAGTTCGCTGACGACCGGGTCGTGGTCGGAGGGGTCGATGACGACGGTGCCGTCGAGGGCCACGTTGGACCAGACGTCGTGTCGCGAGGTGGCGGGCAGGATGACGAGGGCGTAGCCGCGGGCGAGCGCGGCGGAGGTGGCGGCCCGCGCCATCTCGGCGAAGTACGCGAATTCGGTGAAGGTGAAAGGTTCATCCCCGTACGTGGTCACGGTCAGGCCGATCAGACCCGACTTGCCGGTACGGAGGGTGCGGGCCGCGGCGGAGGGGCGGTACCCCAGCCGGTCGGCGACCTCGCGGACGTGGCGGCGGGTGGCGTCCGGCAGCCGCCCCTTGCCATTGAGCGCGTCGGAGACGGTTGTGATGGACACGCCCGCCGCGGCGGCCACGTCCCTGATGCCGGCCCGGCCCTGTCGCCCGCCGGCCCGCCGGGTGGTCTCGGTCCGGCTCACCTGGTGCTCCCCTGCTGCTGTCATGGCGAGCCGATAGTAGGGCTCGGAGGGCAGGGTGGTTCGGGTGCATATGCACGCGTTGACAGGCACGATTCTGCATGGTTCGCCACCCCCAATGACCTTGGAAACGAAGCCGTTTGGGGCTCGGGGCTGAGAGTCGTGCTTGTCGGCCGCTACGAACATGCCAAAACGGCGCCGTCGTGGACGGTTCGCAACTCACCTGCACGAGGGACGCGCGCCACGGCGCAGGCCACCGGCGCGCGCATATATGCGTGCGCTCCCCCTGTGTTCCTGGCGCCCACCATTCTCGTATCGGCGGAATCCTCATAAGGTGAGCAGTATTGAGTCGACCCAGACGTCGACCGGACGGTCGAGGAGGACCTGCGGTGAGCGAGAAGAGCCCGAAGCTGCGCGCCGAGCTGGACGGCATCCCCACCTACAAGCCCGGCAAGCCCGCCGCGGGCGGGGCCGTCGCTTTCAAGTTGTCCTCGAACGAGAACCCGTACCCGCCGCTGCCGGGGGTACTGGAGACCGCGGTGGCGGCCGCCGGACGTTTCAACCGCTACCCCGACATGGCCTGCACCGGGCTCGTGAACGAGCTGGCGGATCGTTTCGGGGTGCCGGTCGAGCACATCGCCACGGGCACCGGCTCGGTGGGCGTGGCCCAGTCGCTGATCCAGTCGACGGCCGGCCCGGGTGACGAGGTCATCTACGCCTGGCGGTCCTTCGAGGCGTACCCGATCATCACGCAGATCTCCGGTGCGACGTCGGTGCAGGTGCCGCTGACGGACGGGGACGTGCACGACCTGGACGCGATGGCGGCAGCGATCACCGACCGCACCCGCCTGATCTTCATCTGCAACCCCAACAACCCCACCGGCACCGCCGTGCGCCGTGCGGAGCTGGAGCGCTTCCTGGACCGGGTGCCCTCGGACGTCCTGGTGGTGCTGGACGAGGCGTACCGCGAGTTCGTGCGCGACACCGACGTGCCGGACGGCCTCGAGCTCTACCGCGACCGCCCGAACGTGGCCGTGCTGCGTACGTTCTCCAAGGCGTACGGGCTGGCCGGCCTGCGCGTCGGCTTCGCGGTGGCGCACGAGCCGGTGGCCGCGGCGCTGCGCAAGACGGCGGTGCCCTTCGGTGTGAGCCAGCTCGCGCAGGACGCGGCGGTGGCCTCGCTGCGGGCCGAGGACGAGCTGCTGGGCCGGGTCGGGGCGCTGGTGTGCGAGCGCAAGCGGGTCCACGAGACGCTGCTGGCGCAGGGCTGGTCGGTTCCGGACACCCAGGCCAACTTCGTGTGGATGCGGCTGGGGGAGCGGACCCTCGACTTCGCCGAGGCCTGCGAGAAGGCCGGTGTGGTGGTCCGGCCCTTCGCGGGCGAGGGCCTGCGGGTCACGATCGGTGAGACCGAGGCGAACGACCTCTTCCTGCATGCGGCGGAGGCGTTCTTCAAGGAGCTGTAGTCGGGGAGCGGTGGTCAGGGCTGCCGGGGTCGGGGCTGCCGGGGTCGGGGCTGCCGGGGTAGGGGCTGTGGCGTCCGGCGGTGCGGGTGCCGCAGCCGTCAGACCAGTTCCACGCGGATGGGGTCGCCGTCGCGGACGGTGGCCAGGAGGCGGGGGTCGCCGTCGAACGAGCCGAGCACGTTGCAGGGGCTCGCCAGGCGGCTCTCGCCTCCGCGCGAGATGGGCGTGGGCCCGTAGGGCAGCGCGAGTGCGTCGCCCTCGGTCCAGAAGGCGACCGTGCCGGGCTCGACGACCTGCCGGGCGTCGGCCTCCAGGGCGACGGAGACGCCGGTGTCGAAGTAGACCTCCTCGCCCCAGGTGTTCGCGGAGGCGGAGATCGGGAGGGCCGCGGCCAGCGCCTTGCTGGTCGGGGTCTCGTCGAGGGTCGCGGTGAGCAGGCCCGCAGGCCAGGAGATTCGTATCTGCATGGCCGTATTCAACAATCTGTTGAATTTCTTGGCTAGGGGCCGATAAAGGGGGACCCCCCTTGAAGGGGGCCGTAGGTGGTAGGACATAATGCTTGTGAATGTGAACGCGTTCACAAGCGTGTCCTGCTTCCTCCCTGTATGAGAGGGAACCCGCCAGGCAGACTGCCCGCTGTGACCACGGCGACGACAAGGAGAAGACGACGTGGACCTAGCTTTGGCGCCTGAGACATTGGCGCGCTGGCAGTTCGGCATCACCACCGTCTACCACTTCCTCTTCGTGCCGCTCACGATCTCGCTCGCCGCGCTGACCGCCGGCCTGCAGACCGCGTGGGTCAGGACCGAAAAGGAGAAGTACCTCAGGGCCACGAAGTTCTGGGGCAAGCTTTTCTTGATCAATATCGCGATGGGTGTCGTCACCGGCATCGTCCAGGAGTTCCAGTTCGGCATGAACTGGTCCGACTACTCGCGATTCGTGGGCGACGTCTTCGGCGCCCCGCTGGCGTTCGAGGCCCTGATCGCCTTCTTCTTCGAATCGACCTTCATCGGTCTGTGGATCTTCGGCTGGGACAAGCTGCCGAAGAAGATCCACCTGGCCTGCATCTGGATGGTCTCCCTCGGCACCGTCCTGTCCGCCTACTTCATCCTGGCGGCCAACTCCTGGATGCAGCACCCGGTCGGGTACCGCATCAACGAGGAGCGCGGCCGGGCCGAGCTCACCGACTTCTGGCGGGTCCTCACCCAGGACACGGCGCTCACCCAGTTCTTCCACACCATCACGGCCGCGTTCCTCGTCGGCGGCGCGTTCATGGTCGGCATCGCCGCCTTCCACCTCGCGCGCACCAAGCACGTCCCGGTGATGCGCAGCTCGCTCAGGCTCGGCCTGGTCGTCATGATCATCGCCGGTATGGGCACCGCGATCAGCGGCGACCTGCTCGGCAAGGTGATGTACAAGCAGCAGCCGATGAAGATGGCCGCCGCCGAGGCCCTGTGGGACGGCGAGGCGCCGGCCCCCTTCTCCGTCTTCGCCTACGGGGACGTGGAGAAGGGCCACAACAAGGTCGCCATCGAGGTTCCGGGCCTGCTGTCCTTCCTCGCCAACGACGACTTCACCTCCTTCGTCCCCGGCATCAACGACGTCAACAAGGCCGAGCAGGAGAAGTTCGGCCCCGGCGACTACCGCCCCAACATCCCGGTCGCCTACTGGGGCTTCCGCTGGATGATCGGCTTCGGCATGGCCTCCCTCGGGATCGGGGTCCTGGGGCTCTGGCTGACGCGCAAGCGGTTCCTGCTGCCGCCGGGACTGCGCACCGGTGAGGACGAGGTCCCCCATCTCGTCCTCTTCAAGAAGGCGCTCAGCCCCCGGTTCGGCCGTCTGTACTGGATCGTCGCGCTGTGGACCATGCTGTTCCCGCTGATCGCCAACTCCTGGGGCTGGATCTTCACCGAGATGGGCCGCCAGCCCTGGGTGGTCTACGGCGTGCTGCGCACCAGGGACGCGGTCTCGCCGAACGTCTCGCAGGGTGAGGTGATCACCTCGATGACCGGCTTCACGCTGCTCTACGCCGTGCTCGCGGTGATCGAGGTCCGGCTCCTGGTGAAGTACGTCAAGGCCGGCCCGCCCGAGCTCACCGAGGCCGACCTGAACCCGCCCACCAGGGTCGGCGGGGACGACAAGAACGCCGACCGGCCGATGGCCTTCTCGTACTGAGGCTGGGGAGACCACACCATGGAACTTCACGACGTCTGGTTCGTACTGATCGCGGTCCTGTGGACCGGATACTTCTTCCTGGAGGGCTTCGACTTCGGCATCGGTGTCCTGACCAAGCTGCTCGCCCGCGACCGCACGGAGAAGCGGGTCCTGATCAACACGATCGGGCCCGTCTGGGACGGCAACGAGGTCTGGCTGCTCACGGCGGGCGGTGCCACCTTCGCCGCCTTCCCCGAGTGGTACGCGACCCTGTTCTCCGGCTTCTACCTGCCGCTGCTGCTCATCCTGGGCTGCCTCATCGTCCGGGGCGTCGCCTTCGAGTACCGCCACAAGCGGTCCGAGGAGCGGTGGCAGACCAACTGGGAACACGCGATCTTCTGGACCTCGCTGATCCCGGCCTTCCTGTGGGGCGTGGCCTTCGCCAACATCGCGCACGGTGTGAAGATCGACCGGAACATGGAGTACGTCGGCAGCGTCCTCGACCTGCTCAACGTCTACTCGGTCCTCGGCGGCCTCGTCACCCTCACGCTGTTCACCTTCCACGGCGCGGTCTTCGCCTCGCTCAAGACCGTCGGGGACATCCGGGACCGTGCCCGCGTGCTGGCGACCCGGCTGGGTGCGGTGACGGCGGTCCTGGCGCTCGTCTTCCTGATCTGGACCCAGGTCTCGCGCGGTGACGGCTGGAGCCTGATCGCCATGGCCGTCGCGGTCCTGGCGCTGGTCGCGGCCCTCGGGTGCAACCTGGCGGGCCGTGAGGGCTGGGCGTTCGCCCTGTCGGGGATCACCATCGCGGCGGCCGTCGCGATGCTCTTCCTGACGCTGTTCCCGAACGTCATGCCGTCCTCACTGGACGAGGCCTGGAGCCTCACGGTCACCAACGCCTCGTCCACTCCGTACACCCTGAAGATCATGACCTGGTGCGCCGCCGTGGCCACTCCCCTGGTCATGCTCTACCAGGGCTGGACGTACTGGGTGTTCCGCAAGCGGATCGGTACCCAGCACATCGTCGACGCGCACTGAGCCGCGCGCGTCACTCCTGCCCGACCCTGCCGAGGGGATGTTTCACGTGAAACCGATCGACCCGCGCCTGCTGCGGTACGCCCGTTCCACCCGCCTCTTCCTGGGGGCGGTGGTGGCCCTCGGGCTCGCCGGAGCGGGGCTGGTCATCGGCCAGGCGGTGCTCATCGCCGAGATCGTGGTCGGGACCTTCGAGCAGGGACTCGACGGCACCGCGCTCCGGACGCCACTGCTGCTGCTCGCGGCAGTGGCGCTGGGGCGCGGGCTGGTCGCCTGGCTCACGGAGCTGGCCGCGCACCGGGCGAGCGCGGCGGTCAAGTCCGAGCTGCGGGGCAGGTTGCTGGACCGGGCCGCCGCCCTGGGGCCCGGATGGCTCAGCGGACAGCGGACCGGCTCGCTGGTGTCCTTGGCCACACGGGGTGTGGACGCGCTCGACGACTACTTCTCCCGCTACCTGCCCCAGCTGGGGCTCGCGGTGGTGGTCCCGGCGGCGGTCCTCGCCCGGATCGTCACCGAGGACTGGGTGTCGGCGGCCATCATCGTGGTCACCCTGCCGCTCATCCCGCTCTTCATGATCCTCATCGGCATGGCCACCCAGACCCGGATGGACCGCCAGTGGCGGCTGCTGTCCCGGCTGTCGGGCCACTTCCTCGACGTGGTGGCGGGGCTTCCGACGCTGAAGGTCTTCGGGCGGGCCAAGGCGCAGGCCGAGTCGATCCGCAAGATCACCGACGACTACCGTCAGGCCACGATGCGTACCCTGCGCATCGCCTTCCTCTCCTCGTTCGCGCTGGAACTGCTCGCCACGCTCTCGGTGGCGCTCGTCGCCGTGACCATCGGCATGCGGCTCGTGCACGGGGAGCTGGACCTGTACACCGGCCTGGTCATCCTCATCCTCGCGCCGGAGGCCTATCTCCCGCTGCGGCAGGTGGGAGCGCAGTACCATGCGGCCGCCGAGGGGCTGGCCGCCGCCGAGGAGATCTTCGAGGTCCTGGAAACCCCGGCCCCCGCCTCCGGCGGCGGTGCCGCAGTGCCGGCCACCGGGCTGCGGATCGCGCTCGACGGGGTGGAGGTCCGGTACGAGGGCCGCGGCGCGAGTTCGCCCGCACCCGTGTCGCTCGTGGTGGAGCCCGGCGAGTGCGTGGCCCTCACCGGGCCGAGCGGGGCCGGCAAGTCCACCCTGCTGAACGTGCTGCTGGGCTTCGTGGCCCCCACCTCCGGACGGGTGCGGATCGGGGACACGGACCTGACCGCGCTCTGCCTCGAACAGTGGCGGGAGCGGATCGCGTGGGTGCCCCAGCGGCCGCACCTGTTCGCGGGGACCATCGCCGAGAACGTCCGCCTCGCCCGGCCCGGGGCCGATGACGACGCGGTCGAGGCGGCCCTGCGCGACGCCGGTGCCTGGGAGTTCGTCTCAGCCCTGCCGCACGGCGCGCGGACCCCACTCGGCGAGGGCGGGGCCGGGCTGTCCGCCGGTCAGCGCCAGCGGCTGGCGCTGGCCCGGGCGTTCCTCGCGGACCGGCCGGTACTGCTGCTGGACGAGCCGACGGCCGCCCTGGACGGGGAGACCGAGGCCGCGGTCGTGGAGGCCGTACGCCGCCTCGCGGTCGGGCGGACCGTGCTGCTGGTGGTGCACCGGCCGGCGCTGCTGGCGGTCGCCGACCGGGTGGTGGCGCTGGGCGAGGGCGCTGCGGCCCGTGCGTCCCGGGACGCCGGTGCGGGGACGGCCCCCGGCGGTGCGGCGGTGGCGTCCGACCCCGGGGAGTGGATCCTCGGGGGCGCGGCGGAGCGGGCCGACGGCGGCCCGGGCGGCGCGGGCGCCGACGGCTCCGGATCGGCCGGGGACCCGCTGCGGCGGGTGCGGGCCGTGGCCGCGCCCTGGCAGGGCCGGTTCCGGCTCGGGCTGCTGCTCGGGGCGCTGGCCGTCGGGAGCAGCGTCGGGCTGATGGCCGTGTCCGGGTGGCTGATCTCCCGGGCCTCGCAGCAGCCGCCGGTCCTCTACCTGATGGTGGCCGTCACGGCGACGCGGGCCTTCGGCATCGGGCGGGCCGTGTTCCGCTACGCCGAGCGGCTCGTGTCGCACGACGCCGTCCTGCGGATGCTCGCCGGGCTGCGGGTGGCGGTGTACCGGCGGCTGGAGCGGATCGCCCCCGCCGGACTGCGCGAACAGCGGCGCGGGGACCTGCTGACCCGGCTGGTGGCGGACGCCGACGCACTCCAGGACTACTGGCTGCGGTGGCTGCTCCCGGTGGGTACCGCGGTGCTCGTCGGCACCGGATCGGTGGCCTTCACCGCCTGGCTGCTGCCCGGGGCGGGGGCGGCGCTTGCGGTGGGGCTGCTCGCCGCGGGGGTGGGGGTGCCGCTGCTCAGCGGGGCCTGCGCGCGGCGTGCGGAGCGGCGGCTGGCGCCGGCCCGCGGCGAACTCGCCACCCGCGTGGCCGACCTGCTGACCGGTACCGCCGAACTGACGGTGGCCGGAGCCCTGGCCGGCCGCAAGGAGCGGGCGCGGGAGAGCGACGGGGTGTTGACCCGGATCGCCTCGCGCGGGGCCGCGGCCACCGGGCTCGGCGGGGGGCTGTCCGCCCTGGTGTGCGGGCTCACGGTGGTGTGCGCCGCGTTCGCCGGCGCGGGGGCCGTCGCGGAGGGCCGGCTGTCCGGGGTGGCCATGGCGGTGGTGGTGCTGACCCCGCTCGCCGCCTTCGAGGCCGTCAGCGGGCTGCCGCTGGCCGTCCAGTACCGGCAGCGCGTGCGCCGCAGCGCCGAGCGGGTGTACGAGGTCGTCGACGCTCCGGTGCCCGTCGCCGAGCCGGCCGAGCCCCGTGCGCTGCCGGCCTCGCCCTTCCCCCTGCGGCTGACCGGACTCGCCGCCCGCCACGGCGGGCAGGAACGGGACGCGCTGCACGGGCTGGACCTGACGCTGGAGGCCGGACGGCGGATCGCGGTCGTCGGGCCGTCGGGTTCGGGCAAGACCACCCTGGCGCAGGTCCTGCTGCGCTTCCTGGACCCGCGCGAAGGCTCGTACACCCTCGGTGGGACGGACGTGCGCGCCCTCGACGGCGACGACGTGCGCCGGGTCGTGGGCCTGTGCGCCCAGGACGCGCACCTCTTCGACAGCTCGGTGCGCGAGAACCTGCGGCTGGCCCGCACGGGGGCGAGCGAGGAGCAGCTGCGCGAGGCGCTCGCCGCCGCCCGGCTGCTGGAGTGGGCCGACGGCCTCCCGGACGGGCTGGACACCCTGGTCGGTGAGCACGGGGAGCGGATCTCCGGCGGGCAGCGCCAGCGGCTGGCGCTGGCCCGGGCGCTGCTCGCGGACTTCCCCGTCCTCGTCCTGGACGAGCCGGCCGAGCACCTGGACCTGGCGACCGCGGACGCCCTGACGGCCGATCTGCTGGCGGCCACCGAGGGCCGGACCACCGTGCTGATCACGCACCGGCTCGCGGGCCTGGCGGCAGTGGACGAGGTGCTTGTACTGGACCGGGGAGCGGTCGTCCAGCGGGGTGCCTACGCGGAGCTGGCGGAGGTGGAGGGGCCGCTGCGCAGCCTTCTGGAGCGGGAACGGGAGGCCGACGGGGCGCTGGCCGGTGCGGCGGGCTGACCTGCCCTGGGGAACCCCGCTCCCTCCGGAGCCCCCGAGCTCTCCGGAACGCGCGCTGACTTTCCCCGCCAAAGGGGACTAACTAGGCTCAAGGGCATGTCGCTGGAGGAGTCGCAGGAGCCGCCGGAGTCCCCTGGGGACGCACCGGATCCGCTGGAATCCCGTGGGAAGGCACCGGCTCCGGATCCGCTGGAGGCCGCCACTCAGGCCACCCGGAGCCTGCAAGGGCTGTCCACCGAGCTGACCGCGCGCGTCCCCCAGCTGCTGGAGGCCATGCGCTCGGTCGGTACCGGCCTCGAACTGCACTCCACGCTCGACCGCATCTGCGAGACGGCCGCCGAGCTCGCGGACGCCCGCTACGCGGCGATCGGGGTCGTGGACACGGACGGTCCGGGCCTCTCGGACTTCGTCACCTTCGGCGTCAACAGCGAGCTGGCGAGCACGATCGGGCACCGCCCCGACGGGAAGCGGGGCCTGCTCGGGGCGCTCATCTCCCATCCGGACACGGTCCGGCTCGCGGACCTGGCGAAGGATCCCCGGTCGGCGGGCTTCCCCGCCCACCACCCGCCCATGAAGAGCTTCCTCGGCGTGCCGATCCGGGTGCAGGGGGAGATCTTCGGGAATCTCTACCTCGCCGAGAAGCACGGCGGCGGCGAGTTCAACGACTACGACGTCCACATGGTCCGGGTGCTGGCCACGGAGGCGGGCATCGCCATCGGCAACGCCCGGCTGTACGAGGCCGCCACCCAGCGCGAGCGCTGGATCGACGGCTCGGTGGCCGTGACCACCGCCCTGCTGTCCGGCGGGGACGCGGACGACGCCCTCGCGGTGGTGGCCGAACAGGCCAGGCGCCTGGCCGACTCCGCCGCCGGGATCGTGATGCTGCCGGCGCAGGAAGGCGGCATGGAGATCGTCGCCGTCTCCGCGGACAACCCGGCCACCTCGCTCGGCCTGGTCGTCCCCGCCGAGAGCCCGGTGGTGGACAAGCTCCTGCGGGGCGAGCCGGTCTTCGTGGAGGACGCGGCCGCCGACCCCCGCATGATCAGCAGGCTGACCAGACCGTACGGGCCCTGCATGATGCTGCCGCTGCACAGCGGCGGGCGGGTCCTGGGCGCGCTCGTCACCCCGCGGGCCCGGGGCGCCAGGCCCTTCACCGAGTCGGAGCGGACGCTTGCCACGCAGTTCGCCTCTCAGGCAGCCCTCGCGCTGATGATGGCCGAGGCCCAGCGCGACCGGGAGCGGCTCGCGGTGTTCGAGGACCGCGACCGGATCGCCCGGGACCTGCACGACCTCGTCATCCAGCGGCTCTTCGCCACCGGGATGATGCTGGAGGGCGCGCAGCGCCGGTCCGTAGTCCCGGAGGTCCGCGACGGCGTCGGCAAGGCCGTGGACGAGCTCGACGTGACGATCCAGGAGATCCGCACCGCGATCTTCGCGCTCCAGCAGGGGCCGGCGGAAGCTCCGTCGGGGCTGCGCACCCGTGTCCTGCGGGAGATCAACATGGCGGCCGTGCCCCTGGGCTTCAAGCCCGCGCACCGCTTCGTCGGCCCCCTCGACACGGTCGTCGGCGAACTGGTCGGCAAGAACCTGATCGCCGCCCTGCGCGAGGCGCTGTCGAACGCGTTCCGGCACGCGGACGCGTCCCGGATCGAAGTCCTGGTCGACGCCACCGCCAGCCTGCCCGACGGCCGGCCCGGCGTACGGCTGGAGGTCGCCGACGACGGAGTGGGCATGCCGGAGGGCGGCCGGCGCAGCGGGCTGCGGAACCTGCGCCGCAGGGCGGAGTCGCTCGGCGGCTCCAGCTGGTACGGGCCCGGCCTCGGGGAGGACGACGCCGGGACCACCCTGGTGTGGGAGGCCCCGCTGTGAGGCGCCCCCGCCGGTGGGCGGCGAGGCGCTAGCCGCGCGTGGCGCGCTCGGCCAGCATCCGTTCGATGACGACGGCGACCCCGTCCTCGTTGTTGGCGACCGTGCGGCCCGACGCGGCCGCGACCACGTCCGGGTGGGCGTTGCCCATCGCGTACGAGGTTCCGGCCCAGCGGAGCATTTCCACGTCGTTCGGCATGTCCCCGAAGGCGACGACCTCGGCGGCGGAGATGCCGCGTTCGGCGCAGCACAGTTCCAGGGTGCTGGCCTTGGACACCCCGAGTCCGCTGATCTCCAGGAGGGCGGTCGGGCTGGAGCGGGTGATCGAGGCGTAGGCGCCCGCGGCGGACCGCGCCAGGGCGAGGAACTCGTCCGGGGCCATTTCGGCGTGGTGGGCGAGCAGCTTCAGGACCGGCGCCGCCCGGTCTTCGGACTCCTCGTGGAGGAGCTTCTCGGCGGTGGCGACCGTGGCACCCGGGTCCTGGAAGAACGGCGGGTAGGCCGGTTCGTAGTTGATGCCGGTGGTCATCTCGACCGCGAAGGAGGTGCCGGGGGCGGCCTTCCGCAGGGTCTCCACGACCGTGAGCGCGGTGGCCCGGGGCAGCGCCCTGACCTGTACGAATTCCCGGCCGGCGTGGAGGTCGACGACGGCGGCGCCGTTCGCGCAGATCGCCAGCCCGTGGCCGTGCACGTGATCGCTGACCACGTCCATCCAGCGGGCGGGGCGGCCGGTGACGAAGAAGACCTCGATCCCGGCCTCCTCGGCGGCGGCGAGCGCGGCGACCGTGCGGAGCGAGACGGACTTGTCGTCGCGCAGCAGGGTGCCGTCGAGGTCGGTGGCGATGAGCCGGGGTGCGGGGGTTGGCCCGTCCGGGCGCTGAGGAGCCGAGGTCACCGCTCCATCTTCACCCATGGGCCCCTGCCGCCGGACCATGATCGCGCAGAGATGTTTCACGTGAAACCGTCCGGCCCCGGCCCGGCGGGCATGTTTCACGTGAAACACGCGTCCCGTGTCGCGGGCGGCGCCGGCCGGGCCCGGAGGGGCGAGGCGTCGTTGGTGTACAGGACACGGACCGCCGTACGCTCAAGGGCATGACTCTGCGCCTGAGCACTGTGATCCTGCCGGTACGCCCGTGGCACGAGGGAGGACGCGACCAGTGGGAGCGGGCCGAGCGCCTCGGTTTCCACACCGCCTACACCTATGACCACCTGACCTGGCGGACCTTCCGCGACGGCCCCTGGTTCGGCGCGGTCCCGACCCTGACCGCCGCTGCCGCCGTCACCGAGCGGGTCCGCCTGGGCACCCTGGTCACGTCGCCGAACTTCCGCCACCCGGTGACCCTGGCCAAGGACCTGATGTCGCTGGACGACATCTCGGGCGGCCGCATCACCCTCGGCATCGGCGCGGGTGGCAATGGCTTCGACGCGACCGCGCTGGGCCAGGAGGAGTGGAGCCCGCGCGAGCGGGCGGACCGGTTCGCCGAGTTCGTACCGCTGCTGGACCGGCTGCTGACCGAGAAGGCGCTCACCCACCACGGCACCTTCTACTCCGCCCAGGACGCCCGCAGCATCCCCGGGTGCACCCAGCGCCCGCGCCTGCCGTTCGCCGTCGCGGCGACCGGCCCGCGGGGAGTGAAGCTTGCGGCGAGCCACGGCCAGGCCTGGGTGACCGCCGGGGACCCGAAGGTCTTCCAGGGCACGCCCGACCAGTCGCTGGAGGCCCTCCGCACCCAGTACGGGCGGCTGGAGAAGGCCCTGGCGGAGATCGGCCGGGACTCCGACTCCATCGAGAAGGTGCTGCTGACGGGCTTCACCCCGGAGCGCAGCACCATGCTGGAGTCCGTGGACGCGTTCGTCGACTTCGCGGGTCGCCACCGCGAGCTGGGCTTCACCGAGCTGGTGATCCACGCGCCGATCCCGGACTCCGACTTCGCCGCCGACGAGGCCGTCTTCGAGCGGATCGCCACCGAGGCGCTCTCCCAGCTGGGCGAATAACCGCCCCAGCGGAGCCGGCGGCCTAGCCGAGCCGGCGGCCCACCGGAACCGGCCGGAGCCGCCGCCACACGGCGGGGCCCCGGCCGGCCGGGCGGTCAGGCGGCCAGCAGGGTCGTGATGATCCGGCGTGCCTGCGGGAGCAGCCACTCCGGGGCCGTCCCCTCGGGCAGCGACTCGACCTCCTCCACCAGGGCCGAGATCCTGGCCGCGCCCTCGGCCGGCCGGCCCAGCTCGTGGTCGGTCCAGGCGGCGTTGTTCAGGCACTGGAAGCGGTCCTGGAGGTACTCCGCCCCGAGCCGCGCGTACAGCTCGGCCGCCCGCTCCCACCACTGGATCTCCTCCAGCCGCAGTGCCTCGACGGCGGCGGGGCTCAGAGCGTCCCCGGACGGGGAGTCCTCGGCGTCCTCCGGCGCCAGGGAGCCCACGAGCCGGTCCAGTACCTGTGCCAGCTGGTGCCAGGTCTGGGCCAGTTCGGAGAGCAGTTCCGGCTCCTCGGGGTCACCGGCCGCCAGGGCCGCCTCCAGGACTCCGGCGGCCTCCTCCATCAGGGCCCGAGCGGCTGCCGCGGTCGCCTCCGTGACCTCCTCGCGCAGCCCCAGCCAGGCCAGCGAGCGCAGGATCCGGACCTCGGAGACCACCGCGTCCCCGGTCAGGCGGCGCAGCTCCAGAGCGCGCCGGTACGCGGCGATCGCCTCCTCGGCCAGGCCGGCGTCGGAGAGGCAGTCGGCGGCGGCCTGCGCGAAGCCCGCCTGGGGCCGCGGGTCCTCCCAGTCCTCGACCAGTTCCGCGGCCAGCAGGAACTGCTCCGACGCGGCCCGCGACTCGCGCAGGTCGCGGAGCAGGTTGCCCAGGAACTCCCGCGCCGAGACCGCCTGTCCGTCGCCGTGCTCCAGCAGGTCGGGCAGCGCGGACTGGAGCACCTCCGCCGCGTCGGCGGTCCGGCCGCTCCGGGCGTAGGCCTGGGCCAGCATCCACCGGGCCTGGGCCCCGCCGTCGGCGGCCAGTCCCGCCTGGTCGAACCAGTGCGCCGCCGTGAGGGCGTGCTCGGCGGCCTCCGCCTGCGCGTCCCGCCGCCGCAGCAGGACGTCCGCGAGCGTGAGGCGTACGAGGCCCTGCTGTTCGGGGTCGGTCACCTCGGCGGAGTGCTCCAGGGCGGACCGCGCCGCCTCCTCCGCCTCCTCGGGCCGCCCCAGCGACAGCAGCACCCCGGCCCGCAGGGCGAGCGGGTCCGCCGCCTGCCAGGGCCGGCCCGCCTCGACCGACCGGGCCGCGGAGGCGGCCAGCAGCTCCAGGGCGCGGTCGGTGTCACCCCGCGAGAGCGTCAGCCGGCCCAGCATCTCCTCGGCCTCGGCGGCCAGATCCGGGAGGGCCGCCCCGTAGGCGGACACGAAGGAGGCGAGCTCGGCCGCCAGCAGCTGGTGGCCGTGGTCGTGGCCCTCCGCGTGCCCGTGGCCCTCCGCGTGCCCGTCGCCCTCTCCGTGCCCGTGGTCGTGCTCGTGCGCGGCCTCCGCCGAGCGCAGGTACGGCTCCATGCGGAGCGCGGACAGCTCCGCGACCGCGATCCGGCGGGCCCGCAGGGGCTCCCCCGCGTCCAGTGCCTCCGCGGCGTGCAGCCCCGCCGCCAGGAGCCTGCGGACCTCGCCGGGCGCCGCCCCGGCCTGCGCGGCCGCGCTCGCCAGCCGCAGCTCGGCGAGGGCGGCGCGTTCGGCCTGCCCCAGCGCGCGGTAGCCGTCGCGTACGGCCGCCAGCAGTTCCGCCGCCCCGGGGGCTCCGGCCCGAGCGGCCGTGAGCGCCCGGTGGTCGGCCAGCTCGGCGCGCAGCAGCGGGTCCAGCTCCGGCTCCGGCAGCGCGGAGGCCCGTACGGCCGCCTCCTCCCAGAGCCGGTCGGTGTCCGGGTGGCCGGTGTCGCGGGCGGTCCGGGCCCGCGTGACGAGCTCGGCGAACCCGGCGGCAGTCGCCGGCGCGGGAGCGGGGACCGGTGCCGGCGCTGCCGGGGCCGGCTGCGGGAGGGCGGCGCTGCGTACCCCCAGGGGCAGCACGTCGGCCAGCGGGGCCTGGGCGAGCCGTTCCAGGAGCCGGTCCGAGACACGGGTGGTGCCGTTGCGGACGTCGAACCGCCGTGCGATGGCCACGGCCTCCTCGCGCAGGACGCCGTACAGTTCCTCGACGGTCTGGGGCGAGCCCTCGTAGGGCACCGTCGGATCGGCGCCGTGGCCGAGTTCCACCAGCCGCCGCAGCAGGACGGCGACCCCGGCGTAGAAGTCCATCTGCGTCTTGACGTCCACGAGCGGTCGCAGGTGCGCACCGTGTTCGGCGAGGATCTCCACACCGCGCGCCTCGTTGCCGGTGAGGGCGCAGAACTCGATGTGCTGGCCGATCGAGCGCAGCAGGCTCTCCTTGCCCCGCGCCATCCGGTAGCCGCGCAGGTGGTGCGAGCGGGCCTCGTCGGTGCGGCCGAGGCGCAGCAGGGGGACCAGCGAGCGGGCGAGCACCCGGTGCGGCTCCTCCATGCAGGTCTGCTCGCCGTTGAGCACGGGCTCCCAGACCTCGATCGCCTTGGCGTGCTCGCCCTTGGTCGCCCAGAACACGCCCTGCGAGTTGGTCTCGCAGGCGTGGCAGTCGCTCATCGCGTCCCGCTCGGCCGCACGCCACTGGGCCATGGCCCGCTCGGCGCGCTCGTCGTCGCCGATGGCGTCGGCGAGGAAGTACTCGGACTGGCGTACCGCCCGCTCGCTGTACCCGGCGATCCGGTAGCGCTTCTCCATGTCCTCCAGGTAGCCGGTGACGGAGGAGACGGGCACGTCGGGGGAGCTGATGATCTGGCCCGAGACCCACTTGAAGCGCCAGAAGAGGGAGTGCGCGTCGCCCGCGTCGAAGGCTGCCGGGTCGCGGTCGTACTCCTGGAGCAGGCGGGCGAAGGGGACCACCATGCGGCTGCGCTCGGCGCTGTACTCGTAGGCGTCGATCTGGTTGACCAGCGCGAGCCGGAACACCTCGCTGTCACCGCAGACCTCGGCGGCGGCGGTCAGCGCCTCCGCCTGGGCGTTGCGCGCGGCGCCGTGCGGCAGGCCGTGGTTCTCGTGCAGGGCGCGCCGGATCTCCTCGGCCGTCAGGGTGCTCACTTCTCGTCCTCCTGGGACTGGGCGGTCGTGGTGTCGACGGAATGGGTCGCCCATTCCAGGAGCCCGAGGAAGGCCCGGTTGAGCAGGGCGGAATCGGCCGGGCGCAGCGGTCGCTGGGACATCAGCAGCGCCTGGCCGTAGAGCGATTCGACGGCGGTGCCCGCGAGCGTCGGGTCGGGCAGGCCCGCGATCCGACGGATCAGGGGGTTGTTGTGGTTCAGGACGAGGCGGGCACGGGGGCCGGAGCCGCGCAGCGAGCCGAGGATCCCGCTCCACAGGGAGTCGGCCGACTCGAGTGCCGTGGTCCGGTCCCGCTCCTGGCGGGCCTGGCGGTCGTCGAGGTAGAGCGCGGGCACGGCGACGGGCTGGAAGGCGCGCAGCACCACGTCGCAGCTCTGCGGTTCCAGACGGGTGCGGGCGGTGGACAGGAAGGCGGCGAGGGACAGCTCGACGGAGGTGGGGACCGGGTCGAGGCGGTCGGTGACGGCCCCGGCGTCCAGCTCGGTGACCTTCAGGTCGGGGCGGACGGAAGGCAGCAGCGCCAGCAGGTCGGCGTCGTAGGTGTAGCCGGCGTTGACGATGCCGAGCCCGTGGGCCGCCGCGATCGGCGCGATCTGGCGGAACTCCTCGACGGTGCGCGTGAAGTGGATCTCGGTGTGGGCGGCCGTGAACTCCTCCAGGCTCATCGATCCGTCGCTGGTCTCGAACGGCAGCCACGGCAGCATCAGGCCGAGCAGTTCGGCGTCGTGCCGGGCGAGGGACTTCACACCGAGGTGGTGGACGCTCAGGAAGGCGGCCAGCCGGTCGGGTTCGCTCGCGGCGAGTTCGGCGAGCCAGGCCCGTATGCGGGCGCCGAGGGCTTCGCGTACGGCGGCCAGGGTCTCGTCGTCGTAGAGGTTCTCGCGGGAGGCCGTGGGCCGCAGGGTGTCGGTGTCGAGGACGGCGCGGACGAAGAAGGCCCAGTCGGGCAGCAGGTTGTCGGCCTGGTCGGTCAGCAGCATGCCCTTGAGGTGGACGCGGTGTCCGGCCCGGTGGGCGGGGCTGGTCGGTTCGGGCAGGACGTACGCGACTCCGCGTACGCCGGCCACCGGCAGGTCGAGGTCGATGCTGTCGAGCGGGGTGAAACCGAAGAGCTGCGCGCAGTGCCCGGCGAGCGCGACGCGCCGGGCGGCCGGGGTGGGGAACGCGCGGTCCCATACGGGGGGCCGGTCGGTGACGGGTCGCGGGGTGCTGCCCGGGCCCTCGTCGAACGTGACCGGGTGGGGCAGCAGGGAGCCGTAGTCGCGGGCGAGCCGCTCGACCCGTGCGGGCTCCGTCCATTCCTCGGCACCGGGGCGCGCCTCGAGGTGGACGGTGGTGCCGGGCTCGGGGCGGGCGTTGTGGGGAAGTTCCCGGACGGTGTACGAGCCGTCGTCGGTGGCCAGCCACTCCACGGGCGCGGCCTGGGGGTCGCGGGCGGAGCGGGTGACGACGCGGATCTGCCGGGCGACGACGAAGCAGGCGAGCAGTCCGATGCCGAACTGGCCCAGGAACTGGCCGCGGGCGGTCTCCAGGCCCTGCAGCTCTCCGTCACCGGCGCGCTTGGAGCTGCGGCCGATGGTGGCGAGGAGGGAGTGGGCCTCGGCGGCGGTCAGCCCGATGCCCGAGTCCTCGATGGTGACCCGCCCCGCGGAGGCGGAGAGCCGGATGCGGACTTCCGCGCCGGGCTCGTGCGCGTGACGGGCGGTCACGGCGTCCACGGCGTTCTGGAGGAGCTCGCGGACGTAGACGCGGGGGCTGGAGTAGAGGTGGTGGGAGAGCAGGTCGACCAGGCCGCGCAGGTCGACCTGGAAGTTGTTGACGGCGCCGCCGGCCGGCGATTCGGCGGGGAGGTCGGACGGGGACGGGGACACGGATGTCATCAGGCATCAGCTCGCTTGCTCGCGTGGGTCGGTCGGCGATCGCGAGGTACCCCCCTCACTGATCCCGGAACGAGGAACAGAGTAGGTGGATGATCCGACAATCACGCCGTGAATTCCGCCTCGCCCGGCAGGCGCCCGCGCGCTACCGGAAGCGGAGGAATTCCGGCGGTACGGAGTCCGCCAGCCACACTCCGTTGGCGCTGACCCGGAACACGTGCCCGGCGGCCCGCATCGCCCCGGCGTCCACGGCCAGGACCACCGGGCGCCCTCTGCGCGCGCCGACGCGGGTCGCCGTCTCGCGGTCGGGCGACAGGTGCACGTGGTGGCGGGCCATCGGGCGCAGCCCCTCGGCGCGGATCGCGTCCAGGGCGGCGGCGACGGTGCCGTGGTAGAGGTACGCGGGCGGTTCGGCCTCCGGCAGGCCCAGGTCGACCGCGACGGTGTGTCCCTGGCTGGCCCGGATCCGGGTGCCGTCGACGGCGAAGCGCTGCTTGTCGTTGGCGGCGACCACGTGGTCGAGTTCGGCCCTGCTGAAGGGGAACCCGTGTTCCGCGGCGGCTCTCAGGAGATCGTCGATCTCCACCCAGCCCCCGGGGTCGAGCACCAGTCCGATCCGTTCCGGCTGATGCCGCAGGTGTTTCGAGACGTACTTGGACACCTTCACGGTGCGTCGGTCATCCATGTCCCCAGCTTGGCCGCTCGGACGGCCCGCGGGCAGTGATTTTCCGTGCCGGGACAGGGCTGGACCGCCTCTATCATCTTTCCAAGATACGGAATACATTTTCCGCTACGTGACTTATCCCGCGGGAGAAACCATGACACATAAGGCCTCACTGCTTCGGCGTGCGGCGGCCGAGCTCATCGGCACCGCAGGCCTGCTCGTGGTGGTGATCGGCTCGGGCATCCAGGCCGCGAACCTCAGCCGCGACACCGGTGTCGCCCTCGTCGCCAACTCGTTCGCCTCCGCGATCGGCCTCGGCCTGATCATCACCCTGTTCGGCCCCCTCTCGGGCGCCCACCTCAACCCGGTCGTCACCCTCACCGCCTGGTGGGCGCGGCGTACCGGAGGCGAGGGCCTCGACGCACGGGAGGCCTTCGCCTACGCCGCCGCCCAGACCACCGGTGCCATCGGCGGCGCCGTCTTGGCGGAGACGATGTTCGGACGCACCCCGGGAACCTTCTCCACCCAGGTCCGCGACGGGGGCCACCTGCTGATCGGCGAGATCATCGCCACCGCCGGGCTGGTCCTGGTCATCCAGGGGCTCGGCCGCATCGGCCGGCCGAGGCTGATCCCGGCCGCGGTCGCCGCGTACATCGCCGCCGCCATCTGGTTCACCTCCTCCGGGTCCTTCGCCAATCCCGCGGGCACCGTCGGACGCGCCTTCAGCGACTCCTTCACCGGTATCGCACCGCAGTCGCTGCCCGGATTCGTCGCGGCGCAGCTCCTCGGCGGCGTCCTCGGACTCGCCCTGGCCACGCTCCTCTACGGCCGTGACCGCCACGGCCACGGGGAGCCGCTGTCCCTTCCGGGGGACGGGAAGCCGGACACCGAGGTGGCCGATATGACCCGCACGCCTGGCGGGTTCGAGGTCATCGTCTGAGATCCCGCACGTGTTGCCCACAGGCGGACGGCAGTTGTCCACAGCCCTTTAGGCGGGTTTCAGCGCCATCTGAGCGATTCGCCCCGGGGACCCCCTGTGGACTACCGATCGAGCATTACCGGCCGCCCCTGCTCGCCAGCTCATTCATCGTCCGGGCCTGGAGCTCCCGCTCCGTCGCGGCCCGGACGAACTCCGCCACGTGCTCCGGCCCCACCAGTTCCTGCACCGCCCGTACCGTCCCGGCCGGCAGGGTCACCGGGGCCGACCCCGCCGGCTGCGCCCCGCCGCCGGCACCCAGGTGCCGCTGGAGGTGCCGGGTCGCGAACAGCCGCATCGCCCGCGCCAGCTCGGCGTCCACCGTCTGCTGGGCCAGGGGCCGCAGCCGGCGCACCATCGTCGCCGCCTCGGCCGCGTCCGCGTCCGTCGGGGGGACCGGGCCGAGGTAGCGGGCGAAGACGTGCTCGGTGGTGAACTCCAGGAAGCGCGAGGCGATGTGCTCCACCTGCCCCCGCAGCTCGCGCAGGTGCCCGGTGATCGCCATCAGCGGCACCCCGGCCGCGTACAGCTCGGCCGCGACCGCCAGCTCCTGCGGCGAGGGCACGAGGAACTCGTCCGGGCGCCCCGGGATCCGCTCCAGCACCCCCAGCTCGCACGCCTCGTCCACCGCGTCGTCGTCGGGCAGGCCGCCGAACCGGGCGTTGAGCTCCTCCCGGCTGATCCGGTCGGCCTCCTCGTCGGTCCAGGGCCCGTGCACCTCCGCGACCAGGCCCAGTACGCCGCCCAGCCCGCGCCCCGCGTCCCAGGCCTCCAGCAGCTCCTTGATGGAGGCGAGGGTGTAGCCGCGGTCCAGCAGGTCGGCGATCTGCCGCAGCCGCGCCAGATGCGTGTCCCGGTAGACGTTGGACCGGCCCCGGCGCTCGGGCTTCGGCAGCAGGCCGCGGTCCTGGTACGCCCGGATCGTGCGCACCGTGGCCCCGCTGTGGTGGGCCAGATCCTCGATCCGGTACTCGGCTACCGCCTGATCGGACAATCCCGGCTCCCTACGACATGGCGGCCCGGCCGGCCGCGCCCGCCGCGGTCCGGGCGGCAGGAGGCGCCGCCGGGTACTCGACCGCCTTGCGCAGCGAGCCCTCCTGCGAGGGATGGTACGACCGCGGGGAGGAGGGGGGTATGGCCGTGCCGGGCGGGCCGCCGGCCGGGCTCACAGCCGGGGCTCCAGCTTCGCGAGGCGCCGCAGGGTGTTCGGCGCGAAACGGGACATCCACAGGGCGGCCTTGGACTCGGGGGTCACCGGCACCACGGCCCGGTTCTTCACCACGGCCAGCAGGACCGCGTCCGCGACCTTCTCCGGGGGGAAGTTGCGCAGTCCGTACAGCCGCGAGGAGCGCTCCTGGCGGCGCTTCTCCTCGGCCGGGTCCACCCCGGCGAACCGGGAGGTGGCGGTGATGTTGGTGTTCACGATGCCCGGACAGATCGCCGAGACCCCGATCGACTCGGAGGCGAGCTCCGCGCGCAGGCACTCGCTCAGCATGAGGACCGCGGCCTTGGAGGTGCTGTACGCGGGCAGCGTCCTGGACGGGAGGTAGGCGGCGGCGGAGGCGGTGTTGACGATGTGGCCGCCCTGCCCGCGCTCCGCCATCTGCCGCCCGAAGATCCGGCAGCCGTGGATGACCCCCCACAGGTTGACGTCCAGGACCTTCTTCCAGTCCTCGGAGCCGGTCTCCAGGAAGGGGCCGGACAGGCCGATCCCCGCGTTGTTGACCAGCACGTCGACGACCCCGTACTCGGCGGCGACCTTCACCGCGAGCTTCTCCATCGCCTGCTCGTCACTGACGTCGACGCACTCGCCCCAGGCCTGCGGGGCGCCGACGAGCCGTGCCATCTCGGCCGTGCGGGCCGCACCCTCGCCGTCCCGGTCCACGGCCACGACCCGGGCCCCGGCCTCGGCGAACGCGAACGCCGTGGCCCGCCCGATCCCGCTGGCGGCGCCGGTGACCAGCACCAGCTGACCGCCGAACCGGTCCGCGTACCTGCCCGGTGCCCGCTGCTCCGGCGCCCGGGAGGCAGGCTCCTCCCGGGCCGTGACGAAGTCGGTGATCCACGCCGCCACCTGGTCCGGCCGGGTCCTGGGGATCCAGTGCTTCGCGGGCAGGGTCCGGCGCACCAGGTCCGGAGCCCAGCGCTCCAGGCCGTCGTAGAGCCGCTCGGAGAGGAACGCGTCCCCGGTCGGCACGATCAGCTGCACCGGTACGTGCGCGTACGCGTCGGTGCGGGGACGCCTCATCCGGGCCCGTACGTTGTCACGGTAGAGCCAGGCGCCGTGCGCCGCGTCGGAGGACAGCGAGGCCGTCGGGTACGGGCCGGCCGGGATGCCCTCCAACCGCTCGAGGATTTTGGGCCAGCGCTTGCCGAGCGGCCCGCGCCAGGCGAGCTCCGGCAGCACCGGCGTGTGCAGCATGCCGACGTACCAGGACTTGGAGCCCTGGCCCAGCAGCTGGGCGGCCCGCCGCGGGGTGGGCCGCGCCATCCGCTGCTTGATCCAGTGCCCGAAGTGATCGAGGGAGGGCCCCGAGATGGAGGTGAAGGAGGCGATCCGGCCCTCGGTACGGGCGACCGTGGCGAACTCCCAGCCCTGGACGGAACCCCAGTCGTGGCCCACCAGGTGCACCGGACGGTCCGGACTCACGGCGTCCGCCACGGCCAGGAAGTCGTCGGTCAGCTTCTCCAGGGTGAAGCCCCCGCGCAGCGGTACGGGAGCGGAGGAGCGCCCGTGGCCGCGTACGTCGTACAGCACCACGTGGAAGCGGGCCGCCAGCCGCTCGGCGACCGCCGACCAGACCTCCTTGCTGTCCGGGTAGCCGTGCACCAGCACCACGGTCGGGCGGTCCGTCTCCCCCAGCTCGGCGACGCACAGCTCGATCCCGCCGGTGCGCACGCGGCGCTCGCGCGCACCCTCCGGTGCCGTCCCGCTCATCCCGCTCATGCCGCCTTCTCCTCAGCCCAGCGCCGCACGTGCGGCAGGTCGTCGTCCAGCCAGAACGCGCTCTCGACGGGATCCCGGGAGTCGGTGACGACCAGGATCTCCTCGAACTTCGCGCCGGTGCCCCGGAAGCCCAGGTGCGGCTCCACCGCCCACAGGCCGGGCTGCGGCGGGTGGTCGGAGAAGTGGTACGGGCTCCACAGCGGCGACCAGCCCTCCCGGTGCCCGCGCAGCGCGTCGGAGGCCAGCCCCTTGAGGGACTGGGTGCCGAAGCCGAACGCGGTCGGGGACCAGCGGCGCTCCTTGACCCGGTCTATCTTGTGCGCGATGACGCCGAAGGGGTAGGCCCGGTGCCGGTTGGCGTACCCCTGGCGGGTCATCAGGCGCTCGACGTTCTCGTAGACCTCCCGCAGCGGGCGGCGCTCGCGCACCTGCTCCAGGATCAGCTCCCGATGCGGGCGCAGATCGGACATCAGCCGGTCCTGCACGGGGTTGAGACCCAGGCTCCCGGAATAGCCGATGTCGGCCGCGTAGCCCCGGTACACCGGTGCCATGTCGAGGATGAACGGCATCCCCGGCTCCAGCCGCCGCGAGGTCGGGAAGAACTGGAGGGGGATCTTGAAGTTCGCGAAGGCGGTCCGGTCCCCGAACCAGGCGAAGGGCAGGTGGAACCAGTCCCGCACCCCGCGCTCGCGCAGCCACTCGCGCTGCATCCGGGCCGCCTCGCGCTCGGTGACACCCGGGCGCAGCTGCGCCGCCACGGTCTCCGCGCACTCGTACGCGAGCCGCTGCACCTCCCGGAAGCCGCGCAGCCCGGCGGAGAGCTGCCCGGAGTCGTGCGCGGTGCGCTGCTTGGTGTCCCCAGTCATGCCAGCCGTCCGTCCCTGTAGCCGTGTAGACCTCACGCCGAAACCTGACACTGATGAATGTGACAATGACCGGAGTCGGCGTCAAGGGGCCTGCACGGACCTGTGGAAAACTCCGTGGGCATCAGCCTTGCGGCAGCGTTCGTAGTCCTCAAGGCGGATACGCGGTCCCGCTCCAGGTCTGACGATCCTCGGCCCCCGCGCCACTAACGTCGAAGCCGTGACTGTCATCGCGACCGAAAGCCTGAGCAAGCGGTACCCCCGAGTGACCGCCCTCGACCGGCTCTCCCTGGACATCGGGCCCGGCGTGACCGGACTCGTGGGCGCCAACGGAGCCGGCAAGTCCACGCTGATCAAGATCCTGCTGGGACTGTCCCCCGCCACAGAGGGCCGTGCCGCCGTGCTCGGACTCGACGTCGCCACGCATGGCAGTGCCATCCGTGAGCGGGTCGGCTACATGCCCGAACACGACTGCCTGCCCCCCGACGTCTCGGCCACCGAGTTCGTCGTCCACATGGCGCGCATGTCCGGGCTCCCGCCGACCGCCGCCCGCGAGCGGACCGCCGACACGCTGCGCCACGTCGGGCTGTACGAGGAGCGCTACCGCCCCATCGGCGGCTACTCCACCGGCATGAAGCAGCGGGTCAAGCTCGCCCAGGCACTGGTCCACGACCCGCAGCTGGTCCTCCTCGACGAGCCGACGAACGGTCTCGACCCGGTCGGCCGCGACGAGATGCTCGGCCTGATCCGCCGGGTCCACACCGACTTCGGCATCTCGGTCCTGGTCACCTCCCACCTCCTCGGCGAGCTGGAGCGGACCTGCGACCACGTGGTGGTCGTCGACGGCGGCAAGCTGCTGCGCTCCAGCTCCACCAGCGAGTTCACCCAGACCACGACCACCCTCGCCGTCGAGGTCACCGACTCCGACGCGTACCCGGACGGCACCGCGGCCCTGCGCGAGGCGCTCACCGCTGCGGGCATCAGCCTCCACGCGGGTGAGGAGCAGGGCCTGCCCGGCGCGGGCCACATCCTCCTCGTGGAGGCCAAGGGCGAGGACACGTACGACACCGTCCGCGACACCGTCGCGGACCTCGGCCTCGGCCTGGTCCGCATGGAACAGCGCCGCCACCACATCGCCGAGGTCTTCCGCGACAGCGGCCGGCCCGCGCCCACCGCCCACCAGAAGGGAGCCGGCTCCGATGGCGCCTGAGACCTCCACCCAGATCCACAACATCGGCTACCGGTCCTACGACGGACCCCGGCTCGGCCGTGCGTACGCCCGTACCTCGCTGTTCTCGCAGTCCCTGCGGGGCGCGTACGGGCTCGGCCGCTCCGCCAAGTCCAAGGTGCTGCCGATGATCCTCTTCGCGGTGATGTGCATCCCCGCGCTGATCATCGTCGCGGTGGCCATCGCCGTACCCGGCTCCAGTGACCTGCCGATCAAGTACACGACGTACGCCCTGACCACGCAGGTGGTCATCGGCCTCTACCTCGCCTCCCAGGCACCGCAGTCGGTCTCGCGGGACCTGCGCTTCAAGACGGTGCCGCTGTACTTCTCGCGGCCCATCGAGCGCGTCGACTACGTCGTGGCCAAGTACGCCGCCATGGCCTCGGCCCTCTTCATCCTCACCGCCACCCCGCTGCTGATCATGTGGATCGGCTCGCTGCTGGCGAAGTTCGACTTCGGTGACCAGACGAAGGGATTCGGGCAGGGTCTGGTGTCGGTACTGCTGCTGTCGCTGCTGTTCGCGGGCCTCGGCCTGGTCATGGCCGCCCTCACCCCGCGCCGCGGGTTCGGCGTGGCGGCCGTCATCGCCCTGCTGCTCATCCCGTACGGGGCGGTCTCCACGCTCCAGGCCGTCGCCTACTCCACCGGGAACACCGGGGCCATCGAGTGGATGGGCCTGTTCTCCCCGATCAGCCTGATCGACGGAGTGCAGACCGCCTTCCTTGGCGGCACCTCGGCCTTCCCCGGCGGCGAGGGCCCCTCCGCCGCCACCGGCGTCGTCTACCTGCTCGTCGTACTCGGCCTCATCGTCGGCTCCTACGGCGCCCTGATGTCCCGCTACCGGAAGGCCGGGCTGTGACCCTCATCGACATCGACCACACCTCCCGCTGGTTCGGGAACGTCGTCGCCGTCAACGACGTGACCATGCGCATCGGTCCCGGCGTCACCGGACTTCTCGGCCCCAACGGAGCGGGCAAGTCGACCCTCATCAACATGATGGGCGGCTTCCTCGCCCCCTCCACGGGCACGGTCACCCTCGACGGGACGCCGATCTGGCGCAACGAGCGGGTCTACGAGCAGATCGGCGTCGTACCCGAACGCGAGGCGATGTACGACTTCCTCACCGGCCGCGAGTTCGTCGTCGCCAACGCCGAACTGCACGGTCTCGACGACGCGGCGGCCCAGCGGGCCCTGGCCACCGTCGAGATGGAGTACGCCCAGGACCGCAAGATCTCCACGTACTCCAAGGGCATGCGCCAGCGCGTGAAGATGGCCTCCGCGCTCGTCCACGACCCCTCCGTGCTCCTCCTGGACGAGCCCTTCAACGGCATGGACCCGCGCCAGCGGATGCAGCTCATGGACCTGCTGCGGCGGATGGGCGACGAGGGCCGCACCGTCCTGTTCTCCTCCCACATCCTGGAGGAGGTCGAGCAGCTCGCCTCCCACATCGAGGTGGTCGTCGCCGGCCGGCACGCCGCATCCGGCGACTTCCGCAAGATCCGCCGCCTGATGACGGACCGCCCGCACCGCTACCTCGTCCGCTCCTCCGACGACCGGGCCCTCGCCGCGGCCCTGATCGCCGACCCGTCCACGGCCGGCATCGAGGTCGACCTCCAGGAAGGCGCGCTGCGCATCCAGGCCGTCGACTTCGGGCGCTTCACCGAGCTGCTGCCGCGCGTCGCCCGCGCGCACGGCATCCGGCTGCTCACGGTCTCGCCCTCCGACGAGTCCCTCGAGTCGGTCTTCTCCTACCTCGTCGCGGCCTGAAGGAGCTGGCACCCATGTACAACCCCACCGTCGCCCGGCTCACCTACCGGGCCCTGCTCGGCCGGCGCCGCGCGCTGATCCTCTTCGCGCTCCCCGCGCTGCTCATCGTCATCGCCCTGGCCGTCCGCTTCTTCACCGGCGTGGACGACAAGGTGGCGGCTGACCTCCTCGGCGGCTTCGCCCTCGCGACGATGGTCCCGCTGATCGGCGTCATCGCCGGCACCGGTGCCATCGGTCCCGAGATCGACGACGGCTCGATCGTCTACCTGCTCTCCAAGCCGGTGAAGCGCCCGACGATCATCATGACCAAGCTGATCGTCGCCATCGCGGTCACGATGGCCTTCTCCGCCATCCCCACCCTGATCGCGGGCTTCATCCTCAACGGCAACGGCCAGCAGATCGCCGTCGCCTACACCGTCGCCGCCCTCGTCGCCTCCATCGCCTACAGCGCGCTGTTCCTGCTGCTGGGCACGGTCAGCCGGCACGCGGTCGTCTTCGGCCTCGTCTACGCCCTGATCTGGGAGTCCCTCTTCGGCAGCCTGGTCTCCGGAGCCAAGACGCTCAGCGTCCAGCAGTGGGCCCTGGCCCTGGCCGAGAAGGTCGCCGGACAGGGGTACGTCGACGCCACCGTGGGCCTGCCCACCGCGGTGGCCCTGCTCCTCGCGGTCACCATCGGCGCCACCGTCTACGCGGGCCAGAAGCTGCGCCGCCTCACCCTCGCCGGCGAGGAGTAGGACCGCCGCCGGCCGTATGCCGGCGCTCGTGCCCCGCCCGGCCCACCGGCCGGGCGGGGCACAGGTTCGCCCGGCATCATCGGTGCATGGACGTGCTTCCCGAGCCCGAGCCGTCCAGGCCCCTGAGGTCCTGGATACGCTCCTCGCCCGGCACGCACATATGGCTTCTGATCGTCGCCGTCACCAGCCTCGTCGTGGCGATCGCCCCCGACCGGCTGGACCACCTGCTGCTCCACCGCAGCAGCAGCAACATCCACCAGCTGGTGAAGTACCCCGTACGGGCTCTGCTCAGCAGCGCCTTCTGGATCGAGAACCCGGCCTCACTCCCCCTCTACGCCGTGCTCTTCGAGCTCTTCCACGCACCCGTGGAGCGCTGGCTCGGCACCCTGCGCTGGCTCCTGATCGTCGCGACCGCCCATGTCGTCGCCACCCTCGTCAGCCAGAAGGTCCTCCTGATGGCCATCGAGGACCACCGGGCGCCACACAGCATGACCCATGTCGTGGACATCGGCGTCAGCTACGGACTCGCGGCCGCGGTCGGTGTGCTGACCTACCGGCTCCGCAGCCCCTGGAGATGGTTCTACCTCGTCGGGGCGGTCGCCTTCTTCGGTCTTCCCCTCTTCACGGGCGGAACCTTCACCGACCTCGGCCACGCCATCTCCCTGGCCGTCGGGCTCCTCGCCTGGCCGCTGACCCAGCACGCGGATGCGCACGGGCACCGGCCGGCGGCCCATGTTTCACGTGAAACACGACCCTGATGCACGGTGGCCGACCGGCGGAAATTCGCTGGTACGGCACGTGCGGCCGGGGCACAGTGAGTGGTGCGGGGAGTAACAAAAGGTCCGGGACGGCCACTTCGAGCGCGCCTTGCGGCGCGGGCCGTCCCGGACCTCTCGTACGTCCGGCCCCGGGGCGCATCCCCGGAGGAACCGCATCCCCGTTGCTACAGGGTGCCCAGCAGGCGCTCCAGCACCACCGCGATGCCGTCCTCCTGGTTGGAGGTCGTCACCTCGTCGGCCACGGCCTTCAGCTCCGCGTGCGCGTTGGCCATGGCGACACCGTGCGCGGCCCAGCCGAACATGGGGATGTCGTTGGGCATGTCACCAAAGGCGATCGTCTCTGCGGCCTTGGCCTTCAGCCGCCGTGCGGCGAGCGACAGGCCGGTGGCCTTGCTCAGGCCCAGCGGAAGGATCTCCACTATTCCGGGGCCGGCCATGACGATGTCGACCAGGCTGCCCACGACCTCCCGGCCGGCCTTGACGAGCTCGTCGTCACCCATGCCCGGGTGCTGGATGTACAGCTTGTTCAGCGGGGCCGTCCAGACCTCGGCGGTGTCCTCCAGGTAGAGCGCCGGCAGGCCCTCCTGCACCTGGTAGCCCGGTCCGAACAGGACCTCGCCCGCCACCCCGTCCCGGCTGGCGGCCAGCGCCAGCGGACCCACCTCGGCCTCCAGCTTCGACAGCGCCAGGCCGGCGAGCTGCCGGTCCAGCGTCACCGAGGTCAGCAGCCGGTGCGCCCCCGCGTCATAGACCTGGGCGCCCTGCCCGCACACGGCGATCCCCTGGTAGCCGAGGTCGTCCAGCACGTGCCGGGTCCAGGGCACGGCACGGCCGGTGACGACGATGTGCGCCGCGCCCGCCGCGGTGACCGCGGCGAGCGCTTCGCGGGTGCGCTCCGAGACGGTGCCGTCGTCACGCAGCAGTGTGCCGTCGAGGTCCGTCGCGACGAGCTTGTACGGGAAGGGAGCCGGGCTCACTTGGTGATCGGCTCCAGGACCTCGCGGCCGCCCAGGTAGGGGCGCAGTACCGGGGGGACCCGCACGGTGCCGTCGGCCTGCTGGTGGTTCTCCAGGATCGCGACGATGGTGCGCGGGACGGCGCACAGCGTGCCGTTCAGCGTGGAAAGCGGAGCGGTCTTCTTGCCGTCGCGGTAGCGGATCGCCAGGCGGCGGGCCTGGAAGCCGTCACAGTTCGAGGCGGAGGTCAGCTCGCGGTACTTGCCCTGGGTCGGGATCCAGGCCTCGCAGTCGAACTTGCGGGAGGCGGAGGAGCCCAGGTCGCCGGTCGCGACGTCGATCACCTGGAACGGCAGCTCCAGGCTGGTGAGCCACTGCTTCTCCCACTCCAGGAGGCGCTTGTGCTCGGCCTCGGCGTCCTCGGGCGCGACGTAGGAGAACATCTCGACCTTGTCGAACTGGTGGACGCGGAAGATGCCGCGGGTGTCCTTGCCGTACGTACCGGCCTCGCGCCGGAAGCAAGGGGAGAAGCCGGCGTACCGCAGGGGCAGCTTGTCGGCGTCGATGATCTCGTCCATGTGGTACGCGGCGAGCGGGACCTCGGACGTGCCGACCAGGTAGTAGTCGTCCTTTTCCAGGTGGTAGACGTTCTCCGCGGCCTGGCCGAGGAAACCGGTGCCCTCCATGGCGCGCGGGCGGACCAGCGCGGGGGTCAGCATCGGAATGAAGCCCGCCTCGGTGGCCTGCGCGATCGCCGCGTTCACCAGGGCGAGTTCGAGCAGGGCGCCGACACCGGTGAGGTAGTAGAAGCGCGAGCCCGACACCTTGGCGCCGCGCTCGACGTCGATGGCGCCCAGGGACTCGCCGAGCTCCAGGTGGTCCTTGGGCTGGAAGCCCTCGGCACCGAAGTCGCGGATCGTGCCGTGGGTCTCGAGGACGGTGAAGTCCTCCTCGCCGCCGACGGGGACGTCCTCGTGGACGATGTTCCCGAGCTTCAGCAGGAGCTGCTTGGCAGCTTCGTCCGCCTCGTTCTGTTCGGCTTCTGCGGCCCTGACGTCCTGCTTGAGCTGCTCGGCCTTGCCCAGCAGTTCCGCCCGCTCCTCCGGAGAGGCCTTGGGAATGAGCTTGCCGAGCGACTTCTGCTCATTGCGCAGTTCGTCGAAGCGCATGCCGGAGGACCTGCGGCGCTCGTCGGCGGAGAGCAGTGCGTCGACGAGATCGACGTCCTCTCCACGGGCGCGCTGCGAGGCGCGGACACGGTCAGGGTCTTCACGGAGCAGCCGAAGGTCAATCACCCCTCCAGGCTACCGGGCGGGGCTTCCTGGGATCACACCGATATCACGCTGCGTGTCACTATGTCCTAATTGAGGGGAAAGCAATGGGCGGGCCGAGGGCTTGACCCGGGTTGCGCCAGGCGGCTGTATCCGGCCACTGTGACCGGTTGATAAACCGGCCCCATTCCCCGAAAGGGGATACGGGGCGACGCGACGCGGCCGCTCTGAGCAGGCTCGGAGACCGGCTCTTGTCCACAGGATTCCACGAGGGGCCGCATTTATCCACAGGCTGTGTGCCCGGTCTGTGGACATCGAATGAGATCAATAGGGATCGAGGAGCGGTCTGGGCCGATCAGGGTTCAAACCGCCCTCACACACTCATTCGGGTGGGAATGGCTCGCTCCAAAGAGTTGATCGGTGATACAGGGGTGACGCCGTTCACCTTCCGCTCCCCAGCACGAAACCTGGGGCGGCGGGCCGATATGTCGACCTTGTCGGGCCGCTCTGTCGACTTGTCCCCAGGTTCCCATCCCAGCCTGTGGATAACTCTGTGGACAGGGAAGGGAGGGCTACGCCCGGCCGTCGAGGCAGCGCGCCAGCCAGTCGGAGGCCTCGGTGAAGTCGGCGTCGGAGGTTCCCGGCCGTGCGGCGCGCACCTCACTCAGCGCGACGCCGGCACGCGGGTAGGAGCCGAGGAAGCGGACCTGCGGGCACGTGCGCCGCAGCCCCATCAGGGCCTCGCTGACGCGGCGGTCGGAGATGTGGCCCTCGGCGTCGACCGCGAAGCAGTAGTTGCCGATCCCCTCCCCGGTCGGACGGGACTGGATCAGCATCAGGTTCACCCCGCGAACGGCGAACTCCTGGAGGAGTTCCAGCAGGGCGCCGGGGTGGTCGTCGCCGAGCCACAGCACGACGGAGGTCTTGTCGGCGCCGGTGGGCGCGGCCGGCCGGGCGGGCCGCCCGACGAGCACGAAGCGGGTCTCGGCGTTCTGCGCGTCGTGGATCTCGGTGACCAGCGCCTCCAGCCCGTAGGTGGCGGCGGCGAACTCACCCGCGAAGGCCGCGTCGAACCGGCCCTCCTGCACCAGCCGGGCACCGTCGGCATTGGAGGCCGCCGACTCCCACACGGCATCGGGCAGGTGCGTACGCAGCCAGTTGCGCACCTGGGGCTGGGCGACGGGGTGTCCCGTGACGGTCTTGACGTCCGACAGCTTGGTCCCCGGCCGCACGAGCAGCGCGAACGCGATGGGCAGCAGCACCTCGCGGTAGATCATGAGCGGCTCACCGGAGGCCAGCTCGTCCAGGGTGGCGGTGACCCCGCCCTCCACCGAGTTCTCGATCGGCACCAGCGCCGCCGCGGCCTCGCCGTTGCGCACGGCGTCCAGGGCGGCCGGCACCGACACCATCGGGACCAGCTCCCGGGTGGCGGCTTCCGGCAGGGTGCGCAGGGCGGCTTCGGTGAAAGTGCCCTCGGGACCGAGATACGTGAAGCGGGTGGCCGACATGCGGTCAGCCTAATGCCGTGCCACCCGCCGATGCGGCGCTGTTCACCCTTCGAGCAGCCGCTGTCCGACGTACTCCCCCTCGCGCGGCCCGGGCGGGACGGCGTACAGCCCGCTGGACTCGTGCCGGATGAACTCCGACAGGGCGTCACCGCGGTCGAGCTTGCGCTGGACCGGGACGAACCCGCGCAGCGGGTCGGCCTGCCAGCAGATGAAGAGGAGCCCGGCGTCGGGAGTGCCGTCGGGGCCGATCCCGTCGTGGTACGAGAAGGGCCGCCGGAGCATCGCGGCCCCGCCGTTCTGCGCGGGGGCGGAGATCCGGGCGTGGGCGTTGGACGGGATGACCGGCTTGCCGTCGGCGCCGAGCTTGTCCAGGGCGAGCGGGGTCTTCTCGTCGCCGCCGGTCAGCGGAGCTCCGGTGGCCTTGGTCCGGCCGATGACCTGCTCCTGCTGGGCGAGGGACTGCTTGTCCCAGTCGTCGAGCAGCATCCGGATCCGCCGTACGACGGCGTACGAGCCCCCGCCCATCCAGGAGTGCTCGGCCGGTCCGGGTCCGGCGCCCGGCACGAAGATCCGCTTGTCGAAGTCGGGGTCCTTGGGCTTCGGGTTCCCCGTGCCGTCGACCTGGCCCATCAGATTGCGTGCGGTCATGGGAGAGGCCGTGGCGCCGGGGGACCGGTTGAAGCCGTTCATCTGCCAGCGCACCCGGGCGGCCTCCCCGGCGTCCTTCTGCACGGCGCGCAGGGCGTGGAAGGCGACCAGTGCGTCGTCGGCGCCGATCTGGACCCACAGGTCGCCGTTGCTGCGCTGGGGGTCGAGCCGGTCCGAGGAGAAGTCCGGCAGCGGGTCGAGGGCCACCGGGCGCCGGGCGGTGAGGCCGGTGCGCTCGAAGAAGGAGTGGCCGAAACCGAAGGTGAGGGTGAGCGAGGACGGTCCCGCGTCCAGGGCGATCCCGCTGTCGGCGGTCGGGGCGGTCTCGCCCGCCATGAGCCGCCGGGCGGTGTCGGACCAGCGGCGCAGCAGCGCGGCGGCCTCCGTGCGCCCGGCGCCCGGCGCCAGGTCGAAGGCGAGGACGTGGCCCTTGGCCTGGAGCGGGGTGGTGATTCCGGCCTGGCGCTCGCCGTGGAAGGCGACCTGGGTGGCGCCGAGCGAGGCGAGGGACCCGGCGGCTCCGGGGGAGCCGGCCGGGGAGTCGGAGACCGCTGACCGCACGAGGGCGCCGCCGGTGGCGCCGAGCGCGAGCCCGGCGGCGCCCGCGGCGCCTACGGTGCCCAGCAGCCGGCGCCGGGAGATCTCGATGTCGGGATTGCTCCCGGTGCTGTCGGTCACGCTGTTCAGCCGATCTTCACGTTCTTCTGGACGGTCGTCTGGTCGATGTCGGAGGTGCGTACGGTCACGTCGATGCGCCATTCGCCCGCGAGCGGCAGCTGGACCCCGGACGCGGTCCAGTGTCCGGGAGCCGCCCGGTCCGGGGCGAGCGGCAGCGGGCCGATCTCCTTGGCCGGGAGGGTGAAGGCGATCTTGACCTCGGGGAGGTCGAGGGGTGTGCCATCGGGACCGTCGGCCCACAGGTGGAGCGTGTTGGCGCCGACCCGGCCCGGGTCGAGCTCCAGCCGGACGTTGCCCTTGCCGTTCTGGCCGCCGGTGTCGAAGGGCAGGGTGATCTTGACGGGGCGGTTGGGTACGGCGGGGGCGGATGCTCCGCCCCGGCCGGTCTCCCGTTCGACGGCGCGCCCGGGTTCAGTACTGGTCAGGACGGTGGTGACGGCCAGGAGTACGACCGCCACACCCGCCTCGGCGAGTACGGAGCGGCGCAGGCCGGCGCGGCCCGGATCGGCGTCGCGGACGCGCGTCTCCCGGGCCTTCTCGCGGGCCGCCCGCTGGCGGGCGAGCTGGGCGGCACGCTTCGGGTCGACGGGCTCGGCGTGCGGGTCGGCGCTGGCGCCGGCGGCGTCGGTGGCTGAGGGGACGGCACTTCCGGTCGTTGTTTCACGTGAAACATCGCGTCCGGCGGGCACCGCGGCCGGCTCCCCGGTCCGGACCTCCCCGAGCCGGGAGGTCCACCTCCGCGACAGGTAGGCGATGCCGACGAGGACCGCGACGAGCGCGACCTTGATCAGCAGCAGCCTGCCGTAGCTGGTGCCCGTGAGGGCGGACCAGCTGCCGACCTGGCGCCAGGACTGGTAGACGCCCGTGACGGCGAGGACCAGGACGCTGACGAAGGCGACGCGGGAGAAGCGCCGGACGGCTTCCCGCTCGATGTCCGCCACCTTGTGCAGGGCGACCAGCAGTGCGGTGAGCCCGCCGAGCCAGGTGGCCATGGCCAGCAGGTGCAGGATGTCGGCCGGCATCGCGATCCCGGGCTGGATGCCGGTGGAGGCGTGCTCGGACAGGGCCCAGGTGGCGGCGATGCCGCCGGCCACGACCGTGCCGCCGATGCCCAGTCCGAAGGCGAGGTCGCTCGTCTCCTTGTTCTCCTCGGCGCCGTCCTCCCCGAGGGTGTCCGCCTCCGCTCCGGAGGCCTTCTGCCGGCGGGCGTAGGCACCGAAGAGCACGGCGATGAAGAGCGCGGCCGCGCCCAGCAGCAGCAGCCGGGAGAGGAAGGAGGCGCCGGTCTTGGTCTCCAGGACGGCCTTGAGCCCGTCGAGGTCGAAGGCGTCGGTGAACTTCCCCGAGCCGGTGTACGGGGTGCGCAGCACCAGCATCGCCAGGGTGGCGGCGGTGAGGGTGACCCAGCCGCGCACCACCAGCTTCTGCAGCGGCCGCTCCGCCGAGCCGCGGCGCCAGCACAGCAGGATGAAGGCGGCGCCGCCGACCAGGACGGTGAACCCGGCGTAGGCCGCGTAGCGGGCGATGCCGTACGCGATGCCGACGGGCCCGCCGCCGACCTGCTGCGCGGGGAGGGCGACGCTGGTCGCCGAAGGGGCGCCGACGGAGAAGGTGAAGGCCCCGGAGATCGGGTGGCTGTCGGCGGAGACGGCCTGCCAGGCGACCGTGTACGTGCCGTCGGGCAGGCCCGGGTGCAGGGCCGTGCCGTAGCGGATGGTCGATCCGCTGCACATGTCCCGCAGCTCGCCGGTGTCGACGCGCTTGCCCTGGGGGTCCATGACGCGGATGGAATCGTCGCCCATGGCGACCTGCTCCGAGAAGGAGAGGGTGACCTGGGCGGGCGCCGTGGCGACCACCGCCCCGTCCTGGGGGTCGCTCGCCGTGAGTGCCGCGTGCGCCGTGGCCGGGGCGGCCGCGGTGAACAGGGCCGCCAGCAGGGCTGCGAGAACCAGTGCCAGCCGCGGCAGGAGTGCCGCCGTGCGGGCGCGGGCGGAAGGAGGAGCGGGGGCGGTGGCCGTCATGGCGTGTCAGTTCCTCGGTCCGTCAGTGGGAAGTGGAGTTCTGCGCGGTGTACGTCCGTTCCTTGACGTCCAGCTCGACCTTGACAGGGCCGGCCTTCTCGAACCGCAGCTCGATGGTGATCTTGTCGCCGACCTTCGGCTGGTTCTTGAGCCCCATGAACATGATGTGGTTGCCGCCGCGCTCCAGCCGCAGCTCGCCGCCCGCGGGCACGTCCATCGACTGGACCTGCTGCATCTTCTGGTCCTTGGTCTCGTGGATCTGCAGGTCGTCCGAGAGCGGGCTGCCGGCGGAGACCAGCTTGTCGGCGGTCTTCGAGCCGTTCTTGATGACCATGAAAGCGCCGGCCATCTTGTCGTTGACCGGTTCGGGCATGAAGGCTCCACTGACCGTCATGCCGCCTTGGGCGGCCTCCGGGGCAGCCGAGGCTCCCGCGCCGGCCGGGGACCCGGAGCCGTCGTCCTGGCCTGAGGAGCAGCCGGATATGGCCAGGGCTGCCGTCAGGGAGAGGGCGGCGGCGATGGTGCGGATGGTGCGGGCGTTCACGGGTTCTCCCCCTTGATGATCTTCGGCAGGTCCTTGGTGTAGTCGTCGACGGTCGTGCCCTCGCCGTAGAGGACGTAGCCCTCGTCGGTCTTGGGCGAGAACGCGATGACCTGGGCCCCGTGCATGGAGACGACGGTGCCGTCGGCCTCCTTCTTGGGGGCCTCGATACCGATGCCGAGAGATCGGGCGGCGGCCTGGATGGTGGCGAAGTCCCCGGTCAGTCCGGTGAAGGACGGGTCCTGGGCCCTGAGCCACGCGCCGAGGGAGTCGGGGGTGTCCCGCTCGGGGTCGGTCGTGACGAAGACGACCTGGAGCTTGTCCTGCTCCCCCTTGGGGAGCGCCTTCTTGGCGACGGCGATGTTGCTCATCGTCAGGGGGCACACGTCGGGGCAGTTGGTGTAGCCGAAGTAGATGAGCGTCGGCCGTCCCTTGGTCTGCTCGCGCAGGTTCCACGGCTTGCCGGTGGTGTCCGTGAGGACGAGCTCCGGCTTGTCGAAGGGGCGGTCGAGGACGGTCGCGGTTCCGGCCTTCTTCTGGCCGGTGATCTGGGTGACCGAACCGGTGTTCTTCTCGGTCCCGCCGCCGCAGGCGGTGAGGGCGAGCGCGGTCGCCACCGCGAGGGCGGCGACCGTCACACGTGTGGTGCGCATGGGAAATCGTCCCTGGGGTCGGGGATGGTGCGGATGTCGTGGTACGACCGCGGGGCGAGGGGGCCGGGGCCCCGACGCCTCAGGAGGCGCGGCGCCGCGAGGCGATGCCGAAGGCGACGCCGGCGAGGCCGACGACGATGCCCACGATGCCGAGGGTGCGCGCGGTCGTGTCGGAGCCGCTCTTGGCGGCCTCGTCGTGTCCGCCCTCGCCGTTGCCCTCGCCGGGGTTCTTGCTCCCGTCGGCAGCCGGCTTGGCGGCCGTGTCGTGGTGGTCGTCCGCGGCCTTGGCGGCGGTCAGCTTCAGCACGGGCGCCGGCGTCTGCGGCTCCGCGGCGCCTTCCTTGGGCTCCTCGATCCAGCGGACGACCTCGTTGTTGTCGTACGTCTGGATCGCCTTGAACACCATCTTGTCGGCGTTCTCGGGAAGCTTGCCGACGGAGACCGGGAACTGCTGGAACTTGCCGGGCTCGATCTTGCCGCCGGTCCAGGTGACCTTCGTGACGACCTCGTTGATCTGCTTCCCGTGCACGGTCAGCGGCTTGTCGAGCTTGGTCTTCTCGACGGTGGACGTCCAGCCGGGGAGTTCCTGCGGCATGACGGACGTGAGCGGCTGGTCGACCGGGAAGTTGACCTCGAGCTGGGTGGTCGAGGCGTTGTCGCGCTCGTTGGGGACCTTGAAGTTGAGCGTCGCGTAGCCGCCCTTGGTGGCCTCGCCGGGCTGCACGCTGACGTGCGCGAAGGCGGTGCCGGACAGGGCGAGGACGGCACCGGCGGCGAGGGCGGCGGTGAAGGAGACGCGAGAGGTCTTCATGGCGGGAACACTCCACGGAAGCAGGGGTGACGGTGGCTCCGCGCACGGGCGCGCGCGGAGGTCGCGGCACCGGTGCCACCGCCGGGTGTTCCGGGGAGCGGGGTGCCGCGTCAGGCTGCGAGGACGAGCGCGGCCGCCGGCGGCCCGCGCCGGATCACGGTGTGCAGCAGTGCGTCCCGGCCGGTGGAGACGGCCGGTGCGGCAGCGCTCCAGCCGGCCCGGGGGCCGCGGGCGGGCGCGCCGGGGAGTCCGGCCGCGAGGGCCCGTACGAAGGCCAGCGCGGCGCGCAGCGGACGTATGGGGTCGGCTTCCGCGCGGAGCGGGAGCCGGGACAGCTCGACGAGCCGGAACAGGGCGGCGTCACCCCGGCCCAGCAGCCAGCCGGCCGCAAGCGCGGCCAGCAGGTGGCCGATCATCATGGCCGGGCTGAACAGGCCGACCGCCGGTGCGGCGGTGCCGCCCGCCACGTGGGCGTGGGCCATGTGCGCCTGCGCGGCGGCCTGGGCGGCCACCGCGGCCGGGTCCAGTCCGGCCGCCTCCAGGATCTGCCGGGCGTCGGCCGCACTCAGCGGCACGGCATTGCCGCCGCAGACCAGCTGGGCGGCGAGCGCCGCGAGCGAGGCGTCGGAGGAACCCGTCACCGGAGCCTGGGACGTCGCGGCGCCGTGCTGGCCGAGGCCGAACAGCGTGTGCAGCCCGAGCTGTCCGGCGGCGAGCCCGGCGGCGATCCCGGCCGGCGGGCGCCTGCGCCCGGCGAGCGGGGCCGCGACCGCGAACACGGCGGCGAAGGCCAGGGCCAGGGCCCACCACGGCACGGTCGCGCAGGAGGCCACCGCGTGGCCGGCCGCGGACAGCACGACACAGACCGCGGTGAACACCGCGGCCCGGGTCATCCGGAGACCGGCTCCGGCGCGTGTCGTGTGGGTGGCAGTCATGGCCGGGTCATCATCGCACTGCGCCCGGGCCCTGCCTACGGCAGGTGCTGGAGGGACCCTTGGGTTCCGGTCTGCGATCGGTGTCCGGTCCGTCCCGGATCAGCCCGCGGTCAGCCGCGCTCGGGTGCCGGCCGCCCTCCGGCGGTGCGTGCCCCACCGGCCGGCCGCCCTCCGGCGGTGCGCTCGGGTTGACGGGTTCCCGAGATCGCGCCGACCCGTGGTGACCCTCCGCCGCCGGTGCCGGGCCGGGCTCGGCGGGCGCCCCGGACGGGCCTCGCGGCGCCGCATACACCGCCGCCCGGGAACTGCGCGTCGGCCGAATGAGGGCTGTGCCGGCCGCCAGGGGCTTACGGCTCGGTGCGGGCGGCAATAGGTATCCGTATGAGCATCTGGTGGTCTGTCCACTTGAGGCGCGAAGCCGCGAGCGTGCCGCTCGCCCGGCGGCTGCTGCTGGGGACGATGGAGACCGCGGGGGTGGACCCGGACATCTGCTACGACCTGTCGGTCGCGCTGAGCGAGGCCTGCGCGAACGCGGTCGAGCACGGCGGCCGCGGTGGCTGCCCGGGCGCCGCCTCCGGCGAAGGACCCGGCGAACGCGGCGGCGAAGGCAGAGACGCAGGCACCGAGGCGTACCACGTCACGGCATATCTGGACGGGGACCGCTGCCGCATCGAGGTGACCGATTCGGGCCCGGGATTCCCGCCCTCGACGGTGGCCCGCCGCAGACCCTCCGGCTCCTGCCTGGCCGAACACGGCCGGGGACTGCACCTGATCGAGGAACTCGCCGACCACGTCCGCTTCCGCAACCGGCCCGGCCGAGGGGCCGTGGTGAGCTTCGACAAGATGCTGAAGTGGCGCGACGACGCGCTGCTGAAGGTGTCGTAGGACGACGGTGGGCGGGAACCGCGACCGGTTCCCGCCCACCCGTACGTCCACCCGCCGGCGTCAGCCCTTGAGGCGCGCCATCCAGGCCTCGACCTCGACCGAGGTGCGGGGCAGCCCGGCCGACAGGTTCCGGTTGCCGTCCTCGGTGACGAGGATGTCGTCCTCGATCCGGACGCCGATGCCGCGGTACTCCTGCGGCACGGTCAGGTCGTCGGCCTGGAAGTACAGACCGGGCTCGACGGTCAGGCACATGCCCGGCTCCAGCGTGCCGTCCACGTACGCCTCGGTGCGCGCGGCGGCGCAGTCGTGGACGTCCATGCCGAGCATGTGGCCGGTGCCGTGGAGGGTCCAGCGGCGCTGGAGACCGAGCTCCAGGACCCGCTCGACCGGGCCCTCCAGCAGGCCCCACTCGACGAGCTTCTCGGCCAGCACGTGCTGCGAGGCGTCGTGGAAGTCGCGGAACTTGGCGCCCGGCTTGACCGCGGCGATGCCGGCTTCCTGGGACTCGTACACGGCGTCGTAGATCTTGCGCTGGATGTCGCTGTACGTGCCGCTGATCGGCAGCGTGCGGGTGACGTCGGCGGTGTAGAGGGAGTCGGTCTCCACGCCGGCGTCGAGCAGCAGCAGGTCGCCGGAGCGGACCGCGCCGTCGTTGCGGACCCAGTGCAGGGTGCAGGCGTGTGCGCCGGCGGCGGCGATGGTGCCGTAGCCGACGTCGTTGCCCTCGACGCGGGCGCGCAGGAAGAAGGTGCCCTCGATGTAGCGCTCGGAGGTGACCTCCGCCTTGTCGAGGACCTTCACCACGTCCTCGAAACCGCGGACGGTGGAGTCGACGGCCTTCTGGAGCTCGCCGATCTCGAAGGCGTCCTTCACGGCGCGGGCCTCGGAGAGGTAGACGCGCAGCTCCTCGTCGCGCTCCTTGGTCACCTTGTCGGTGAGGGCGGACTCGATGACGGAGTCGTGGCCGCGTACGACGCGCACCGGGCCGGTGGCCTCGGCGAGGGCCTCGGGAAGGGTGCGCACGTCCTTGGCGGGGATGCCCAGGAGCTGCTCGGCCTCGGTGAGGGAGTGGCGGCGGCCGACCCAGAGCTCGCCCTGGCCGGAGAGCCAGAACTCGCCGTTCTCGCGGTCGGAGCGGGGCAGCAGGTAGACGGTGGCCTGGTGGCCGGTCTCCCCGGCGGGCTCCAGGACGAGGACGCCGTTCTCGGTCTGGTCGCCGGTGAGGTACGCGTACTCGGTCGAGGCGCGGAAGGGGTACTCGGTGTCGTTCGAGCGGACCTTCAGGCGGCCGGCCGGGACGACCAGGCGCTCGCCGGGGAAGCGCGCGGACAGCGCGGCACGGCGGTCGGCGGTGTGCCCGGCCTGGGCGATGGGCTCCAGGCCGCGGAGTTCGGTGTCGGCCCAGCCGGTACGCATGTTCTCCGCGAGTTCATCGCTGACGCCCGGGTACAGCCCGTTCTTGCGCTGCTTGTGCTTCTTCTTGGGCTGCTCTTCTTCCGGGGTCTCCGGGGTGAGCTCGTCAGCCACGTCTTCTCCTCCGCTGCTACGACATGCAAGGACCGGGTACGGACCTCGTCCATCGTATGTGCGAAGGGAAGGCCCCCGGCCAGACCTGTGACATATCAGTCAAACCGGGCGCATGCTTCCGCGGTGGGGTGGCGGCCGGGCGCGGGCGTCAGTCGAACCGGGCCGCGAGCAGGACGACGTCCTCGGACGCGTCGGCCGGGCGGGCCGCCTCCTCCGGCAGGACCGTCTTCAGGATGTGGTCGCAGATGGCTGCCGGGTCCTCCCGCGCGCTCCGCGGAACCCCCGCCGCCGCCGCGTGCAGCCGGGCATAGGCCCGGTCCATGGGGTCGCCGGTACGCCGCAGCAGGCCGTCGGTGTAGAGAAGCACCGTTTCTCCGGGCGCGGGTTCGATCTCCACGCTCGGCGCCTCCCAGCACGCCAGCATCCCCAGCGGCGCGGAGAGGGAGGTCTCCACGTACTCGGTCCGGCGCTCGCCGATGAGCAGCGGCGGCGTGTGCCCCGCGCCCGCGAGGACGATCTTGCGGGCGGCGGGCTCGCAGAAGGCGAAGAGCGCGGTCGCCGAGCGCGCGGGCTCGGTCAGGCGCAGCAGCAGCTCCAGGTCGGACAGGACCGCGACGGGGTCCTCTCCCTCCATCACGGCGTACGCCCGCAGCGAGGCGCGCAGCCTGCCCATCGCCGCGACGGCGCTCGGGCCGGACCCGGTGACGGATCCGACGGCCAGCCCCATCGCGCCCTCGGGCAGCGGCAGTGCGTCGTACCAGTCGCCGCCGCCCTGCGGACCGGTGCGGTGCCGGGCGGCGAGCTGCACCCCGGGGATCCGGGGCAACCGGCTGGGCAGCAGTTCCCCGGCGATGGTGGCCAGCCGCTCGCGCGAGCGCGTGACCTCCAGCATCCGGGCCAGGTGTTCTGCGGCGTGCCGGACGTACAGCCCGACGAGGTCGCGCTGGCGCTCGCCCGGCTCGGCCTGCTCGTCGTACAGCCAGACGGCGGCGCCGAGCCGGCCCGTGGCGCCGGCGGCCAGCGGGAGCGCGTAGCTCGCGGCGTAACCGAGCCGGGCCGCGACCTCCCGGTGGCGCGGGTCCACGGGGGGCGCGTGACCCCCGGGGCCGGGAACCGCCGTCGTGCCCGCCTCGGGGAGCACCTCGGAGCCCCCGTGGGCGCCGGGCAGTCCGTCGAGGATGCGGCCGTACGAGGTGGCGCTGCGCGGCACCGTCTCGATGTGCCCGAGGTCCGCGCGGCCGAGGCCCAGCCCGATGGTGGTCGCGGGGCCGAGGCCGTCGGAGGGCTCCAGGACCACCAGTCCGCGGCGCGCGCCGACGAGGGCGGCTCCGGCGCGCAGGAGTTCCCGGAGGGAGGAGTCGAGGTCATCGGCCCGGGCGAGGCGCTCGGTGAGCTCGTGGAGGGTGGTGAGGTCGGAGACCATGCCCGCCAGCCGGTCCTGGATGACGCTGCTCGCCGCCGGCGGGGCGCCCTGGGCGGGAGCGGTGGGGGCGGGAGCGGAGCCGGCGGGATGACCCGGTGCGGCCGTGGACGGGGAGGTCGGGGGAGTGGAACCGGGCGTGGGCGCCGCAGTGTGCGCGGGCGCTGTAACTGCTGGATCGATTCCAGCCACTTTCGGCAGATGCGGGGCGCTCATGGCGTCCGCCTTTCCACCTGGTGCGATTCGCCATGTAGCATCGCAAACCCCCAGATCGTGCTGCGCCGCCATCAATGGATCCACATCTACACGCACACGAGGAGCGATGTCCAGCATTGCCCAGGTGGGAATACTGGTGTCCGTGGGGCGGCAACTCACTGTCCAGCCCGGGCTAAAACTTGGCCGGAAAAAGCGGGAAGCGGACGGTTTTTGCGCTCGACTGGACAGGCGCTCCCAGGGCTCCGGGTACGTACTCGATGGTGCCCGGGGTCAGTTGACGCCCTCCCGGCACCGCCGGGAACCGCCCGGCGCGGGCAGTCGTCCTTAGCGGCGGCAGCCGGTCTCGAGACCGGTGCGGGTCGTCCGGGCCGCTCGCTCCGGGTCCCCGCCGGACGTTTGACGGACCCGTAAGACAACTGCACGAACCGTGTGAACCTGCTTCAGGCGGACAGTGACGCGAAACGTGCACGTGTGGTGAAACACCGGATACATGGTGTGATGTGGCCCTTCGGCGTTCAACGGAAAGGAACGAGCGCTCATGCGCGAGATCCTCGGAAGGCGTCTCCAGCGGCTCCGCGATCGCTTGAAATTCCCGCGCTCCGCCTCCCGCTCGGCTGAGACCGGCGTGGACGGTACGGCGGCCGCCTCTCTGCTCGACGGGGCGCTGACCTGTGCCACCGTCTGGCAGTGGCCCGTACTGCCGGGCGTCGGCCGGGCCGCCGCCGACAGTCCGCGGTGCGCCTGCCCCGAGCCCGACTGCGTGGTGCCCGGCGCGCATCCCTTCGACCCCGGGCTGCTGGCCGCCACGACCGACGCCCGGATGGTGGCCTGGTGGTGGGCCAGGCGGCCCGCCGCCCCGGTGCTGCTGGCGACCGGCGGCGGCGCACCGTGCGCGGTGAGCCTGCCGGCCGGCGCGGCCGCGCGCGCCGTCGTACGGCTGGACGCGCAGGGCATGCGGCTCGGTCCGATCGTCGCCACGCCCACCCGGTGGTCCCTGCTGGTGGCGCCTTACTCGCTGGAGCGACTCGGCGAACTCCTGTACGCCAAGGACCACGTGCCCTCCTCGCTGCGCTTCCACGGTGAGGGCGGCTACCTGCTGCTGCCGCCCTCCGCGGCCAGCGGCGGCGGGCAGGTCCGCTGGGAGCGGGAGCCCGCGTCCGGCCCGGGCGGGCTGTGGCTGCCGGAGGTGGAGGCGGTCGTGGACGCGCTCGTCGAGGCGAGCAGCGGCGCGCCCGGCGGCGGCAGCCGGCTCGCGTACTGAGCAGGCGCGCGCCGGAGTCGGCTCGCATGCCGAGCGGCCGGGGTCGCCGGAGTCGCGCCGCCGCATCACTCGTACGGGTGCCAGAGCAGCGGGTTTGCAAGGGAATTGGGCGCGGGGATCTCCGCGCCCCTTTCCCGCGTCGCTATCTTCGGCGAATGAATCTCCGCCTGACCGGTATCGGCGCCGGTGTGCTGGTCATCTTGTCGCTTCCCCTGGCCGGAGCGATCGCCGGGCCGGATATCGCCGGTCAGGATGACGGAAAAGGCGGGGGGCTGCTCACCTCGCTCGGTCTTTCCCGCTCCTCCCCCGCCCCGAACGCGGCGCGTCCCGCCGCGGGCCCGGCCCGGCCGGGACCCGCGGAGCAGCCGCGCACCGCCTCCCGCTGCGGACCCGAACTCTCCGCTCCGCAGGGGCTGGAGGCGCAGACGTGCGTCCTGGAGGGCGCGGGGCAGACCTGGGGGCGCAGCTACTACCGCAACACCAGCGGACGCGCGCTGGACGCCGTACTGACCGTGATGGGGCCCGCGGGGCGCACGGTGCAGATCCGCTGTGCGGTCGGGGCGGGGGACGAGCCCGGACTGTGCGAGACGCCCCGGGGTGATTCGGCGGGGGCGCCGGAGGACTACTCGGCTGTAGCGGAGTTTGCAGTTCCGGATGATGAAGGGCGGCTGCTGCTGCGGTCCGGGAGCAACTCACCGGGCCCGGGCGAAGGTTGAACGCCACCGGAAAGACAAGGGCCCGGTCGCTGGCGACGGGGGATGCACCAGCGACCGGGCTACAAGAACGGTAACAAGAGATCGCCTGTTCGCAAATTCGATCTCTGATATTCAGACATCGATTTGCAGGCGATTAGCGGGAGTTGTGACCCCAGTCACCGGACCCGTGCGTGGCCGTGCGTCAGCTCAGCGTCACCTGGCGGTTGGTGAGGCCGCCGCGCGCGCGGCGCTCCTCGGGGGTCAGCGGAGCGTTCGCGGCGAGGGCCGCGGCCAGCCGCTCCGCGAACTCGGCGGCGGGCTTCTCCACGTCGTCCGCGGAGACCCCGGTGGGCAGGTCCCAGACCGGGACCACGAGGCCGTGGGCGCGGAAGGAACCGACGAGCTTCGTGCCCTCGCCGAGGGAGGACGTGCCCGCGGCGTGCAGGCGCGCGAGGGCGTCGAGCAGCTTCTCCTCGGGGTGCGGCATGACCCAGCGCAGGTGGTTCTTGTCCGGGGTCTCGCACCAGTAGGCCGCGTCCACGCCCGTCAGCTTGACGGTCGGGATGGCGGCGGCGTTGGCGCGCTCCAGCGAGGCGGCGATCTCCGGAGAGGCGTTCTGGGCGCTTTCCGCCTCCGGAATCCAGAATTCGAAGCCCGTGTGCACAACCGGCTCGAAAACGCCGTCCGGGTCGAGGAGATCCTGGAGCCGGGGACCCTCGGCCGGCACCCGGCGGGCCGCCACCGGGGTGCCGGGCTCGGCGACGAGCGCGCGCTCCAGGGTGTCGGCCAGATCGCGGGCCAGGTCACCGGTGGTCGAGTCGTTCTGGAGGCCGAGCAGGACCGAGCCGTCCTCGCGCCGCAGGGCCGGCCAGGCCATGGGCAGTACGGTCACCAGGGTGACGGACGGGACGCCCTCGGGCAGACCGCCCTTGAGGGTCAGCGGGATGGTGGCCGCGGGGACGAGCTCGCGCAGCGCCACCCAGTCGCACTCGCCCGGAAGTCCCTCGAACGGGCGCCGCACGTGCTCGGTCGAGGCGTGCGAGGCGGCTGCGCCGTGGCAGGCCTTGTAGCGGCGGCCCGAGCCGCAGGGGCAGGGCTCGCGCGCGCCGACGACCGGGATCTCCCCGTTCTCGAGCTGCGGCTTCGCGGTCTTCGCGGCAGGGCGCTTCTTGGCCATCGTGGGTGTCTCCCGGTTGCGGCGGTACGGCGGTTCTCTGGGCGCGAGCCTAGCCGTTCGTACCGCCGCGACCGGTGGGGTGCGGCCGGGAGCACGGTCGGCGTGCGCTCCCGGACGGCCGCCTGTGCGGATGGCCGGTGGTGCGGGGTCAAGCGTGTCGTGCGGGACGGGTCCGCTTCACGGATCCAGATCGTCGAAGGCCGCCGCGAAGTCCATCGCCGGGGCTGTGACGCGCGTAGCGAAATCCTCGTGCCGGGACCCCCGGGCGACGATCACCCAGACGGTGACCTCACCCGCCGCTCCGTCCCGGACACCCCAGTCCTGGGCCAGGGCGCTGATGATGTTCAGCCCCCGCCCGCCGTGCGCGGTGACCGAGGGCGTGGCCGGAACCGGGCGGGTCGGGCCGCCGCCGTCCGTGACCTCGACCGTCAGCCGCCCCGCGGTGTCGACGCGCCACGCGGCGCGCACCTCCCCGTCCCCGATCTCACGCCGGCCCAGCGGCCGGCCGTGGCGGCAGGCGTTGCTGAGCAGTTCGGAAAGGATCAGTACGGCATCGTCCACGACCGATTCGGACAGGCCGCTCATGCGCAGTTGTTCGCGCATCCGGTGCCTCGCCTCGCCCACGCCCGCAGGACCATGGCGAATGTCCATGCACGACGACGTGGGCACTTCCTGTGCCATCACCAACGCCACCCCCGGAACCTCCTTAGCCCCACGCCATGGTCTGGATGCCCCAATGGCCTGGACCGGAAACCGCCGTGACGAGGCCCTCTGACGCTGTCATGACGCATTCGCGAGCCCCGGATGCGCAGCGGATGCGCCGGTGCACTCCCCGTTACGGGCGGGGCGGGCGTGACGGGTGGGCAAAAAGGGACGTCAGCGCCCGAGTTGGGACAGAACCTGACGTGGCCTGTTCGTGATGATCGCTTCCACACCCAGATCAGCGCATAGCTGAACATCTTCGGGAGCGTTCACTGTCCATACGTGTACGGAGTGGCCGGCGGTTTGGAGCCTGCGGATGAAGCCGGGGTGGTTGCGCACGATCCGCATGGACGGTCCGGCGATCTTCACTCCGGCGGGCAGCCTCCCGTCGCGCATCCGGGGCGAGACGAACTGCATCAGGTACACGGTCGGTACCGTCGGCGCGGCCGCGCGGACCCGGTGCAGGGAGCGGGCGGAGAAGCTCATGATCCGGACCGGGTGCGGGCCGTCGGCGGGCGGGGCGTCCAGTCCGAAGCGCTTGAGGAGGAAGAGGAGCCGCTCCTCCACCTGTCCGGCCCAGCGGGTGGGGTGTTTCGTCTCGATCGCCAGCTGGACGGGCCGGCCGGCGTCGGAGACCAGCTCCAGCAGCCGCTCCAGGGTGAGCACGGAGGTCCGCTCCGGGTCCGCGTCCCAGTCGGGGGACTCCTCGCGGTCCTTCCAGGAGCCGAAGTCGAGGGCGGCGAGGTCGGCCAGCTCCAGGGCGGAGACGGCGCCGCGGCCGTTCGAGGTGCGGTTCACGCGGCGGTCGTGGACCAGGACCAGGTGGCCGTCGGCGGTCAGCCGGATGTCGCATTCGAGGGCGTCCGCTCCGTCCTCGATGGCCTTCCGGTACGCGGCCAGGGTGTGCTCGGGGGCGTCCTCCGAGGCGCCGCGGTGGGCGACGACCTGGATGGGGCGCGGCGATGCGTGGGTCACCCGGTCATGGTGCCATCGAGGAGCCCCGCGTGTCGGGGGGAGTCCTGCGGGTGCGTCTGATATGTCGGATATAAAGAATGGGGGAAGACGCACAGGTCCGGCTTACAGTGCCCTGACGGGCCATGGGAAAGGCTTTGCCGTGGAACTTGTACGGCAGCTCGAACGTTCAGTCGGACCGATGCCAGATGGGCGTCGGCCCGGTTTCATCGTGTATGTCCGGAGTCGGACCTGTCCCGATCCTGTGCAGCCGTGTAAGCCTGTAAGCCGTGTGTGACGAGGAGAGAGCGCTGTGAGCACCGAGAACGAGGGCACCGCGGCCCCGACGCCCCCCGCGGCCCCGTCCGTACCCCCCGCGCCGGCCGCCTCCACCCCCGACCTGGCCAAGGTTCCGGCCGCGCCCGCCGCCGCACCGGCGGCCCACGGGGGTGTGCCTGTCGAGCCGGACGCCGCTCAGGCGCCGGGTCCTGCTCCGGCGTCGGCTCCTGCTCCGGCGGCCGGTGCCGAGCAGACCCAGCAGCTGCCGCCCGCGCCGGCTTCGGCGCCCCCGGCCTACGGCTACGGGCAGCCCCAGCCGCAGCCCGACGCGCAGCCCCACGCCCCGGCCGGGCAGACGGCGTACGGCGCCGAAGCCTGGCCCCCGCCGCCGCCGCCCGCGGTCCCGGCGTACGGCGGCCATGGCGGGCACGGCGGAGCCTGGGGCGCCCCGCTCACCACCGACGGCACCCCGGCGCCCAAGCCGAAGGGCAAGGGGGGCCTCGTGGCGGCCGTCCTGGCGGCGGCCCTCCTCGCGGGCGGCGTCGGCGGCGGCGTCGGCTACTGGGCGGCCGAGCGGAACGACGGCGGCGGCTTCGGCTCCACCACCATCACCGCGGGCAACACCCCCAAGGACCTCAAGCGCGATGCCGGCTCGGTCGCGGGCACCGCGGCGAACGCCCTGCCCAGCGTCGTGACCATCGAGGCCTCGGCCGGGGACGGCGAGGGCGGCACCGGCACCGGCTTCGTCTACGACCAAGAGGGCCACATCCTCACCAACAACCACGTGGTGGCCTCCGCGGCGAACGGCGGCAAGCTCTCCGCGACCTTCTCCGACGGCAAGAAGTACGAGGCCGAGGTGATCGGCCGGGCCCAGGGCTACGACGTCGCCGTGCTCAAGCTGAAGAACCCGCCCGCCGGCCTCAAGCCGCTGCCGCTGGGCGACTCCGACAAGGTCGCGGTCGGCGATCCGACCATCGCGATCGGTGCCCCCTTCGGCCTGTCCAACACGGTGACCACCGGCATCGTCAGTGCCAAGAACCGGCCCGTGGCGTCCGGTGACGGCTCCGGCGGCAAGAACTCGTACATGAGCGCCCTGCAGACGGACGCCTCCATCAACCCGGGCAACTCGGGCGGCCCGCTGCTCGACGGCCGTGGCGCGGTCATCGGCATCAACTCGGCGATCCAGTCCGCCGGCAACGGTGGATTCGGCGGCGGCCAGGCCGGGTCCATCGGCCTGGGCTTCGCCATCCCGATCAACCAGGCCAAGAACGTGGCGGAGTCCCTGATCAAGACGGGCAAGCCGGTCTACCCGGTGATCTCGGTCTCGGTCGACCTCCAGGCCAAGTCGGACGGCGCCAAGATCTCCGAGCAGGGGGCGGCCGCCAACGAGCTGGTCGACCCCAACGGCCCGGCCGGCAAGGCGGGCCTCAAGCCCGGCGACATCATCACCGAGTTCGGCGGCAAGCCGGTCGACAGCGGCCCGACCCTGATCAGCCTGATCTGGACGTACAAGCCGGGCGACACGGTGAAGCTGACCTACCTGCGCGGCGGCAAGCCGACCACGGTCGACATCACCCTCGGCTCGCGCGTCGGTGACAAGTAACCGGCAGCGGCCACGGCGGGAGCGGTGAACAGCCGCTCGACAGTGGCTTGATGGAAGGGGCCGTGGGCGGGATTCCGCCTACGGCCCCTCCCAATATCTGCTTATGCTTCGCTCGTGTTCGATTCACGGCACATACGGACATTCCATGAAGTGGTCGCCGCGGGATCGTACTCGGCGGCCGCTCGCGTCCTGGGCTACACCCAGCCCGCGATCACCCAGCAGATGAAGGCACTCGAACGTGCCGTCGGCACCCCGCTGTTCACGCGCGTGGGCCGCCGGATGAAGCTCACCGAAGCCGGCGAGTCCCTGGCCAGGCATGCCGAGTCCATCCTCGGCACCCTCTCCGCCGCCGAGGCCCAGCTGAAGGCGTACACGCGCCTGCGGACCGGGCGCGTACGGGTCTGCGGGTTCCCCAGCGCCAACGTCACCCTCGTGCCGGAGGCGCTCAGCGGTCTCGCCAAGGACCACCCGGGCGTCCAGGTGGAGCTGCTGGAGGGCGAGCCCCCGGAATCCCTGCGGCGGCTCCAGCGCGGCGAGTGCGACATCACCCTCGCCTTCACCTATCCCGGGCTGCACGAGGAGGTCCCGGAGGAGGTGGCCGAGGTCAGGCTGCTGGAGGACCAGCTCACGGTGCTGCTGCCGACCGGTCACCCGCTGGCCCGGCGCCGGGCCGTGCACCTCGCCGACCTCGCGGAGGAGCGGTGGATCGCGGGGTGTCCGCGCTGCCGGGCGAACCTGCTGCACGAGTGCGCGGAGCTCGGCTTCGTACCGGACATCCGCTTCGCCACCGATGACAACCTGGTGGTCCAGAGCCTGGTCGCACAGGGTCTGGGCGTGGCGATGATGCCCGCGCTGGTCCTGCCCTCGCTCTCCCTCAGCCGGGTCTGCGGGCGGGTGCTGGAGCCCGCGGCCCGCCGCCACATCGCCGCGTACGTCTACCGGGACCATCTCCGGATCCCGGCGACAGCGGTGGTGCTGGACGAGCTGAAGAAGGCCGCGTCGAACCGCGTCGGCTGCTGATGCGGCCGTCGCCCACTCTGCAATCCATAAGCAGAGCTAGGGATTTCACGTCATAACTGTCGTTGGACGTGATGGATGCACCGGCGGACGCTGCTTGCATGACCACCACCACGCCGGCCCGTACGACCACGAGGATGGCCGCCCTCGTCAGTGAGATCCGCAGCGTCGTGGACCGGGGCCTGGCCCCCGACCTGACCGCCTACCTGGTGGGCGAGCGGCTCGCCCCGCACCTGGGCGCGTCCGACCTGCTGACCGCCGCCCAGCAGGAGGGGGACCCCGAGCGGTACCGCCAGCACATCCTGCACGCGGAGCCCGACGGCAGTTTCTCGGTGGTGGCGCTGGTCTGGCTGCCCGGCCAGGAGACCTGCATCCACGACCACGTGTCGTGGTGCGTGGCCGGGGTGCACCAGGGCGAGGAGAGCGAGCGCCGGTACCGGCTCGCGCCCGGCGCGGGCGTGGCGCGGCTGGTCGCCACGGAGGACGTGGTCAACGGTCAGGGCGACGTCTGCGGCTTCGCCCCTCCGGGCGACATCCACAAGGTGCGCAACTCCTGTAGTACGAAGGCCATATCCCTGCACGTGTACGGAGCCGACGTCTCCCGCCTCGGCACCAGCATCCGCCGCGTCTACACGCTCCCCGTCGACTGATGGCCCTCCTCCACCGCCCCCACAGCGAGGCGGTCCGCCATGTTTCACGTGAAACACCCACGCCTTGGCCCGGGTTGGCGGCTGCCGCCGCCGGAGCCCTGGCGGCCTGGTGCGTGCACCTGCTGGTGCCCGCCGTGCCGATGCTGACCGCCTCGGTGGTCCTCGGGATCGCGGTGGCCCACCTCCCCGGTGTACGGACCTTCGTGCGCGGGCCCGCCCGCGCGGGCCTGTCACTGGCCGGGCGGCGGCTGATGCGGATCGGTATCGTCCTGCTGGGCCTCGGCCTGGGCCTGGACCAGGTGCTCCGACTGGGCTGGGGAACGGTGGCCATGGTGTCCGGGGTGGTCGCGGCCACCTTCTTCGGCACGGTCTGGCTGGGCCGCCGCCTCGGACTCCCGGGGGACCAGCCGCTGCTGATCGCCACCGGCTACTCGATCTGCGGAGCCTCGGCCATCGGCGCGGTGAGCGAGGTCTCCGGAAGCGACGAGGAGGACGTGGCCGCCTCGGTGGCGCTGGTCACCCTGTGCGGGACCCTTGCCATCGCGGTGCTCCCGCTGCTGCAAGGCCCGTTGGGGCTCTCGGACCTCGCCTTCGGACGGTGGGTGGGGGCGAGCGTCCACGACGTCGGGCAAGTGGTGGCGACGGCCCAGACCGCCGGTGCCGGAGCGCTCGGCGAGGCGGTGCTGGTCAAGCTGATGAGGGTGGCCCTGCTGGCTCCGCTGGTGGCGGCCGTGGCCTTCTCGATGCGGGCCCGGCGGCGCGGGGTGCGTACCTCCGCGGGGCGCCGGCCGGCTCCGGTGCCGCTGTTCGTCGCCGGGTTCCTGGTGGCGGCCGCGCTGCGTGCCACGGGGCTGCTGCCCGGGGCGGTGCTGGAGTGGGCGCACACGGCGCAGGAGGGCCTGCTGGCGGCGGCCCTCTTCGGGCTCGGGAGCGCGGTGCACCTGCCGACGCTGGCCAGGACGGGCGGACGGGCCGCGGCGCTCGGTCTCGGCGCCTGGGTGGTGGTGGCCGGCGTCTCGTACGCGGGAATCGTCCTGACGGCCTGAGGACCCCACATGACGAAGCGACACATGGACAGTTGGCCATTTCCTGGCCGGAACCGACCGAACGTACGGACTGCCCCCTGACATCTGCGGGGCCTCGTGCGACTCTGCCCCCGCAAGCCGAACAGCCGATCCGCACCGACAGCTCTGCACCCCACCCTGCCCGGGTCCCACCGGCACGGGCACGGCAGAAGGAGTCCTGCGTGAATCGTCATCGCACAGCGGCATCCGTCCTCCTGGCCGCGGGCGCCCTGCTCGCGGGGGCCCTGACGGCCGCCTCCCCTTCGGCGGCGGCCGAGTCGCCCGCCTCGTTCCGGCCCCGGCAGACCTCCGGCTTCTGGACCCCCGAGCGGATGCGCCAGGCCACCCCGCTGGACGTGTCGGCGGCCCCCCGCGGCGCCCGTACGGCGCCCACGGCGGCGGTCCGCCCCACCACGGTCCCCGCCACCTCCCCCACGGCGTTCCCGCAGGCCGGCGGCGCGTGGACGGGCGGCGGGGCCGTGGTGAAAACCTCGGGCCGGGTGTTCTTCACCTTCCAGGGCCGTACGGCCTCCTGCTCGGGCGACTCGATCACCAGCCAGAACGGAAGCACGGTCATCACGGCCGGCCACTGCGTGAAGTACCAGGGCGCCTGGCACACCAACTGGATCTTCGTGCCGGCGTACGACAACGGCAACGCCCCGTACGGCCAATGGCCGGCGACCAAGACCTTCGCCACCGACCAGTGGGCGGCTAGCGAGGACATGAACATGGACGTCGGCCTCGCCGTCGTGGCTCCGCTGAACGGGCAGAAGCTCAGCCAGGTCGTCGGCGCCCAGGGCATCCTGTTCAACGGCGGCTACAACAAGCGGATGTACTCCTTCGGCTTCCCCGCGGCCGCGCCCTACGACGGCACCAAGCTCGTCTACTGCAGCGCCGGCACCGGCAAGGACTTCCTGCTGACCAAGGACCACAGCATGGCCTGCAACATGACCGGCGGCTCCAGCGGCGGCCCCTGGTTCCAGGACTTCAACGAGTCCACGGGCCTCGGCACCCAGGTCTCGGTGAACAGCTTCGGCTACACCTTCCTGCCGAACACGATGTTCGGCCCGTACTTCGGCAACGAGGTCAAGGCGGCCTACGACAAGGCCCAGACCTCCTGACCCCGCCGACCGGAACACCCACCCCACCCACCCCGACATCCCGGTACTCTGTACCGGCCAGGTGGGTTGCCCGAGCGGCCTAAGGGAACGGTCTTGAAAACCGTCGTGGCGCGAGTCACCGTGGGTTCAAATCCCACACCCACCGCCACATCTCAGCGCACGCGCTGACCAGAAGGGGTGCCCCGACCAGGGGCACCCCTTCGCCGTGTGCCCCGTCTTTCCCGCGCACGAGCGCCAGAGCCGCGCCGAGCCCCTGGCGAGTGCTCACAGGCAATCGGCAGATATGCGTGCTTTTCCTGCGGATAGGTGGAAGTCCGTGCCATCTGGGTGAAATTCGCTCGGGCTCTGCACGCGGCTGCGTTCGCCAGACATGAGACTTGCCGGCAGGGCCCGTTGATCACTCGTGGCGGACACGTCCGCCCGGGCACCTTTTGGCTGTACGACTGTTCCGAGCCGGAGGTAGACCGTCCGTGGCGGTGAGTGGGAACCCGACCCTCAGACGGCGCCGACTGGGCGCGGAGCTGCGTCGGCTCCGCCTGGCACGTGGCCTGACCTGTACGCAGGTGGCGGAGCACCTGTTGATCTCCCAGTCCAAGGTCAGCCACCTGGAGAACGGCCGCCGTGCCATCAAGCGCCGCGACGTACGGGACCTGTGCGGCCTCTACGGAGTCACAGACCCGCAGGCCATCGACCTGCTGATGCAGATGGCAACGGAGTCGGACCGGCAGGGCTGGTGGGTCGCCTGCGGTGAGGTTCCCTATGCCGTCTACATCGGCCTGGAAACGGCAGCCTCCTCGATCCGCACCTACGAGTCCCTGGTGATCCCCGGTCTGCTGCAAACTCCTGCCTACGCGGCTGCGGTCATCGCGGAAACGATCCCTCACGCCACCCCCGATCAGATCGCCGTACGCCACGAGGTCCGGCTGCGCCGTCAGTCCCGGGCCCACCACCCGGCACGGCCCCTTCGCTTATGGGCCGTGCTGGACGAATCCGCACTGCGCCGCGTGGTCGGCAGCCCCGAGATCATGCGTGAACAGCTCGAGTTCCTGAACCGCCTCGGTGCGCAGCCACACATCACCGTGCAGGTCCTCCCCTACGAGACGGGGTCCCACCCGGGCGTCTCGGGGCAGTTCTCCATCCTCGAATTCCCGGACTGCGCCACGGGGACGGTGTATCTGGAACGGTTCACCAGCGACCTCTACCTGGAGAAACGATCCGAGGTGCAGCAGTACGGCGCCATGTACGACCACCTCCAGGCCCAGGCCCTGAACCCGGAGGACACTCGCCGCTTCCTCGTCCGAGCCGCTCAGGAGCTGCCGGCTGCCGCATCGCGGTCCGGCCGGCCATGATCGCCGCACCGGCCACGAGCCTTCGTGCCGGGTACCGCCGCTGCCGCAGGTAGATCGGGCCGGGCGCCATTCACCGCCCGCGGATCCAATGGAGCGGCGGCCGCATTTCTGTCGGCGAAAACAGAGATACGGCCGGGGCGGCCATTCGGCCGACATTAATCGTACTTTCCTTGATGCATATTGATTTATTCCGGCGACATCGTCCGAGTGGGCCGTCTTCCGGTTCTGGTGCCTGCGTAATATGCCGCTGACAGGAGAGGCGATTCCGTTTGATAGGAACGCCGGACGCCACCACCGCCCCACAGGAGTTGGCTACTTGATGTCCCTGAACATTTCCGATGCGCCGCAACGGCGCACCTTGACGGCCTGGATCGCCGGGGTGCTCACCCTGCTGGTCGCCGTCGCCGTAGTGGCAGTGACGCCTACACTGGCAAATGCGGCCACATTCGTAGAACTGGGTACGGCGGAAAGTTTCGCAGTACTGGCGGGATCGACAGTCACCAACGAAGGCGACTCCGTGGTCACCGGAGACATCGGTGTTTCTCCGGGAACAGCCGTCACCGGATTCCCGCCGGGGACCGTGGTGGGCGGAACGATCTACGCAGGCGCGGCGGCAGCGGGAGCGAAGGCCGACCTCGCCACGGCGTACGACGACGCATTCGGCCAGCCCACGGAATTCGACCTTTCTGCGGCGCCCGTGACGCCCACGCTGCCTCCCGGCACCTACGCCGTCGAGTCCGGTCTCCTGGTCAACGGCGTCTGGACCCTGGATGCACAGAACAACCCCGATGCCGTATGGGTGTTCAAGATTCCGGCGGGCCTGACCACGGCGTCCGGCAGCAGCATCGTCCTCCAGAACGGTGCCCAGGCGTGCAACGTGTTCTGGGTGACCGACGAATCGGCCACGCTCGGATCCGGTTCCACCTTCGTGGGCACCCTCATGGCGCTCACCTCGATCACGGTCAACAGTGGGGCGAGGGTCGAGGGCCGGGTACTGGCTCGCAACGGGGCCGTCACGCTGAACAACAACGTGATCACCAGGCCGGAGTGCGACAACACCACCACCGCAACGACCACCACCACGACGGGCGACACCACCACGACGGGCGACACGTCGGCGACGGGTGACGCGTCGACCACGGGTGACACGTCGACCACAGGTGACGCGGCGTCGACCACCGGTGATGCGGCGTCGACCACGGGTGACACGTCGACCACCGGTGATGCGGCGTCGACCACGGGTGACACGTCGACCACAGGTGATGCGGCGTCGACCACGGGTGACACGTCGACCACCGGTGATGCGGCGTCGACCACCGGTGACACGTCGACCACAGGTGATGCGGCGTCGACCACGGGTGACGCGTCGACCACGGGTGATGCCGCGAGCACGGGTGATGCGGCGGCGACGGGTGACGCGGCGAGCACGACGACGACCGGCGACGCTGCGACCGGCGATGCCGCGAGCGGTCACGCCACGGGCGGACACGACGACTGCGACTACCCCGGGAAGCCCGGCAAGCCGGGATGGCCGGGCCACCCCCACCACCCCGGGAAGCCCGGCAAGCCGGGATGGCCGGGCCACCCCCACCACCCCGGGAAGCCCGGCAAGCCGGGGTGGCCGGGGTACCACGACCTGCCGGGGTGGCCGGGCCACCAGAGCGGGCACGGGGTGCGCGCTTCGCACTGACCGTACGACGGGCGGCGCGCGGCGGATCGTCAACGATCGCGCCGCGCGCCGCCCGCGGAAGCAGGAGCAGCAGGTGAGAGCAGTCGGGATGGGAAGGGCCGGGTGGGGCCGTGCTGAGCGGTACCGAGTCGACGAATGTGAAGTACCTGCGGCGGACCGGCGCCGAGCCGGCAGAGCGGGAGAGCGGCGGGGGAACCGGTAGTGCCCAGGTGCCGCCAGGGCCGCCCCGTGCGCTGAGCGCCGCAACGGGGGCCGCGGTGGCCCTGTGTCTGGCAGTGACCCTGGTCCATGTGGTCTTGGTGTTTCTCTACGTGGCACCTCCGAACGCCATCTCCAAGGCCTGCAGCCGGCAGGTCAACGCGTGGGTCCGGCCCGTGTTCGAGCAGAACTGGCGGCTCTTCGCGCCGAATCCGCAATCCGTCAACCGGCAGATCTCTGCGAGGACGAGGCATACGGCACCGGACGGGACCGTGCAGGTGAGTGGCTGGATCGATCTGAGCTCTCGGGACGATTCCGCCGTCAAACACCATGTATTTCCGAGCCATACGGCACAGAACATGCTGCGGCAGGCGTGGAATTCGTACCTCAAAACGCACGGAGGCGACAACCGGCCGCACTCCGAGCGGGCTGTGATGATCGAGAAGTACCTGCACAACATCGCAGTTGATCGCGTCGCCCCACACCGTGGCGCCACCTTCGATTCCATTCAGCTGCGGGTGATCTCGCGGCCTATCGCCGCGCCCGGTGCGGCGCCTGGATCCCGCCCGGTCGCCGCGGCGCCGGCGCGATCCGAAACCCGTTATCTGCCGTGGTGGAAGGTGGACTCGCATGGAACGCACTGAGCTGGAACCGGTCGTGGCGCCCGCAGCGTCCGAACGCACCACCGCGCGAGGATCCGTACGGATCCCGCAGCGTGCACTCGAACGGATCCACGCGTTCCTGGTGCTCCTGACCGAGCGGCCGGTGTCCCTTTACGCGGCGGCGGCGCTGCGCATCGGGTACGGGCTGCTCTACCTCGTCTTCCTGCTCCGCGAGTTTCCGCACCGCGACGAGATGTGGGGCCCGGGTTCCCCGTGGACGCCCGCGCTGGCCAGGCAGATGTTCGAGCAGAGCGGGTGGGCCAGTGTCCTCACCCTGTCCGACAGCCGGCTGTACTTCGAGGTCTGCTACGCCCTGGCCCTCGTCACGTGTGCGCTGTTCGTGCTGGGGTGGCGGACGCGGGCGGTGTCCGCACTGTTCGCGGTCGTGGTGATGTCGTTCCACGCCAGGGCGATCTTCATGGCGGACGGCGGGGACAATCTCATGGTCCTCATGTCGGTCTACCTCGCCTTCACCGCGTGCGGCCGTCGCTGGTCCCTCGACGCCCGTAGGACCCGGCTCCAGGCGTCGGCCAAGACGTCGGACGCGCTGGCCGGCGATCTCCGGCACCACCTCGGCGGCGCCCGCATCATGCTGACCACCGTGCTGCACAACTGCGGCATGTTCGTCATCGCCGCCCAGGTCTGCTTCCTCTACGGATGCGCTGGCCTGTACAAGGTGCAGGGCCCCAAGTGGGGCGACGGTACCGCCCTCCACTACGTCCTGAACATCGACCTGTTCCGGCCCTGGCCCGAGCTGTCCCAGCTCGTCGCCGGGCATCACGTACTGATCGCCGTCGTCGGCTACATGACGGTGCTGGTGCAGGTCGCCTTCCCGTTCGTCCTGTTCGGCAGGTTGAAATACCCGGTTCTGGTCCTGCTGTTGGGCATGCACGTGAACATCGCGCTGCTCATGGGGCTGCCACTCTTCTCCGGCGCGATGATCGTCGCCGATGCCGCATTCCTGCCGGACCGCTTCTACCTGGCCCTGGGACGGCTGTGCCGGCGCACCTTCCGGCGCGCCGGCGGCTTGGGAGACGAAGCCCCGGTGGGGTCGGCACCCGCTGCGGTGCCGCAGCAGGCTGATCAGAGCAGGGTGGTCAACCGACCGGTTTCCCTCGCATATGTGCAGGAAGAGAGCAGGTGACGGTGCCGCCCGGCAGGCGGTGGCGGTTCTTCGCGACGACCTGGTAGACGCCGCGTGCCATCCAGGTGACGGGCGGCAGCCGAAGAACGAGCCCGAGCCACCACCAGCGCCTTCGTCCGCACATCAGCACGGCGGACAGGGCGCGCGCTCCACCGTGGACCTCGCCGCCGGCCGGGCTGATCCAGAGGATCTCCCGGTCGGCCCGGTCTTCGGTGACACCCAGGGCGGCGAGGTCGGCGTACTGCCAGGGGACGCATTGCACACGCGGCCGGATGGTGCGCTGGATGATCTCGATCGATCTGCCGCAGAATCCGCAGTCTCCGTCGAACAACAGAATGGGCTGGCTTGTCATCCGGGCTCCCTTTCCGCGACGGGGTGGACAACTTCAGTGTGGGGTGAGCAAAAGGCGATTGGCCAGCAACACGACCTACGGCGTGGGTCTGTGTTCGGCGGCCGCGAAAACCCGTTGGCAGTGATGTCATCGCAGGCCGCTGTCCCACCCACCGCCAGGGCAGGGTAGGTGCAGGTCAGAAGGGGCGCCCCCGATCAGGGGGCGCCCCTTCGTCGTGCGGCTTTGGGCTTTCCGGGTGGTGTTTGTCGGACGATCGGCGCGCGTGGTGGGGGTCGTGCGGTTGCGTCCGCATCATGACGAATGTATGCAGATCCGCCCGTCGGAACATCGCGAATTGAGGGACCCGTCATGATCCACCGCAGCATCGCCTCGTTCTGGACCACCGTCCTCGCCGCGCTCGTGGCGCTCCTGGCCGCCCTCGGCCTCGGTGGGAAGGCGGCCCCGGCCGCCGCTGGTGAGGCGGTCGCCGCCCCGGTGGCTCCTGCGGTGCGCCGTCGGCCGGCCGTGGTGGCGCGGCGGACGTGGCGGGCGATGATGCGCGGCGGTTCGCTCCCGCCGACGATCAAGCAGCGGATCCGCGCCGAGGCACACGGCAAGGCGCCGTCCGTCCGGCGCTCGACCACCGCCGCCACCCTTTCCCCCGCCGCGGCCCAGGTCCGGATCGCCCCCGTCGTGGGCCAGGACCGGCTCGCCCTCGCCGCGTAGGCGGTCGCAGGGGCGACGCGGACCACGGGATCGGCAGCACGCGGCGCAGCGCGCCGCGCACGACCCCGGGGAAGGGGGCGCAAGGGGGTCGCACCGGCGCCCGCAGGGGGCGTGCAGGGGGCGTGGAGCTTGGTACGGCAGGGCCGCAGGCCCGGGAGACGGCACGGATCCCGGAGGACGCGGCCCTTTTCGGCATGTCCGGGGCGCCCGCGTTCGGCGAAACGGTTCACCTCCTGTGCGGGAGGCGACGGCCCCACCCCTCGACCTTGACATCCCGAGCAAATCTGACGGACAGTCAGCTCTACTCGTCCGATGCGATGCCGGGAGGCCAGCGCCGTGCACCTCGCCCCGTCCGAAGGCCAGGCGCGACTGCGCGCCGAACTGCGCGGGTACTTCCGGGACCTGATGCCCGACGGGGCGCCCGAGGATCCGGCCGCACAGCGCGCACTGCTGCGCCGCATCGGCGCCGACGGGCTGCTCGGCCTCGGCTGGCCCGTCGAGTACGGCGGCCAGGGCCGCGGACCCGACGAGCAGTTCGTCTTCTTCGACGAGGCCTACCGGGCCGGCGCCCCCGTCTCCATGGTCACCCTCAACACCGTCGGCCCCACCCTCATGAAGTACGGGACCCGGCAGCAGAAGGACCACTTCCTGCCCCTGATCCTCCGGGGCGAGATCGTCTTCGCCATCGGATACTCGGAGCCCGAGGCCGGCACCGACCTCGCCTCGCTGCGCACCCGGGCCGTGCGCGACGGCGGGGAGTGGGTGGTCGACGGGCAGAAGATCTTCACGTCCAACGCGCAGAACGCCGACTGGATCTGGCTGGCCTGCCGCACCGACCCGCAGGCCCCCAAGCACAAGGGCATCTCCATCATCCTGGTGCCCACCGACAGCCCCGGCTTCGCCTGGACCCCCATCGACACCGTCGGCGGCCTCACCACCACGGCGACGTACTACGACGGCATCCGGGTCCCCGAAGGCAACCTCGTCGGCCCCGAACACGGCGGCTGGGGCCTGATCACCAACCAGCTCAACCACGAACGGGTCGCCCTCGCCGCCATCGGCATGCAGGCCGAGGACTTCTACGAACAGGCGCTCCGCCACGCCCGCACCCCGGACCCCGCCACCGGCGACCGGCCCGCCGACCACCCCTGGGTGCGGTCCCGGCTCGCCGAGGCACACGCCCGGCTGGCCGCCGTACGCCTCCTCAACTGGCGCCTCGTGCAGGACGTGGGCGCGGGGACCCTGGCCCCCGGAGACGCCAGCGGCGTCAAGTTCCTCGGCACCGAGTCCGCCGTCGAGGTGTACCGGATCTGCCAGGAAGCCGTCGGCGAGGAGGCCCTCGTACGCGGTCCGCAGGCCTTCGCGGGCGGCGAGCTGGAGCGGCTGAACCGGGCGGCCCAGATCAACACCTTCGGCGGCGGGGTCAGCGAGGTCCAGCGGGAGATCGTCGCCATGATGCGGCTCGGGATGAAGGGGAGGAAACGATGACCGCCGGGGAGAGCGACCGGTTCCACGCCAGGCTCAAGGCCTTCGAGGGGAAGCCCGCCGCCACCGCGGGCCGGGCCAAGGACGCCGTGAACGTGCCGATGATCCGCCACTGGTGCGAGGCGATGGGCGACACCAACCCCGCCTACCAGGGCCCGGACGCCATCGCCCCGCCCACCATGCTCCAGGCCTGGACGATGGGCGGCCTCTCCGGCCACACCGACCGCTCCAGCGCCTACGACGAGCTGTTCGCGCTCCTCGACGGCGCGGGCTGCACCTCCGTGGTCGCCACCGACTGCGAGCAGGAGTACCTGCGCCCGCTGCGCCCTGGGGACGAGGTGACCTTCGACGCCGTGATCGAGTCGGTCTCGCCGCGCAAGACGACCAGGCTGGGCACCGGGCACTTCGTGACGACCCGGATGGACGTCCACGCCAACGGCGAACTCGCCGGCACCCACCGCTTCCGCATCCTGAAGTACGCCCCCGCGGCCGCACGGGAACCCGCTCCGCAGGCCCCGCCCCGGCCCCGCCCGGTGATCAACCGTGACAACCAGGGCTTCTGGGACGGCGTCCGCGACCACAGGCTGCTGATCCAGCGCTGTACCGCCTGTGCGACCCTGCGCTTCCCCTGGCTCCCCGGCTGCAACGCCTGCTCCTCCCCCGACTGGGACACTGTCGAGGCGAGCGGCGCCGGCACGGTCTTCTCGTACGTGGTCATGCACCATCCGCCCTTCCCCGCCTTCACCGCGCACGAGGAGCCCGCCGGCGCGGGGGGCCCGTACGCGGTGGCCCTCGTCGAGCTGGCCGAGGGGGTCCGCATGATCAGCAACATCACCGGCGTCCCCTACGACAAGGTCCGCATCGGCCTGCCCGTCCGGCTGGAGTTCCTGCGCGTCGACGACTCGCTCGAACTGCCGGTCTTCCGGGGGGAGGCGGCCTGACATGGACTTCCACCCCACCGAGGAACAGGCCGCCGCGGCCGGCCTGGCCGCGAGAATCTTCCGCGACCTGGCCACCCACGAACGCCTCGCCGCCGTCGGCACCGGCAGTGACGCCGAGCTCTGGAAGGCCCTCACGACCGCCGGGCTGACCGCCGCCGTCACGGACGTCGGCCTCCTCGGGCTGGTCCTGCTGCTGGAGGAACAGGGCCGCACCACCGCCCAGGTCCCGTACGCCGCCACCTGCGCGTACGGCGTCCTGCCCGTGGCCGCCCACGGCACCCCGGAGCAGCGCGCCCGCCTGCTGCCCGCCCTCGGCTGCGGCGAAGCCGTGGCCACCGGCGCCTTCCCCGAGCGCGGGCGGTTCACCGCCACGCCCGATGGCCGCCTCACCGGCACCGCGCCCGCCGTGCCCTGGCTGCGCGACGCCACGCACGTGCTGGTCCCCGACACCGGCCGGACCCTGTGGCTCGTACGGACCGACGCGCCCGGAGCCGCCGTGCGGCCGGTGGAGACGACCGCGCCCTGGGCGGCGGGAGGCCTCATCCTGGCCGGGGCGCAGGCGGAGCGGCTCGGGCGCCCGGAGGCCTACGACCAGGTGCTCGGCGCCGCCCGCACCGCCTTCGCCGGACTCCAGGCCGGGGTCTGCGCGGGATCGCTGGCCCGCGCCGTGGAGTACACCTCCACCCGCGAGCAGTTCGGCCGTCCGCTGTCCACGAACCAGGGCGTCATGATCCGTGCGGCCGACGCGTACATGGACACGGAGGCGATCCGGGTCACCGCGTACGAGGCGGCGTGGCGCACGGACGAGGGGCTCCCGGCCCGCGAGCACGCCCTGACCGCGGCCTGGTGGGCCTCGGAGGCGGGCAAGCGCGTCGTGCACGCCGGCCAGCACCTGCACGGCGGGACGGGCGCCGACCTGGACCATCCGGTGCACCGGCACTTCCTGTGGGGACGCCAGCTGGACGCCTATCTGGGTTGCGGCAGTGAGCTGCTGTCCGAGCTGGGCGCGCTCATATCCGAGGGGGAACACGCATGAACGTCGGCGACGCGCTGCCGCCGCTGGAGATCCCGGTCACCCGCACCCTGATCGTGGCGGGGGCGATCGCCTCCCGCGACTACCAGGACGTGCACCATGACGCGGAGCTCGCCCGGGCCAAGGGCTCCCCTGACATCTTCATGAACATCCTGACCACCAACGGCCTGGTCGGCCGGTACGTCACCGACCACCTGGGCCCCCGCGCCGTCCTGCGCAAGGTCGCCATCCGCCTCGGAGCCCCCAACCACCCGGGCGACACGATGACCCTCACCGGCACGGTCACCGCCGTCGACGGGGACACCGCCGAGATCCGTGTGGTCGGCGCCAACCGCATCGGCCACCACGTCACGGGTACCGTGACCGTCACCCTGGGAGCCGGGGCATGAGCGTACGCACCCGCGACGACCTCGGCGGCCGGGCCGCCGTCGTCGGCATCGGCGCGACGGAGTTCTCCAAGGACTCCGGGCGCAGCGAGCTGAAGCTCGCCGTCGAGGCGGTGCACGCCGCGCTCGACGACGCCGGGCTCATCCCGGCCGACGTCGACGGCATGGTCACCTTCACCATGGACACCAGCCCCGAGATCACCGTCGCCCAGGCGGCGGGCATCGGGGAGCTGTCCTTCTTCTCCCGCATCCACTACGGCGGCGGCGCGGCCTGCGCCACCGTCCAGCAGGCCGCTCTCGCCGTCGCCACCGGCGTCGCCGAGGTCGTGGTCTGCTACCGCGCCTTCAACGAGCGCTCCGGCCGCCGCTTCGGCTCCGGCGTCCAGCAGCGCGAGCCCTCGGCGGAGGGCGCGGCCCTCGGCTGGTCCCTCCCCTGGGGCCTGCTCACCCCGGCGTCCTGGGTCGCCATGGCCGCCCAGCGCTACCTGCACGCCTATCACCTGACCCCCGAGGCCTTCGGCCACGTCGCCGTCACCGGCCGGCGCCACGCGGCGAACAACCCCGCCGCGTACTTCCACGGCCGTCCCATCACCCTCGCCGACCACGCCGCCTCGCGGTGGATCGTGGAGCCGCTGCGGCTGCTGGACTGCTGCCAGGAGACCGACGGCGGCCAGGCCCTCGTCGTCACCACGGCCGAACGGGCCCGGGACCTGCGGCAGCGGCCCGCCGTGATCACCGCGGCCGCCCAGGGCGCCGGCCGCCGCCAGGAGGGGATGACCTCCTTCTACCGCGACGACCTCACCGGTCTGCCGGAGATGGACGTGGTCGCCCGTCAGCTGTGGCGCACCAGCGGACTGCGGCCCTCGGACATCGACGTGGGGATCCTCTACGACCACTTCACCCCCTTCGTCCTCATGCAGCTGGAGGCGTTCGGCTTCTGCGGCCCCGGCGAGGCCGCAGACTTCACGGCAGCCGGCGCGCTCCCCCTCAACACCCACGGGGGCCAGCTCGGCGAGGCGTACCTGCACGGAATGAACGGCATCGCCGAAGCCGTCCGCCAACTGCGCGGCACCTCCGTGAACCAGCTCCCAGGGGCAGAACACGTCCTCGTCACGGCCGGTACGGGGGTGCCGACCTCCGGCCTGATCCTGGGGCCCGGGGTCTGACCCAGGTCCCGGTCGCGGGCCGTGTCCTCCACCTTCAGGAGGTGGGGGGCGGCCCGGCAGTACAACCTGAGACGGACCCGGCTTCGGCACCTTGGGCCGATTACGGAAGCGCGCACCGCTCCTAGCGTGGACCCATGACCACGCCTGTCTGCAAGCTCGCCTCGAATCCGACGTTGTACCCGTCGTTCTCGGCGTACGTCCGGACCCGGGGCACGGTCCTGTTGCGCACCGCGCGGTCCCTCACCGCCAACCCCTGCGACGCCGAGGACCTGCTCCAGACGGCGCTCGCCAAGACCTACGTCGCGTGGGACCGCATCGAGGACCAGCGGGCCCTGGACGGCTACGTGCGGCGGGCCCTGGTCAACACCCGCACCTCCCAGTGGCGCAAGCGCAAGGTCGAGGAGTTCGTCTGCGACGAGATCCCGGAGGCCGAGGAGCCGCCGGGCACCGATCCCGCGGAGGCGCAGGCGCTGCGCGACGCGATGTGGCGCGCGGTGACCCGGCTGCCCGACCGGCAGCGGGCCATGGTCGTCCTGCGCTACTACGAGGACATGAGCGAGGCGCAGACCGCCGAGCTGCTCGGGGTCTCGGTCGGCACGGTCAAGAGCGCCGTCTCCCGGGCGCTGGTCAAGCTCCGTGAGGATCCGGAGCTCACGCCCGTGCGGTGAGCGCGGCAAGCGGTGTTTCACGTGAAACACCGCCCGCGGGTGTTTCACGTGAAACATCAGCCAGCGAACGGCTCCGGACAGTGATCGACCAGCCTGTTTCTACTCTCGGGTAGTGACATGCCGACCGGTACGTGCGCAGAATCGGCAGCATCCGACAGCCGCCGCAGCGCCGCAGCGCTCACCGGGAGGACGCTTTGCTGAGCACCATGCAGGATGTACCGCTGCTGATCTCGCGGATCCTGGCCCACGGGTCGACGATTCACGGGAAGTCCCAGGTCACGACATGGACCGGTGAGGCGGAGCCGCATCGGCGCAGCTTCGCCGAGATCGGCGTCCGTGCCGCGCGGCTCGCGCACGCCCTCCGTGACGAGTTCGGGGTGCAGCAGGACGAGCGCGTCGCGACCCTCATGTGGAACAACTCCGAACACGTCGAGGCGTACTTCGCGATCCCGTCCATGGGGGCGGTCCTGCACACGCTCAACCTGCGGCTGCCTCCCGAGCAGCTGGTGTTCATCGTCAACCACGCCGCGGACCGGGTCGTGCTGGTGAACGGCACCCTCCTGCCGCTGCTGGCGCCGCTGCTGCCGCACCTCCCGACGGTCGAGCACGTCGTCGTCGTGGGCGTCGGCGACCGCTCCGTCCTCGACGGCCTCGGCGTACGGGTGCACGAGTACGAGGAGCTCCTAGAAGGCCGCGCCGACCACTACGACTGGCCCGAGCTGGACGAACGCCAGGCCGCGGCCATGTGCTACACCTCCGGGACCACGGGCGACCCCAAGGGCGTCATCTACTCCCACCGGTCCATCTACCTGCACTCCATGCAGGTCAACATGACCGAGTCGATGGGCCTGACCGACCAGGACACCTCGCTGGTCGTCGTCCCGCAGTTCCACGTGAACGCCTGGGGCCTGCCCCACGCCACCTTCATGACCGGCATCAACCTGCTGATGCCGGACCGGTTCCTCCAGCCGGCCCCGCTCGCCGAGATGATCGAGCGGGAGAAGCCCACGCACGCCGCGGCCGTCCCCACCATCTGGCAGGGCCTGCTCGCCGAGGTCACCGCCCGCCCCCGCGACCTGACCTCGATGAAGCAGGTCACCATCGGCGGTGCGGCCTGCCCGCCCTCCCTGATGGAGGCCTACGACAAGCTCGGCGTCCGCCTCTGCCACGCGTGGGGCATGACGGAGACCTCACCGCTGGGCACCATGGCCCACCCGCCGGCCGGACTGAGCGCCGAGGAGGAGTGGCCGTACCGGGTCACCCAGGGCCGCTTCCCCGCCGGGGTCGAGGCCCGCCTCGTGGGCCCCGGCGGCGACCACCTGCCCTGGGACGGCGAGTCCGCGGGCGAGCTGGAGGTCCGCGGCAACTGGATCGCCGCCGCCTACTACGGGGGCGCCTCCGGCGAACCGGTCCGTCCGGACGACAAGTTCAGCGCGGACGGCTGGCTCAAGACCGGGGACGTCGGAGTGATCAGCCCCGACGGCTTCCTCACCCTCACCGACCGGGCCAAGGACGTCATCAAGTCCGGGGGCGAATGGATCTCCAGCGTGGAGCTGGAGAACGCGCTGATGGCCCACCCCGAGGTGGCCGAGGCGGCGGTCGTCGCCGTCCCGGACGAGAAGTGGGGCGAGCGCCCGCTGGCCACGGTCGTCCTCAAGGAAGGCGCCACGGTGGACTACGCGGGCCTGCGCGCGTTCCTCGGCCAGTCGATCGCCAAGTGGCAGCTCCCGGAACGCTGGACGATTATCGAGGCCGTGCCGAAGACCAGCGTCGGCAAGTTCGACAAGAAGGTGATCCGCAAGCAGTACGCCGACGGCGAGCTGGACGTCACCACCCTGGGCTGAGGCGACCGGCCCTCCGGGGTCAGCCGCGCGTGAGCCACGACCGCAGCAGCCTGCTGACGGCAGGCATGGCCACGTAGGTCATCAGGGTGCTGAAGACGACCGCGAAGGCGGCCGTCCGCACCACGAAGTGCAGGTCCACCAGGTACGGCCCGAGCAGCGCGTTGCCCGCCAGCGAGATCGGGAAGATGGCCAGCCCCGAGCTGATCGCCATCTTCCAGCGCGGCGGCGCGGGCCGGGTCGTACCCGGCTTGGCGAACCACGTCTCCATGCCCTGCAGTTCGCGCCGGGCTATCTCCGTGTGGTGGTGGCCCAGGCAGTTCGCGAACCACTGCGCCCGCTCCGGGGAGTCCTGCCAGCGCTGGAAGGCCGCCTGGTCACGGAAGCGGTGCACCAGGAACCACGGCCCGCCCTCCGTGGCGGGGCGGAACAGCCCGTACCCGAGGTGCCCCGGGAAGGCGGCGGCCGTCTCCAGGATCCCGTGGGCCCACGCCTCGAACGTCTCCTCGTGCCCCGGTTCCACCTGCCGGGCGATGAGGAGGTTGACCTCCCCGTTGTCGGCGGGGACGGTCTGCTCGGACGTGTCGGTGAGGGCCATGGGGCCAGGATGGCTAGTTGGTGCCGATCTTGGCCAGCAGGTCCACGATGCGGCCCTGTACATCGGCCGTGGTGGCCCGCTCGGCGAGGAACAGCACGCTCTCGCCCGAGCCCAGCCGCGGCAGGTCGGCCGGACCGATCCCGGCGGTCGTGTAGACGACCAGCGGAGTGCGGTTCAGCATCCCGTTCGCACGCAGCCAGTCCACGATCCCGGCCCGCCGGCGACGGACCTGCATCAGGTCCATGACCACCAGGTTGGGCCGCATCCGGGTCGCCAGCTCCACGGCGTCGGTGTCCGCGCCCGCCCGGGCGACCTGGAGCCCGCGCCGCTCCAGCGCGGCCGTCAGGGCGGTGGCGATCTCGTCGTGCTCCTCGATCAGCAGGACGCGGGACGGGTGCTGCTCGCTGTCGCGCGGTGCGAGCGCCTTGAGCAGGACGGCCGGGTCGGCACCGTACGCCGCCTCGCGCGTGGCATGCCCCAGTCCGGCCGTCACCAGTACGGGGACCTCGGCGGCGGCCGCCGCCTGGCGCAGCGACTGCAGGGCGGTCCGGGTGATCGGCCCGGTCAGCGGGTCGACGAACAGCGCGGCGGGGAACGCCGCGATCTGCGCATCGACCTCCTCGCGGGAGTGCACGATCACCGGGCGGTAGCCGCGGTCGCTCAGCGCCTGCTGCGTCTGCGCGTCCGGCGCGGGCCACACCAGCAGCCGGCGCGGGTTGTCCAGCGGCTCGGGCGGCAGCTCGTCGTCCACGGGCTGCGGCACGGGCCGGTTGACCACCTCGACCGCTCCCCCGGGGCCGTCCAGCGGCTCGGGGCCCTCGGCGGCGCCCGCCTCGGGGGCCCCTATGGCGAAGGCCCGCCCCTGCGGCGCGGGTTCGGCGAGGCGGCGGCGCCGGCCGGAACCGGAACCCTCCGCGCCCGCGGCGCCCGCGTCAACGGAGATGCCCTGGCCCAGGGTGCCCAACGCGCGCACGCTGATCGGCTGCGCCGCACCCGCCGGGTTCTCGCCGGGTCGGCGGGCACCCGGCACGGACGGCTGCCCGGGGGCCTCGCCGTCCTCGGGCGCGGTCCGGGCCGCCGGAACCGGCCAGGCCGGAGTGGCGGGCAGCGCCCGCCGCCGACCGGTCGGAGGCACGGGCTCCCCGGCGGCCGCCGGCTGCGGCGGCTCCGGGGCCGCGGGCGCGCCGAGCACGCGGCGGCCACGCCGTCCGCCCGGCCCGTCGGCGTCGGACTCGGCGGCAGCAGGGGCAGAAGCGGAACCCTGAGGGGGCCCGGCGGGCAGGGCGAACCCACCCTCGGGGGCGATGGGCCGCGCCGTGGCGGGCGCCCCCAGCCCGGCCGCCGGCACCGGGCCGGCGGGCTGGGCGGCGGCCCCGGCCGGCCCCAGTGCCCGGCGGCGGCCCGCCGGGTGCTCGGTCACCGGAACCGGGGGCACGGTCGGTACGGGCGGCAGCGCGGGCATGGCGGTGCCCTGCGGGGGCACCGGCCGGTCGTGCGGGGCGTCGTCACCGGCGCGGCCCCGCCGGCGCCCGGTACCCAGGCCCGCCGGGTTCACCGGGGACTGGGCCAGCTCCGCCGGACCGGAGGGGACGGCCTGGGCCGGGGCTTCGCCCTCCGTCCGGGGTCGCGCGGACGGCAGCGCCAGCGCGCCCCCGCCCTCGCGGGCCGCGGCGGCCCTCGCCCCCGCCACCTCGTCCTCCAGGAAGGCGTCCACACCGCGCCGGCCCCGCCGGCCGCCGGAGACCGTCGCCGGGGCGGCCTCGGGCTCCGGCGCGGGCGGCTGCTCGGACTCCGGGAGGGTCACCGTCCCGGCTCCCGTACCCAGCGGCAGCTCCAGGACGTACGCCCCGCCCGGGGCGCCCGGCACCTCGACCGTCTGCAGGACCCCGCCGTGCGCGGTGACGATGCCCCGCACGATCGGCTCGTGCACCGGGTTGCCGCCCTCGTAGGGGCCGCGCACCTCGATCCGTACGACATCGCCGCGCTGAGCGGCGGCCACCACGATCGTGGAGTCGCCGTACCCGCTGCCCTGGGCGGTCTTGCCGGTGGCGTCCACCCCGGCGACGTCCGCGACCAGGTGGGCGAGGGCGGTCGCGATCCGCTCGGCGTCCACCTCGGCCTCGATCGTCGGGGCGTGGACGGCGAACTGCACCCGGCCCGGGCCGATCAGTTCGACCGCGCCGTCGACACCCGCCGCGACGACCGTGTTGATCAGGACGTTCTTCTTCTTGAGCTTCTCGCCGCCCGCGTCCAGGCGCTGGTACTCGAGCACGTTGTCCACGAGGGTGGTCATGCGCGAGTACCCGGCCGCCAGGTGGTGCAGCAGCTGGTTGGCCTCCGGCCACAGCTGCCCCCCGTCGTCGGCGGCCAGCGTGGCCAGCTCCCCGCGCAGTTCCTCCAGCGGACCGCGCAGGGAGTCGCCGAGCACGGCCAGCAGCTGGGCGTGGCGCGCCGCGAGGGCGTCGTAGGGGCGGCGGTCGGTGAAGGTCATCACGGCGCCGACGAGCAGCTCCCCGTCCCGTACGGGCGAGGTGGTCAGGTCCACGGCGACGGCCTGGCCGGCCTTGTTCCACAGCACCTGGCCGCGGACCCGGTGCTTGCGCCCGCTGCGCAGGGTGTCGGCGAGCGGGGACTCGTCGAAGGGGAACGGCGAACCGTCCGCCCGCGAGTGCTGGATCAGCCCGTGCAGCTCGCGGTTGCCGAGGTCGGTGGCGCGGTACCCGAGGATCTGCGCGGCGGCCGGGTTGACGAGGACGACGCGGCCCTCGGTGTCCGTGCCCACGACGCCCTCCGCGGCGGCGCGCAGGATCATCTCGGTCTGCCGCTGGGACCGGGCCAGCTCGGCCTCGGTGTCCACGGTCTCGGAGAGGTCCCGTACGACGAGCATCAGCAGTTCGTCGCCGGTGTAGGCGGGCTGGGGCTCGCGGTAGGCGTCCCGGCCGTCGAGGTGGGCGCTGGTGACCTCGACGGGGAACTCGCTGCCGTCCGTGCGGCGCGCGGTCATCCGCTTCGGCCGGGACCGGCCCTCTTCACGGTCGCCGGGGCGGCGCATCGAACCGGGGATCTGCTTGGAGTCGAACTCCGGCAGGAGGTCGAGCACCCCGCGGCCGACGAGCCCGGTGCCCGGGCTCTCCATCACCTCGAGGGCGATCGAATTGGCGTTGACGACCGTGCCGTTGGCGTTGACGAGCAACAGCGCGTCCGGAAGCGCGTCGAGTATTGCTGCGAGGCGAGCAGCGCCTCGGGATGGCCTGCTGCTCACGACGAGCTTCCTCCCTGACCACGACTACCGGCATGTCACGGGAGGAGTCTAAGGGCACCGTCCTGCCGCGGGGTGGCGGATGGACGGGGGAAAACGCGCATCCGGCGCATCGTCCCAGGTCAGGAATGCTCCCCCGGAAGCACAGGTTCCAGGTTCTTCCACCGGGCGATGTCGCATCCGTTCCTGCGTTGGAAGGTGGTGTCCACCTTCTGGCCGCGCCACGTTCCGGTGACGTGGGCGACGGCCGACCCGCCGTACTGGAACGAGCAGTTCTGGGCGTCCGGGCGGGCGAAGGGGTCCTTGCCCTGCTTGGCGAGCGTGTCGAGACGGGCGCAGGCCTCCTCGGCGAGGGGGTGGTCGCCGCCGACGGGGTGGCATTCGAGCCGGTGGGTGCCGTCGACGAGGCGGTTGCCGCTCTTGGAGATCTCGATGGTGAGCCGGTCGGGCGCGGACAGCAGCCGGCCGAGGGGCAGGGGCGGCAGCGGTCCGGCAGCCGCGGCGGCCAGGGCGGAGGTGACGGCGAAGGCGGCGAGACGCAGCATGGGGCACTCCAGGTCGTCCGTACGTCGTACGCCTCACCAACGACCTTCGCGCTCCGACGTTGCGTGCTTAAGCCTTTGCTCTGCGGCCCCGGCTCCTTGTACCGTTGGGAGCGGATTGGTGACCGGCCCCGCGCCTGTGTCATCATCTGCACGCACCTTCGTACGCGGGGGTGTGCTGGAGGCGTCGCCTAGTCCGGTCTATGGCGCCGCACTGCTAATGCGGTTTGGGGCTTACACCCCATCGAGGGTTCAAATCCCTCCGCCTCCGCACCTCACCGAAGCCCCGGTCCTGATGGACCGGGGCTTCGGTGCGTTCAGGCCTTGGAGGGGTTTCGGATGGCCCCCGGTGGGTAACCAGCTGGCCCCCGGGCCGCCCGGAGGAAGCTTGCGGACGATCTTCTTCCAGGGCGTTTCCGCAGGTCAGGAGGCTTGGGGCTAATGGATTTCGCGTCCCGGCGAGGTCCATGTATTGTTGTTCTCGCAAGGCCAACGGGGCGAAAAACCCCGGGAAGCCCAAGCACTCGTAGCTTAACGGATAGAGCATCTGACTACGGATCAGAAGGTTGCAGGTTCGAATCCTGCCGAGTGCACAGCCGAGAGGCCCTCAGGAGAAATCCTGAGGGCCTCTTTCGTTGTGCCCCGGGTGTACTCAACCCGGGTGTACTCAAGGGGGAGGGATCCCCCGGGAGATGTCAGGGGCGGGATGGCTCCTGAGGGGGACGTGGACCACGAGGGTGCCCGGCTAGGGTTTTCGAAGATCGTTCGACCTTGTTGGGGGGCTCTCATGGGACTGTTCGGGAACGCGCACACCACTGATCCGGCGTCGGCGCAGCGGGACTACGCGCGGCTGCTGGGGCACGGGGAGCAGGTCCACGCCGCGTACCTGCTGGTGCGCGACACGATCCTGTTCACCGACCGGCGGCTGGTCTTCGTCGACAAGCAGGGGCTGACGGGCAAGAAGGTGGAGTACCACTCCGTCCCGTACCGGAGCATCACGCACTTCTCGGTGGAGACGGCCGGGCACTTCGATCTCGACGCCGAGCTCAAGATATGGATATCCGGCAGCCCGGCGCCGATCGAGAAGACCTTCACCAAGGGGGTCGACATCTACGAGATGCAGGCGATCCTGACGCAGTTCGTCGCGCGCTAGCGGCGGGCGGTACGGGCCTGCGGGCGCAGCCTCAGGGGCGGCCGGTCAGGACGCGCGGGAGACCGGTCACCGAGAGCACCAGCGAGTACAGCGAGGTGGTGGCGGTGATGAAGAGGCGGTTGTTCTTCGGGCCGCCGAAGGCGATGTTCGATACGGGTTCCGGGACGCGCAGGCGGCCGATGAGGTCTCCGTCCGCCGCGTAGCAGTGCACGCCCGACGCCATCGCGGCCGCCCAGAGCCGGCCCTCGTCGTCGAAGCGGATGTTGTCCACCGAGGGGCAGTCCGTGAAGACGCGGTCGCCGCCGAGGGTGCCGTCGTCGCCGACCTTGAAGGCGCGGATGTGGCCGGCGCGGGTGTCGGCCGCGTACAGCTCGCTCTCGTCCGGGGAGAAGACCAGGCCGTTCGGGCCGAGGAAGCCGTCGGCGACGAGGCGGACCTCGCCGGTGGCGGGGTCGGCCCGGTAGAGGTTGCAGGCGCCGATCTCGCTTGGCGCCCGCCGGCCCTCGTAGTCGCTGGTGATCCCGAAGTCGGGGTCGGAGAACCAGATCGAGCCGTCCGAACGGACCACCGCGTCGTTGGGGCTGTTGAGCCGCTTGCCGTCATAGCGGTCGGCGATGACGGTGAGGCTGCCGTCAGGCTCGGTGCGGGTGACCCGCCGGTTGCCCTGCTCGCAGGTGATCAGGCGGCCCTCACGGTCGAGGGTGTTGCCGTTGGGGTGGCCGGCCGGGGTGCGGAAGACGGAGACCGCCCCGGTCGCCTCGTCCCAGCGCAGCATCCGGTCGTTGGGGATGTCGCTCCACACGAGCTGGCGCCAGGCCGGCAGGTACAGCGGACCTTCGGCCCACCGGCAGTCGTCATAGAGGCGGTCCAGGCGTGCGTCACCGTTGGCGCATCGGCCGGTCCGGAAGCGTTCGTCCAGGATCTCGTACAAGGTGAGGTCAGCTATGCCAGACATAATTCCCCCGTATCAGTATCGCTCCGAATTTTGTTCGGTTCGATGGTGAGATTGCAGGATCAGGTACCGTCTTCGCAAGAGCCAGGCGGCTCATGGCGCACTGGGGGCCCGACGGCCCAGGGAAGGAAGACGGCGTGGACGACATCGACCGGGCGCTCGTCCTGCGCCTCCAGCAGGACGCGGGCCAGTCCTACGCCGCCCTCGGCGCGGCCGTGGGGCTCTCCGCCGGGGCGACCCACGAGCGCGTGCGCAAACTGCGCGAGCGGGGGGTGATCCGGCGGACCACCGTCGACGTCGACCCGGCCGCCGTCGGCAGCGGGGTGCTGGCCTACGTGATGGTCGACTCCAACGCGTGGATGGGCGAGTCGGCGGAGGCCTTCGCCGCCATCCCCGAGATCCAGGAGGCGCACATCATCGCGGGCAGTGCCTCGGTCCTGGTCAAGGTGCGCACGGCCACCACCGGGCAGTTGCAGGACGTCCTGCGGCGGCTCTACGCCATCGACGGGGTCAGCGGGACGCAGGCCACCGTGGTCCTGGACACCTTCTTCGAGCGGCCGCTCCCCCTGTGACCGCGCCCGTCGCGAGCTGGTGGTGCACCGGGATCCGGTGGAGCGGCACAGGCCCTGCCATCGGGTGGTGCGGGGGGCGTGGGGAGCGGGAGAGCCCGCTCGCTCCCGGGCAGCCGCTCGCCTTCACCGCCCGCGGTGAGCGGCACTGCCTGGGAGTACGGCGGGCCGGGAGGCGGACTCCGTGCCCCACGGCCCGGTCGGTGCCGGGTCGCGCGGGCAGCGCCCAGTGCCCCGAGTGCGCCCGGCTGGACCGGTCCTTCTCGGTGGCCGCCGACACCAACGCCGCCGATCCGCGAACGTACCGCGTGTACCTGGCGTGGTTCGGGCCCGGGATGGTGAAGGTCGGCATCACGGCCGAGGAGCGCGGTCCGGTCCGGCTGCTGGAGCAGGGGGCGGTGACCTGGACCTGGCTGGGGCGCGGGCCGCTGATGGCTGCGCGCCGGACCGAGGAGCTGCTGCGGGCCGCCCTCGGGGTGCCCGACCGGATCGCGTACGCCCGCAAGCGCGCCGTACGGGCCGGGCTGCCGCCGGAGTCCGAGCGGGCCCGGGAGGTCGCCGAGCTGTACGCGCGGGCCACCGGGCTGCCAGGGTGGCCGGAGTCGCTGGAGCGGGTGGGGTGCGGGATCACCGACCATGCCGGGCCGTTCGCGCTGGCCGGGCTGCCGGCCCCGGCCCGCGTGATCAGGGAGATGGCGCCCGGCGGGAGCGTCGTGGGGCGGCTCGCGGGGGTCGCCGGCCCGGATCTGCACTTCGCGGACGGGCTCGTGGTGGACACCCGGCTGCTGGCCGGATGGGAGCTGGCCACCGCCCCCGCCGGCGCGCTCACCGACGTACCGCTCACCGGGATCGCGGCCGCACCGCCCGAGGCCGAGCAGGACGGACTGTTCTGACCCCGGGATCCCAGGCGCCGGAGGGGACCAAGGTCAAAACTTGGATCCCTTTGGCCTGCGGAGGCCGATTCCGATGGACATGCCGAGGGCCTTCCGCCGAGGGTGTGGGCATGAGCATTCAGCCCGTTCCGGCGTTCGAACCGCCGTATGTCATGGCCGTATTCAGCAATGTCCGCACCGCTGACGAGAGCGGCTATCCGGAGACCAGCACCCGGATGAACGAGCTCGTCCGGGAGAATCCCGGCTTCCTCGGCTACGAGTACGCGCGCACCCCCGGCGGCCTCGGCATCACCGTCGCCTACTTCCGCGACCACGACTCCCTGCGCGCATGGCGGGAGGACCTGGAGCACCAGGCCGCCATGCGAGAGGGCCGCGCCCACTGGTACGAGAGCTACACCCTGCACGTCGCGACCGTCGAGCGGAGCCACGGCTTTGTCCGCAACGGCTGAGGCGGTCCGCGCCTTCCGGGAGCGGCTCGGCCTGCCCGGACTGGTCGACGTCCACACGCACTTCATGCCGGAGCGGGTACTGGACAAGGTCTGGGACTACTTCGACGCGGTCGGTCCGCTGACCGGCGTCGAGTGGCCCATCACCTACCGGCACGAGGAGGAGCAGCGGGTCGCGCTCCTCCGGCAGTTCGGGGTCCGCGCCTTCACCTCGATGCTCTACCCGCACAAGCCGGCGATGGCCGCCTGGCTCAACGCGTGGGCCGCCGACTTCGCCGCCCGCACCCCCGACTGCCTGCACACCGCGACCTTCTTCCCGGAGGAGGAGGCGGCGGCGTACACCGCACGGGCCGTGGACGACGGGGCCCGGGTCTTCAAGGCGCACCTCCAGGTCGGCGACTACGACCCGAACGACGCCCGGCTCGCAGCAGTGTGGGGGCTGCTGGCCGAGACCGGGATTCCGACCGTGATCCACTGCGGTTCGGGGCCCGCCCCGGGCACGTACACCGGGCCCGAGCCGATCGCCCGGCTGCTGGCCCGCCACCCCCGGCTCCCGCTGATCATCGCGCACATGGGGATGCCCGAGTACACGGACTTCCTCGGCCTGGCCGACCGGTACCCGGAAGTGCGCCTCGACACGACCATGGCCTTCACCGACTTCTCCGAGCGGCTCAGCGCCTTCCCTCCCGAGAACCTCGGACGCCTCGCCGACCTCGGGGACCGCGTCCTGCTGGGCACCGACTTCCCGAACATCCCCTACCCGTACGAGCACCAGCTGGAGGCCCTGGAGCGGCTCGGCCTCGGCGACGAATGGCTGCGGGCGGTCTGCCACGACAACGGCGCCCGTCTGTTCGGCCTCACCCCCTGAGCGCTCTTTCTCAGGAGATTCACAGGCAGGCGCAAGAACGCTCTCAGAGGCGGCGGCCAGCGTGAGCGGTATGACCGCGACGACCACCTCACACGCGTCCACGTCCACCGGCGCCCCGACGGCCATGCTGCGGCCCGACGGCGGACCCTGCCGGGTCCTCGTCGTCGACGACGAGGCCTCGCTCTCCGAACTGCTGTCCATGGCCCTGAGCTACGAGGGCTGCGAGGTCCGCAGCGCCGGCGACGGGGCGGGAGCCGTACGGGCCGCACGGGAGTTCCGGCCGGACGTGGTGGTCCTCGACATCATGCTCCCCGACATGGACGGACTGGCCGTCCTGGGACGGCTGCGCCGGGAGATCCCGCAGGTACCGGTGCTCTTCCTGACCGCCAAGGACTCCGTGGAGGACCGCATCGCGGGCCTCACGGCGGGCGGCGACGACTACGTCACCAAGCCGTTCAGCCTGGAGGAGGTCGTGGCCCGGCTGCGCGGGTTGGTCCGCCGCTCCGGCGCGGCGCAGGTCGCGCGGGGCGGCTCGGTCCTGACCGTCGGGGACCTGTGCCTCGACGAGGACAGCCACGAGGTGGTCCGCGGCGGCCAGGAGGTCCACCTGACCGCCACGGAGTTCGAGCTGCTGCGCTACCTGATGCGCAATCCGCGCCGGGTGCTGAGCAAGGCGCAGATCCTGGACCGGGTGTGGTCCTACGACTTCGGCGGCCAGGCCAACGTGGTGGAGCTCTACATCTCCTACCTGCGGCGGAAGCTGGAGGGCGGCACGGGACTGCCGCCGATGATCCACACCCGGCGCGGCGCCGGCTACCTCATCAAGCCGGCCGAGTAGTGGCCCTGCGCCTGCCCGCTCCTCTCCGCCCGCGTCGTCCGGCCGGCCCGTCCGGTGCGCGTCGTCCGGCCGGCCCGTCTCGCGCGCATCGTCCGGCCGGCCCGTTCCGCGTGCGTCGTCCGCATGTTCCGTCCCGCCTGCGCCGGACCGCCCCAGCGCGCCGGCGTCCCTGGTCGCTGCGGACACGGCTCGTCGTCTCGGCGGTGGCGCTGATCGCCGTCGTGGGCACGTCCATCGGTACCGTCACCACCCTCGCCATGCGTTCCCGCCTGGTCGGGGAACTCGACAAGCAGCTGACCGCCTCCGTCGAGATGGCCACGCGGGGCCCCGGCTCCGCGAAGGCCGCCCGCGATGCCGGACTCGGCTTCGTGTTCGCCCCCGGCTCCCCGATGGGCGCCGTAGGGATCCGCCTCGACCCGGCCCGGAAGGTGCTCGGGGCCGCCCGGATCGTTCCCGTGGGCGGCCAGAGCTTCGACCACCGCGAATCCCTCACCGAAGCCCAGACCGCCGCCCTGGCGGAGACCGCCCGCAAGACGGCCGGCAGCCGAGGCGGCCCGGTGGACGTGGATCTGCCGGGCCTCGGCCCCTACCGGGTGGTGGCCGGTCCCGACGGCGGCCGGGACCTCCTCGTGCTCGGCTTTCCGCTCCAGGGGGTCGACTCCACCGTGAGCACCCTGATCGCCGTCGAGGTCTGCGTCACCCTGGCCGGTCTGATCGCCGCCTCCCTCGCCGGGCAGGCCCTGGTCGGGGTCGCCCTGCGCCCCTTGCGCCGGGTCGCCGCGACCGCCACCCGCGTCTCCGAACTCCCCCTGCACAGCGGCGAACCCGCCCTGCACGAGCGGGTGCCGGAGGCCGAGGCAGACCCCCGCACCGAGGTGGGCCAGGTCGGTGCCGCCCTGAACCGGATGCTGGGCCACGTCTCCTCCGCGCTCACGGCCCGCCAGCGGAGCGAGACGCAGGTCCGGCAGTTCGTCGCCGACGCCTCCCACGAACTGCGCACCCCGCTGGCCTCCATCCGCGGTTACGCCGAACTCACCCGCCGGGGGCGGGAGGTGCCCGGCCCCGACACCCGGCACGCCCTGGGGCGGATCGAGTCCGAGGCCACCCGGATGACCGGACTGGTCGAGGACCTGCTGCTGCTGGCCAGGCTGGACGCCGGCCGCCCGCTGTCCTTCGAGGACACCGACCTGGCGCCGCTCGTCATCGACGCGCTCGGCGACGCCCGCGCCGCGGGCCCCGGCCACCACTGGCGCCTGGCACTCCCCGACGGACCCGCACCCGTCCGCGCCGACCCGGCCCGGATCCAGCAGGTCCTGGTGAACCTCCTCGCCAACGCCCGCACCCACACCCCGCCCGGCACCACCGTGACGGCCGCTGTTTCACGTGAAACATCCGCCGTCCGGCTGCGGATCGAGGACGACGGCCCCGGCATCCCGCCCGAGCTGCTGCCGCACGTCTTCGAGCGCTTCGCCCGGGGAGACGCCTCCCGCTCCCGGGCAGCGGGCTCCACCGGGCTGGGCCTGGCCATCGTCCAGGCCGTGGTCTGCGCCCACGACGGCCGGGTCGACGTCCGCAGCGAACCCGGCCGCACCCGCTTCGAAGTGCTGCTGCCCCTGGCCGGACACGAACCCGGCCCGTACTCACAGACGGCGCACAGGCTCACCACACGGAGGTGACAGGGCGCCCGGCGAGGGTCGGTGCATGCCAACCGACACCTCTCCCGGCGCCCTTCCGGCCCGGGCGCCCCTCGCGTCCGCGCCCGGCGAGCCCGTACTCGACGTGGTGATCCCGGTCTTCAACGAGGAGAAGGACCTCGGCCCCTGCGTGCGCCGCCTCCACGCCCACCTCACCCGCACCTTCCCGTACGCCTTCCGCATCACCATCGCCGACAACGCCAGTACCGACCGGACCCGCGAGGTCGCCGCCGGACTCGCCGCGGAGGTCAAGGGAGTACGCAGCTTCCGGCTGGAGGAGAAGGGCCGCGGCCGCGCGCTGCGCACCGTCTGGACGCGGTCGGAGGCGCCCGTCCTCGCGTACATGGACGTGGACCTATCCACCGACCTGAACGCGCTGCTGCCGCTGGTCGCCCCGCTGATCTCCGGCCATTCCGACCTCGCCATCGGCACCCGGCTGGCCCCCTCCTCCCGGGTGGTACGGGGCGCCAAACGGGAGTTCGTCTCCCGCGCCTACAACCTGCTGCTGCGCTCCTCCCTCTCCGCCCGCTTCAGCGACGCCCAGTGCGGGTTCAAGGCCATCCGCCGGGAGGTGGCGCAGCGGCTGCTGCCGCTGGTGGAGGACACCGGCTGGTTCTTCGACACCGAGATGCTGGTGCTGGCCGAGCGGGCCGGGCTGCGGATCCACGAGGTGCCGGTGGACTGGGTGGACGATCCCGACTCCACGGTCCACATCCTGAGGACCGCCGCCGAGGACCTGAAGGGCGTCTGGCGGGTGGGGCGGGCACTCGCGGTCGGAGCGCTCCCGCTCGACCGGCTCGCCCGCCCCTTCGGGGACGACCCGCGCGACCGCACCGCGCTGCCGGGCGTACCGCGCGGGCTGACCCGCCAGCTCCTCGGCTTCTGCGCCGTCGGGGTGCTGTCCACCCTCGGCTACCTCGCCCTGTACTCCCTCGTCCGGCCGGCCGCCGGGCCGCAGCTCGCCAACGCAGGCGCCCTGCTGGTCTCGGCCGTCGCCAACACCGCCGCCAACCGGCGGCTCACCTTCGGCGTCCGGGGCCGGGACCGCGCCGTCCGCCACCAGGCCCAGGGGCTCGTGGTCTTCGCCATCGGACTGGCCCTGACCAGCGGTTCGCTCGCCGCCCTCGGCGCGGCCGCCGCCGATCCCGCGCACAGCACCGAGCTGGCCGTCCTGATCACGGCCAACCTCGCCGCCACCGTGCTGCGGTTCCTGCTCTTCCGCTCCTGGGTCTTCCCCGAGCGGCGCACCACTTCCGTGGAGGACGCCCACCGATGACCACCGCCCTGCCGGCCTCCGGCTCCCCCTTCCCCGGGCCGGCCGCCCACCCGGCCCGGACCCCGGCCGCCCCGGCCGAGCACCGCGTCACGGCCGTACGCCCCCGCTGGGAGCGGCCCGCGTACGCGGCGCTGCTGCTCGCCACCGCCGTGCTCCTGCTGTGGAACCTCGGGGCCTCCGGCTACGCCAACTCCTTCTACTCCGCCGCCGTGCAGGCGGGGTCCCAGAGCTGGAAGGCCTTCTTCTTCGGCTCCTCCGACGCCGGGAACTCGATCACCGTCGACAAGCCCCCGGCCGCGCTGTGGCCGATGGCGCTGTCCGTCCGGCTGTTCGGGCTCGGCTCCTGGCAGATCCTCGTCCCCCAGGCACTGATGGGCGTCGGGACCACCGCCGTGCTGTACGCCGCCGTACGCCGCCAGTTCGGGCCCGGTGCCGCGCTGCTGAGCGGAGCGGCCTTCGCGCTCACGCCCGTCACCGCGCTGATGTTCCGCTTCAACAACCCCGACGCGCTGCTGACGCTGCTGCTGACCGCCACCGTGTACTGCGTGCTCCGCGCTCTGGACGGGGCGCGGACGGGGTGGCTGGTGGCGGCCGGCGCGGCGATCGGCGCGGGCTTCCTCACCAAGACCCTGCAGGCCTTCGTCATCCTGCCGCCGCTCGCCCTGCTGTACGCCGCCTGCGCGCCGACCCGGCTGCGTCGCCGGCTCGGGCAGCTGCTGCTCGCCGGGCTGGCGGCGGTGGCGGCCGGCGGCTGGTGGGTGGCCGTGGTGGAGCTGTGGCCCGCCGCCTCCCGCCCGTACATCGGCGGCTCGCAGCACAACTCCTTCCTGGAGCTCACCTTCGGCTACAACGGGCTCGGCCGGCTGAACGGCAATGAGACGGGCAGCGTCGGCGGCGTCCGGGCCGCTGCCGGCGGGAACGGGGCCGGGGCGTACGGGATGCCCGGGGGCGGCCCGGGGCCCCGGGGCGGCGGGGGCTGGGGGGAGACCGGCATCGACCGGCTCTTCTCGGGCAGTGTCGGCGGCCAGATCTCCTGGCTGCTCCCGGCCGCGCTGGTGCTGCTCGTCGCGGGGCTGGTGGTCACCTGGCGGGCCCGCAGGACGACCGACTCCCTGGAGGGCAAGGCCCGCGCGGCCTTCCTCGCCTGGGGCGGCTCCCTGCTGATCACCGCGCTCGTCTTCAGCTACATGCAGGGCATCTTCCACGAGTACTACACCGTCGCGCTGGCGCCCTTCGCGGCCGCGCTGGTCGGCATGGGCACGGCCGTGCTCTGGGAGGAGCGGGGCAGCAGGGCCGCCGCCCTGACCCTGTCCGGCACCTTGGCCCTGACCGCCGTCTGGTCGTACGTCCTCCTCGGCCGCTCCTCCGGCTATCTGCCGTGGCTGCGCTGGGCGGTCGTGGCGGCCGGGCTGCTCGCCGCCGTCCTGATGCCGTTCGCGGTCCGCTTCGGGCGCCGGGTGCTGCTCGCCACGGCGGCGCTGGGGCTGGGGGCGGCTCTGGCGGGGCCGTTCGCGTACTGCCTGACCACCGTCGGCACCGGACACACCGGGTCCATCCCCACGGCCGGCCCGGCGGGGGCGGGCGGCCGCGGCGGCCCGGGCGGGATGCGCTTCGGCCCCGCCGGCGAGCAGTTCCAGGGCGCCCCGGGCGGGTTCCCGGGCGCCGGACAGGGCGGCGGCCCGGCAGGAGGCCCGCCGCAGGGCGGTGGCCCCCTCGGCGGAGGCCCGATGGGCGGCTCCCGCCCGGCGCGGCCGAACGGCCAGGCGGGCGGCGCGAACGGACCGGCCGCCCCGAGCGGCGAGGGCGGCCAGGGCGGCCAGGGCGGGCGCGACGGCCAGAGGGGTACCGGCGGCCCCGGCGGGCTGCTGGGCGGCACCCGGGTCGACGCCGCGGCGAAGACCGCGCTCAGCACCGGCGCCGCCCGCTACACCTGGGCGGCGGCCACCATCGGCTCCCAGAACGCGGCGAGTTACCAGCTGGCCTCCGGCGCGCCCGTGATGCCCGTCGGCGGCTTCAACGGCAGCGACCCCTCGCCCACGCTGGAGCAGTTCAAGGGGTACGTGAAGGCGGGGAGGATCCACTGGTTCATCGCCCAGGGCGGCCTCGGCGGCGGCAGCGGCGAGGCGGCCACGGGCATGAACCGGCCCGCGGGCACGGGAGGTCCCGGCGGCGCGGCGGGTACGGCCATCGACAGCTGGGTCAGGGCGAACTTCGAGGCCGTCACCCTCGGCGGGGCCACCTTCTACGACCTGACGGCCCCGTCGGCGGTCCCGTCCTGATCCGCCTCCGATCCGCCCCTGATCCGCCGGACACCCCCTAGCATCAAGAGGGCGGACCGGGCATTCCGGGCTGAACCCCTTGTGGTGAGGAGGGCGCCTCCATGGTGACCGAGGCTGATCCGGGCAAGGCCAGGACCAGTGTGTGGCTGGCCGCCAGGCCGGCCGCCCCGACCAGACGCCGCAGCGAGGCACCCTCGGGCCTGGACCGGGACCGGATCACCGCCGCCACCGTGCGGCTGCTGGACGCCGACGGCCTCGGCCGGTTCTCGATGCGCCGGCTGGCCGCCGATCTCGGAGTCACCGCGATGTCCCTGTACTGGTACGTGGACACCAAGCACGACCTGCTCGAGCTGGCCCTGGACAGCGCCCTGGGACAGCAGCGGCTGCCGGCCGGCCCGCCCCCGCGCGAGGGCTGGCCGGCCCGGCTGCGCACCCTCGCCGGCGGCTACCGCCGGCTGCTGGCGCAGCATCCGTGGGTGGCGCCGCTGAGCGTGGCCTATCCCAACATCGGCCCGCACGCACGGGCCTTCGACGACGCCCTGCACCGGCTGCTGGAGGTCACGGGGCTGGCGGGTGCCGCCAGGGCCGGCGCGCATCTGGCGGTATCCCAGTTCCTGACCGGCTGCGCCCTGAACGGCTGCGGGGGCAGGGTCCGGCGGGCGCCCGAGGCGGAGTTCGCCCTCGCCCTCGACGTCCTGATCGCCGGCATCGAGGCCAAGGCCGCGCACACGCCGACGGCCCGGGTCTGAACCCCATGGGGGTCCGGACCCGGGCCGCTCGTGTCCCGTCCTTCGCCGGGCGGCGTACGGCCTCGCTCAGCCGTCGCCCCGCGCCGCGGAGGCGGCCGGCCCGGCCGTGCCCGCCGTCCCGGCGGCCGCGGCGGGGGTCTGCGCCCCCTCCGGCCCGTTCTCCGTACCGCCCTCGGCGGCCGGGGTGTGCAGGGCCGGCTTCGACTTCAGCGCGACCTCCTTGATGAACAGCACCAGCACCAGCCCGAGCAGCGCGGCCGGGGCGGCGTACAGGAAGACGTCGCCGACGCCGTGCCCGTACGCGGACTCGACGACGGTCCGGAACGGCGCGGGCAGCTTGTCGAGGTCGGGGATCCCGCCCCCGGCGGTGCCGCCGTGCCCCAGGGCCGCGGCCTTCGGGCCGAGAGCGGCCAGCCCCTCCTGGACGTAGTGGGTGACCCGGTTGGCCATCACCGCGCCCAGCGCGGAGACGCCCATGGCGCCGCCGAGGGAGCGGAAGAAGGTGACGACGGAGCTGGCGGCGCCGAGGTCCTCGGGGGCCACCTGGTTCTGCGTGGCGAGGACCAGGTTCTGCATCATCATGCCGAGGCCGAGGCCGGTCAGCGCCATGTAGACCGCGATGTGCCAGTACGCGGTGTCGTAGCGCAGGGTGCCCAGCAGGCCGAGCCCGGCGGTCAGCAGCACGCCGCCGGAGACCAGCCAGGCCTTCCACTTGCCGGTCTTGGTGATGACCTGGCCGGAGACCGTGGAGGAGACGAACAGGCCGCCGATCATCGGGATGGTCAGGACGCCGGACATGGTGGGGGACTCGCCCCGGGCGAGCTGGAAGTACTGGCTGAAGAAGACCGTGCCGGAGAACATCGCGATGCCGACGAAGAGCGAGGCCGCGGAGGCCAGGCTGATGGTCTTGTTGCGGAACAGCCGCAGCGGGATGATCGGGTTGCTCGCGCGGGACTCGACGAGGACGAAGAGCAGGCCGAGCACCACGGCGCCGCCGGTCATGGCCAGGGTGGTCCAGGAGATCCAGTCGTACGAGTCGCCGGCCTGGGTGACCCAGATCAGCAGCAGCGAGACGGCCCCGCTGATCAGGAAGGCGCCCAGCCAGTCGACCTTGACGTCGCGGCGGACCACCGGGAGCCGCAGGGTCTTCTGCAGCACGATCAGCGCGATGACCGCGAACGGCACGCCGACGTAGAAGCACCAGCGCCAGCCCAGCCATGCGGTGTCGGTGATGACGCCGCCGAGCAGCGGGCCGCCGACGGTGGCGACGGCGAAGACCGCGCCGAGGTAGCCGCTGTAGCGGCCGCGTTCGCGCGGGGAGATCATCGCGGCCATCACGATCTGGGCGAGGGCGGAGAGGCCGCCGACGCCGATGCCCTGGACCACGCGGCAGGCGATCAGCATCCCGGTGTTCTGCGACAGGCCCGCGACCACGGAGCCGAGGACGTAGATCACCAGGGATATCTGGACGAGCAGCTTCTTGCTGAAGAGGTCGGACAGCTTGCCCCAGAGGGGGGTCGCGGCCGTCATCGACAGCAGGGCCGCGGTGACGACCCAGGTGTAGGAGGACTGCGTGCCGCCGAGGTCGCTGATGATCTGGGGCAGGGCGTTGGAGACGATCGTGGAGGACAGGATCGCCACGAACATGCCGAGCATGAGCCCGGACAGCGCCTTCATGATCTGCGGGTGGGTCATGGGTGCGCCGTCGGACGTGGTCTCCGGCCGGCCGCCTCCCCGCACACCGGGGGGTGTGGTCGTAGCCATGTGTTTCCTTTGCCTAGAAGCTCGATCGGAGTCGGGCCAGCAGGGTGTTCAGTACGTCGATGTCCTCGGCCGACCAGTCGGCCAGGGCCTTCTCCAGCGCGTCCGTGTAGCGGGCGCCGAGCTCGGCGAGCATGGCGCGCCCCGCGTCGGTCAGGCGCAGGATCCGGCAGCGGCCGTCGCCGGGGTCGGTCTCCCGCTCGATCCAGCCGCGCTGCGCCACATGGGCGACGTGCCGGCTGCTGACGGAGATGTCGACGGCCATGAACTCGGTGAGCCGGCTGAGCCGCATCTCGCCGTGCCGGTCGAGGACGGTGAGGACGGCGGCGGAGCCGGGCGGACAGTGCGGGGGCAGCATCCGGGCCAGGTCGCGTTTGACCGCTCCTACGCCGGTGAGCTGGCGGGCCAGCTCCTCGTACCGGGTGTGCCGGGCCGTCTGCGTCGTCACCGGGAACCGCCCCCATCTTGTTGCTTAGGGCAACCATATAACCGCATGGTTGCTACAGGCAAATGAATCTGAGGGGTGAGGCGGTAAAGGAATCGGAAAACCCGCTAGGGTCCTGAGCCATGTCTGCGAACCACACCCCACCCGGATCCGAGGGCGCGCACGACCCCGCCGGCAGCACCCAGATGTTCCGCGCGTTCGTGGAGGAGGGCGAGTCGGCCCGGGCCCCGTCCGTCCCGGGCGCCCGGCGGCGCGCGAAGGAGTCCGGTGCCAAGGGCGGCGCGACGGCGGCCGTGGTCATCGCCCTGGTGCTCGTGATCGCCGCGTCCCTGTGGGTGGCCCTCCGCTGACGGTGCGGCTGTTGCCCCGGGGCCCGCGGGCTCAGCTCCAGGCGGCGGTGACCCGCCGGGTCTCCACGTGCATGCCCAGCGGGACCCGCCACGACTCGACGCAGACCGTGTAGGTCTGCGTCTTCGAGGTGCCGCCCGCGAGGGGGGCGGGCAGGGGCTGGGTCGTGGTGATCGTGGCCCAGTCGATGCCGAGGGCGCCGATGACGTGCGTCGCGAAGCTGACCGTCCCCGAACGGGCGGCGGTGGTCCCGGTGTTGGTGAAGGTCACCGTGACCCGCTCGCACCAGCGGTCGGACGCCGCCGCGCGGGCCGGGGCGCTGAGCGTGAGCCGCGCCGGGGTGGCCGGCGGGGCGGGCGGCGTGGTGCCCGGCTTCGGGGCAGGAGGGGCCGGCGGGACCGGAGTGCCGGGAGTGCCTGGCGGGGTCGGTGGGGCTGGAGTGGCCGGTGGGACCGGAGTGCCGGGCGGGGACTGAGAGCCCGGGGCGGTGGAGCCCGTGCCGCCCGCGCCCCCGGTGCCGCCGGGGGCGGCCGGGGTGCCCGGGTCCGGCGGGGTGCCGGGCGCGGGTGCGGAGCCGCCGGGGGCGGCGGCCGTCCCTCCGCCCTGGGCGGAGCCGCCGGGGGACGGGGACCCGGGCGCGCCGGGCGACGTAGAAGAAGGAGCACTCGCGGAGGCGGCCGAGCCGTCGGGCGCGAGCGGCTGGAACTCCACCCGTCCGCGGGGCGGCACGTTCTCCCCCGCGCCCCGCTCGGGGCCCGCGGCGGCGGCGCCCACGGCGGCATAGCCGTCCCGGCCGGGCCCGCAGCCGGTGAGGGCGGCGGCCGTGCAGCACAGGGCGAGGGCGAGGGCGGCGCGGGATCCCGTTCGCATCGCGCCAGTGTTCCTGACGCGATGTCATATGTGAACCCCGCGCTCCTGCGTCAGTCCCCGATCAGGCCCGTGCGCAGCTGGGCGAGCGTGCGGGTGAGCAGCCGGGAGACGTGCATCTGGGAGATGCCGACCTCCTCGCCGATCTGCGACTGGGTCATGTTCGCGAAGAACCGCAGCATGATGATCTGCCGCTCCCGGGGAGGGAGTTTGGCCAGCAGCGGCTTGAGCGACTCGCGGTACTCGACGCCCTCGAGCGCGCTGTCCTCGTAGCCGAGCCGGTCCGCGAGCGAGCCCTCGCCGCCCTCGTCCTCCGGAGAGGGCGAGTCGAGCGAGGAGGCGGTGTAGGCGTTGCCGACGGCAAGGCCGTCGACGACCTCCTCCTCGGTGACGCCGAGCACGGCCGCCAGCTCCGGCACGGTCGGGGACCGGTCCAGCTTCTGGGCGAGCTCGTCACTGGCCTTGGTCAGTGCGAGGCGCAGCTCCTGGAGCCGGCGCGGGACGCGGACGGACCAGGAGGTGTCCCGAAAGAATCGTTTGATCTCGCCCACGACGGTCGGCATCGCGAACGTCGGGAACTCCACTCCGCGTTCGCAGTCGAACCGGTCGATCGCCTTGATCAGGCCGATGGTGCCGACCTGGACGATGTCCTCCATCGGCTCGTTGCGGCTGCGGAACCGGGCCGCCGCGTAGCGCACCAGCGGCAGGTTCAGCTCGATCAGGGTGTCTCGTACGTACGTCCGTTCGGGGCTGTCCGCGTCCAGGGCGGCAAGTCGCTGGAAGAGGGAGCGGGAGAGGGTGCGGGTGTCGATGGCTTCCGAGCGGTCGGACACTGCCGGCAGCTCACGCGTGTCGAGCGTGAGCACCTTGGAGCTGCCCTGTTCTGCGGACATGCCACCCCCTTGAGGTCGCGGACGGTCGCGTCTCTGCGTCCGTCGGAGGAACGCAGCCTCCACCTGAATACCGGAGGCGGGGCTGCGGCAAACGCGGTTCCAGCAGAATGTCACATGTCGGCAACACGCTGTAGCGCCATGTCGACAAGTATCTCCAGCGACAGACAGCCGACCGAGCGGAATGAGCCGATTCTGTAGGGAAACCCGGGAAGGGCTCCACCCGATCCGGTTAAGCCTCGATCCTGTTTGCGGATCGCAGACGGGCGAAGCTCCGCGCGAGCAGCCGGGACACGTGCATCTGCGAGACGCCCAGCTCCGCGCTGATCTGCGACTGCGTCAGGTTGTTGTAGTACCGCAGCAGGAGGATCCGCTGCTCCCGCTCCGGCAGCTGGACCAGCAGGTGGCGTACGAGGTCACGGTGCTCGACGCCGGCCAGCTCGGGGTCCTCGTAGCCGAGCCGGTCGAGCAGGCCGGGCATGCCGTCGCCCTCCTGGGCGGCCTCCAGGGAGGTGGCGTGGTAGCTGCGGCCGGCCTCGATGCAGGACAGCACCTCGTCCTCGCCGATCCGCAGCCGCTCGGCGATCTCGGCGGTCGTGGGGGTGCGGCCGTGGAGGGTGGTGAGGTCCTCGGTGGCGGCGTTGACCTGCACCCACAGCTCGTGGAGGCGGCGCGGGACGTGGACGGTGCGGACGTTGTCGCGAAAGTATCGTTTGATCTCGCCCACGACCGTCGGCATCGCGAAGGTGGGGAACTGGACCCCGCGCTCGGGGTCGAACCGGTCGATCGCGTTGATCAGGCCGATCGTGCCGACCTGGACCACGTCCTCCATCGGCTCGTTGCGGCTGCGGAAGCGGGCGGCCGCGTACCGGACGAGCGGGAGGTTGGCCTCGATCAGGGCCCCCCGCACGCGGTGGTGCTCGCTGGTGCCCGGCTCCAGGTCCTTCAGCTGCCCGAAGAGCACCTGGGTCAGGGCCCGGGTGTCGGCTCCCCGGCCCTGGGGCCTCGGCGGAACCGGCGCGGCCGGCGGCTCCTGGGAACCCTCGTGCGCCCCCTGGCCCGGCTCCTGCGCGCGCGCCTCGGGGCGGCCGCCTTCGGGACGGCCCTCGGGACGGTCTTCGGGGCGGTCTTCGGGACGGCCTTCGAGGCGGGCTTCGGGGCGCGGCTCGTGCGGGCCTTCGGCGCGGGCCTCGGGGCGCGGCTCGTGCGGGCGGAGCTCTTGCTGGGGAGGCACCTGAGGCGCAGTACTGGCCGGCACGGTCACGCCACCCCTTCGGTCAACTCATCGGTCAAAAGCGGTCATAGCATCACAAGAGATGTGCACTATGTGCAAGCACCGTATATAGCCGTGTTGAGGGCAAGTTGGGCATTCAGGGGTAGTTATTCACCCGAAGTCACTGAGGTGAACGAGAAAGGCCCCCCACCCGTCGGAGTGGGGGACCTGGAAGTCCGGAAATCGCTTCAGCGTACGGGTTCAGTTCACCAGTTCGGTGATGAACTCGCCGATACCGGAGGCGGCGTCCGATATGCCTTGGAAGCCTATTCCCACCATCTCGGCCGCCCGCTTGGGCTGGGTGATGATCACGAAGAGGACGAACACGGTGAGGACGCCCGTGATGAGCTTCTTGGTGTCCATGAACGGTGTCGGCCTCCCCAACCGGTGCTGCAAAGTCGGGTGAGTCTAACCGGTCGGGTTTGGACGCTCACCCGCCCTTTAGGGACCAATGACCCGCTGGTTGGGGCCCTTTGCCGCTGGGTGTGCGGTTGCGGGAGGCGCAGGATGGAGCACGAGCCCACCGGTTCTGGCAGGAAACCGGTGGGTGAGGGACAGGGCCTCACTGCGGGGCCCGAGCCGCGGGTATCCCCCTGACCGCGGCTCGGGCGGCAGGTCCGTCCTCACCGGGGGAAGTGGCTTTGTCCCCCCGATGCCACTTCCCCCGTCCCCGTCGTCGAAGGCCCCGGCTCCGGCCGGGGCCTTCTTCGCGTGGTCCGGGACGGGGGGCGGTGTCGGCCGCGGCGGCGGGGCGGGCGCCTACTGGATGGCGCCGGCCAGGCTCAGGACCGGCTCGACGGGCGCGATCACCGGCGCGAGCTGGTCGGGCAGGGTCATCAGCTGGTTCAGCTGGTTGGCCCCCTCGCTGACCTTCGCGCCGATCTCCTGGACCGAGGCGGGCTGGGAGCCGGCCGGCATCCCCGGAGCGGCGGTGGGCAGGTCGGGCAGGGCGAGGGGGGCCACTCCCACGGGCGCGGCGGTGGCGGCGGGTGCGGCGAGGCCCGCGGCGGCCCCCGCGAGGGCGAAGGCGGCGAGCATGCGCTGGGTCTTGGTCATGCCGTGACAACGGCCGAGCGGGCGGCCGGTCACGGCGGGGACGCACGAGAGCCCCGGTTCGTACGAACCGGGGCTCTCGATCAAGAGCGGTAGTGGAGGGATTTGAACCCCCGATGGGTTGCCCCATACTCGCTTTCGAGGCGAGCTCCTTCGGCCACTCGGACACACTACCGAGAGAGATCCTAGCCCACGGTGGGGAGTGCTTTGCAAATCCGCAGCACAGACCGCACCCGCGCCGCCCTCGTCACCGCTCCCGGAAGAAGTCGGTGAGCTGCCGTGCGCACTCCTGCTCCAGCACCCCGCGGATCACCTCGGGCCGGTGGTTGAGCCTGCGGTCGCGGACGAGGTCCCACATCGACCCCGCCGCGCCCGCCTTCTCGTCTCCGGCGCCGTAGACGACCCGCGCCACGCGGGACTGGACGAGCGCGCCCGCGCACATCACGCACGGCTCCAGGGTCACGACCAGCGTGCACCCCGTCAGCCGCCACTCCCCGAGCCGTTCGGCCGCGCGCCGCAGCGCCAGCACTTCGGCGTGCGCCGTGGGATCGCCGACGGCCTCCCGTTCGTTGTGCCCGGTGGCGAGGAGCTCCCCGCCGGGGCCGAGCACGACGGCACCGACCGGCACGTCGCCGGCCGGTACCGCCAGGGCGGCCTGCTCCAGCGCGAGGCGCATGGAGTCCCGCCAGGGATCCCGTACGGGATCGGGGTCGTACACGGTGTCGTGCTCGGCGATCACTAGCGGACGGCCTCCAGGACCTCGGTGGCGCCGAGGGCGTCGGCGATCTCCGTCAGGGCGTCTCCGTCGAGGGACAGCAGTTCCTTGTGGCCGACCCCGAGGTCGTCCAGCAGGCGGGGGTCGCCGAGGGGGCCGGCCGGAGCGGGCTCGGAGCCGGTGAGCGGCTCGTCGTCCTGGTCGTCGTCCTCGTCCGTGAAGGCGGCGACCGGTTCGTCGTCGCCGTCCTCGGTGCCGTCCAGGTCCAGTTCGTCGAGGTCGTCGTCGTCCTCGTCGGTGCCCATCAGCTCCTTCGTCAGCATCGATCCGTAGGAGCTGCGGTCGGCCGCGGAGGCGTTCGACACGAAGTACCGAGGGTCCTCCTCTCCGTCCACGCGGATGACGCCGAACCAGGCGTCCTCCTGCTCGATGAGGGCGACCACCGTGTCGTCGTCGACAGCGGCGGAACGTGCGAGATCGATCAGATCACTGAGGGACTCGACGTCGTCGAGTTCCATGTCGCTCGCTTCCCACCCGTCTTCGGTGCGCGCGAGCAGTGCGGCGAAATACACCGTGACTCTCCCACTGGTCGTAGGCGTGCCGGTTGGAGGTCCCCCCGGCCGGAGGGTGGGGAGAACGGCCGTGACGCTTGCCGTCCGCACCCCGCCCAATCGGCATCGTGGCAGAAACAGCGGCTTTGCGAGAGGTCTTCGGCGCGGCGGCCGTGTCGCGGCGCCGCCCGGCCGCGCGGGTCACCAGCGGAAGGTACGCATCCGCATCTGCTGCCGCATCCGGGCCGCGCGGGCGCGCCGGGGCTGCACCCGGTCCCGCAGCTCCCGGGCCTCGTTCAGGTCGCGCAGGAACTGCGCGCGTCGCGCCCTGCGCTGCGCCGCCGTCTCCGGCGCCTCGTAGACCTCTCTCCCGTCGATGTCGTTGGGCTGCGTCTCGGGCATCGGCACCACCCCAGGCTGGGTCAGGTCGTCCTCCTCCGCCGGCGCGGAGCAGACCCCCCGGTGCCACCTTCCCCCGCACGGCGCGTTTGATGCCACCCCCCGCGCAGATAGCCCCAGGTCAGGGGTCGGCGCAGCGGATGCGGGTGCCGCGGCGGCCGGCGGTCAGACCCCGTCCTCGTCGGTGAGGGACGGTACGACGGCCACCGGGCCCTGCGCGTGCTGGAGCACCGCGTGCGCCACCGACCCCATCAGCAGGGACCGCACGCGCGGGTGGTGGCGGCCCACCACGACCAGCGCCGCCGACCGGGACGCCTCCACCAGCCGCCCGGCCGCGTTCCCGGGCTCGGCGGCCTGCTCGACGGGTACGTCCGGGTACCGCTCCCGCAGCGGGGCCAACCGCTGCGTCTGGGCCCGCAGCGTCTCCCGTTCGGCGGGCACCGTGTCCGCGTCGTCGGTGAGCGCCTCGGGCGGGATCACCGCGAAGGGGCCGCCGAGCAGCGTCGTCGGCCCGGGCGGGAGGGCGTACGCCGAGACCACCTGGACGGTGGTCCCCCGTGCGGCGGCTTCCGCGAAGGCGAAGGCCAGTACGTCGTCGGGGGTCTCGGCGGCGTGCAGCCCGACCACCACCTTGCCGGCCGAGTCCCCCGCCGGAGCGCCGGCCGCGTCCCGGCCGGGGGCCGCGTCCCGGCTCGGGGCGGCGTCGCGGTCGGCGTGCGGGACCACCACCACCGGGCAGGAGGCGGTGCCGGACACGGCCCGGCTGTTCGACCCGAGCAGCAGCGTGGCGAACCCGCCGCGCCCCCGGGAGCCCATCACCAGCATCAGCGGCGAGCCTTCGCCGCTGATCACGCGCAGGGCCGCCGGAACCGAGCCCTCCAAGGCCTCGTAGCGGACCTCCGCGGGCAGCTCGGGGGCGGTCGCGAGGAGGCCGCGTACGTGGTCGCCGACCGGGTCGGCGTACTCCTCGGGCTCATTGGGGTCGTGCAGGGCCGAGCGGCGGCCGGCGTACAGCTGGGACGCCTCGGGCAGCACATGGGCGACCAGCAGCCCGGTGCCGTGCCGCAGCGCCGCGGTGCGGGCCCACTCGAGCGCGCGGAGGCTGTGTTCCGATCCGTCGACGGCCGCGATGACCGGTCCGTTGCTCACCAGTCAAGGGTGCTCGGCGCCGCGGCGGCCCGCAACGCAGGGCGCCGGGCGGACGCGGAGCGGGGTGCGCAGCGCGTAGCCTTTTGCCAGTGGGTCGCGAACAGGCGGCCGTTTTCGCAGGTAGCAGGGTCTCGCAGTTCGCAGATCGCAGGTCGAAGCCCGGCTGAGTCTTGGAGGATGTTGTGCGTTTGCAGGTCGTCGATCACCCCTTGGTGGCGCACAAACTCACCACGCTGCGCGACAAGCGCACCGACTCGCCCACCTTCCGGCGGCTCGCCGACGAGCTGGTGACCCTCCTCGCGTACGAGGCCACCCGCGACGTGCGTACCGAGCAGTCCGACATCGAGACCCCGGTGGGCCCGACCACCGGCGTCAAGCTGGCCCGCCCGCGTCCGCTGGTGGTGCCGATCCTGCGCGCCGGCCTCGGCATGCTGGACGGCATGGTCCGGCTGCTGCCGACCGCCGAGGTGGGCTTCCTGGGCATGGTCCGCAACGAGGAGACCCTCGAGGCCTCCACGTACGCGACGCGCATGCCCGAGGACCTCTCCGGCCGCCAGGTGTACGTCGTCGACCCGATGCTGGCCACCGGCGGCACGCTGGTCGTCGCGATCCAGGAGCTCATCAAGCGCGGGGCCGACGACGTGACCGCCGTGGTGCTGCTGGCCGCGCCCGAGGGCGTCGAGGTCATGGAGCGCGAGCTCGCGGGCACGCCGGTGACGGTGGTGACGGCCGCCGTGGACGAGCGGCTCAACGAGCACGGCTACATCGTGCCGGGCCTGGGCGACGCGGGCGACCGCATGTACGGCTCGGCCGAGTAGCGCGCCGCCCCCGCGTTCCGGGGGATCAGCACTGCTTGGAGGGCGCGGGCGCGGGGTTGGCCAGGAGGGCCAGCGCCTTGTCCGCGTCCTCCTTCGTGCTGAGCTCCTTGAAGGCGTCGCCGAGGATCAGGTCGATGTCCGTGCCCTCGCGGGCGTCGGTCTGCGTGGTGACCCCGGCGAGCTGGGTGCCGAGGACGGAGTAGGCGGCCTTGTCGGTGCGCGGGGAGCCGAGCAGTATCCCGGTCCCGGGGACCTTCTTGTCGAAGTCGGCGGGGGCGTTGCCGACCTGGCCGATGGTGAAGCCGCGCTTCTTCAGCTCGTCGCCGACGGCCTTGGCCAGGCCCGCGCGCGGAGTCGCGTTGTAGACGTTGACGGTGATCTGGCCGGGCTGGGGGAGGACGACCGCGGGGGCACCCGAGGCGGCGGGGGCCGCGTCCGGTCGGGCGCCGGGTTGCACGGCGCCGGCGGGCTTGGCGGGTGCGGCGGACGCCGTCGGGCAGTCCTTGCCGGCCGCCGCCGCACCGCGCTTGCCGCTGCCGTCGCCGAACACGTCCATGAGCTGCAGCGCCCCGTAGCCGAGCAGGGCCAGCGCCAGGACCGACCCGAGCAGGGCGGCGACGATCTTCCGACGCCGCCGGGGGCGGCTCATGCGGGGGTAGGCAGCTCCCGTTACGCGGTACTTTCCGCCCATGCCGGGGGGAGTGAGCATGCTCATGGGCGCAGCGTAGTGCCGTACCGGAATGGTGCCTACTAAATGATGAGTTGATCGGGTGATGCCGACCCGAAAGGCGCAATCAGTCCATCTCGAGCACGCGTGCGTGCAGGACCTGGCGCTGCTGGAGGGCGGCGCGCACGGCGCGGTGCAGCCCGTCCTCCAGGTAGAGGTCGCCCTGCCACTTCACGACGTGGGCGAAGAGGTCCCCGTAGAAGGTGGAGTCCTCGGCGAGCAGGGTCTCGAGGTCCAGCTGCCCCTTGGTGGTCACGAGCTGGTCGAGCCGGACCGGGCGCGGGGCGACGTCCGCCCACTGCCGGGTGGTTTCCCTGCCGTGGTCGGGGTACGGCCGCCCGCTTCCGATGCGCTTGAAGATCACACGGAAAGCCTACCGGGCCGGTGCCTCCGGGCGCAGCCTCGCTCGGGTGGTGCAAAGGTGGCACACGGGGCTATTCCGGGAGGGATGCATGAGTCAGAGCACCGACCCGGCCGGTTCGGGCGGCACGCCCGGCGCGGCCGACGCGGCCGCCGCCGAGATCGCCGCCGGTTACGCCTTCACCGGCCCGGCGCTCGATCTCGGGGCGCTGCTCTGGGACGGGCAGTGCCTGCCCGGGCGGCAGATCCGCATCCCGCTGTCGATGCTCAACCGGCACGGGCTCGTGGCGGGCGCCACGGGCACCGGCAAGACCAAGACCCTCCAGCTGATCGCCGAACAGCTGTCGGCGAGCGGCGTGCCCGTCTTCCTCGCCGACATCAAGGGGGACGTCTCGGGCATCTCGGTGCCCGGCGCGGCGAACGACAAGACCGCGCAGCGGGCCGGGGAGGTCGCGCAGGAGTGGCGGCCCACGGGATGCCCGAGCGAGTTCTACTCGCTGGGCGGGATCGGCCCCGGCATCCCGGTCCGTGCGACGGTGACCGCCTTCGGGCCGGTGCTGCTGTCCAAGATCCTCCAGCTCAACCGGACGCAGGAGCAGTCCCTCGGCCTGATCTTCCACTACGCCGACTCCAAGGGCCTGGAGCTGATCGACCTCAAGGACCTGCGGGCGGTGGTCGCCTTCCTCGTCTCCGACCGCGGAAAGCCCGAACTGAAGGGGATCGGCGGGCTCTCCACGGTGACCGCCGGGGTGATCCTGCGCGCCCTGACCGCATTCGAGCAGCAGGGCGCCGCGCAATTCTTCGGCGAGCCCGAATTCGACACCGGTGAATTTCTCCGGACGGCCGCCGACGGGCGCGGTGTGGTCTCCGTACTGGAACTCCCGGCAGTCCAGGACAAACCGCAGCTTTTCTCCACATTTCTGATGTGGCTGCTGGCCGACCTGTATGGCGGCCTCCCCGAAGTCGGCGACCTGGACCGGCCCAAACTGGTCTTCTTCTTCGACGAGGCGCACCTGCTGTTCCACGACGCCTCGAAGGCGTTCCTGGAGTCCATCACCCAGACAGTCCGGCTGATCCGCTCCAAGGGGGTCGGCGTCTTCTTCGTCACCCAGACCCCCAAGGACGTGCCGGCCGACGTGCTGGCCCAGCTCGGCAACCGGGTCCAGCACGCCCTGCGCGCCTTCACCCCGGACGACGCCAAGGCCCTCAAGGCCACCGTCAAGACCTTCCCGCACTCCGCGTACGACCTGGAGGAGACGCTCACCGGGCTCGGCACCGGCGAGGCGGTGATCACGGTGCTCAGCGAGCGGGGCGCCCCCACGCCGGTCGCCGCCACGCGGCTGCGCGCCCCGCAGTCGCTGATGGGGCCGGTCGAGGCCGCCGCCCTGGACCGCGCCGTGAAGGCGTCGCCGCTGTACGTGCGCTATGCCGAGCCGGTCGACCGCGAGTCCGCGTACGAGAAGATCACCGCCGAACAGGCCGCCGCGGAGGCCGGGGCGGAGGCGGCGGCCGCGGCGGCGGAAGCCGGGAAGCAGGCCGAGGAGGCGGCGAGGTCCGCCCGCAAGACGCCCCGACCGGAACCCTCCCTGGCCGAACAGGTCGTGGGAAGCGGTCTGTTCCGCTCCCTGGCACGGTCGATCGGCACGCAGCTGGGACGCGAGATCTCCCGGTCGGTCTTCGGGACGGCGCGGCGACGGCGCTGAACCCGGAGGCCGTGCGCACCCCTCCAGACGGAATCGAGCGAACCGGCTGTTTGCGGTGCGGCGGCCGCTGACAGACTCGGGGGTATGCGGACCGAACTCACCGACACCACGTCCAGCAAGATCGGCCGGGCGCTGCTCGACGCCCGGCGGGCCGTCGGCAGCCCCACCATGGGGCTCGTGCTGACCCTCGTCATCGTCACCGACGAGGAGAACGCCTACGACGCCGTACGCGCGGCCTCCGAGGCCTCGCGCGAGCACCCGTGCCGGATCATCACCGTGATCAAGCGGACCTCGCGCGGCCCCGAACGGCGGCGCAAGACACGGCTCGACGCCGAACTGCGCGTGGGATCGGACGCCGGCTCCGGGGAGATCGTGCTGCTGCGCCTGCACGGCGACCTCACCAGCCAGGCCGGTTCGGTGGTGCTGCCGCTGCTGGCGCCGGACGCGCCGGTGGTGGCGTGGTGGCCGGCCGGCGCGCCCGCCGATCCCGCCCGCGACGAGCTGGGCGCGCTGGCGCAGCGCCGGATCACCGACTCCCAGGCGGCGCCCGACCCGCTGGGCGTGCTGGCCGCGCGCGCGGCCTCGTACGCCCCCGGCGACACCGACCTGGCCTGGACCCGGCTCACGCCGTGGCGGTCCCTGCTGGCCTGCGCCTTCGACCAGAAGCCGCTGCCGGTGACCGCCGCGGCGGTGGAGAGCGAGCCCGACAACGCGAGCGCGGAGCTGCTGGCGCGCTGGCTGGAGGACCGGCTCGGGGTGCCGGTGGCCCGGGTGGCCACGGACGGGCCGGTCATCACCCGGGTCCGGCTGGAGACGTCGGCCGGCGAGGTGGTCGTGGACCGCCCCACCGGCTCGCTGGCCACACTGGTCCTGCCCGGCTGGCCCGACCGCAAGGTCGCGCTCAAGATCCGCAGCACCGCCGAACTGATCGCGGAGGAACTGCGGCGGCTCGACGCCGACGAGGTCTACGCCTCGGCGCTGCGCAGCCGGCCGGCCCAGGCGTCGCTCTCGGCGTAGTGGTTGTCGTACGCGGGCTGGCTGTCGATGATGTCCTGCACGGTGGCCTCGCCCGCGCGCACCCGCCCGAGGAGGCGGTAGTAGTCGAAGCGGGCCATGCCGGGGGTGAACCCGACGAACACCTCGGCGGTGTGGCCGGCGGCCGGGGCGAAGGCGTGCTTCACACCGGGGGCGATGCTGAGGAAGTCGCCCTTGGCGAGGGTATGGACCTCGTCGCCGACGAGCACGTCGAGGCGGCCGTCGGTGACGTGGAAGAACTCGGTGGCCCTGGTGTGGAAGTGCACCGGCGCACCGGCCGCGCCGACCTCGAACCGGGCGGTGTTGCAGGTGAGTTCGGGGGTGTCGGTGAGGAGCGTGATGAAGCTGCCGGGACCGTCGGAGACGACTTCGGCGCCGTCGGCGCGCGTGAGGTTGTCGATCATGGTCCCGACCCTACGGCGACCCCCGCTCCGCCGCGGCCGGGTTTCCCGCCCCGCCGCCCGCTCCCGGGCGGACGGCCGAGGGGGTGTCCGCGAAGTCCCGCCTGCCCTGCGGGCGGCCGGCGCTACTTCGCGGACACCCCCTGGGAGCCCTTCGCGGCGGCCTTCTGCGCCTGCTTGTACGCGCGGACCTTCGCCAGTGAGTCCGGCCCGGTGATGTCGGCCGCCGAGCGGTACACGTCGGGCAGTCCGTAGCCGCCGGCGGCCTCCCGCCACCCCTGCGGGCGGACGCCGAACCGCTTGCCCAGCAGCGCCAGGAAGATCTGCGCCTTCTGCTCCCCGAAGCCCGGCAGCGCCTTCAGCCGGCCCAGCAGCTCCGCTCCCGTCGCGGCGTCGGCCCACACGGCGGCGGCGTCCCCGCCGTAGTGCTCCACCAGGTACGCGCACAGCTGCTGGATCCGCTTCGCCATCGATCCCGGATACCGGTGCACGGCCGGCTTCTGCGAGAGCAGTGCGGCGAAGGCCTCCGGGTCGTGGGCGGCGATGGCGTGCGCGTCGAGGTCGTCGGCGCCGAGCCGCCGGGCGATCGTCCACGGCCCCGAGAACGCCCACTCCATCGGCACCTGCTGGTCGAGCAGCATGCCGATGAGCGCGGCCAGCGGGCTGCGGGCGAGGAGGGCGTCGGCCTCGGGCTGCTGCGCGAGCCGGATGGTGATCTCGTCCATGCCTCCAGCCTCCCCCGGGACCGGCGTCCCCGCGCGGTCGGCGCGCGGCCCGGCGCGCCGTCGGGCGCTGCCCGCGTCCGTCCGGCGCGCGATTGTCAGACCCGCCGCCTAGCGTGGTTGCGACGGCGCAAGCATGCGTAGAGGACGACACAGGAGTCGATCGGCCATGGCTGAGTTCCCGGAAGGCGCCCCGTGCTGGGTGGACGCGATGTTCACCGACGTGGAGGCCGCCAAGGAGTTCTACGGAGACGTGCTGGGCTGGACCTTCGGCGAGGCCACCAGCGAGTACGGCAACTACACGCAGGCCTACTCCGGCGGCAAGGCGGTCGCGGCCGTGGTGCCGCCGATGCCCGGGGGCGAGGCGCCCTCGCAGTGGTGTCTGTACTTCGCCTCGCGGGACGCGGCGGCCACCGCCGAGAAGATCAAGGCGGCGGGCGGCACGCTGATGATGGAGCCGATGCAGGTCGGCAGCTTCGGCACGATGGTGATCGCGAAGGAGCCGAGCGGCGCGGTCTTCGGCGTCTGGCAGCCGGGGGACCACAAGGGCTTCGAGAAGCTCGGGGAGTCCGGCGCGTACGCCTGGGCGGAGGTCTTCACGCGCGAGCCGGAGAAGGCGGACGGCTTCCTGTCGCAGGTCTTCCCGTACGAGTCCCAGCAGATGGAGGCCGGTGACGACCCGGAGGCCGCCGGGATGGACTTCAAGGTCTTCAGCGTCGGCGGCCCGGACAACCCGGTGCTCGGCCGGATGAGGATGGGCCAGGAGTTCCCGCCGGAGATCCCGTCGTACGTACAGGTCTACTTCGCCGTGCCGAACTGCGACGAGGCGGTCGAGAAGGCCACGAAGCGCGGCGGGGCGCTGCACTTCGGGCCGATGGACAGCCCGTTCGGCCGTTTCGCGGCGGTGACCGACCCGCAGGGGGCGGCGTTCGCGATGATCGACCTGTCGACGACGGTGGGGGAGATGCCGAAGTTCGGCTAGGCGGGGCCTCTTCGCCGGTCTTCTGCCCGGCGCCACCCGTGCCCCCGCCGGTCGACACGGCGGAGGCACGGGCGTGCGGGACGCCGGCCGGGTGTCAGTTCAACCCGTAGACCACGTAGGCGGGGTGGAAGACAGGGTGGAGGGCGGGGTGGACGACCAGCGGGACGTGCCAGACACCCGGAGCCGAGGCGGCGGTGTAGACGGCGGGGTAGCCGAAGGGCGGGAGCGGGAAGGGGCTCGGCGCGGCCTGGGCGGGGGTGCAGGTGAACAGGGCGGTGCTGAAAGCGAGCGCCGCGGCGGCGGCGATGTTCTTGATCATGCGTGCAGAGATAGCGCCGTCGCGCGCGCCCCCACCAGCCGAGGACACTCCCGATCACCCGGTTGCCGGAGCGGATTCACCGCAGAATCGATCACTCGTCGCTTTCGCCGGCGTTGTCGGGTGGCCGGTAAATATGCGCAGACGTACGCCCGTTGACCACCTAGTGTGGTCCGCCATGCCTACCAATGAACACGTGATCGAACAGGCCCTGGAGCGGATCACCGCCGGCTACGTCTTTCCCGAGAAGGCCGCCGCCGTCGCGGCGGCCATCCGCGAGCGTCTCGCTGCGGGCGCGTACGCAGGCCTGGACGGCCCGGTGCTGTGCGAGACGGTGACGGCAGACCTCCAGGAAGTCTGCCCCGACAAGCACTTGCGGCTGCTGTGGACGCAGGAGCCGCAATCGCTGGAGCCGGTGGACGACGACGGCGGGCACGCCGCGTTCCTCGCGATGCTCAGGGCGGAGAACCAGGGGATCCGCCGCGTGGAGCACCTCGAGGGGAACGTCGCGCTCATCGACGTCCACCGCATCGCGACCGCCATCGAGGGCGCGAGCGCGATCGGCGCGGCCATGCAGCTGGTCGCCCACAGTGCGGCGCTCGTCCTGGACCTGAGGGCGTGCCTCGGCGGGTCCCCCGAAGGTGCGGCGATGTGGTGCAGCTACTTCTTCCCGGACGACCAGGTGCACCTGAACGACATCTACGACCGGATCTCCGACTCGACCCGGCAGTTCTGGACGGCGGGGCACCTGCCCGCCCCGCGCTACGCGGACCGCCCCGTCTACGTGCTCACCAGCGAGATGACCTTCTCCGGGGGCGAGGACGTGGCGTACACCCTGCAAGCGCACGGCCGGGCCGTCGTCATCGGAGCGACCACGCGCGGCGGGGCCCATCCGACGTCCCGCCACGCGGTCGCCGAGCACGTCCTGGTCACCGTACCGACGGCCCGGACCGTCAACACCGTCACCGGTACCAACTGGGAGGGCATCGGCGTGGTGCCCGACGTCCCGGTTCCGGCGGACCGGGCCCTCGAGGAGGCGCTCAAGGCCGCGCTGCGCCGCGCAACGGTCTGACGGCGGCCACCGGCTCCGGGCAGCGGGGGCAGTCGGCCGGTGCCCCCGCTGCCCGGAAGGGCGTCAGCGGGGCGGCAGTTGGTCGTACGTCCTGTAGGTGTACAGCGCGGACAGGGTGATCGCGTTGCCGGTCTGCGCCGGGAGCCCGAGCCTGTCGTTCAGGACCCGCCCGAGCGGCCCGCAGCCCTCGGCGGCCGGCACGGCGAAGGTGTCGTCCGCGGCGGCGAACTTGATCACTGGCGGGTTCTTCGAGACCCGCTCGGAGGGGCCCACGCGCTTCAGCCGGATTTCGACGGGGGTCTCACCCGCGCCGATGACGCAGCCCCGCGGGAGCAGCGGGCCGAGGGCGCGGTAGCGGACGGTGAAGAGGCCCATGTCGTCGCCGACCGTGTAGAAGTCCGAGCGCCCGCCGTACTCCGGCTGGACGGACAGGCCCAGGGCGGGGCTGCGGTCGCCGCCCGGGCTGCCGGACAGGCCGCCGGGGACGGCGGTCGGCGCGCTGCGCAGGGCGCCCCAGACCTGGCCCCTGCTCCCGTCGGGCATCGGCCCCTCGGCGTGCGTGACGGTCATCGGGGCGAACTCGGGCAGGGTGCGGTTGCCGAGCGTCAGGGACCCGGTGGCGGTCATGACCTCGCACTTCCACCGTGCGGCGTCGGCCCCGGCCGGGAGGGCGGGGCAGTCGCTGAAGTCGTACGAGGGGCCGGGCGCGGGCGCCGCACCGGCGGATCCGGCGACCGTGAGGGTGAGGGCGGCGGCGACGGCGAGCCCGGCTGCCGCGCGGCGGAGGAAGGTGTGGGTCTGCATGCCCCCCACGCTGCCGTTCCGCCCGGCCCGGACGTCACCGGGGAAGCCCCCGCCCGTCCCCGAGGCGTCCCTGATCAGGACTCAGGGGTGACCAACTGGTGGACCGCTCAGGGGCCTTGAGTGCATCGGCGAGCCGCGGGGGTGTATCCGGCCGGCGTTGGTGCGTGTGATCAAGGGGGCCGAGGTCTGCGTCCAGGCGGCGTGACACCGCCCGCCGGTGCCGGCCTGGGTCGCCGCTCACTCGATGTAGAGGCTCTGGCCGTGCCCGATCGCGGTCTGCCCCGGCAGGATCGGGTGCACCACCCGGCCGTCGCAGTGCGGGCCCGACCAGACCCACGCCGTCGCGTCCGTGAAGTTGGCGACCTCCGACGGGACGAAGTCGCCCAACGGGTAGCAGCCGCTGGGGTCGGCGTTCGGCGCGCGGTCGATGAACAGGGCCCCCTGGGCCGCCTGTGCGCTGCCCGGCGCTGCCAGCGCCAGCGTCGCGGCCGCCGCGCAGACCCCGAGCAGCCTTGCCGTCCTCCGTACCATCCGCCCGCCTCGTTCCTCACGTTCCACCAGGTCTCCTGACCGAAGGTAAGGGGAGGTTACGTTCCGTGATACGGCGCGCGGTGGTGCGACAGGGGCGCGTGAAGGGCGTGATGCCCCTGCGCACGGACGCCGCGAAGGGTGTCGGTGGTCCCGGGCTCGTCCCGGACGGCGCCCAGGACCTGCCAGCCGAGGCGGGTGAGGCCGAACTCGGCCAGCACGGAGTCCATCGCGGTGGTGAGGGCCTGGTCGGTGCGGTTCAGCCAGTAGCCGATGGGTTTCATCGGGTGCTCCTCGTGGGCGCGGGTCATCGGCGGGTGAAGGCGCCGGCGTTCTCCCGGGCCCACTGGCCGAACGTGCGGGCGGGACGGCCGAGGAGGGTCTCGGTGGTGTCGGCGATGGGGGCGGGGCCGTGGGTCGCGGCCTCCCACAGGTCGAGCAGCGAGGAGACCATCGGTGCGGGCATGTGGGCGCCCATCTCCTGCTCGGCCTCGGCGCGGGTGATGTGCTCGACGGGGATCGCGCGTCCGACGGCCTCCGCGAGCACCTCGATCTGGCGGCGGAAGGTGAGCGACTCGGAGCCGGTCAGGGTGAGGCGGCGGCCGGTGAGCGTGTCACCGGTGAGGGCCTCGAAGGCGATGTCGGCGATGTCCTCGGGGTGGATGGGCGCGATGTGCGCGTCCGGATGGGCGAGCCGGACCGGCATCGAACGGCCGACGGGCCAGGCCCAGCCGAGGGAGTTGCTGGCGAAGGCGTCGGGCCGCAGGAAGGTGCAGGTGAGGGTGGAGGCGGCGAGGGCGCGTTCGACGTCGAGACTGTGGCGCGCGAGCGGGTCGGTCTCGGCGTCCGGGCCGAGGACCGAGGACGAGGACAGCAGGACGACGTGCTCGACGCGGGCGGCCTCGGCGGCCCGGACGAGTTTGTCGATGCCGGCGGGCTGGGGGTAGAGGAAGACCTGGCGGACGCCGCGCAGTGCGGCGGCGAAGGTCTCGGGGCGGTCGAGGACCAGCTCACAGGTCTCGACGCCGGCCGGGACGGCGAGCTCGGCGGGGCGGGCGCTGGCGGCGCGGACGGCGAGGCCCGCGGAGTGCAGACGGCTGATGACGGCCTGGGCGACCTTGCCGCGGGCGCCGGTGACGAGGACGGTCATGAAGGACTCCGTTCATTGGCTGCGTACATATGCATGCTTACATGCACACGTTTTCGCGTCAACACATGTTTGCTTGAAGTCACGTATGTACGATGGCCTCATGACGAAGCAGCAGGCGGAACCCGGTGACGACGAGCTGCTGGACGCCGTCGGTCCGGCCTTCGGGAAACTGCGGCGCTCCTCGCTCCTGGAGGTCGAGAACCCGATCTCGCAGAAGGACCTCAGCCGCACCCTGGTCCTCAACATCGTCCTGGAGATCGCCCAGGACGGGGCCCGCGAGGTCACCGTCGGCGCGGTCGGCGAGCACCTCGGGGTCGACCCCTCGGTGGCCAGCCGGATGGTGTCCGACTGCATTTCCGCGGGCTACCTGGTCCGCGCAGCCTCCCAGCAGGACGGCCGCCGTACGGTCCTCCACCTCAGCGCGGGGGGCCGGGAGCTGATGGACCGCTTCCGCCGGCACCAGCGCTCGGCCTTCGAGTACATCACCGCCGACTGGAGCGAGCGCGAGCGCCTGGACTTCGCCCGCCTGATGCTGAAGTACGTCGCGTCCCAGGAGGCCCTGCGCCGGCAGGACCGCTGACCGCCCGCCCGCCTCGCCGGGGCCCCGCGCCCCCGGAGCCGGGGGACACCGCGGGCCGCCGGGACGGCCCCCGCGTCACCGCGAAACGCCAGAGGGCCGGACCGCTGATGCGGTCCGGCCCTCTGAGCTGGCGGAGGATACGAGATTCGAACTCGTGAGGGGTTGCCCCCAACACGCTTTCCACATGTTCGTACGCCCGTCCGGTGAGGGTCGTACACGTCCTGACCTGCGGTGGAGTGCCTCGGATGCCTCAGTCCGAACGTCCTCGGGCGGAGGCGGATGCAACCAGAACTGCAACCACCCGTCGGCTACTTACGGCCCTCCGGGCCGTACCACTGGAGGGGCTGGCCGGTTACTGCCGCGATGCAGTCGAAGTCGTGGTCACAGTGCAGGAGGGTGAGTCCCTGCAACTCGGCAGTCGCGGCGACGACGAGGTCCACCGCACCGGCGCTGCGGTGCTTGCCCTGCTTGGTGAGGACCTCCTGGACCTGCCAGGCCCGGTTGTAAGCCCGGTCGTCGACGGGGACCCAGCCGAAGAGCAGCCGCATGTCCTCGATGCCGCGCGCCCGGTCGGCTGCTGATCGTGCGCTGTAGAAGAACTCCAGCTCGGTGATGGGGCACGTGGCGATCAGGCCGGCGGCCGCCGCCTGGTCCCAGCCGTGCTGCTCTGCGTCGCCCCGCATGAAGCGGGCGAGGGCGCTGGTGTCGATCAGGTAGAGAGCGGCGTTCACCGTCGGTAGTTCCGCTTGTCCTCGAAGAGTGCGAGATCGAACGCGCCTTCGTCGGCCGCGGCGCGCAGGCGGGTCAGGGCCAGCGCTCGCCGCCTGTTCTCCAGCACCTCGCGCAAGGCGGTGTTGACCGTCTCCTTCTTGGTGCTGGTCCCCAGGGCTTTGGCTACGTCTGCCACCAGCTCGTCATCGAGGTCAATCACTGTCCGGCTCATGTGCACCTCCTTTATATCAACTATGGAATCAACTATACCTCCCATAGGTTATCGATGTCATGGGTTCACGTCGGCATGACGCTGTGGATACGGGAGAGGGTGAAGACGCGTTCGTCTTCTCGCAGGTGGCACCAGGCTTCCAGGTAGGGCGGGTCGAGTTCGAGGCGGCTGAGGGTGCGCACTGTGCGGTTGCCGGAGGCGGCGACGTATTCGACGGTGAGGGGCGTTCCGGCGTCGACGGCATGCGCGAGCTGGCGGACATCGGTGTAGGACAGATGTTTCGCGTACCCGGCGACGATCTCCTCGGTGTCCGTTCCGAAAGGGGCCCCGCCGCCGAGAGGGTCGGTGTCCGGGGTGGTCGATGGAGCGGTGAGCAGGCGGGCGGCCAGGGCGTTCGAGTCTGCGGTGGCGGGTGTCGTCGCGGTGTGGCGGACTGCGTTGCGGCGACCGGTGCCCCCCGTTGGCCCGTCGGGGGGTCGGTACGGGGGCGGCTGCCCTCTGCGGTCGGGTCTTCTCAATGCGCACGGTTCCGTCGGCGGTCTCGGCAACGGGGGCGTAGCCCTCGGAGCGGAGCGCGGCGAGGGTCGCGTCGAGCGGGCTGCGGCTGACCAGCACCGTGGGGGCGAGCTGTCGCAGGCCGAGTCTGGCCAGCTTGCGATGGGCTGCGAGCTCGGCGAGTAGCGCCGGATCCTCGCCGTGGATGACGCAGGCGGCGGGGGCGATGCGCACGCGGCCGTGACTGCGAGCGGTGTCGGCGATGAGATAGGACAGGGGTTGGGGGCAGCGGCCCGGAAGCGACGGCGGCCAGGTCGGCTGTGAGGGCGTCAGGCGAGTGTCCGGCATCCAGGGCTCGGCGGACGCTGCCGGTACTGAACCGCCACACCGAGGCCGTGCCGCTGGTCTCGCGGTCGGCGACGGAATCCAGCAGCGCGGCGAGTGGCGCGGACGGCGTGCCGGTGACGATCGCGGTGAGGTCGGCGCCGATCCGTGCTGTTCGGGTAGCCGTGGGCAGGAGCCGCCGGCACGCGGCGGCCAGTCCTGCCGCATCGTCTTCGAGCAGGGCGGCACCGAGGGGAGACAGCGCGCCGCGAGCGAGTGCGCCGAGCAGCTCGGCTTCGCGGATTACCGTGGCGAACGGTGTCCCGTCCTGGGGTGACGCGTCGGCGAGGGGCCGGTACCAGGCCACCAGCGGTCCCAGGTCGGAGCCGACGGCCGCGCCGCAGCCTGCCGGGAGCTGTGCCGCCGCGTGGAGCAGCCCGCGCCGGGCCTGCAAGCAGCCGCCGCAGGGGGGTGCTCCCGCGAGGGCGGGGAGCGCCTTGTTGTCCTCGTCTCGTGCCTGGGTCGGGGTGAGTGCCAGGCTGTGCCATGCGTGGAGCAGTGCGGTGAGCCGCTCGGCGGGCTCCTGGTCCGCCCAGGCGTCGTATGCCTTGGTGGGTGCCACGCGGTCATGGTCCCGGCCCAGCAGTCCGGCCGCGTACGCGGTCTCCAGGGTGAGGCGTACGACAGCGTCGTCGGCTTGGGCGGCCTTGCCGATCCGGGCCAGTTCACGGGCGCCGATCCCGCCGGATGTGAGTCTGGCCGGCGGAGACGCCGAACAGGCGGCCAGGACCGACGCGGCCTGGGCGGCGAACGCCGTGGCCGCGGCTGCTGCCTCCCGCTCCACCTCGGCGGAGCCGATGGCCATCGACTGTGCGGAAGGCGGACGGGGATCGAACGGGGCGTGCCAGATCGGCCCGCGCAGTGCGAGCGCGACTTCAACGGGCATGCGCGCGGGGCCGTACCGGTGGCGGTCCACGATCAGGAGTCCCCGGTCGAGTGCCCATCGCGCGCCGGGTTCGAGCTTGGGCCCGGACGACCCGAACATGATGAAGTGCCGCTGCCCCGCGGTGGAGTCCGCTCGGCGGGCGAACAGCTCCCGGGTGATCTCGGGTGCCCGTGCCACGACTTCGGCGACGGCTCCCGGGTCGCTGTGGTGTTCCACCAGGGTCGCCAGCCGCTGCTGCCTGGTGCTCGGCGGCTTGATACCGAGTGCCACCAGCATGGCGCGCAGCTCCTCAGAGGTCGCGCCCGCAAGTAGCTTCTCCAGAGGGGCGTCCAGCCCCAGAGGTGCCTTCCACGCCTGCTGCAGGGGAGAGGCCATGCGGAGTGCTGCTGCGCCGTCCGGCCACACCAGGGCGTGATCGGCCAGCGTCTCCAGCGTGAAGTCCAGACCGCGAGCGGCTTCGCCGTCCGCTGCTCCCAGCAGCTTCGCCAGGTCGTCGCGCGACGCCGCTCCTCCCCGCGCCGCCAGCGCCTCGGCCACTTGCAGGCACGGCAGCGTGAGTGGCGGCAGGGCGAGTGCCACCGACGCCGGGCGCTGGAGGCGGTCCGCCAGCTCCCCCACCGTGCGCGGTTCCGGAGACGCCGCCGCGTCCTTCCGCGTGGCGAGTACGCGTGCCAGGCGCGGAGCGTCAAGCGAACCAAGCCAGGCTGCCAGCGTTGATCGGGACTTCACGGGGCACCTCGCCGGACCGGGCAGCAGCACCGGAACGGCCCCGGCGCAGAGCCAAGCATGGTGCACATGCCGGCGGTGTCGGTGAAGAACGGGAGCGGTTCCTCCTTGGAGACTGCGTTTCGCGGGCGGTGCACGAACCTCGAAATGTCCCGTTCGAGGCGATGTGAATGCAACCAGAACTGCAACCAGGGCATGCAGAAGAGCCGGACCGCAATCAGCGGTCCGGCTCTTCGTTTCGCCTGTTCAGGCGGCTGCGGAGGATACGAGATTCGAACTCGTGAGGGGTTGCCCCCAACACGCTTTCCAAGCGTGCGCCCTAGGCCTCTAGGCGAATCCTCCGCCGCAAACAATACAAGACGTTGAGGGGTGCTCGCGAACACGATCCGGATGGGCGGTCCGGGATCGGAAACGGGGAGGGGACCGGCTCGATTCCGGGGGGTGACATCCGCTAGGGTGGGGCCCAGCCCCTCACGCGGCGCTATCTCACCCAACTCCCCCAGGGCCGGAAGGCAGCAAGGGTAAGTGGGCTCTGGCGGGTGCGTGGGGGGCCCTTTGCGTTCCCGGGCGGGTCCCGGGGCAGCGGCGGGCCGCTGTTGTCGGTGGGCCCGGATAACCTCGTAGACGTGTCGTCCCTTGCGCTGTACCGCCGCTACCGCCCCGAGTCGTTCGCCGAGGTCATCGGGCAGGAGCATGTCACTGTCCCGCTGATGCAGGCCCTGCGGAACAACCGGGTCAATCACGCGTACCTGTTCAGCGGGCCGCGCGGCTGTGGAAAGACGACCAGCGCGCGGATCCTGGCGCGCTGTCTGAACTGCGAGCAGGGCCCCACCCCCGACCCCTGCGGCACGTGCCAGTCCTGCCAGGACCTGGCCAGGAACGGGCCGGGGTCCATCGACGTCATCGAGATCGACGCCGCCTCGCACGGTGGTGTGGACGACGCCCGTGACCTGCGCGAGAAGGCCTTCTTCGGGCCCGCGTCCAGCCGGTACAAGATCTACATCATCGACGAGGCCCACATGGTCACCTCGGCGGGCTTCAACGCCCTGCTGAAGGTGGTCGAGGAGCCGCCGGAGCACCTCAAGTTCATCTTCGCGACGACCGAGCCCGAGAAGGTCATCGGGACGATCCGGTCGCGCACGCACCACTACCCCTTCCGGCTCGTGCCGCCCGGGACGCTGCGCGACTACCTCGGCGAGGTCTGCGGGCGCGAGGGCGCGCAGGTCGAGGACGGCGTGCTGCCGCTCGTCGTGCGGGCCGGAGCCGGCTCCGTGCGCGACTCCATGTCCGTCATGGACCAGCTGCTCGCCGGTGCGGGCGACGACGGTGTGACGTACGCCATGGCCACCTCCCTGCTCGGCTACACCGAGGGCTCGCTGCTCGACTCCGTCGTGGACGCCTTCGCCGCCGGGGACGGGGCCGCCGCCTTCGAGGTCGTCGACCGCGTGGTGGAGGGCGGCAACGACCCGCGGCGGTTCGTCGCCGACCTGCTGGAGCGGCTGCGCGACCTGGTGATCCTGGCCGCCGTGCCCGACGCCGGGGAGAAGGGGCTGATCGACGCCCCCGCCGATGTCGTGGAGCGGATGCAGGCCCAGGCGTCGGTGTTCGGGGCCGCCGAGCTCAGCCGCGCCGCCGACCTGGTCAACGCCGGGCTCACCGAGATGCGCGGTGCCACCTCGCCCCGGCTCCAGCTGGAGCTGATCTGCGCCCGGGTGCTGCTGCCGGCCGCCTTCGACGACGAGCGGTCCTTCCAGGCCCGCCTCGACCGGCTGGAGCGCAGCGGGCCCCCGCCCGCCGCCTTCATGGCGCCGCCCGCGGCCGCGCCGGCCGGGACGCCCGCCATGGGCTACGTGCCCGGGCCCGAGGCGCACGGGATGGCCCCGGCCGGGCCCGGTGGCGGGGTCGCCGCCGCGCGTGCCGCCGTACGGGGTCCCGGGCCGCAGGAGGCTCCGGCAGCGGCGGCCGCCCCGGCGCCGGTCCAGGCCCCCGCCGAGGTCCAGGCGCCGGCACCGGCCCCCGCGCCGGTCCAGGCGCCGCCGCAGGCTCCCGCTCCGGCTGCCGCTCCGGCTGCCGCCCCCGGTGCGTGGCCCGGTGCCGCGCAGCCGGGCAGCGGTGCCCCCGCACCCGGCGCCTGGCCCGGTGCGACCCCGTCGGCCGCCCCGGCCGCCCCGGCCGCGGGGGCGTGGCCCAGCGCCGCCGCCCCCGGCAGCGGCGCACCGGCCCCGACTCCCGCCGCGCCGGCTCCGGCCGCGGCCGCCCCCTCGGCACCCGCGGCCGCCGCGCCCTCCCCCGGCATGGCCGCCGGGGCGGGGCAGGTCCAGGCGATGTGGCCCGGCGTCCTGGAGGCCGTCAAGAACCGCCGCCGCTTCACCTGGATCCTGCTCAGCCAGAACGCCCAGGTCACCGGCTTCGACGGAACCACCCTGCAGCTCGGCTTCCCCAATGCCGGAGCCCGGGACAACTTCGCGAGCAGCGGCAGCGAAGACGTCCTCAAGGCGGTCCTCGCCGAGCAGTTCCAGGTCAACTGGAAGATCGACGCCGTGGTGGGCGGGGGCGGACCGGCTCCGGCCGGGCCCTCCTCCCACTCCGCCCCGCCCGCCCCCGCGTACGGCCGGCCCCCGTCCGCCCCCCAGGCCCAGCCGCAGGACCGGCAGTCCCCGCAGCCCCCGGCCGCCTCCCACCAGTCCCCCGCCCACCAGGCGCCGCCCCAGCAGACCGCTGCCGCGCCGCAGGCTCCCGTACAGCAGGCGCCCCCGCCGGTGGCTCCCGAGGACGACGTACCGGAGGAGGACGACCCCGACCTCGTGGACAGCGCCCTGACCGGACACGAGCTGATCGTGCGCGAGCTCGGAGCGACCGTTGTGGAGGAATACACGAATGAGTAGCCCCTGCTGATTGGGTGGCCGCACGAAACCGGCCGCGCCGTCCGGGCTACCCTGGGCGGCGTGAAGGTCCTCGTCATCGGCGGCGGCGCCCGCGAACACGCCCTGTGCCGCTCTCTGTCCCTCGACCCCGACGTCTCCGCGCTGTACTGCGCCCCCGGCAACGCCGGCATCGCCGAGGTGGCGGAGCTGCGCCCGGTCGACGCCCTCAACGGCACCGCCGTGGCCCGGCTGGCAGCCGAACTGGGCGTCGGCCTGGTCGTCGTCGGCCCGGAGGCCCCGCTGGTCGCCGGCGTCGCCGACAGCGTCCGCGCCGCCGGCATCCCGGTCTTCGGCCCGTCCGCGGCGGCAGCGCAGCTGGAGGGCTCCAAGGCCTTCGCCAAGGACGTGATGGCCGCGGCCGGGGTGCCGACCGCGCGCAGCTACGTCTGCACCACCGCCGAGGAGGTCGACGCCGCGCTCGACGCCTTCGGCGCCCCCTACGTGGTCAAGGACGACGGCCTCGCAGCCGGCAAGGGCGTCGTGGTCACCGACGACCGGGCCGCCGCCCGCGCCCACGCGCTGGCCTGCGAGAGGGTCGTCATCGAGGAGTACCTCGACGGCCCCGAGGTCTCCCTGTTCGCCATCACCGACGGCGTCACCGTGCTGCCGCTCCAGCCCGCGCAGGACTTCAAGCGCGCGCTCGACGGGGACGAGGGCCCCAACACCGGCGGCATGGGCGCGTACTCGCCGCTCCCGTGGGCCGACCCGAAGCTGGTCGACGAGGTCATGGAGCTGGTCCTCCAGCCGACCGTCGACGAGCTCCGCCACCGCGGCACCCCCTTCTCGGGACTGCTCTACGCCGGCCTGGCCATCACCGGCCGCGGCACCCGCGTGATCGAGTTCAACGCCCGCTTCGGCGACCCCGAGACCCAGGTGGTCCTGGCCCGGCTGCGCACCCCGCTCGCGGGCGTGCTCCTCGCCGCCGCCAACGGCACCCTGCACGCCGAACCGCCGCTGAGCTGGAGCGACGACGCGGCCGTCACGGTGGTCATCGCCTCCCACAACTACCCGGACACCCCGCGCACCGGCGACCCGATCCAGGGCCTCGAGGAGGTCGCCGCCGAGGACGCGCCCGACGCGTACGTGCTCCACGCCGGGACCCGGCGCGAGGGCGACGCCGTCGTCAGCGCGGGCGGCCGCGTGCTCTCGGTGACGGCGACCGGTTCCGATCTGGTGCGGGCGCGCGAGAAGGCGTATAAGGCGGTCGGGCGGATCAAGCTCGACGGCTCGCAGCACCGTACGGACATTGCTGCCAAGGCCGCCGAAGGCCGCTGACCAGCAGGGCCGTCACGCGGCGGGCCCGGGGCGCGAGCGAGCGCACCGGGCCCGCGCGTACATGCGCGTGCGACTGCATCCGGCCGCCTTCGAACGCAGCCACCTTTACCCAAAGCCATTCCATCGGGTGATCGTCACCCGGACTGCCTGACGACCGCCCCGGCCCCAACTAGGGTGCGGCGCAAGCATTCCGGCACATGGCCCACCGGCATTGCGATGTCAGTGGCGGGTGTCACAGTGGGGGAGTGAGCAAAGCCGCCGCAGGGCAGAGGGGGTGAGGTCCGGCCGTGTCCGGAACCGGTTCGATCGCAGAAGTGGGCGCGCCGTCCGCGCGTTCGCGGGCCCTCGCCGTGCTGCGGGTCCGCAGCAGGGCCATGGCCGCCGTACTGCTGCCCGCCGCCCTCGCGGTGGTGCTCGTCGCCGCCCGGATGACGGGCCGGCTGGCCGGGGATCCCTGGCCGGCGGTGACCCTGGCCGTCTGCGCCGTGGCCGCGCTGGTGCTGCTGGCGGGCGCGCTGTTCGGCGCCGTGGTGCTGCGGGCGCGGCCCGCCGTGACGCCGACGGTGCCGCTGCCGGAGGCCGCCGCGCCGGACCTCTACCGGCTCGTGCGGGACCTGGCCGACCGGATGGACGTTCCCGCGCCCTCCGCGATAGCCCTGACCCCGGACTGTGACAGCTGGCTGGAGGACCGCAGCCATGCGGCCCACCGCCGGGGCCGCGCGCGTGCCGCGTCCGCGGGCATAGCCGGGTCCGGCGGCCCGGAGTCCCAGCCCGGCGCGGCCCCCGTGCTGGTCATCGGCTCGCCGTTCCTGTGGTGGATGCGGGTCGCCGAGCTGCGGGCCGTCCTCGCGCCGGTCGTCGCCGGTACGGGCCCCTCCGCGCACCCGGACATAGCCGACGCGCGGGGCTTCGTACGGGGGCTCGACGCGGCGGTGGACATCGGTGGCAGGCCCGGCCTCGGCTGGATCGCCCGCCCGGCCCGGCTGCTGCTGCGGCTGTGCCAGGCCGACGCCGCCGAGATGGAGCGCGGGGTCGCCGCGGCCGCGTCCGACCGCGCCTACGGGGTGGACTACGGGCTGCGCATCGTCGCGCAGGAGCAGGTCGGCCTCGCCTACGCGGGCTGGGACCGGCTCCTGACCCGGGTCGCGCTGCCCGCCTGGCGGATGGGCCGCTGGCCGGCCCACCTGGACGCCGGGGTGGTCTCCGCCCTGACCGAGCTGTCCCGCCGGGACCGGCTGGCCGACGAGTTCACCTCGCGGCTCGGCGAGCGCCCCGCCTGCGACCTCCTGGAGCAGCCCGGCGTGGTGGACGAGGCCACCTCCCTGCTGGCGGCCCGGCTCTTCCACGGCGGCCCGGCCGAGGCGGGACCGGACTGGGCGCCCGTCGACTGGACGGCCTACCCGCACGAGGTCGTGGACCGCACCTGGCGTACCGAGGCGGCCCGTCTGCACGCCGCGCTCGACGCGCTGTCCGTCCCGGGGGACCTGGCAGCCCCCGCGGGCCCCGCCGCCCGGCCCGAGACCGCCATGGCCCCGGGAGAGCCGGTTCCGGTGACGACGGGCGCCCCCGCCCGGGCCGGAGCCTCGCGGACCGGCACCGCCGCCCCCGGCGGCCCCGGCGCCCGCCCGGCGGACCGGTGCACCCCCGCCGACACGGCGCCCCCGGGCGGGCCGACGCTGGAGCGGGTCCTCGGATACCTCACCGACCCCACGGGGGACGGCGCCGCCGGAGAGGCCCTCGCCGGGCGGCTCAGCGGCGATCTGGCCCGGGAGGAACGGGCCGCCGGAGCCGGCGACAGGCCCCGGCCGCGCGGCGGCGCGGACACGCTGCCGCTGTTCCCCCTCCAGCCCCCGCGCAGCGGCCGCGACCTGCTGGCCGACCACGTCACCGCCCTCGTCTGCTGCGCCGCCGTGGACTCGGCCGGCGCGGGCCCCGGCCTGGACTGGCTGGACGGCCCCGTCCTGCTGGTCGGCGGCGAACGGCGGGCGGACCTCGCCCCCCGGGTGCTCTCCCTCGTCGAGGACGGGGACCCGGAGCCCCTGCGCGACTGGCTCGCCGAGCTCGGCGTACCCCCGGAGAAGCCCGTCCGCCTCCTCTGAGCCCACCCCGGCCCGCCCACCCCCGGCTCGCCCCTCCGCCCCCCTGGCCCCCACCCGGCGGCAGCCCGCGTGTTCCGGTCACGTCAATTCACGACGAACGGTGACGGAGTGAGTGCGTTATGTGATGTGCTTGGGACCGGTCGTGGATGGGTGTCCGAGAACCCGCCGCGCATCCGAGTGGAGCGAACGCGTTCGGGGGAGCGAGGGAGGGGAGCGGTCATGGGTGCGGACCAGATCCGGCGGTGGGAGTCAGGTGCGCTCGCGCACGCGGTGACCGATCCCTTCGGCCAGGGTCCCCTGCCCTGGTTCCGGGGCAGCGAGCTGTACTTCGACGACACCGGCCAGGTCGTCCCCTGGTACGTGGACCCGTCCCTCGCCGCCCCCGGCCGCCACGCCCGCGGCGGCGGCCCGCGCACCGCCGACGACGTGCACCGGCAGATCAAGGGCTTCGCCTCCACCGGAGCCGTCGCCCCCGGCGAGGCCATCGACTTCCACATCACCGTCGACCCGCCCCAGCAGTTCTCGGTCGACGTCTACCGCATCGGCCACTACGGCGGGGACGGCGCCTCCAAGATCACCACCAGCCCCCGGCTGTCCGGCATCGTCCAGCCGCCCCCGCTCACCGCCGACCGCACCGTCTCCTGCCACCACTGGTGGCTGTCCTGGCGGCTCCAGGTCCCCTCGTACTGGAGCGTCGGCGCCTACGTGGCCGTCCTCACCACGGCCGACGGCTACCGCTCCCACGTCCCCTTCACGGTCCGCGACGACCACCCCGCCGACCTCCTGCTGCTGCTCCCGGACATCACCTGGCAGGCCTACAACCTCTACCCGGAGGACGGCCGCACGGGCGCGAGCCTCTACCACGCCTGGGACGAGAAGGGCCGGCTGCTCGGCGAGCGGGACGCCGCCCTCACCGTCTCCTTCGACCGCCCCTACGCCGGCGCCGGGCTGCCCCTGCACGTCGGCCACGCCTACGACTTCATCCGCTGGGCCGAGCGCTACGGCTACGACCTCGCCTACGCCGACACCCGCGACCTGCACGCCGGGCGCGTCGACCCGACCCACTACCGGGGCCTGGTCTTCCCCGGCCACGACGAGTACTGGTCGCTCCCCATGCGCCGCACCGTCGAGCGCGCCCGCGACCACGGCACCTCCCTCGTCTTCCTCTCCGCCAACACCATGTACTGGCAGGTGGAGCTGTCCCCCTCGCCCTCCGGGGTCGAGGACCGGCTCCTGACCTGCCGAAAACGCCGCGGCCCCGGCCGCCCCAGCCTGTGGCGCGAGATCGACCGCCCGGAACAGCAGCTCCTCGGAATCCAGTACGCGGGCCGGGTCCCCGAACCGGCCCCCCTGATCGTCCGCAACGCCGCGCACTGGCTCTGGGACTCCACCGGTGCCGCCGAGAACGACGAGCTCCACGGCCTGGTCGCGGGCGAGGCCGACCGCTACTTCCCGCGCACCCAGCTCCCCGAGCACCAGGACCGGATCCTGCTCGCGCACTCCCCCTACCTCGACGGCGAGGGAGCCAAGCGCCACCAGGAGACCTCCCTGTACCGGGCCCCCAGCGGCGCCCTGGTCTTCGCGTCCGGCACCTTCGCCTGGTCGCCGGCGCTCGACCGCCCCGGGCACGTGGACGAGCGGGTCCAGCGGGCCACGGCCAACCTCCTCGACCGGATCTGCAAGCGGGACTGAACGCCCCCCTGACCGGGGCACGGGACCCCGTACGGGAGAATGGGGACGCGCTCGTACAGAACCACAGGGAGACCCCGTGTCCGGATTCGTCGAAAAGCCCGAGCCGGTGCAGGTGCCCGGCCTCGTCCACCTCCACACCGGCAAGGTCCGCGACCTCTACCGGGACGAGGACGGCCGGCTCGTCATGGTCGCCAGCGACCGCATGTCCGCTTACGACTGGGTGCTGCCCACCGAGATCCCGGACAAGGGACGCGTGCTGACCCAGCTCTCCCTCTGGTGGTTCGACCAGCTCGCGGACCTGGTCCCGAACCACGTCATCAGCACCGAACTGCCCGCCGGCGCCCCCGCCGACTGGGCCGGGCGCACCCTCGTCTGCCAGAACCTGGACATGGTGCCCGTCGAGTGCGTGGCCCGCGGCTACCTCACCGGCTCGGGCCTCGCCGAGTACCGCGAGACCCGCACGGTCTGCGGCCTCGCCCTCCCCGAGGGCCTGGTCGACGGCTCGGAGCTGCCCGCCCCGATCTTCACCCCGGCCGCCAAGGCCGAGGTCGGCGAGCACGACGAGAACGTCTCGTACGAGGAGGTCGCGCGCACCACCGGCGCCGAGACGGCGGCGCTGCTGCGCCAGACCACCCTGGCCGTGTACTCCCGGGCCCGCGACATCGCCCGCGAGCGCGGGATCATCCTGGCGGACACCAAGTTCGAGTTCGGCTTCGACAAGGACGGCCGCCTGGTCGCCGCCGACGAGGTCCTCACCCCGGACTCCTCCCGCTTCTGGCCCGCCGACCTGTGGGAGCCGGGCCGCGCGCAGCCGTCCTTCGACAAGCAGTTCGTCCGCGACTGGCTGACCTCCCCGGCCTCCGGCTGGGACAAGAACGGCGAACTCCCCCCGCCGGCGCTCCCGCAGGACGTCGCCGAGCAGACGTCCGCCAAGTACATCGAGGCCTACGAGCGCCTCACCGGCCTGAGCTGGGCCACCACGATGGCCGCCGCCACCGGCGCCTGAGACACGACGAAGGCCCCGATCAATGATCGGGGCCTTCGTTCCTGAGCGGACAACGCGACTCGAACGCGCGACATCCACCTTGGCAAGGTGGTGCTCTACCAACTGAGCTATGTCCGCCTGTGCGCCGTAGCGCGAGAACCACTATACCCAACCCCGCTGCCGCGCGAGACGCACGGCCGTGTGCCGGTTTTCCGCGCCGAGCTTCGTCGCCGCCGAGGACAGGTAGTTGCGTACGGTGCCCTGCGACAGCGAGGCCCGCTCCGCGATCTCCGCGACCGGCGCCCCGTCCGCCGCGAGTTCCAGCACCTCCGCCTCGCGGGCCGTCAGCGGCGAGTCGCCCGCGCTGATCGCGTCGGCCGCCAACTCCGGGTCCACGTAACGCCCTCCGCCGTGCACCGTGCGGATCAGCTCGGCCAGCCGCTGCGCCGAGACCGTCTTCGGCGCGAACGCCCGCACTCCCGCCGCCAGGGCCCGCTTGAGGTGCCCGGGACGGCCGTGGCTGGTCACGATCATGGTCTTGCAGCCGGGCAGTTCGGCCCGCAGCGATGTGGCCACGCTCACACCGTCCGCGCCCGGCATCTGGAGGTCCAGCACCGCCACGTCCGGCCGGTGCGCCCGGGCCATCGCGAGCGCCTCCGGCCCGGAAGCCGCCTCGGCGACGACCACGAGGTCGTCCTCCAGCCCGAGCAGCGCGGCCAGCGCCCCCCGGATCAGGTGCTCGTCGTCGGCCAGCAGTACCCGTACGCGGTTCACGCCCGCACCTCCATTCGTCGTCCGTCCAAGGGCACCTCGGCCCGCAGCCGGAACCGGCCGCCGCCGGCCGGCCCCGCCAGCAGGGTCCCGTCCACCGCCGCGAGCCGCTCCCGCAGCCCCGCGAGCCCCGACCCGGGCGGCCCGGCGGGCAGTTCGGACACCCCGTCGTTCTCCACCAGCAGCGTCACGGTGCCCGCAGCCTTCCCGGCCGTCAGCCGGATCAGGCAACTGCGGGCGTCCCCGTGCCGCAGTACGTTCGTGGTCGCCTCCCGGACCACCCAGCCCAGCGCCGACTGCACCTCGGCCGGCAGCTCCCGCGCGGCCGTCGCGAACTCCACCCGGCAGTCCATCCCGGCCGCGCTCAGCACCCCGCGCGCGCCCTCCAGCTCCACCGCGAGGTCCGCCTCCCGGTAGCCGCGCACCACGTCGCGCACCTCCCGCTGCGACTCGCGCGCGATCCGCTGGACCTCGATCATCTGGTCCACGGCCTCGGGGCGTTCGCGCCGGGCCAGCTGCACCGCCAGCTCGCTCTTGAGGGCGATCACGGCCAGGTTGCGCCCCATCACGTCGTGCAGGTCCCGCCCGAACCGCAGCCGTTCCTCCGCGACCGCCAGCCGGGCCTGGATCTCCCGGGTGCGGTCGAGCTCGTAGACGGTGCGCAGCAGCCAGCCGGAGAACCCGCAGGTGAAGGTGAGGAAGGCGCTCATCAGCAGCGTCCCGACGAAGTATCCGATGACCTCGTTCAACGGCAGGCCCAGCGCGGCGACCGTCCCCGATGTCCCGACGGCGGCGGCCACGGGCACGTACCTCATGTGCCGGACCTTCTCGAGGGTCAGGACGAGGGAGCCGCAGCCGAAGCCGAGCACCCCGACCACCAGTCCGGGCGCCACGGCCGCGTCGAGCCCGCCGAAGCGGCGCAGGAAGAGGAAGAGCAGGACGGTCGCGGCGGTGAGGGCCGAGACCACCACCGCGAGCCGCACCGGGGTGTCGCGGCGTCCGGACACGCCGTCCAGGGCCCTGGAGGAGAGGAAGCCCACGACGACGGCGTGGGCGCAGACCACCAGGAACGACACGATGGCCAGCGACTCGGGGGTGTCGTTCTCCCGGCCGCCGGTGAAGGCCATCAGCCCGAAGGACACGATCTCTATGACCACGAAGAAGTGGAAGGACCAGCGTGTGTACAGCTCGACCTTCCCCGCGCTGCTGCGCTTCTTCCACCACCCGGTCAGCTTCGACACGGTCCCGTCCCCCCGGTTCTTCCCTCTGGCTCACGTCGCGGTTCCCAGCGGAACCGCCACGGGACAGCAAACACCGTGCCGGTGCTCATGACCCAAGCCTCGCGGTGCGCCGGCGGGCGGAGCAGTGCGCGTCGTCACCGACGGCGATGACATTTGTCATCGGGTGTGACGCGTACCACGGCCGACCCGGGGAAGGGCCGGTCGGAACGGGGATACGACGAAGGCCCCGATCGGAAACCGATCGGGGCCTTCGCTCTCTGAGCGGACGACGCGACTCGAACGCGCGACATCCACCTTGGCAAGGTGGTGCTCTACCAACTGAGCTACGTCCGCATCTCGCTGCGGCCTGGGCCGTTGCGATGCGAGCACTACTCTACCTGATCCACAACCGTGGTCGGTCAGCAGTGCAGAGCGGGTGACAGGGATTGCACACTGCGCCTCCCCCCTGGAAGGGGGGTGTTCTGCTACTGAACTACACCCGCACGACTTCGGGGCTTCGACCTTTCGGCCTGGCCCCTCGGCGTGATCCACACACTAGCCGATCAGTGGGGGTGGATGCCAAATCCGGGTCAGTGGGCTTCCTCGTAGGCGGTGTAGACGGCCTTCGGGATGCGCCCGCGCGGCGGCACGTCGTGGCCGTGGGACCGCGCCCAGGCCCGTACGACCGCCGGGTCCGGGGCGATCGAGGTCGTCTTGAAGGCCTTCCCCGACCGGGACTGGCGGCGGCCGGCGGCCACGAAGGGCGCGAGGCTCTTCCGCAGTTTCTTTGCGTTGGCCGCATTGAGGTCGATCTCGTAGGACTTACCGTCCAGGGCGAACGTGACCGTTTCCGCCGCTTCTCCGCCATCGAGGTCGTCGGAGATCGTGACTACTACGCGCTGCGCCACGGATATCGGTCCCTTCGTGCGCCCACCCCGCTCGCTGACGTGCGGTGATGTCGCCTGTGTGGATGTTTCGGTGGAATGTGGCAAACCGTCCCCGTCGCGAGGCGACAAATGCCACGGTCCCGGCTGATTCCTTTGTACCGCGATTCTCATTGAATTGCGAAGCCCAGTTAATTCTCTGCGCGTGTCCCGTCGCAATCCCGGGCGGGTGGTTTTCCGGCGGATTTTGCGAAGCGTTGGTGAAGCCGAAACGGCGCGTGCTTCGCTCCCGGCCGATATCTACCCGCGTAGAAATTTCGGCCGGGTACGCTGAGGGAACCGCCTTCGCACCAACCACCTCATCGGGAGTGCCAGTGGCACGCGTCGTAGTCGACGTCATGCTCAAGCCGGAGATCCTCGACCCCCAGGGCCAGGCGGTGCAGCGTGCACTGCCGCGCCTGGGCTTCGACGGGATCGCCGACGTCCGCCAGGGGAAGCGTTTCGAACTGGAGGTGGAGGGACCGGTCGACCAGGCCGCCCTCGACCGCATCCACAAGATGGCCGAAACGTTCCTCGCCAACACCGTCATCGAAGACTTCACCGTGAAGGTCGAGGCCTGACGGTGACCACACGCATCGGAGTCGTCACGTTCCCCGGAACGCTCGACGACCGTGACTCGCTGCGCGCCGTCCGCCTCGCGGGGGCCGAGCCGGTCTCGCTCTGGCACCGCGACAAGGACCTGCACCAGGTCGACGCGGTCGTCCTCGCGGGCGGCTTCTCCTACGGGGACTACCTGCGCGCCGGAGCCATCTCCCGGTTCTCGCCGGTGATGGAGACCGTCATCGAGCAGGCCAGGGCCGGCATGCCCGTCCTCGGCATCTGCAACGGCTTCCAGGTCCTCACCGAGGCCCACCTGCTGCCGGGGGCGATGCTCCGCAACAACCACCTGCACTTCATCTGCCGCGACCAGAAGCTGCGGGTGGAGAACGCGGAGACCGCGTGGACCGGCGACTACGACGCAGGCCAGGAGATCTCCGTACCGCTCAAGAACATGGACGGCCGGTACGTCGCCGACGAGCGCGTGCTCGACGAACTGGAGGGCGAAGGCCGAGTGGCCTTCCGGTACGTCGACATGAACCCGAACGGCTCGCTGCGCGACATCGCCGGCATCACCAACGCCGCGGGCAACGTCGTCGGCCTCATGCCGCACCCCGAGCACGCGGTCGAGCCGCTGGTCGGGACCGGCCGCACCGACGGCCTCCCGTTCTTCACGTCGGTCCTGAAGAAGCTGGTCAGCGCATGAGCCTCGACACCGTAAAGAACGCCACCGAGACCCCGGACGCCTCCCAGCCCTGGAAGGAGCTCGGCCTCAAGGAGGACGAGTACGCCCGGATCCGCGAGATCCTCGGCCGCCGCCCCACCGGCGCCGAGCTCGCCATGTACTCCGTCATGTGGTCCGAGCACTGCTCGTACAAGAGCAGCAAGGTCCACCTGAAGCAGTTCGGCGAGAAGGTCCCGGAGAACGACGCCATGCTCGTCGGCATCGGCGAGAACGCCGGCGTCGTCGACGTCGGCCAGGGCTACGCGGTCACCTTCAAGGTGGAGTCGCACAACCACCCCAGCTACATCGAGCCCTACCAGGGCGCGGCCACCGGCGTCGGCGGCATCGTCCGCGACATCCTCGCCATGGGCGCCCGCCCGGTCGCCGTCGTGGACCCGCTGCGCTTCGGCGCCGCCGACCACCCCGACACCAAGCGCGTCCTGCCGGGCGTCGTCGCGGGCATCGGCGGCTACGGCAACTGCCTGGGCCTGCCCAACATCGGCGGCGAGGTCGTCTTCGACGCCTGCTACCAGGGCAACCCGCTGGTCAACGCCGGCTGCATCGGCGTGATGAAGCACGAGGACATCCACCTCGCCAAGGCCTCCGGCCCCGGCAACAAGGTCATCCTCTACGGCGCCCGCACCGGCGGCGACGGCATCGGCGGCGTCTCCGTACTGGCCTCGGAGACCTTCGACGACACGAAGCCGACGAAGCGCCCGGCGGTCCAGGTCGGCGACCCCTTCCAGGAGAAGCTCCTCATCGAGTGCACCCTGGAGATCTTCAAGGAGAAGCTGGTCGCGGGCATCCAGGACCTCGGCGGCGCCGGGCTCTCCTGCGCCACCTCCGAGCTGGCCTCCGCCGGCTCCGGCGGCATGCGCGTCGAACTGGACACCGTCCCGCTGCGCGACGCGACGCTCTCGCCCGAGGAGATCCTCATGAGCGAGTCGCAGGAGCGCATGTGCGCCATCGTCGAGCCGCAGCACGTCGACCGCTTCATGGAGATCTGCGAGAAGTGGGACGTCATCGCCACCGTCATCGGTGAGGTGACCGACGGCGAGCGCCTGGAGATCTTCTGGCACGGCGAGCAGATCGTGGACGTGCCCCCGGGCACCGTCGCCCACGAGGGCCCGGTCTACCACCGTCCCTACGCCCGCCCCGAGTGGCAGGACGCCCTCCAGGCCGACGACGCGGGCCGGCTGCCGCGGCCGCAGACCTCCGAGGAGCTGCGCGCGCAGGTTCTGGCGCTGGTCTCGTCCCCGAACCAGGCCTCCAAGTCCTGGGTCACCGACCAGTACGACCGGTTCGTGCAGGGCAACACCGTCCTCGCCCAGCCCGAGGACGCGGGCATGGTCCGCATCGACGAGGAGACCAACCTCGGCGTCGCCATGGCCACCGACGGCAACGGCCGCTACGCCAAGCTCGACCCGTACGCGGGCGCGCAGCTGGCGCTGGCCGAGGCCTACCGCAACGTCGCCGCGACCGGCGCGAAGCCCCTCGCCATCTCCGACTGCCTGAACTTCGGCTCCCCCGAGGACCCGGGCGTCATGTGGCAGTTCGCCGAGGCCACCCGCGGCCTCGCCGACGGCTGCCTGGAGCTGGGCACCCCGGTGACCGGCGGCAACGTCTCCCTCTACAACCAGACGGGCGACGTCGCGATCCACCCGACCCCGGTCGTGGCGGTCCTCGGCGTCATCGACGACGTCAACCGCCGTACGCCGATGGCGTTCGCGGAGGCCGGCCAGCTGCTGTACCTGCTGGGCGACACGGCCGAGGAGTTCGGCGGTTCGGCCTGGTCCCAGGTCGTCCACGACCACCTCGGCGGCCTGCCGCCCAAGGTGGACCTGGGCCGCGAGAAGCTGCTCGCCGAGATCCTGATCTCCTCCTCCCGCGACGGCATGATCGACGCGGCGCACGACCTGTCGGACGGCGGCGTGATCCAGGCGCTCACCGAGTCCTGCCTCAAGGGCGGCAACGGTGCGCGGATCGTGGTCCCGGAGGGCCTGGACGCGTTCACCTTCCTGTTCTCCGAGTCCGCGGGCCGCGCCATCGTGGCCGTCCCGCGCAGCGAGGAGCTCCGCTTCACCGACATGTGCGGTGCGCGGGGCCTGCCGGCCACGCGCATCGGCGTGGTGGACGGCGACGAGATCGAGATCCAGGGCGAGTTCACCCTCCCCCTGGCAGAGCTCCGCGAGGCCCACGAGGCGACGATCCCGGCGCTGCTGGCCTGAGCCCGGCGCCCCCTCCGCGGGCCCCCGGCCGGATCACCTCCGGCCGGGGGCCCGCGGCGTCGGTCCCCAGGAGCACCGCGCGGCGGCGCGGGCGCACCGGGCTCGTACGGCCCGGGCCGCGGCCCCAGTAGGGTCGGGGCATGCCGCCCGCCAAGAAGAAGCCGCGCACGTACGACCACGCGAAGATCCGGGCCGCGGTCACCGCGCAGTTCGGACACATCGCCGCCGCCGTACGGGAGTTGGGGCCCGAGCAGCTGGCACGTCCCAGCGGGCTCGGGGAGTGGAGCGTGGCCGAGCTCGCCGCGCACGTCGCGTGGATCGCGGACTCGCTGGCCCGCGGCCTGGCCAAGCCGCCGGCCGCCGTGCCCGAACTCAGCGCCGTCGAATGGCCCTTCGTCACCGCCTCCCTCGCGGGCAGGATCTCCGAGGCGGCCCGCGAGACCCTGACCGGCGCCCCGCTGCCCGAGCTGTACGAGCGGGCGGGCGCCCACCTGGCCGAAGCGCTGGAGACCCACCCCGGCAGCCGGGTGCTGGACCTGTGGATCGGGGACATGACCCTCGCGGACTTCCTGGTCACCCGCACCGTCGAGCTGGTCGTGCACACCGACGACCTGAACCGGGCCGCCGGCCTGGACATCCCCGTCGAGCGGCAGGCCCTGGCCGCCTGCACCCGGCTGCTCGCCGACGCCCTCGCGCTGAAGGCCCCCGGCGGCTCCGTCGAGGTACGGGTGCCGCCCTTCGCGGTGGTCCAGTGCATCGAGGGCCCCCGCCACACCCGCGGCACCCCGCCGAACGTGGTGGAGACCGACCCGCTCACCTGGCTCCGGCTCGCGACGGGCCGCACCGGCTGGGCCGAGGCCCTGGACGCGGCCCGGGTCAGGGCCAGCGGCGAGCGGGCCGACCTCTCCGCGCTGCTGCCCCTGATGGGCTGAGGGAACCGACTGAGGGAACCGACTGAGGGAACCGGCCGGGTGCCGGTTCCGTCCCAGGGGCATGCGTACCCTCAGGCACCTGACGACCGGCGCGCTGGCGCTCGTACTGGCCCTGACCGCGTGCAGCGCGGCGGGGCAGGGCCGTGACGACGCCGCCCTCACCGTGCAGACCTCGACCACGCCGCCCGTCCCCGACGCGCCGCTCACCGCGACCGCCTGGACCGTAGCCTCCGTGGCCGGGGCCACCGCCCCCGCGGGCCGGGAGGCCCGCTTCACCCTCACCCCCGAGGGGCAGGCGAACGGCACCCTCGGCTGCAACCGCTTCAGCGCCCCCGCCACCGTCGCCGGCCCCACCGTGACGGTCGGGCCGCTGACCAGCACCCGGATGGCCTGCGAGGGCCCGGCGGGCGAGGTGGAGCGGGCCCTGACCGCCCTCTTCGGCAGCGGTCCCCTCACCTGGAAGGTCCGGGGCGGCACCCTCACCCTCACCGCCCCGGACGGCACCACCCTCACCGCCGAGGCGGCTTCGGCGGCCGAGTGACCGCCGGGGCCCGGAGCCGGGCCGTGGTCAGGCCGGGTACGGCAGCAAGCCGGCGTCGACGGCCTCCCAGGCCCGGCGCAGCTCCGCCAGCCGGGCCGGTTCCACCGCCGCCTTGTCGGCCTGCTCCCGCAGGTCCCCGGCCAGGTCGAACAGCTGGTCGCGCCCCGACTTGCCGCGGTAGTACTTCCAGTTCCCGCGGCGCAGCGCCCGCTCCCCGCGCACCCGCCAGAACAGGTCCCGCTCCGCCGGCTCCTCGCCCCGCAGCAGGTACCCGGCCAGGCTCACCCCGTCCAGCGGGTACGCCGGGTGGGGCCGGGTCCCGGCCACCTCCAGCAGGGTCGCCGTCCAGTCGGGGCTGAACACGGGGAGGCGGCTGACCTGGCCGCCGTCCAGCCGGGCGGGCCAGCGCACGATGTTCGGCACCCTGATCCCGCCCTCCTGGAGCGAGGCCTTGGCGCCCGACAGCGGCCAGGCGTAGGAGAAGCGCTCGCCGCCGTTGTCGCTGGAGAAGACGACCAGCGTGTCGTCCTCCTGGCCGGAGCGCTTCAGCGCCTTCAGCACCTCGCCGACCGACCGGTCGAGGTCCTCGACCATCTGCCGGTACTTCTCGACCGAGCCGCCGTCCTGGTGCCACAGGGCGCGCCCGTCGCCCGCCTTGATCCGCCGGACGATCTCGGCGCTCGCGGCCGTGTCCCCGTCGGCGATCCACGGCCAGTGAGGGGTGGTGAAGTTCAGGTTCAGCAGCCACGGCCTGCCGCCGTGGTCGCGGGAGACGTACTCGCTCGCCCGCTCCGTGATGATCCGCGTGTAGTAGCGCAGGTCCTTGTACTCGGCGTCGCCCTCGTAGAGGTCGTACTCACCGCCCAGGCCCAGCTTGGAGTAGTACTCCAGGGCCCCGCCGAAGTTCCCGAAGAACTCCTCCCAGCCGGACTTCGTCGGGCTGTGGTCGGGCAGGTAGCCCGCGTGCCACTTGCCGATCAGCGCGGTGGCGTAGCCGGCCCCCTTCAGCAGCGAGGCCAGCGTCGGGTGCGTGGGGTCCAGGCCCGCCGACCTGTCGGCGATCGGCTCCGCCAGGCCGCCCCGGGTACGGGCCGGGTAGCGCCCCGTGTAGAGGCTGAAGCGGGTCGGGGAGCAGGTCGCGGAGCCCGCGTAGGCGTCCGTGAAGCGGACCCCCTCGCGGGCGAGGCGGTCCAGGTTCGGGGTCTTGATGTGCGGGGCCCCGTACGAGGAGAGGTCGGCCCAGCCGAGGTCGTCGCCGAGGATGAACAGGACGTTCGGACGCCGCGACCGGCGGCCGCGCGCGGCCCGGAAATCACGCTCCCGCGGGCCCGCTCCAGGGGCTTCGGCGGCCGCGGCCGGGGCGGCGCCCAGCCCCACGGCGGCGGTGGCCGCACCCACTCCGAAGGCCCCTCCGAAGGCCCGGCGGGACAGCTTGCTGTTGTACGAAGACACAGGTACTCCAGGACACGGCTCGGCCGCCCCCGCCCCCGGCGGCGCGCGACGGCGCGCGGCACGGCGGGGCGGGGCCCGGCGGAGCGAAATGTGGAAAAGGGAGAAAGAGTTGTGGCTACGCGCAACAGCGACAGATGGCGCTCGCGACACGGACCAGGTCCACGTGCCGGCGCTCGACGAGGGTGACGGAACGGTCACCGAGAGGCTGCATGGAGCGAGAGCCTGTACGAATTCCCTCGTAGCTGTCAACAAACTGATCCGCATACCGAGACGCGGCCGTCCGGTCACCCTCTGTGCTGTGAGATTTCCCGGCCCTCACCAATTCGGACCAGTGGTCGATCTCGCCTACACTCGGTGGTGTGCCTCGTGGTGATGGACGACTCAACCACGACCTGCTCCCCGGTGAGAAGGGCCCCCAGGACGCTTGCGGCGTCTTCGGTGTCTGGGCCCCGGGTGAAGAGGTCGCCAAGCTCACCTACTTCGGACTGTATGCACTGCAGCACCGCGGACAAGAGTCCGCGGGAATCGCTGTGAGCAACGGTTCCCAGATCCTCGTCTTCAAGGACATGGGCCTCGTTTCCCAGGTCTTCGACGAAACCTCTCTCGGCTCGCTCCAGGGTCATATCGCGGTCGGTCACGCCCGCTACTCGACCACCGGAGCCTCCGTCTGGGAGAACGCGCAGCCCACCTTCCGCGCGACCGCCCACGGCTCGATCGCCCTGGGTCACAACGGCAACCTGGTGAACACCGCCGAGCTCGCCGAGATGGTCGCGGACCTCCCCCGTCAGGACGGGCGTGCCACCCAGGTGGCCGCCACCAATGACACCGACCTGGTCACCGCCCTGCTCGCCGGCCAGACCGACGACGAGGGCAAGCCCCTGACCATCGAGGAGTCGGCCGCCAAGGTCCTCCCGAAGGTCAAGGGCGCCTTCTCCCTGGTCTTCATGGACGAGGGGACCCTCTACACCGCCCGTGACCCGCAGGGCATCCGCCCGCTGGTCCTCGGCCGCCTGGAGCGCGGCTGGGTGGTCGCGAGCGAGACCGCCGCCCTCGACATCTGCGGCGCCAGCTTCGTCCGCGAGGTCGAGCCGGGCGAGCTCATCGCGATCGACGAGAACGGCCTGCGCACCTCGCGCTTCGCAGAAGCGAAGCCCAAGGGCTGCGTGTTCGAGTACGTCTACCTGGCGCGCCCGGACACCGACATCGCCGGCCGCAACGTCTACCTCTCGCGTGTCGAGATGGGCCGGCGCCTCGCCAAGGAGGCCCCGGTCGAGGCCGACCTGGTGATAGCGACGCCGGAGTCCGGCACGCCCGCCGCCGTCGGCTACGCCGAGGCCAGCGGGATCCCGTACGGCTCCGGCCTGGTCAAGAACGCCTACGTGGGCCGGACCTTCATCCAGCCCTCGCAGACGATCCGCCAGCTCGGCATCCGCCTGAAGCTCAACCCCCTCAAGGAAGTCATCCGGGGCAAGCGCCTGGTGGTCGTCGACGACTCGATCGTCCGCGGCAACACCCAGCGCGCCCTCGTGAAGATGCTCCGCGAGGCCGGTGCGGCCGAGGTCCACATCCGGATCTCCTCCCCGCCGGTGAAGTGGCCGTGCTTCTTCGGCATCGACTTCGCCACCCGGGCCGAGCTGATCGCCAACGGCATGACGGTCGACGAGATCGCCACGTCGCTTGGCGCGGACTCGCTCTCGTACATCTCGCTGGACGCGATGATCGAGGCGACGACCATCCAGAAGCCCAACCTCTGCCGCGCCTGCTTCGACGGTGAGTACCCCATGGAGCTGCCCGACCCGCAGCTGCTGGGCAAGCAGCTCCTGGAGTCCGAGCTCGCGGGCGGCACGGACGCCGCCGACGCGCTCCGCCGCCCGTAGGACCCCGGCTCAACCTGCGCCAGGCCCTGTCTTTGAGGCTTCTCCCAGGGCCTGGCACCACATGCAGTAACGACACGAAAGCTCTCTCCTGTCATGACAGAGAAGACCACCGGTGCCAGCTACGCAGCCGCAGGCGTGGACATCGAAGCGGGCGACCGCGCCGTCGAGCTGATGAAGGAGTGGGTGAAGAAGACGCAGCGCCCCGAGGTCCTCGGCGGCCTCGGCGGCTTCGCCGGCCTCTTCGACGCCTCCGCCCTCAAGCGCTACGAGCGCCCCCTGCTGGCCTCGGCCACCGACGGGGTCGGCACCAAGGTGGACATCGCCCGCCAGCTGGGCGTGTACGACACCATCGGCCACGACCTGGTCGCGATGGTCATGGACGACATCGTCGTCTGCGGCGCCGAGCCGCTCTTCATGACGGACTACATCTGCGTCGGCAAGGTGCACCCCGAGCGTGTCGCGGCCATCGTGAAGGGCATCGCCGAGGGCTGCGTCCTCGCCGGCTGCGCCCTGGTCGGCGGCGAGACCGCCGAGCACCCCGGGCTGCTCGGCCCGGACGACTTCGACGTGGCCGGCGCGGGCACCGGCGTGGTCGAGTACGACCGCCTGCTCGGCGCCGATCGCATCCGTACGGGGGACGCCGTCATCGCGATGGCTTCGTCCGGCCTTCACTCGAACGGGTACTCGCTCGTCCGGCACGTCCTCTTCGACCGGGCCGGGATGTCCCTGGAGCAGCACGTCGAGGAGTTCGGCCGCACCCTCGGCGAGGAGCTGCTGGAGCCGACCAAGATCTACTCGCTGGACTGCCTGGCCCTCACCCGTACGGCCGAGGTCCACGCGTACTCGCACATCACCGGCGGCGGTCTCGCGGCGAACCTCGCCCGGGTCATCCCGGACCACCTGCACGCGACGGTCGACCGCGGCACCTGGACCCCGGGCGCCGTCTTCGACCTGGTCGGCAAGGCCGGCAGCGTCGAGCGGCTGGAGCTGGAGAAGACGCTGAACATGGGCGTCGGCATGATGGCCGTGGTCCCGCAGGAGTCGGTGGACGTGGCCCTGACCACCCTGGCCGACCGGGGCGTCGAGGCCTGGGTCGCCGGCGAGATCCTCGACCGGGGCGACCACGCCGAGGGCGCGACCCTGACCGGCAGCTACGCGGTCTGAGCAGCACTGAAACCCGGTCCGGGGCGAGGCCCCGGGCCGGGTTTCGGCATGTATCGAACCAGTGCGGCTTCAGTCAGCCGGCTGGTGCAGACGCTGTGTGCAGAGGAGCGGTGCGTCAAGCCCCGCGACGGTGCGCCGACGGACCGGACTGATCGTCCTCGTCCTCGTCGTCATCGTTGTACAGATCCGCGTACTTGGCGTACGGGTCGTCGTCGTCCAGATCGTCATCGACTTCGACCGGAGCGCCGATAGGCAGCGGCTCTGTCTGCGATGCGCCCAGCTCATTGGCCAGACGCGAGAGGTCAGTCCCGCCGCTGTTGTACTTCAGCTGGCGGGCGACCTTTGTCTGCTTGGCCTTGGCCCGGCCGCGCCCCATGGCTCGACCCCCTCGGTGACGGGGCTCGACGGCCCCAGAGTCTGACACGCGTTCATGGTTCGGAGCGGGCTCTCCGTGGAGAGACCGTCCCAGGGGTTTAACGGTACCTGCTTCCGCGGCCATACGGTACGCCGCCCGCATGACGCGCCTCTCCACAGGACCAGCGGGACACCCCGTACTCGCTGGTCAGCTGCGATTTTAACGCTTTCCTAGCCGCCGACCCGCCGAAGCGCAGTGAGTTCCGTCTCGCCGCGCCCCGGCGGGTCCCCGGCGGGCTAGGCCGTGCGGGCCGCCGTGCGGGCGGCGAGCGCCTCGGACATGCGCTGCTCGGCGATCCGGTCGGCCGCGGCGGCCGGCGGGATCCCGTCCGCCTTCGCACGTGCGAATATGGCCAGGGTGGTGTCGAAAATCTTCGAGGCCTTCGCCTTGCACCGGTCGAAGTCGAAGCCGTGCAGCTCGTCGGCGACCTGGATGACCCCGCCGGCGTTGACGACGTAGTCCGGGGCGTAGAGGATCCCGCGGTCCGCGAGGTCCTTCTCGACGCCCGGGTGGGCGAGCTGGTTGTTCGCGGCGCCGCACACGACCGTGGCGGTCAGGACGGGGACCGAGTCGTCGTTCAGGGCGCCGCCGAGCGCGCAGGGGGCGTAGATGTCCAGGCCCTCCGTGCGGATCAGGGCCTCGGTGTCGGCGACCGCGGTGACCTTGCCGTCGGGGTGGCGGTCGAGGATCTCCAGGACCGACTCCCAGCGGACGTCCGTGATCACGACCTCGGCGCCGTCCTCCAGCAGGTGCCCCACCAGGTGGCGGCCGACCTTGCCGACTCCCGCGACGCCGACCTTGCGGCCGCGCAGCGTGGGGTCGCCCCACAGGTGCTGGGCGCTGGCGCGCATGCCCTGGAAGACGCCGTACGCGGTGAGCACCGAGGAGTCGCCGGCGCCGCCGTTCTCGGGGGAGCGGCCGGTGGCCCAGCGGGTCTCGCGGGCGACGACGTCCATGTCCGCGACGTACGTGCCGACGTCGCAGGCGGTGACGTAGCGGCCGCCGAGCGACTCCACGAACCGGCCGTAGGCCAGCAGGAGTTCCTCGCTCTTGAGGACGGACGGGTCACCGATGATCACGGCCTTGCCGCCGCCGAGGTCGAGGCCGGCGAGGGCGTTCTTGTACGACATGCCGCGCGAGAGGTTCAGCGCGTCGCGGACCGCGTCCTCGTCCGAGGCGTACGCGTGGAAGCGCGTGCCGCCGAGGGCGGGACCCAGGGCGGTGGAGTGGATGGCGATGACGGCCTTCAGGCCGGTGGCGCGGTCCTGGCACAGCACGACTTGCTCGTGGCCGCCCTGTTCCGAACGGAACAGGGTGTGCAGGACGCCGTCGGTCATTTCGGTCACGGTGGTGACTCCCATGGAAGAGATGCGGCGGAAAGACGCCCGCCCTGCGGGTGGGGGAGGGCGCACTGGGAGCAGAGTAAGACCTGCGGCGCGCGGGGGTACCCCCTGTCCGGGGATCGGAACACTCCCGTGTTGCCCGCCTCCCGGAGGTGAGCCGGAGCGCCAAAGAGGGGAGGACGGGTGCGTGAGCGAATCCCCGCGGCCCGGGCCGGTCGTCCCGTACGCCTCCTACCTGCGCGTGTACGAGCCCCTGGCCGCCTTCGCGGAGCCCGAGCGCACGCACTGGGCGGCCTACGCCCGGCGCGGCACCGTCCCCACGGCCCAGGACGAACTGCGGCGCTCGCTCTCCGATCTGGTGCGCGTCCCCGTCGTCGGGGTGCCGGCGCACGAGAGCGGGGACGCCTTCACGGCGGAGCTGGACGGGGTGCTGCTGGTCTGCCCCTGGCGGACCCGGCTGCGCGGCTGGCTGGCGCTCCAGGAGCTGGTCGCCGAGTTCCCGCGCCCGGTGCTGGACGCGGCGCTCCCGCCGGCGCAGCGCCGCCGGGCCGCCGAGGCGTACGAGGCCTGGCGCGAGCGGAACCCGGACGCGCGCCCGTGGATCCGTACCGGGGTGTGGCAGGTGCCGCTCCGCTGGTTCGTGCTGGTGGCGGACGAGGAGCGGGAGTACCTGCCGGGCGAACGGCTGCGCTACCGGACGCCGATGGTGCAGGCACGCCGCCGCCTCGCGCGGACGCTGCGGACCCTGCGCGCGGCGGAGGGCTACGGGGTCCTGGCGGAGGGGCTGGTGGAGGTCGGCAGCTGGCTGGAGGAGTTCCATCCGCGCTCGCTGGTCGAACTGGATTACGGGGGGCTGCTGCACGCGCTGCCGGCTGACGGCCTGGCCGGGGACCGGTCGGCCCGCGACCTGGCGGAGGGGATCGCGGCGCTGCGGGCGGGGGACCGGGAGGGTGCCGGGCAGGTGTACACCGAGCTGTCGCTGCGCTGGCGGGCGGTCCGGGAGAGGCTCTTCGCGAATTAGGTGGGCTTGGGGCCTTTCGGGAACGGGGGTCGATGGGGATCATGTACGAATCCCGTTCGTCACCCGGTCGGACCCCTCGCGTATCGCCCGTATCGGTTGTCATCGGCTGATCGGCCACAATGCGCAGATCAGGGGTTCGATCACCGCATTAGGGTCTTAGTTCCAGGACCTACGTCCCGATACGGGCCATTGGCCCAAGCGTGACGGAACGCACTATCCACACCCTTGCGCCCATCCCCTACCCTCGTGCCAAAATAGGACAAGGAGTCCGGGGAGGGTTCCTTCCGCCCAACTATGGTCGGAATGCTCGGTATTGCACTCTATGGGGGGTCTGACGACTCCTGATCGCTCTGTGACTGATCGTCACAGTGGGGTGACTGTCCGTTATAGGGCGGTCCATCGGCTTCCGCCGCTGATGAACACCTCGGAGGGCAATTCCATCGGTTTGGCCCTTGAGGCTGGACGGATGGTGTAGTTGTAGTGCCGAGGACAAGCCGTTCGTCCTATAACCGACTCGGCCTGCGTATGTCCATTTCGGGCAACGCGGGCCAAGGTGCAGAATTTAGAGGAAAGAACCGAGATGGTTCGGTTCTCCCGAGGAGGCCGCTCATGACCGCTCGCACCCCTGATGCCGAGCCGCTGCTGACCCCGGCTGAGGTTGCCACGATGTTCCGCGTGGACCCGAAGACGGTCACCCGCTGGGCCAAGGCTGGCAAGCTCACGTCCATCCGCACCCTGGGTGGACACCGCCGTTACCGCGAGGCCGAGGTTCGCGCACTGCTCGCGGGAATTCCGCAGCAGCGCAGCGAGGCCTGAGGTCCCGCAGCACCCCTGCATTAACGGGTACGTGTCGGATCCCCCAATCCGATGAACCCACATGGCTTCATGCGGCCGGGCCTGCCCCAACAGGCTCACTGCCGTTCGATCGCGCTGGACTCCGCCGGGTCCAGCGCGGTCTTTTTTTATGCCCGAACCGGTCCCGGGTGGCGTCGTTCCCGGGATGCCGGCACGGGAGGTGCCATTGCACATATTAAATCGACTGTGCGTATGGGTCCGATAAAAGTAAGAGTCTCAAAAACTCATGTGGTGACTCCCGTCACACCGATAACTCCCGTCCATCCGGGACGGCACCCGGCGCGCGGATGTCCCGCCCGGAGCGCCTCATGCGTACGGGGGATTTTCCCTCACGGGGCGATGTGTTCCGGAGCCCCGCTGGAGGGCCCCTGGAAGGGACGCGGGACGTGCCGGGGGCCCGGGAACGTGCCGGAGGGCCGGCGGGGCCCTCAGCGGGGCCTCCAGGGGCGCCGCGCTCTCGGGCGGTCGCGAGTGCGGGCGGCAGCGGTACGCGTCCCCGGCCCCCGGACCCGGCGCCTCGCCCGTACCCGGACACGCGTCAGGGCCCGTATCCCTTGCGGAATACGGGCCCTGACGTTTCTGCGATCCTGACGGGACTTGAACCCGCGACCTCCACCTTGACAGGGTGGCGAGCTAACCAACTGCTCCACAGGACCTTGATTCGCGGCCGACTGGCGTGGCTGCGAAACAGACTGTACAGCAGCTCAGGGGGTGCGGTCGAACCGGATCACGGCGCCGCCGCGTCCACCGCCTTCACGATCCGCTTGTCGGAGATGGGGTACGCCGTCCCGAGCGCGTGCGCGAAGTAGCTGACCCGCAGCTCCTCGATCATCCAGCGGATCTCCTTCACCGCCTCCGGCACCGGCCGGCCCTTCGGCAACTGCTCCAGCAGCCACAGGTACTCGTCCCGCATCTCGTGGACCTTCTCCATGCGCGTGGTGTCGCGCTGGGCGCCCGTCGGCATCTGCTGGAGCCGCCGGTCGGCCGCCACCAGATAGCGCATCAGGTCCGGCAGCCGGCGCAGGCCGGTCAGCGTGACGAAGCCGGCCGGCACCAGGGCCGCCAACTGCGCCTTCACGTCCGCGACGTTGGCCATCAGGGCCAGGCTGCCGGTCGCCTTCAGCCGCCGCTCGCAGGCCTGCCACGCCGCCAGGACCTGCTGCACCTGCCCGACGGTGCGCACCGTCGTGTCCACCAGATCGGCCCGGACCGCCTCGTACAGCCGGCGGAAGCCCGCCTCGTCCCAGGCGGGGCCGCCGTGGTCGGCGATCAGCTTGTCGGCGGCCGCGGTGGCGCAGTCGTCGAACAGCGCCTGGATGGAGCCGTGCGGATTGCGCGAAAGCGCCAGCTTCTGCTGGTTGGTGAGCTTGTCCGAGGCGAACTTCGCCGGGTTCACCGGGATGTTCAGCAGGATCAGGCGCCGCGTGCCGAGCCACATCGCCTGCTGCTGCTCGGCCTCCGTGTCGAAGAGCCGTACGGAGACGCTGGTCCCGTCGTCCACCAGGGCCGGGTACGCCTTCACCGGCTGGCCCGCCCGCCGGGTCTCGAAGACCCGCACCAGGGTGCCGATCGTCCAGTCGGTCAACCCCGAGCGTTCGAGCGACTCCCCGCCCGCCCGCTCCGCGGTGGCGGCGGCGGCCTTGGAGAGGGCCTGGCGGGCCTTCGGCTTCAGCTTCAGCCGCAGCGACTCCAGGTCCTTGTCCTCGGCGATCTTGCGGCGCCGTTCGTCGACGATACGGAAGGTGATCTTCAGGTGGTCGGGGATCCGGCCGAGGTCGAAGTCCTCCACCGCCACCGGGACCCCCACCATGCGGTGCAACTCGCGCGCCAGCGTCACCGGCAGCGGCTCCTGGAGGGGAACGGCCGTCTGGAGGAACCGCGTCGCGTAGTTCGGCGCCGGGACGTAGTGCCGGCGGATCGGCTTCGGCAGCGAGCGGATCAGCTCCGTGACGACCTCCTCGCGCAGGCCCGGGATCTGCCAGTCGAAGCCCTCGTCGGTGACCTGGTTCAGCACCTGGAGCGGGATGTGCACGGTCACGCCGTCCGCGTCCGCACCCGGCTCGAACTGGTACGTCACCCGGAACGACAGCTGTCCCTGCCGCCAGGTGTCCGGATAGTCGGCCTTGGTGACCCCGGCCGCCTTCTCCGTCAGGAGCATCTCGCGCTCGAAGTCGAGGAGTTCGGGCTCCTCGCGCTTCTTGTGCTTCCACCAGGAGTCGAAGTGCGCCCCCGACACCACGTGCTCCGGGATGCGCTGGTCGTAGAAGTCGAACAGGGTCTCGTCGTCCACGACGATGTCGCGGCGCCGCGCCCGGTTCTCCAGCTCCTCGACCTCGGTGAGCAGCTTGCGGTTGTCGGCGTAGAACTTGTGGTGCGTACGCCAGTCGCCCTCGACCAGCGCGTTGCGGATGAACAGCTCCCGCGACACCTCCGGGTCGATCCGGCCGTAGTTGATCTTCCGCTGCGCGACGATCGGCACGCCGTACAGCGTGACCTTCTCGTACGCCATCACGGCCGCCTGGTCCTTCTCCCAGTGCGGCTCGCTGTAGGTGCGCTTGATCAGGTGCTGCGCCAGCGGCTCCACCCACTCGGGCTCCACCTTGGCGTTCACCCGCGCCCACAGCCGGGAGGTCTCCACCAGCTCCGCCGACATCAGGAACTTCGGCTGCTTCTTGAACAGCGCCGAGCCCGGGAAGACCGCGAACTTCGCCGACCGGGCGCCCAGGTACTCGTTCTTGTCGGTGTCCTTGAGCCCGATGTGCGACAGCAGGCCGGCCAGCAGCGAGATGTGGATGTTCGTCTCCGAGGCGTCGGCCTCGTTGACGTGGATGCCCATCGTCTTCGCCACCGAGCGCAGCTGGGCGTAGATGTCCTGCCACTCGCGGATCCGCAGGAAGTTCAGGTACTCCTGCTTGCACATCCGGCGGAAGGAGGACGAGCCGCGTTCCTTCTGCTGCTCGCGGACGTAGCGCCACATGTTCAGGAAGGAGAGGAAGTCGCTCGTCTCGTCCTTGAACCGGGCGTGGTTCTGGTCCGCCTGCGTCTGCTTGTCCGACGGCCGCTCGCGCGGGTCCTGGATGGACAGGGCCGCCGCGATGACCATGACCTCGCGTACGCAGTTGTTCTTGTCCGCCTCCACCACCATGCGGGCCAGGCGCGGGTCCACCGGCAGCTGCGAGAGCTGGCGGCCCATCTGCGTGAGCCGCTTCTTGGGGTCCTTCTCGGAGGGATCCAGTGCCCCGAGCTCCTGGAGGAGCTGGACGCCGTCGCGGATGTTGCGGTGGTCCGGCGGGTCGATGAAGGGGAACTTCTCGATCTCGCCGAGCCCGGCCGCGGTCATCTGGAGGATGACGGAGGCCAGGTTGGTGCGCAGGATCTCCGCGTCCGTGAACTCCGGACGGGCGTTGAAGTCGTCCTCGGAGTACAGCCGGATGCAGATGCCGTCGCTGGTGCGGCCGCAGCGGCCCTTGCGCTGGTTGGCGCTGGCCTGGCTGATCCGCTCGATCGGCAGCCGCTGCACCTTCGTGCGGTGGCTGTAGCGGGAGATGCGGGCCGTGCCCGGGTCGATCACGTACTTGATGCCGGGGACCGTCAGGGAGGTCTCGGCGACGTTGGTGGCCAGGACGATCCGGCGGCCCGTGTGCTGCTGGAAGACCCGGTGCTGCTCGGCGTGCGAGAGCCGCGCGTACAGGGGGAGAACCTCTGTGAAGCGCAGATTCCGCTTGTTCAGGGCGTCCGCCGTGTCGCGGATCTCCCGCTCACCGGAGAGGAAGACGAGGATGTCGCCCGGGCCCTCGCCCTGGAGCTCGTCGACGGCGTCGCAGATCGCGGTGATCTGGTCGCGGTCGCTCTCCTCGCTGTCCTCCTCCAGGAGGGGGCGGTAGCGCACTTCCACGGGGTAGGTGCGGCCGCTGACCTCGACGATCGGCGCGTCCCCGAAATGGCGGGAGAACCGCTCCGGGTCGATGGTCGCGGAGGTGATGACGACCTTGAGGTCGGGGCGCTTGGGCAGCAGCGTCGCCAGGTAGCCCAGCAGGAAGTCGATGTTCAGCGACCGCTCGTGCGCCTCGTCGATGATGATCGTGTCGTAGGCGCGCAGCTCGCGGTCCGTCTGGATCTCCGCGAGGAGGATGCCGTCCGTCATCAGCTTCACGAAGGTCGCGTCCTGGTCCACCTGGTCGGTGAACCGCACCTTCCAGCCGACCGTCTGGCCGATCTCCGACTTCAGCTCCTCCGCGATGCGCTCCGCGACCGTGCGCGCCGCGATCCGCCGGGGCTGGGTGTGCCCGATCATGCCCCGGACGCCGCGCCCCAGCTCCATGCAGATCTTGGGGATCTGCGTGGTCTTGCCGGAGCCGGTCTCGCCCGCGACGATCACGACCTGGTGGTCGCGTATCGCCTCGGCGATCTCGTCCTTCTTCTGGCTGACGGGCAGGTTCTCGGGATACGTGACCTCCGGCATGCGCGAGGCACGGCCGGCCAGTCGCGCGGCGGCCTTCTCGGCCTCCGCGGCGATCTCGTCGAGCACGGCCTGCCGGGCCTCGGGCTTGCGGATGCGGCGGGCGCCCTCGAGGCGGCGGCCGAGGCGGTGCGCGTCGCGGAGGGAGATCTCCCCGAGAAGCGTCTGCAGGGCGGCGAAGGAAGTAGACATACCTGATCGAGGATCTCACCTGGGCCGGGCGGGTGGCGAACGCATTTGTGCCCCTCCCCGTACCATTTCGGGACGAGTCCCCCAGTCGCGCGTATGAGAGGCAGCCCACCCTTGTCCTGTCGTCCGCGTGCGAGCCGGCTGCGGGCCGCCGCGGTGCCGGTGTTGCTCACGCTGCTGGTGATGGCCGTGACGGTGGCGGCGGCGGTCCGGGCCCCTGCCCCGCCGGCGCCCCCGACGGCCGGGGCGGCACCGGCTCCGGCCTTCCGGACGCGGACCGTCCCGGCACCGGCGGCACTGGCGGCACCGGCTCCGGCCTTCCGGACGCGGACCGTCCCGGCACCGGCGGCCCCGGCTGCACCTGCGCAGGCGGCCTTGGCGCAGGCCGGTTCGGCTTCGGTGGTGCCGGCGCGGGGTGCGGCGGGGGAGGCGTCCGTTGGGTTGCCCGGGCGGGGGCCCTCCTGTGATCCGGGCTCGCCGGGGGACCGCCCCGTGCCCGCGGCGCCGCCCCGGGCCGGGCAGGAGCACGCTCCGGGCCCCGCGGCGCGCCCCGCGCCCGAGCCGGCGCGCCCGTACCTCGCGACGCGCGTCCGGGTCCCCGTACGCGGGCCCGACCGGCCGGCGCCCTCGCCCGTCGAGCTGTCCGTGCTGCGGGTGTAGGGGAGAGCCGCACCACCGGTCCCCCCTGCATCACCCGCAACAGCTCTGGAGCACCCGCATGTCCCGTCCGTCCCGCAAACCCCTGCTGATCTCCGCCGGGGTCGCCCTCGCCGCCGTCACCCTCGGACTGGTCTCCTGGCAGGCCACCGCCCCCGAGGAGAGGCACCGCGGCACCACCGCCTCCTCCGGTTCCGCGCCCCGCACCGACCCCGCCGCGGAGCTCGCGGCGCTGGCCCGCCGCGACCCGGGCGACAAGCTCGCGCTGGGCCGCGCCGACGCACCCGTCGTCCTGATCGAGTACGCGGACTTCCAGTGCGGCTACTGCGGCACGTTCGCCCGCGACACCGAACCCGAACTGGTGAAGCGGTACGTCGAGGACGGCACCCTGCGCATCGAGTGGCGCAACTTCCCGATCTTCGGCGCCGAGTCCGAGGCCGCCGCCAGGGCCGCCTGGGCCGCCGGACAGCAGGACCGGTTCACCGCCTTCCACACCGCCGCGTACGCCGCGGACGCCAAGGCCAAGGGCTTCGGCGAGGAACGCCTCACCGAGCTGGCCCGGGAGGCCGGGGTCCCGGACCTGGAGCGCTTCCGGCGGGACATGGCCGGCGAGCAGGCCGCCGCGGCCCTCAGGAAGGACCGGGAGGAGGGCTACCGCATCGGCGTCCGGTCCACCCCCTCCTTCCTCGTGGGAGGCCGCCCCCTGGCCGGCGCCCAGCCCCTGGAGGCCTTCACCGCCGCCATCGCCCGGGCCGAGGCGGCGGCGCGGCCGTGACCGGCATCGGATACCTGGCCGCCCTGCTGGGCGGCCTCCTCGCCCTGCTCAGCCCGTGCAGCGCCCTGCTGCTGCCCGCCTTCTTCGCCTACTCCATCGACTCCCGCTCACGGCTCCTGGCACGCACCGGGATCTTCTACGCGGGCCTCGCGAGCACCCTCGTACCGATGGGCGCGGCGGGCTCCTACGCGGGCCGCTTCTTCCACGGGCACCGCGACCAGCTCGTCCTGGCCGGCGGATGGCTGATCGTCGCGCTCGGCCTCGCCCAGATCCTGGGCCTCGGCTTCGCCCCGCGGCGGATCGCGGAGCTCTCCGGGCGGATCCGCCCGGTCACCGCCCTGTCGGTCTACGCCCTCGGCGCCGTCTACGGGCTCGCCGGCTTCTGCGCCGGCCCGATCCTCGGCAGCGTCCTCACGGTGGCGGCGGTCAGCGGCAGCCCCGTCTACGGCGGCCTGCTGCTGGCGGTGTACGCGCTGGGCATGGCCGTACCGCTGTTCGTGCTGGCCCTGCTGTGGGAGCGCTTCGACCTGGGCCGGCGGCGCTGGCTGCGCGGGCGCGCCTTCCGGCTCGGCCCCCTGGAACTGCACACGACCTCGCTGCTGTCCGGGCTGTTCTTCATCACCCTGGGCGCGCTGTTCCTGGCGTACGACGGGGCGAGCGCCCTGCCCGGGCTGCTGGACGCGGACGCCTCGTACGCCGTCGAGCGCCGGGTGGGCTCCGTCGCGGACGCCGTGCCGGACTGGGCGCTGCTGGGGCTGGTCGCCGGGGGCGCGACGGCCTTCGGCCTGGTGCGGTGGCGGCGTACGGCCCGGGCGGCGGAGCAGGAGGGGTGAAACGCGGAAGGCCCCGTCCGAGGACGGGGCCTTCCTTCTGTGGCTGGGGCCGGGGTCGAACCGGCGACCTATCGCTTTTCAGGCGATCGCTCGTACCAACTGAGCTACCCAGCCACGAGACTGTTTCCAGCCTCAGCGATCCTGACGGGACTTGAACCCGCGACCTCCACCTTGACAGGGTGGCGAGCTAACCAACTGCTCCACAGGACCTTATGTGTGCAAGAGCAAGTCTTGCACATGGTGTTGCGTACCCCCAACGGGATTCGAACCCGTGCTACCGCCTTGAAAGGGCGGCGTCCTGGGCCACTAGACGATGAGGGCTAAAGGCCCGCCGGGCACTTTGCAGCGCGTCGGGGACGTGAGAAGCATATGGGATCCGGAGAGGTATCGCCAAAACGGTTTCCCCCGACGGGTGGGAAGGGCCCCCGCCGGAGCGACAATGGCCGGGTGCTGGAGATGACGCGCGAGGAGTTCGAGGAGCTCGTCGCAGAGGCCCTGGACCGGATCCCGCCGGAGCTGACGCGGCTGATGGACAACGTCGCGGTGTTCGTCGAGGACGAGCCCCCGGCCCATGATCCCGAGCTGCTCGGGCTGTACGAGGGGACCCCGCTCACCGAGCGCGGCGAGTGGTACGCCGGAGTGCTGCCCGACCGCATCACCATCTACCGGAACCCCACGTTGCGGATGTGCGAGGACCGGGAGAGCGTGGTCGCCGAGACGGAGGTGACGGTGGTGCACGAGATCGCCCATCACTTCGGGATCGACGACGAGCGGCTGCACGCCCTGGGTTACGGGTGACCCGCCCGCTGCCCGGCGCGGAGGCCATCGACCCCGACGTCGACCTCCACGTGCCCGCCCAGCGCGCCGAACCGCAGGGCCGGGTGTGCGCCGCGGTCGCGGCGGGCGGGGCCGTCGGCGCCTCGGCGCGCTACGGGGCGGCCCTGCTGTGGCCGGCCGCGCCCGGGGCCTTCCCGTGGGCCACCTTCTGGACCAACGTCGCGGGCTGCGCGCTGATCGGCGTACTGATGGCGCTGATCAGCGAAGGCGGACGGAGCGCGCCGCATCCGCTGCTGCGGCCGTTCGCGGGGGTGGGCGTGCTCGGCGGGTTCACCACCTTCTCCACCTACGCCCTGGACTTCTCCCGGCTGCTGGACGAGGGGGAGGCGGGGACGGCGCTGGCGTACGCCGGGCTGACCGTGGCGGCGGCGCTGGGCGCGGTCTGGGCGGCGGCCTCGGCGACGCGGGCCGCGCTCGCGCGGGCGGGCCGGTGAACTGGCTGCTGGTGGTGGCGGGCGCCGTCGTCGGGGCGCCGCTGCGGTACCTGGCGGACCGGGCGGTGCAGGCGCGGCACGACTCCTTCTTCCCGTGGGGGACCTTCGTGGTCAACGTTTGCGCCTGTCTGCTGCTCGGGGTGCTGGCGGGGGCGGCGCTGGCCGGGGCGGGCTCCTCGCGGCTGGGCCTGCTGCTCGGGACGGGGCTGTGCGGGGCGCTGAGCACCTACTCGACCTTCTCGTACGAGACCCTGCGGCTGGCCGAGCGCGGGCGGCGGTTCCTCGCCGTGGCGAACGTCGCCGCCTCGGTGCTGGCCGGGCTGGGCGCGGTGACGCTCGGGTCGCAGGTGGCGCGAGAGCTGTTCGCGTAAGGGGCGTGTCTCTTACGGGGTAAAGGGAGTTGGGCTCATTGACCCGCTCATCGCGGACCCCGCCGCAGTGCTCCGGAGGTGCCCCCGTGCGCCCTTTGACCGCTTCCCTGTCCGCGTCCCTGAGACTGGCCGTCTCCGCGCTCGCCGTCGCGGCGACGGCGGGATGCATGAGCGTCGGCGAGGACGCCGCGAAGCCGGGGCCCGCCGCTTCGGTGGGCGGCAAGGGCGCGGGCGGGCCCGCCGGGGCGGCCGCCGGCGGGCACGGCTCCGGGGTCCACGGCAACGGCCACGGCGTGAAGGACGCCACGGGGAACCAGGCGGGCAAGTCCGGCGAGCCCGGGAAGGCCTCCGGGGCCACCGGGGCCTCCCCCGGCCCCGGGGCGCCCGCGAAGCCCGGGCAGCCCTCGCCGTCGGCCGGCCCGGGCGGCGGCGCGGGCGGGCAGGGCGGCCAGGTGCCGTCCGGCGGAGGTACGGGCGCCGGCGGCTCGGGATCCGCGGCGGGCGGATCGGGCTCCGGCTCGGGCGCGGGCGGTACGGGGTCGGCGGCCGGCGGCGCGGGATCCGGCTCGGGCTCGGGGTCCGGCTCGGGGTCCGGATCCGGCGGCTCCGGCTCGGGCGGCTCCGGCGGGACGGGCGGTTCCGGCGGCTCCGGCGGTACGGGCGGAACGACCACGCCGACCGGGGAACCCACGCCCCCTGTGACGGAACCCACACCGAGCGGGCCGTCCGACCCGGGTCCGGGACCGAGCGTCGTGTAGCGGCTGGTCTGCCCCGTTCCGGGCGTCGGGCGGCCCTTGCCGGGGTTCGCGTCACTCGTCCCGGCTTCATCGCAGCAGGTCAGCGGTGGTGTCGGGGGAGCGACTTGCCAGACCCCCGGGAGGGTGCGTATGGTTATAGATCGTTTGATCCCATTGCCCGGCGCCGAATCCGAAGAGCGCCGTGTGGCGCGTACTCTCCCTAGCCGTGGCTGACCGCATTGAGGCGGTCGATTTGCGATTCACGGAGTTTGGGCGCGTGCCGAGACTCCGGAAGGTTTCGCATTTCGCATGTCCATTTCCAGTTCTGACCGTTCCGTCATGCCCGAGAACGACACCACCGACATCGTCGACGCCGAGACCCTCGCGGTCACCGAGGCGATGGACGCCATCGAGGCGGACGAGATCATCGAGGCCCTCGAGGCCGACGTGACCGGCGACGTGAACGACGAAGACGGCGCCTCCGACGCCGAGCCCACCATCACCTTCGCGGACCTCGGTCTGCCCGAGGGCGTGGTGCGCAAGCTCGCGCAGAACGGCGTCACCACCCCCTTCCCGATCCAGGCCGCGACCATCCCGGACGCCCTGGCCGGCAAGGACATCCTCGGCCGCGGCCGCACCGGCTCCGGCAAGACCCTCTCCTTCGGTCTGCCGACCCTGGCCTCGCTGGCCGGCGGCCACACCGAGAAGAAGAAGCCCCGCGCCATCATCCTCACGCCGACGCGTGAGCTCGCGATGCAGGTCGCGGACGCCCTCCAGCCCTACGGCGACGTCCTCGGCCTGAAGATGAAGGTCGTCTGCGGCGGTACCTCCATGAGCAACCAGATCTACGCCCTGGAGCGCGGTGTCGACGTCCTCGTCGCCACCCCCGGCCGCCTGCGCGACATCATCAACCGCGGCGCCTGCTCCCTGGCCAACGTCCAGGTCGCGGTTCTCGACGAGGCCGACCAGATGGCCGACCTGGGCTTCCTGCCCGAGGTCACCGAGCTGCTCGACCAGATCCCCGGCGGCGGCCAGCGCATGCTCTTCTCCGCCACCATGGAGAACGAGATCGGCACCCTGGTCAAGCGCTACCTGTCCAACCCCGTCACGCACGAGGTCGACAGCGCCCAGGGCAACGTCACGACCATGACGCACCACGTCCTCGTCGTGAAGCCGAAGGACAAGGCGCCGGTCACGGCCGCCATCGCCGCCCGCAAGGGCCGCACCATCATCTTCGTCCGCACCCAGCTGGGCGCCGACCGCATCGCCGAGCAGCTCGTCGAGTCGGGCGTGAAGGCCGACGCGCTGCACGGCGGCATGACGCAGGGCGCCCGCACCCGCGTCCTCGCGGACTTCAAGGACGGCTACGTCAACGCGCTCGTCGCCACCGACGTCGCCGCCCGCGGCATCCACGTGGACGGCATCGACCTCGTCCTCAACGTGGACCCGGCCGGCGACCACAAGGACTACCTGCACCGCTCGGGCCGTACCGCCCGTGCCGGCAAGTCCGGTGTGGTCGTCTCCCTGGCCCTGCCGCACCAGCGCCGCCAGATCTTCCGCCTGATGGAGGACGCGGGCGTCGACGCCTCGCGCCACATCGTCCAGGGCGCCGGCGCGTTCGACCCGGAGGTCGCCGAGATCACCGGTGCGCGCTCGCTCACCGAGGTCCAGGCCGACTCCGCGAACAACGCCGCCAAGCAGGCCGAGCGCGAGGTCGCCGACCTGACCAAGCAGCTGGAGCGCGCGACCCGTCGCGCCGCCGAGCTGCGCGAGGAGGCCGACCGCCTCGTCGCCCGCTCCGCCCGCGAGCGCGGTGAGGACCCGGAGGCCGCCGTCGCCGAGGTCGTCGAGGCCGCCGAGGCCGAGCTGGCCGAGGCCGTGGCCGCCGTCGTCGAGCCCGTCGCCCAGGAGCGCACCTTCGAGCGCCGCGACGACCGGGGCAACTACGAGCGCCGCGACAACCGCGGTGGCGACCGTGGCGGGTTCCGCCGCGATGACCGTCCGTCGGGTGGCTTCCGTTCCGGTGGTGACCGTCGTGACGACAACCGTAGTGGCGGCTTCCGTCGCGATGACCGTCCGTCCGGTGGTTTCAACCGTGACGACCGCGGTGGCGACCGTGGTGGCTTCCGCCGCGATGACCGTCCGTCGGGTGGCTTCCGTTCCGGTGGTGACCGTCGTGACGACAACCGTGGTGGCGGCTTCCGTCGCGATGACCGTCCGTCCGGTGGTTTCAACCGTGACGACCGTGGTGGCTTCCGCCGCGACGACCGTCCGTCGGGTGGCTTCCGTTCCGGTGGTGACCGTCGTGACGACAACCGTGGTGGCGGCTTCCGTCGCGATGACCGTCCGTCCGGTGGTTT
>NZ_JBVISL010000005.1:0-24302 GCF_055575555.1 Streptomyces sp. NPDC034085 | reverse complement strand
CAACCGTGACGACCGCGGTGGCGACCGTGGTGGCTTCCGCCGCGACGACCGTCCCTCCGGTGGCTTCCGCTCCGGCGGCGCCGGCGACCGCCCCTACGGCCGTCGTGACGACAACCGCCCGTCCGGTTCGACCGGCTCCTTCGGCGGCCGCCGTGACGACAAGCCCCGCTGGAAGCGCAACGGCTGACGCCTGAGCGACGCCTGACGAGGACTCGGCCCCCACAGCACTCCGGTGCGGTGGGGGCCGAGCCCATTTCCGGCCGTTTCGCCCCTCCCGCGCCGGTTGGCGGGAAACCGCCGGGGCCACACCCGGCGATACCCGATCGGTCAGCAGCCCCTCTCCGGCTATGCTCTGGGGTGAGCACGTGGAGGGCCATTAGCTCAATTGGCAGAGCAGCGGACTTTTAATCCGTTGGTTGTCGGTTCGAGTCCGACATGGCCTACCGCTCGCAGGCGCCCCATCCGAATACTCCGGGTGGGGCGCTTCGCTGTTCCCGGGACCGCCGGCGGCTTGATGCGGGTGCTGCTCCCGGCGCCGGGATTATTCGGTTCTTAGGCCTCTGACCTGCGGTGATGTCGGTTCGTGGGGGTGTGGGCGGGTTAATTGGCGGGAGCCGTCCCCCGGATGACGTAGAGTTGGGTTTACCGACGCGGGGTGGAGCAGCTCGGTAGCTCGCTGGGCTCATAACCCAGAGGTCGCAGGTTCAAATCCTGTCCCCGCTACTCAGTACGAAGGCCCGGTTCCCCTGTGGAACCGGGCCTTCGTCGTGTCCGGACCTTTTACGCGGCGCCCCCGTGGGCGGTGCCCCGTTCCGGGTCGCCGTCACCCCTTCGGCCCGGCCCGCTCGCCGAAGGGGGGCGTCCGGCGCCAGCCTTGAGGCTCGGGGCGCGACCGGGCGGCAGGAGAGCAGCGTGGCGGGGCTGGGCCGGCAGGACGGCGACGGCGGCGCGGACGGCACCGCCCGGCGGGTGGTGCGGACCATGCCGGTCCTGCTGATCCTGCTCGGACTGGTCTTCGACCTGGCGACCCCGCCCAGTTTCACGGGTTCCCCCTTCTTCACCGCAGCCCCGCTCATCGCGGCGCCCCTCTACGCCTTCCGGGCCACCGCGCTGACCGGGATCGCCTCCTCGCTGACCGTCGTCGGCCTGCACCTCCACAACGGCACCAGCGCCAAGGTGGAGGCCCTGACCGAGCTGGTGACGGTGGTGACCGTCTCGGCGCTGGCGCTGCTGATCAACCGGGTCGTACGGCGCAGCGGCGAGCGGCTCGCCTCGGCGCGCGGGATCGCCGAAGCCGCGCAGCGGGCCGTGCTGCCGACCCCGGCCGAGCGGATCGCCGGGCTGCGCGTCCACGCCCGGTACGAGGCCGCGCAGGCCGATGCGTTCATCGGCGGGGACCTCTACGCCGTCCAGGACACCCCGTACGGCGTGCGGCTCGCGGTCGGCGACGTCCGGGGCAAGGGGCTGGGTGCCGTGGAGGCCGTCGCGGTGGTGCTGGGGGCCTTCCGGGAGGCGGCGGAGACCGAGCCGACCCTGGAGGGGCTCGCGCAGCGCCTGGAGCGGGCGCTGGTCCGGGAGGGCGCGAGGCGGGGCAGCCTGGACGCGGTGGAGGGGTTCACCACGTGCGTGCTCGGGGAGGTCCCGCCGGGCGCCGAACGGCTGCGGCTGCTCAACCGGGGGCACCCGGAGCCGCTGCTGCTGCACGCGGACGGGCGCGTGGCGGTACTCGCCCCGGCCGAGCCGGCGCTGCCGCTGGGTCTGGGCGAGCTGGCGGCCGACGGGGCGGGCCGGCCCGAGGAGCGGCCCTTCCCGGCGGGCAGCACGCTGCTGCTGTACACCGACGGGCTGAGCGAGGCGCGGAACGGGTCGGGGGCCTTCTACGATCCGGCGGCCCGGCTGCGGGGACGTGTCTTCGCGGGGCCGGAGGAGCTGCTCGGGGCGCTCAGCGACGACGTACGGCGGCACACGGGCGGCGCGGCGACGGACGACATGGCGCTGCTCGCGGTGGGCCGGACGGGGGAGGGGCGGCCGGGGCGACGGCGGACCGTTCCGGCGGCGCACCACGACGACCTGTGAGTCGCCGTGCGTAGCGAGGCCGGTGCGCTCGGTTGGACAGGTGACGGTGCGTCATTTGGCCGGTGTGGCTGAAGTGAGAGGGGTGGCGTGGGTGGATTGCACCGAGTTGGGCTCCGGTGGGGCCAATGCGCTGGCCAAAGCTGTTCGGGGCGTGGCTGATTGGCGTTAACGATCAATCGCATCAGCTTGGAATCACACCTCCCCGTAGATTACCTTTCGATAACGCAGCGCGGTCGTCCCAGCCGTCGCAACGACGGCACCCGTTTGCGTTCTCGCCCATGAGGAGTGTGCCCCGGTGGCCTCCAACTCGCCTGCCCCTGAAGGCATCGACGTCCAGGAGACGCCCACCGCCGGAGCCTGGGGCGAGTGGAACCCCACGGAGGACTCCGCCCGCCCGGTCCGCGGCAAGCACCGCGTCCTCAAGCCGCGCGGCGGACTCGCCCGCAGCTCGACCGTGCTCGGCGTCGGCGTGATCGCGGCGGTCGGCGCGGGCGGCATCGCCACCGCCCAGGACCGGCCCCAGGTCGCCATATCCATGCCCTCCATGCCGGACCTGCTGGGCGGGGGCGGGAACTCCGGCGGCGGCGAGGTGCACACCGCCGCCGCAGCCGATTCCGGTGCGGGTGCCGGGGGCGGGGCCGCGACCGCGGACCTGCCGCGGCAGGCCGACGCGGGTGAGGCGCTGCGCCACCGCATCCTCCAGCAGGCCGAGTCGCAGCAGGACGCCGTCGACGCCCAGGTCCGGGCCGACGCGGAACGGTCCGCGCGCGAGAGCGCCGCCCAGGAGGCCCGGACCCAGCGGGAGGCGGCCGACAAGGAGGCCGAGCAGGCGCGCGTCGCCGCCGAGCAGGCAGCCGCGGAGAAGGCCGCCGCGGACAAGGCGGCCGCCGAGCAGACCGCGGCCAAGGCCGCTCCGGGGGCGGGCTCGGCGTCGGGTACGGGCACGAGGGCCGCCGGCGGTTACTTCCTGCCGACCTCCTCCTACACCCTCACCTCGCACTACGGCGTCTCCGGCTCCATGTGGTCCTCCGGCTACCACACCGGCCTCGACTTCGCCGCCCCCACCGGCACCCCGGTCAAGGCCGTGGGCGGCGGGAAGGTCATCTCCGCCGGCTGGTCGGGCGCCTACGGGTACCGGATCGTGCTCCAGCTCGACGACGGTACGGAGGTCTGGTACTGCCACCTGTCCTCGATGTCCGTGACCTCCGGCTCCGTGGGCGCCGGCGAGACCATCGGCCGGGTCGGCGCGACCGGCAACGTCACCGGTGCGCACCTCCACCTCGAGGTGCGCAAGGGCGGCTCGACGGTCGACCCGCTGGCCTGGCTGGGCTCGAAGGGCCTCGACGTCTGAGACGACCGGGCGGCTACGGCCCCCCTTCAGGTCGGGGAGGCCGACAGCTCCGGCTTCCTGGCAGCCGGTACGGGGACCCTCGCGGGCGGCGCGGCCGACGGGCTCCAGCGCGGTGGGGGCAGCAGCTCCTCCAGTACGGCGGCCCGGGTCAGCGCGGGCGCGGCCGTCGCGCGGCGGTGCCAGAGCCGGTGCAGCAACTCGCGCTCCCGCTCGGCGAATTCCGGGTCCCTGTCGCCCGGGCCGGAGCGGCGGGCGTGGCGGCGCAGCAGGGCGAGGGCGGCGGCGTCCGCCGCGTACCGGGACACCGCGCGGGCGGCGGGGCGGCCTCCGCTGCGGCGGGCCAGGACGCGGGCCAGTGAGCGGGCCGGCATCGAAGCCAGGGCCGGCACCTCCGCCGGACCGAGCCAGCCCGCTGCGGAGTACACCGACAGCTCCGCGGACACGGCCCGCAGCCGCCGGCGCCGTATCCGCACGGCCAACCCCAGCAGCAGGGCGAACGCCGGGACCATCACGCAGCCGTAGACCGCGTAGAACCCGTACTTCCCGAAATGCGAGGAGCCGTTCCACAGCGCGTGCGCGCCCATGGCCGACGCCAGGCCCAGCAGCGGCAGCCCGGTCCGGCGCATGCGGCGGACCGCGAGCGCGGCCGCGCCGAAGCCGAGGCCGGTCAGCACCGTGAAGAGGGGGTGTGCGAACGGAGAGAGCACGACCCGTACGAAGAACGTCGCCGCCGTCACCGAGTCCAGGGCCCGGGTGCCGTGGGCCAGGTCCTCCTCGAAGGCGTTGCCCAGGTAGAGGACGTTCTCGGTGAAGGCGAAGCCGGTGGCGGTGAACCCGGCGAACACGAGCCCGTCGGCGGCGTCCCTGAACTGCCGTCTCCGGAAGAGGAAGACGAGGAGCAGGGCCGCCGCCTTGGCGGTCTCCTCGACGACCGGGGCGACGGCCACCGAGCCGAGCCGGTCGGCGGCCAAGGGGTCGGTGGAGGCCGCGGCCATCCACTCCGTGGCGAAGCTGTTGGCCAGTATCGCGATCAGCGCCGCGGTGCAGGCCCCCCAGCCGAAGCAGAACAGCAGCGTCCGCCAGGGGCCCGGGGCGGCCCGGCCGAGCCACCGGAACGCCGCCATCAGCGGCGGCACCGGCAGCAGGGCCAGCCCGAGGCCCACGAAGAAGCCGGCCGTGCCGGTCTGTTGCCGCACGAGTTCCAGGATGGCGGCCCCGGTGGCGGTGAGCAGCGTGACGAGCACGCACATGCGGGCCGTGCCCGAAGTACGTGCGAGCACACGGGAGAGCGCTCGGTACACATGATGACCCTACCGAGCGGGTCGGACACTCGGAGTGACGTTTGTCAGTTCTTGGGGCCGGGTTCGAGTGCCGACCCGGTGCGGCGTGTGAAGAGGAGGTCGTGGACGACGTGGCCCTTGTCCAGTCCCTGGCCCTCGAAGCGGGTGAGCGGGCGGAACTCGGGGCGGGGCGCGTAGCCGCCGTCGGGCTGCGTGTTCTCGAACGCCGGGTGCGCGGTGAGGACTTCGAGCATCTGCTCGGCGTAGTCCTCCCAGTCCGTCGCGCAGTGCAGCAGCGCGCCGGGCGCCAGGCGGGTGGCGGCCAAGTCCAGGAACTCGGGCTGGATCAGGCGGCGCTTGTGGTGGCGGGCCTTGGGCCACGGGTCCGGGAAGTACACGCGCATCCCCGCGAGGGAGGCGGGCGGGAGCATTTCGCGCAGCAGGATGATCGCGTCGCCGTTCGCCACGCGGACGTTGGTGAGCCCGTTGCGCTCGGCGAGGGCGAGGAGGTTGCCCTGGCCGGGGGTGTGCACGTCGGCGGCGAGGATGCCGGTGGAGGGGTCCGCGGCGGCCATCTGGGCGGTGGCCTCGCCCATGCCGAAGCCGATCTCCAGGACGACGGGGAGGCCGCCGAACAGCTGGTCGAGGTCGATGACCTCGTGGCCGTCGATGTCGAGGCCCCAGGTGCCCCAGAGCCGCTTCAGCGCCTCGCCCTGGCCGGTGGTGACCCGGCTGCGGCGCGGCTGGAAGCTGCGGATCCGGCGCTCGTGGTGGGAGCCGGCGGGGTCGGGCGCGGGGCCGTCGGGAAAACGCGGCTCGGTGCGCCACTTGGGCGGCGAGTACGGCGCCGCGGGGGCCTCCGGCGGACCGTCGGGGAGGCTGGGCTGGGGGTTCAGGGGCTCAGACACAATGCGGGGATTCTACGCGGTGACCCTGCCCTGGCCGTTGCCCTGGCCGTTGCCCTGGCCGGGCGGGGTGTGGGTCGCTGGTGTCCCGGTGGGCCGGTGGTGGCCCGTTGGGCGGGGGCTGTGGCGGGGTGTCGTGGGCCGGGGTCGGGGGCGGGGTGGGGTGTCGTCCGGGACGGGCTTCGATGTTCGGCGCCTGTTCCGGATCCGGTGGGGAAGCGGTACCTCGCGCCGAATTCATCTCGTTTTAGTCCCGGACGACACCCCACCCCGCCCCCGACCCCTCCGTCTCGCAGCCCAACCCGGCCTCGTCGGCGTTTGAGGCGCGGGGTCTGGGGCGGAGGGGGCTCAGGGAAGGTGTCGGAGGGCTCGGGTGGCGATCTCGCGGCCGATCGGGAGCGACGCGGTCGCCGCGGGCGAAGGGGCGTTGAGGACGTGCACCGTCCGCGGCGCCTCCCGGATGAGGAAGTCGTCGACCAGGGTGCCGTCCCGCAGGACCGCCTGGGCGCGGACCCCCGCCGCCGCGGGGGTGAGGTCCGCCTCGGTGACGGCCGGCAGCAGGCGGCGTACGGCTTCCGTGAAGGCCCGCTTCGACAGGGAGCGGTGGACCTCCCCCGCTCCGTACCTCCAGTGCCGCGCGGCCATCCGCCAGGATCCCGGCCAGGCCAGTTCCGTGGCGATGTCCCGGGGGCGGACGGTGCCCCAGCCGTAGCCCTCGCGGGCCAGCGCGGGGACGGCGTTCGGGCCGACGTGGACCCCGCCGCCGATGCCCCGGGTGAGGTGGACGCCGAGGAAGGGGAACGCCGGGTCGGGCACCGGGTAGACCAGGCCGCGGACCAGTTCCGGGCGGGCCAGGTCGTGGTACTCACCCCGGAAGGGGATGATCCGCATGCCCGGGTCGTCACCGGCCAGGCGGGCGACCCGGTCGCACTGGAGGCCCGCGCAGTTCACCAGGACGCGGGCGCGGAAGACGAGGCCCGAGGTGGTGCGGACCGCCACCGCGGAGGGGCGGCGGGAGATCAGGTCCACCTCTGCGCCGTAGACGGTTTCCGCACCGGAGGACTCGGCGAGCTGCTCCGTGACCCGGCCGTAGTCCACGATGCCGGTGGTGGCGACGTGGATCGCCGCGAGGCCGCGGACCTCCGGCTCGTACTCCGCGATCTGGGCCGGTCCCAGCTCGCGCACCGGGATGCCGTTCTCCCTGCCGCGCTGGACGAGGGAGTGCAGGCGCGGCAGCTCGGAGCGGTCGGTGGCGACGATCAGCTTGCCCGTCACCTCGTGCGCGATGCCGTGCTCGGCGCAGAACTTGACCATGTCGGCGGCCCCGCGCACCGCGTAGCGCGCCTTGAGGGATCCGGGGCGGTAGTAGATACCGCTGTGGATCACCCCGCTGTTGCGCCCCGTCTGGTGCCGGGCCGGGCCGGCCTCCTTCTCCAGCACGGTCACCCGGGTCCCCGGGGCAAGGCGCGACAGGGCATGCGCGGTCGACAAGCCGACGATCCCGCCACCGATCACCAGCACGTCGCAGTCCACGCTGACACCTCCCACCCCTGCATACTGCACCCCGCCACCGACAACGGGGCTACGCGGGTGTCACCAGCAGCGGCCGGGCGCGCTCGCGCAGCTCCGCCACGCGGGGTTCGTCGCCGTACGGTTCCAGCCGGTGCAGCAGGTCCCGTACGTACTCGTTCGTCCGCGCCGAGGAGATCCGGCCCGCCACCTCCACGGCCCGGGTGCCGGCCGCGCAGGCCGCGTCGAGGTTGCCGGACTCCAGCTCCGCGACCGCGCTCACCACCAGGCGCAGGCCGTGCGAGCGCACGTACTCCTCGGTGGGGCGCGACAGCGCCTGCTCGGTGAAGCGGCGGACCTGGCGGGGGAGTTTGAGATCCCGGTAGCATTCCGCCGCATCCGCCGCGAAACGGTCGTACGAGTAGAAACCGAGCCAGGTCGGGTCGGGATCGCCCTCGCGGGAGCGTTCCAGCCAGGCCTCGGACGCCCGCAGCGCCGCCCCGGCGGCGGCCGAGTCGCCCGCCTTCGCGTGGGCCCGCGCCTCGACCAGGCGGAAGAAGCTCATCGTGCGGGCGGTGGCGAGCCCCCGGTTGCGTTCGACGGCGGCCTGGGCGAGGTCCACGCCCTCGTCGGGGAAGTCCCGGTAGGTCGCCTGGAGGGACATCGAGGCCAGCACGTACCCGCCGAGGGGGACGTCGGCGGCCGCGCGGGCCAGCCGCAGCGCCTGGATGTAGTAGCGCTGCGCGGCCTCCTGCTGGCCGGTGTCGAAGGCCATCCAGCCGGCCAGCCGGGTCAGTTCGGCCGTCGCCCCGAAGAGCGCGCGGCCCACCTCGTCGGAGTAGGAGCCGAGCAGCAGCGGCGCCGCGTCCACCCGCAGGCACTCGGGCACCATCGACGAACGCCAGTCCCCGCCCCCGTACTTCGAGTCCCAGCGCCGGGCGTCCTCGGCGGCCTCGCGCAGCTTGGCCACGTCGCTGTGGCCCACGCGCTGCGGAGCGGCCGCGGGCGGCGGCGGGGGCGGCGGCAGGGGCGCGGTTTCGGGTCCGGGCTGGGAGGGCACAACGCCCTGAGCGGGGGTTTCCGGCGTCCGTCGCGGCGGGGCGGCGGCGGTGGAGGCCCGTACCGGAGCGGGCTCGCGGACCGCACCCGGCGCGGGAGCGGCTGCGGCGGCCGGGGCTGCGGGGGCCGTCCCGGGCGTGGTGTCCGGGGCGCCGGAAGGGCCCGGTTCGCGGGCCACGGAGCTGTCGGCCGGAGATATCAGCCACCGCGAGGCGGGCGTCGCGTACGCCGACACCGAGAAGGAACCGGCGAGCGACTGCCAGATCCCGCCACCGCCGCGCCGCCCGGCGAGGTCCAGCCGGTAGAGGTCGGTCGCCGAGCGCACCGCCGCCCCGAGGTCGCGCGGGAAGGCCAGGCCGACCTCCGGCGCGGGATCGGCGTCCGCCAGCCCGATCTCGTGCAGCGGGACCGGACGGCCCAGCTTCGCCCCGATGGCGGCGGCGATCAGGTGCGGCGCCGCGCCCTGCGGCACCATCCCCTTGGACACCCACCGCGCCACCGACGTCTTGTCGTACCGGAGCGTCAGACCGCGCTGCGCGCCCAGGTCGTTGACCCGCCGGGCCAGCCCCGCGTTGCTGATGCCCGCGAGGGCGAGGACGGCGCCGAGCTTCTCGTTGGGCTCCCGGAGCTCCCTGGACATGCGCCACCCCTCGCCACACGCGGAACGCAGACGCCGCCGGGGCATAGGCGCCCGGCATTTCGTAAACCCAGCGTAGTTCCCCGCCTCCCAAGCGTTAAGGCCCCGACTTCCGTATGGCGGGATTGTTGTCCGTATGCACAGTCGGCGCGGGGGGCGTGCCCCGGGCGCACGTGTCAGCTCGTGCTCCGGCCGTGTGGCCGTGCGCCCGGCCGTGCGCTCTGGCCGCTCCCGGGACCCGGCGATTCGATGTGCGGTGCGTGGGTCGGCCCGCCGCTGGATCCGGCGGGCCGGGGGATGCCGCTGCCCCAATCCCCGCGGGTGGCGGAACGGTCCGGGAGGTGGGAGACGCCTCCCGGGCCGCGCCCGCCGCCCTTCCGGGCTCCCCGCGCGGAGGCCCGTACGGGCCCTCAGTACGGCCGAAGAATGGCCGAAACCGACCTATGGGGCGGTGGGAACGGAACGCCAAATACCGTGTGGCCCAGGCGTGTTCGTTTACATGTGCGCCCCCCGAAGCCACTCCCGCACGCCCTTCTCGTGGCAGCATGGACCCCGAGCCACCCGGGGTCCCGCCGGCCGCGCCCTCCGAGCACCCAGGCACGCCGACGCACGGTGTCCGTGCCGTTCCGGCCGTCCGTTGCCCCGGTCATGTGCCCACGGGCTGGGGGAGGCGGCGGTGCGCTGGTTGGTCGGGTGGAGCAGTATCGCCGCGAGCTTCGGCACGGCAGGACGGGTCCCCTCCGGCCCCGGCCCCCACGACTCCCCCGGCCCCTCCCACGGCCGCCCGCCGCACGCCGGCCCGCCGCAGCACGGCGGCATCGCGGACGCCGCCCACGCCGACGACCCCGCCGCCCGCGACGCCGAACGCACCGTCCACCCCGTCGGCGCCCAGCTCCTGTGGGGCGACCCCGACCCCCTGTGGGCCGTCGGCGACTGGCGCCCGGACGAGGTCCGCACCGTCACCGCCGACCCCGCCGACCCCTTCACCCGCCTCGCCGTACTCGGCTGCTGCGGCGCCACCGACGACGAACTGCGCCGCGCCCTCTACGCCGCCCGCGGCGGCGCACTGCGCCACCTCACCCAGTGGCCCGGCAGCTACACGGCCGTCGTCCAGGCGGGGCGCCGCATCACCGTCCTCGGCGACCTCGCGGGCGCCCGGCCCGTCTTCTACACCCCCTGGGCCGGCGGGACCGCGTACGCCACCGCCGCGCTCCCGCTCGCCGACCTCATCGAGGCGCAGCTCGACGTGGGCCACCTCGCGGCCCTGCTCGCCTGCCCTGACAGCCCCGAGGCCCTGGGCGACGGCACACCGTACGCCGGCGTCCGGCGCATCCCGCCCGGCCACACGCTGATCCTGCGCGAGGGCTCCCGGGAGATCACCGGGTACGAGCCGGTGGCCTCCCTCGCCGTGGCCGCCCCCGAGGCCGACGCCGAGCGGGCGGTGGAGGGCGTGCGCGAAGCACTGGTCGACGCGGTGCGCGCCCGGCTCACGGCTCCGCGGCATGCCCCCGACACGCTGGTTCCCGACCCCGGACCCGTCCCCGGCATGGGCCCCGCCGACCGGCGCGCCGCCCGCGGCGCCCCCGCCCCCGGCGTCGGCGCCGACCTCTCCGGCGGCACCGCCTCCGCCACGCTGGCCCTCCTCGCCGCCGGCCTGCCGGGCGCCCCCGGAACCCTCCCCGGCTCCGGCTCGCGGCTCCTCGCCGTCACCTTCAACGACCTCGCCACCCCGCAGGGCCGCGAGGGCGAACTCGAACGCGCCCACGCCCTCGCCGCCGACCCCCGGCTGCACCACGTCGTCGTCGCCGCCGCCGAGGAAGCCCTCCCGTACGCGGAACTCGACGGCCCCCTCACCGACGAACCCGGCCCCTCCCTCGTCTTCGCCGCCCGCGAACGCCGCCGGCTGGCGGCCGGTTCCGCCGACCACTTCACCGGACACGGAGCCCGCCGGGTCCTCGACGCGCACCCCGCCCGCATGGCCGACCTCCTCATGGACCGCAGGCGCCGCCACCTGCTGCGCCCCGTCGCCGCCCTCGCCCGCTCGGCGCCCGCGGACCCCCTGCTGGTCCCGTTCTCCGTCTACACGGCCGCCCGCCGCCTCGCCCGTACGCCGTACCGTGCGGGCATGGAGGCCGCGGCGGCCCGGCTCCGCGAGGGCGGTGCCGCCCTCGCCGCCGCCGCCTCGGGGCCGGTCGACGCCTCGCTGGCGGCCCTGACCTGGTCCCGCCCGGGCCCGGCCGCGGGCTGGCTCACCGGCGAAGCACTGGCGGAAGTATCGATCCGTCTGCGGGCCGCCGCCGGACGCCCCCCGCTCTCGCTGCGGCCCGGCGAGGCCCGCGCCCGCGCGCTGCTGGCCCGCCACGCCGCCGACCACCGGGTCTTCGAGCAGGCGGTGGAGGTACGCAGCCAGCGCCTGCACGCGCCGTTCCTCGACAACCAGGTCGTACGGGCCGCGCGGGCCCTGCCGGAGTCCCTGCGGGTGCAGCCCGGGGCCCGCGCCGAGATCCTGCGCAGCGTCCTGGCCTCCGCCGGGGTGCGTGAACTCCCGCCCGGCTGGGGCGCCACCGCCCACGCCCCGAACGAGACCGCCACCCGCCTGGGACTGCGGGCCGCCCTCACCTCGCTGCTGGCCCTCTTCACGACGCCGCTCCTCGGGGACGCCGGCCTGGTCGACGCCCGCGTCGTGCAACAGGCCCTGATCGACGCCGCCGAGGGCCGGCCCGTCCCCCTCGACGGGCTCGCGGAACTCGTCTCGATGGAGCTGTGGCTCCGCCGCCTCCTGGCGCGCCGGGGCACCTGCTGGACCGGCACCTCCACCCCCCGCCGCCGCGCCGTCCCACCCCTGGACACCCCCCTCCCCCGCCTGGCCCCCCGCCCCCTCACGGCGGGCCGCTAGCCCTGGGGCGCGGCGCCATGCGGCGCGGCGCACGGCCGCAGCGCCGGCCTCGCCGCCGGCGGTAGCTGAAGCGCGGGGGTACGGCCTCGTCCAGCGTCACCCCCTCGGCGGCAGCCGCCCCGCCGGGCTCTCGCCCCATCGGCCCGGTGACGGCCCGGCAGGTTCCGCCCCGGCGGCCGCCGACGGTCCGCCGCGGCGGCCCCGAGCTCCGGCGGTAGCTGAAGCGTCGGGGTACGGCCTCGCCCCGCGGCACCCCGTCGGCGGCAGCCGCCCGCCCCCGCCCGCCCCGCAGGGCCAAGGCAGAATGGCCCCGGTGCGGTACCTCATCCTCGGCACCACCACGGCCCGCGACGACACCGGCGCCCCCCTCACCCCCGGCGGCGCCCGCCTGCGCGCGCTCCTCACCGCCCTCGCCCTGCGCGCCGGCGCCCCCGCCGCCGCCTCCGTCACCGACCTGGTCGACGAGGTCTGGGGCGACGACCCGCCCCAGGACGCCCCCGCCGCCCTCCAGGCCCTCGTCTCCCGCCTGCGCCGCACCCTCGGCTCCCGCGAAGCCGTCCACGCCGACCCCGCCGGCGGCTACCGCCTCGCCGCCACCCGCGAGGACGTCGACCTCCACCGCTTCACCCGCCTCGCGGCCCTCGGCGCCGAGCAGCTCACCGCCGACCCCGCCACCGCCGCCACCACCCTGCGCGAGGCCCTCGCCCTGTGGCGCGGCCCCGCCCTGGCCGACCTCCCCGAACCCGCCCGCACCGCACACGCCGCCGCCTGCGAAGCCCGCCGCGCCGCCGCCCTGCGGGACCGCATCGAGGCCGACCTGCGCAGCGGCGCCACCGCCCCCGCCGCACTCCTGCCGGAGATCGAGGCGCTGATCCAGGAGCATCCGTACGACGAACCACTGCGCGCCCAGCAGCTCCGTGCCCTGCGCGCCGCGGGCCGCCCCGCCGACGCCCTCGCCGCATACGAGCGCACCCGCCGCGACCTCGCCGAAGGCCTCGGCGCGGACCCCGGCCCGCGGCTGCGCGCGCTGCACGCCGAACTGCTCCAGACCCCGTCCCCGCAGCCCCGCGGCAACATCCGCCCCCGCCTGACCTCCTTCGTCGGCCGCGAGCCCGAACTCGCCGCCCTCGCCGAGGACCTGGACCGCGTACGCCTCGTCACCCTCACCGGCCCCGGCGGTTCCGGCAAGACCCGCCTCGCCGAGCACGCGGCCGCCGCCCGCCCCGGCTCCGGCTGGCTCGTCGAACTCGCCCGCCTCGACCACCCCGCCGCCGTCCCCGGCGCCGTCCTCAGCGCCCTCGGCCTGCGCGACAACGGTCTCGTCGCCCGGGAGAAGACCGCCGCCCACGACGACCCCACCGCCGTCCTCGTCGAACACTGCGCACACCGCCGCCTGCTCCTCGTCCTGGACAACTGCGAGCACGTCATCGGGGCCGCCGCCGAACTCGCCGAACGCCTCCTCACCCACTGCCCCGGCGTGCGGATCCTCGCCACCAGCCGCGAACCCCTCGGCGTGCCCGGCGAGTTCCTGCGCCCGCTCGATCCGCTGCCGCCCGGCCCCGCGCACCGCCTCTTCGCCGACCGTGCCGCCGCAGCCCGCCCCGGCTTCAGCCCGGCCGAGGACCCGGCCGCCGTCGCCGAGATCTGCGACCGCCTGGACGGGCTGCCGCTGGCCATCGAGCTGGCCGCCGCCCGGCTGCGCCTGCTCACCCCGCGCCAGATCGCCGACCGCCTCGACGACCGCTTCCGCCTGCTGACCGGCGGCGCCCGTACCGTCCTGCCCCGCCAGCAGACCCTGCGCGCCGTAGTCGACTGGTCGTGGGACCTCCTCGACGCGGCCGAGCGCACCGTCCTCGCCCGGCTGTCCGTCTTCGCCGGCGGCTGCGACCTGGACGCCGCCGAAGCCGTCTGCGGCGACGCCCGCGCGCCCGGCGCCGCCGACACCATGGCGGCCCTCGTCGACAAGTCCCTCGTCGTGGCCGTCCCCGAGCCCGACGGCATGCGCTACCGCATGCTGGAGACCATCCACGAGTACGCCGCCGAGCGCCTCGCCGAGGACCCCGACGACGCCCGCGCCACCGCCCTGCGGCACGCCGGCCACTACCTCGCCCTCGCCGAGCGGGCCGAGCCGCTGCTGCGCTCCCCGGGCCAGCTCCCCTGGATCCGGCGCGTCGAGACCGAGCTCGACAACCTCCGCGGCGCCCTCCACACCGCCACCGACGGCGACCCCGAAGGGACCGGCCCCGAGACCGCCCGGCGCCTCGTCTTCGCCCTCAGCTGGTTCTGGTGGCTGCGCAACTACCGCGTCGAGGGCGCCGAATGGACCGGCCGGGTCCTCGCCCGGACCCCCGCCGACCCGCCCGAGGGCACCCCGGCGTACTGGCACTTCATGCGCCTGGAGATCCTCCACGTCTTCCTGATTGCCGAGAGCACGGGCCTGGAGGGGTTCCGCACGCCCGAGCAGCGCGCCCGCGCCGCCCGCGTCAAGGCGGCCTTCCGCCGGGGCTGCCCGGAAAGCACCGTCTTCCCCGGCATGCTCTGGCCCGCCACCTCCTTCCTCACCGGCGAGGGCGCCCACTTCCACACCGAACTGGAGACGACCGTCGCCAACTGCCGTCGCCACGCGGGCGACTGGGAACTCGGCGTCACCCTGCTGATGCGCACCCACGCGGCGCTCGACATGACCGGCGGCCTCGACACCGCCGACGCCGACCTCGCCGAGCTCCACGCCATCGCCGACCGCGTCGGGGACCGCTGGATCCGCGCCCAGGTGGCCAGCGCGTCCGGAGAGGCCGCGCTCGCACGCGGCCAGTACGACAGCGCCCGCGCCGCGTACGAGGAGTGCCTGCGGTTGGCCCGCGAGGTCGGCGCCCACATCGAGGCGCCCTTCGCGATCGCCCGCATCGCGGAAACCGCCTTCTGCGCCGGGGACTACGAGAGGGCCGAACGGCTCCTCGCCGAGGCCGTGCACGAAGCCGACGAGCGCGGCGCCGTGTACGACGTGACCACCTTCGCCGGACTCCTGACCGCCATGCTCGCCCTCCGGAACGGCGACTTCCCCCGGGCGGCGGCCGCCTGCGCCCGGGCCCGCGCCGAAGCCGCACGGATCACCACGCCCCCGCAGCTCACCGCCGGGCTCGACCTGGCCGAGGCCGTCCTGGCCGCCCGCGCCCGGGGCCCGGAGGCAGGCCTGGCCAGGATCGGGCCCGCCCTCGCCGAGGCGGCCGGCGCGCGCTGCGCCGAACGCTTCCTGGCCGGTCTCGCCGAGACGGCGTCCCTGCTGCTGGCCGACGCCGGGCATCCGGCCGAGAGCGTACGAGTGCTCGCCGCGGCCACCTCATGGCGCGCGGGCCGGCCCCGCCCGGTGCCGGAGGAGGCCGCCCTGGAGGGACTCCCGGAGCGCACCCGCGCGGCCCTCGGGGCGGCCGGCCAGGCCCGGGCCGAAGCCGAGGGCCGGACCCTGACCCCGGCCGAGGTGGCCGCCGTACTGTCCGCCTTCACGGTGGACGCCGGCGTCAGCGGCAGCTGATCACCGCGTCGGCCCAGCTCGCCAGGGTCGGCAGGTGTCCCGGTGCGGCCTGCTCCACCACGAGCCGCAGCGTCGTGCGCCCGGCCAGGGGCACGTCGACCGGCACGGGGGCGTCGCCGTACCCGAGCGCGTCCGAACGCCACAGCCGCTGACCGTCGCCGTACACGGAGAACCGCACCGTCCCGTCGGTCAGCAGCGACAGCCCGTCCACCCCGGCCCGTGCCGAGAAGCGGGTGCACCGCCGGTTGAGGGTGATCTCCACCGTGGAGCGGGAGGCGACGGTGATCCCCTGCCCGAACCGCTGCCCGCCCGCCACCAGGCCCCACCGCTGCCACACCCAGCTGCTGCGCCAGGTCTCCAGTTCGGGACCGGTGTGCTGCCCGTACGCGGAGTGCCCGAGGCGAGCCAGCGCGAACCCCTGAGCCGGCCCCGGCGCCGGTGCCGGCCCGCCCCGCGACGGAGACGGAGTCGGCGGCGTGGGCGAGGCCTTCGCCCGCGGGGTCACCGCGGCGGACGGCGGCGCGGCCACCGCGGCCGGCACGGACGGCGCCGCGCTCCGCCCGGGCGGTACGGATCTCCGCGCAACCGGCGCAGGAGCCCCCGGCGGCGTCGGCTCCGGCGCGGCGGACACCGACGGCGCGGGCACCTCGGGCGCGGTCGGCGCCGCCACCCCGGGCACGGGCTTCGCCCCGGCCCGCGGTTCGGGATCGTCCCCGGCCAGGGCGAACACCACCCCGGCGGCCGCCGCGACCGCCACCCCGGCCGCGATGGCGGCCTTGGCCGGCAGCCCGAGCCCCTCGGAAACCACCGCACCCCCGGCACCCCCGGCCCCGCCCCCACCGACAGCCCCGGCCCCGGCAGCACCGGCCCCCGCAGCCCCCGCCCCGGCCGACGACCCTCCCGCCGCCGCGGCGGCGGCCCCCGCACCTCCGGCGGCGACGGCCCCGCCGGCCACCACCCCCGCCGCCTTGGCGGCGTACCCGGCGGCGAACCACCCGATGACCGCGACCGGCAGCAGCGCGGGAATGCCCGCGTTGACGTCCTTCAGCTCCCCGGCGGCCAGCCGGCACTTGGCGCACTCCTCCAGGTGCCCGCGCAGCCCCCGCTCCGCCCGCATCCGCAGCCCGCCCCGGGCGTACGCGCCCAGCCGGTCCGCGTACCGGGCGCAGTCGCCGCCCGCACTGAGCGCGGAACTCACGTGCGCCTGGAGGTAGGCCTGCTTGAGCCCCTCCCGGGCCCGGCTGGCCAGCACCGCCGTCGCGTTGGCGCTCAGCCCGAACAGCGGGGCGATCGCACTCGGCGAGGCGTCCTCGACGGTGGTGTGCCACAGCACGGCCTGCCACCGCTCCGGCAGGCTCCGGAAGGCCTGCATCGCGAGCGAACGCTCGGCCGCGTGCATCGCCCTGACCTCGGCGCCGAGTTCCAGGGTGTCGTCCCCCGACAGCCCGCCGGCGCTCTCCGCACCCGCGGCCGCCTGCTCCGCGAACACCGCGAAGTCCTCGACCAGGTGCTCCCGCCGGGCGGTCTTCGCCCAGGCCGCGGCGACCCGCCGCACGGTGGTCAGGAGGTAGGCCCGCACCGACTGGTCCGGCCCGGCCCCGCCCCGTACCGCTTGCAGCGTCCGCGCGAACACCTCGGCGGTCAGGTCGTCGGCGGTGTGCCCGTCCCGGCAGCAGGTCCGCGCGTAGCGCCGCACCGCGTCGGCGTGCCGACGGAACAGCTCCTCGTACGCACCGTCGTCACCCCCGCGCATCCGGGTGAGCAAGTCCGCGTCGGACGGCGGCAGGTCCACCCCGGACGGGCCGGACGCGGCGTGCCGGCCACCGCGTTCGCGCTGGGCCGGGACCTGCCGGGCGGGCAGACCACCCGCCGCGGCCCCGGTACCGCCGACGCCACCAGGGGACTCGTCCCGCCCGTCAACGCTCACCGCGGAAGCCCCCGCACGACACACTCAGACCGGTACACCGATCCAGCCTGGCACACGGCAGTGGCGCCCCGGCCGCCTCTCCGCGCCATCCACCCGTCCGGGGACGATCCGGCGAATCACCGTACCGTTCCTCACCCCTTCGAGTGAGCGGCCATCCGAGGCCCACCGTTGACCCGGCCCGCGCCGGCCGACGGCCCGGCCCCCACCCCTGCGGGGGCCGGCCCGGCAGCCGTGCGGCGGTTCACGACGGCGGACCGGACCACGGCTCCGGCGCGGCTCACGCCGTCCGGGAGCGCAGCCCCTCGAGCAGGATCTCCAGCAGCCGGGCCGAAGCAGCGGCCTGCTGCGCCGGGTCGGGCAGTGCGGGCGCGGCGGTCGCTATCACCAGCAGCACATCGGCCACCGTGACATCGGCCCGCAGCTCACCGGCCTCCCGCGCCCGGTCCACCAGCCGGCCCACGACCTCCAGCAGGGCACCCGCGCCGGCGTCCTCCGCCGGCTCGTCCTCGACCGAGGACCGCGCGCCCACGACGCGCAGCTCCGGCACGGCACCCGCCGTCCCGCCGACGGCGGCCTGGCGCTGGTGCGGCACCCGCGCGGCGGCCTCGTCCTCGGCCGCGTCCTCCTCGGCGGCCGCGCCGACCCGCAGCACCTGCGGCGGCAGCAGCCTGCCTGCGCCGGAGGCCACGGAGGTGCGCAGGAAGCGCGACAGCGCCTGCCACGGCTCCTCCTCCTGGCCCAGGGCGGACTTGGCCTGGTCGGTCAGCCGGGCGGTCTCCTCCTCGGCTATCCGCCGGACCAGCACGTCCTTGCTGGGGAACCGCCGGTAGACGGTCCCGACGCCGACGCGCGCCCGCCGTGCCACGTCCTCCATCGGAGCCCCGTAGCCCAGCTCGCCGAAGACCTCGCGGGCCGCCCGCAGGACGTGCTCGAGGTTGCGCTGGGCGTCGACGCGCAGCGGCGTGGAGCGGCCCACGCCGTGGGTGGTCGTGCCCGCCATCACGCGTCCGCCGGTCTCCGCGGACAGAGCGGTGACAGAGCCATGGAAATCGGAAATGTTCATATGTATCCCCCGGTAATCACTTGTCTCCCCCCGGAGACACTCCCCGCCTTCGTGTCGAGGGGGGCCACGGTCATGAGGGCCCCGGTCCTACGTCCTCGACGGGATACGAACATAGTTGAGCCAGAGTCAATTCAGAAGAGGCAGCCCCCGACCGAGCACCGCCCGATCGGAGCATTCACCCCCACTTTTCCGCCACAACTCCCCGGAATCACCCCTTCCGAAGCGTTGACCTGCGAACTTCCCACGTGATCCGGATCTCCTGACGGCCCCGTCCCAAGGCCCCCACCGGTCACACAATGTGCCGAGCCTGTGGACAAACTCCCGGCCACGGTGCGTCATGGGATGGTGAAGGCTGCTAACTCCCGGGGCGACGAACCCGGTACCCCGCCCCGCACGCGCATCCTCGTCGTCGGCGGCGGCTACGTCGGCATGTACACGGCCCTGCATCTCCAGCGGAAGCTGAGATCCGGCGAAGCCGAGGTCACGGTGGTGACCCCCGAGCCCTACATGACGTACCAGCCCTTCCTCCCGGAAGCCGCCGCCGGCGCGATCTCACCCCGGCACGTCGTGATCCCCCTGCGCCGCGTCCTCGACCGCTGCCGCATCGTCATCGGCGAAGCCCGCAGCATCGACCACGCGAAGCGGACCGCGACCGTCACCACCCTCGCCACCGCGGAGGAGGGCACCGGCGGCATCGAGATCGAATACGACGAACTCGTCATCGCCCCCGGCTCCGTCTCCCGCACCCTTCCCGTCCCCGGACTCGCCGACTTCGGCATCGGATTCAAGACCGTGGAAGAGGCCATCGGCCTGCGCAACCACGTCATCGAGCAGATGGACATCGCCTCCTCCACCCGCGACCCCGCGATCCGCGACGCCGCCCTCACCTTCGTCTTCGTCGGCGGCGGATACGCCGGCGTCGAGGCGCTCGGCGAACTGGAGGACATGGCCCGGTACGCGGCCCGGTACTACCACAACGTCAAGGCCGAGGACATGAAATGGGTGCTGGTCGAGGCCAGCGACCGGATCCTCCCCGAGGTCGGCCCCGAAATGGGCACCTACACCGTCCGCGAACTGCGCAGGCGCAATATCGACGTCCGCCTCGAAACCCGCCTCGAATCCTGCGAGGACCGCGTCGCCGTCCTCAGCGACGGCTCCCGCTTCCCCACCCGCACCATCGTCTGGACCGCCGGCGTCAAACCCCACCCCGTCCTCGCGGCAAGCGACCTCCCCAAGAACGAACGCGGCCGGCTCACCTGCACGTCCTTCCTCACCGTCGAAGGCGTCGAACACGCCTGGGCCGCCGGCGACGCCGCCGCCGTCCCCGACATCACCGCCGCCGAACCGGGCCGCGAATGCGCCCCCAACGCCCAGCACGCCGTCCGCCAGGCCAGGCAGCTCGCCGACAACATCGTCGCCGCCCTGCGCGACGAGGCCCTCACCGAGTACGCCCACAAGTACGCCGGCTCCGTCGCCTCCCTCGGCCTGCACAAGGGCGTCGCCTTCGTCTACGGCCGCAAGCTCAAGGGCTACCCCGCCTGGTTCATGCACCGCGCCTACCACCTCAGCCGCGTCCCCACCTTCAACCGCAAAATGCGCGTCCTCGCCGAATGGACCCTCTCCGGCCTCTTCAAGCGCGAGATCGTCTCCCTCGGATCCCTCGAACACCCCAGGGCAGAATTCGAACTCGCCGCGGGCGCCGGCCCCAAGCACCACCCGCCCAAGCCCGCCCCCAACCCCCCGCAGGACAACCAGGGCTGACGTTGTCAGTGCCGTCGGCCACACTGGACGTGTGACCATAGGTGGGCTCACGCCTGCGCAGAGTGACGCCTGCACGGGTGACACCTGCACGAGTGACACCGTCCAGCGACCGACCACAAGGGCACCTCCCGGCACCCGCCGGGCGGGGACACCGCGACCACTTGCGACACCACGAGGCTTGAACGCAGTGAACTTCACGCGCTGGAGCGCCCGCTTCCCCGGCACGCAGCGCCGCGCCGCCGCCCGGAACGAGCACGCCGCAGCCCAGGCCAAGCGGGGCGAGGGCTCCGTCCCGGCAGCCCGCGGCGCCGTCGGCCACCCCGCCACACCCGCCGAAGGCACCCCCGCCGACGCCACCGTCCGCGGCACCGGCACGGCACCGCTCCCCGCCGTCCCCGCCCTCGACGAACTGCCCGTACGGGAAGTCCTCGGCCTGCTCCCGGCCCTCGTAGCCCTCGTCCACGGCCCCGACCACCGCGTCGCCTACGTCAACGACGCCTACACCGCCGGCTTCGGCCCCCGCACCACCGGCGCCCCCGCCCACACCGCCCTCCCCGAACTCGGCGAGCTCGGTCTGCTTCCCCTCCTCGACCAGGTCCAGCGCAGCGGCAAGCCCCGTACCGCCAAGAACCGCACCGCCCCCGGCGGCGGCAGCTCCTACACCGTCACCTGCACCCCCGTCGAGTTCCCCAAGGCAGCCGCCGACGGCGAACCGGACCCCGACCACACCGGCATCCTGGTCCACCTCGCCGACGTCACCGACCATGCCGAAGCCGTGGAACGCCTGCGCGCCAGCGAACGCCGCCAGCGCGAGGCCGCCGTCACCCTCCAGCGCTCCCTGCTGCCCCAGGAACTGGAACAGCCCGACGACCTCCGCGTCGCCGCCACCTACCAGCCCGGCGGCACCGAGGCGGCCGTCGGCGGCGACTGGTACGACGTCATCACCCTCGGAGCCGGCCGCACCGCCCTCGTCATCGGCGACGTCATGGGCCGCGGAGTCCGCGCCGCCGCCGTCATGGGCCAGCTCCGCACCGCCGTCCGCGCCTACGCCCGCCTCGACCTGCCCCCGCACGAGGTGCTCCAGCTCCTCGACGGCCTCGCCGCCGAGATCGACGCCAGCCAGATCGCCACCTGCGTCTACGCCGTCCACGACCCCAACGAAGGCCTCCTCGCCTACTCCTCCGCCGGGCACCTCCCCATCCTCGTCCGCGACGAGGACGGCACCGTACGCCGCGCCGCCGACCCCACCGGCCCACCGCTGGGCACCGGCGGCTGGATCCACACCTCGGGCACCATCGCCCTCGGCCCCGGCTCCACCGCCGTCCTCTACACCGACGGCCTCGTCGAGCGCCGCGGCGAGGACATCGACGAAGGCGTCGCCGCCCTGGAACGCGCCCTCGCCGGCGCCCAGGGGACCCCCGCGATCATCTGCGACCGCCTGATGCGCGCCCTCGGCGTCGACGCCGACCACGACGACGACGTCGCCGTGATGGTCCTCCAGCAGCCCGCCCGCACCGGCACCGACGCCGAGCTCTTCCACAACGCCGCCCTCGAACTCCTCGGCGGCGTCGAAGCCGCCCCGCGCGCCCGCGCCTTCGCCCAGGGCGTCCTCAGCTCCTGGCGCTTCCCCGTCGAGCTGTGCGACCTCGGCGTCCTGGCCGCGAGCGAGCTCGTCGCGAACTCCCTCCAGCACGGCACCCCGCCCATGCGTCTGCGGCTGCGCCGCACCGACCGCCGCCTGATCGTCGAGGTCACCGACGGCGACGACCACCTCCCGCGCCGCCGCCGCGCCGAACCGGCCGACGAGACCGGCCGCGGCATCTCGATCATCGCCACCATCGCCTCGGCCTGGGGCTGCCGCCGCACCCCCGGCGGCGGCAAAGCCGTCTGGTGCGAGTTCGCCCTGCCCGACAAGTAGCCGTACCAAAAGAGGGAGAGCCCCCGGCCCAAAGGACCGGGGGCTCTCCCTCCACACATACGCGCCCTACACGGCCACGCGCTCCGCAGGCTCCACGGCCACCACGGCCTCGGCACCGACCGCCGGCCCCTGGGCCACGACCCGGCTCACCAGCGACGGGTTGTCCTGCACCGGGCTCAGCCGCCCGCCGAGGCGCAGCGCCAGCACCGCGATCCCCAGCGAGACGAGCACGAACACCCCGATGTAGAGCATCGGCACCCCGGCTCCCAGCGGCACACCGAGCGGCCCCAGCGCCAGCGCCATCTGCTTGACCAGGGCGAAGGCCGAGTTGTACTGCCCGACCGAGCCCTCCGGCGCCAGGTCCGCCACCAGCGGCGCCAGCGTCGGCGAGAGCATCGCCTCACCGATGCCGAAGAGCGCGTACGTGGTGACGAACGCGGCGGCGGCCATCACCGCACTGCCGTGCCCCAGCCCCGAGAACCCGGCGATCAGCCACGCCACCGTCCAGATCAGCCCGACCAGCGCGATGACCCGCGACCGGCGCCGCTTCTCCACCATCTTCACCACGGCGAACTGCGCCACGACGATCGCCCCCGTGTTGGCGGCCAGCGCGAACCCGAGCGTGGACGGCGAGATCCCGGCCGCCTCGGTCCCGAAGGCCGCGAGACCCGACTCGAACTGCCCGTAGCAGGCGAAGAACAGGACGAAGCCCAGCACGCACAGCTGCACCATCGCCTTGTGCCGCAGCAGCCGCTTCCAGCCGCCGCCGGCCGGCGCCGCGTCCTTGGCCATCGCCGTGCTGATGTTCTGTACGTGCGGCATCCGCACGGTGGCGATCACGGCCGCCAGCACCAGGAACATCACGGCCTCGATGCCGAACAGCAGGGTGAAGCTGCCGGGCCGGCTCTCGTCGACGATCTGACCGCCGACGAGCCCGCCGATGCCCAGCCCAAGGTTCTGCATGAAGAACTGCAGGGCGAAGGCCCGCGTCCGGGTGGCCGGGGTCGAACACCACACGATCATCGTGGCCAGGGCCGGCTGCATCACGGCCTGCCCGGCACCCAGCGCCAGCGCGGACAGCAGGATCGCCGGGAGGCCGGTGGAGAGACCGAGCGAGAGCGCGCCCGCCGAAGCGGCGACGGCGGCCCCCATGACCACCGGCACCGGACCCCGCCGGTCGATGACCCGGCCGGTGAAGGGCAGCGCGACCAGAGCACCGAGGGCGAACGCCACGAACGCACTCGTGGCGGCCATCGAACCCAGACCCCGCACCTGCGCCACATAGATGTAGAGGAACGGAACCGTGAAACCGATGCCGAACGCGGTCAGCGCGTTGCCGGCCTGGATCCGCCGCATCGCAGCGCCCATCACCTTGGTCACTTCTCACCTGCCTTGAGAGCCGAAGACTGAAGACTTCAGAACTTCATACCTAAACTTCGATCCTTAACTCTACACATCGAAGGAGTTAGATGCCAACGGGTTCGTGCCATACTTCGGGCCATGGCTGAGACCCCCAACGGCGACACGCCCGTCCACGAGCCGAGCCTCGATGAGCAGATCGCCGTCTACCAGCGCGAGTTCCAGGACCTCGACCCGCAGGTCGAGAAGGTGGTCTCGGCCCTGAGCCGGCTGAACCGCCGCATGAACGTCGCGTACGGCCGCCAGACCGCGGCCCTGGGCATCAGCAACGCGGAGTGGGAGGTCCTCAAGGCCCTCGTCATCTCCGGAGCGCCCTACCGGATGGGCCCGAGCGAGCTCGCGAAGCAGCTCGGCCTGACGCCGGCGGCGATGACCCACCGGATCGACCGCATGACCGCGGAGGGTCTGGTCACCCGCGAACGGGACGAGTCCAACCGGGTCCGCGTGATCGTGGAGCTGACGGACGAGGGCCGCAGCAAGTGGCTCGACGCGATGCGCGCGGCCACGGTCTTCGAGGAGGACCTCCTCCAGGACCTCTCCACCGCGGAGCGCGGAGTGCTGGGCGACATGCTCACGCGCCTCCTGGACCGCGTGGAAGACCTCCAGTCCCCGGCCTGACCTCCGGGGGTTGACACGCCCCCCGCGGATCCGTAAGGTTCTTCGAGTTGCCCCGGAGCCGAAAGGTTGTGGAGGCAACGAATCCCGCCGCCTCGTAGCGGCAACTACTCAGCACGATCTCCCACTGGGAACGAATTCGGCGTGCCCGAATTCATTTCCGAAGGCCCGATTATCGGTTGCCGGGGAAATCCGCTAGAGTTCAGGAGTCGGAAGGGCCCAACAGCCCGGAAGACAAACCCCGCTGACTGGGGGTCAGGCCCGAAAGAGTCTGATAGAGTCGGAAACGCAAGAACACAGAACGAAAGCCCGGAGGAAAGCCCGAGAGGGTGAGTACAAAGGAAGCGTCCGTTCCTT